>JAFXPK010000028.1 GCA_017527905.1 Paludibacteraceae bacterium
AGACGTACAACCGCTGAACATCCTGATGTAGCAAGATTCAACCAATGGGATGTCGAAGAACTCAGGCGCCTGCGTCAGGCTGGTGCAACCCTTGAACATTTCCTCGCAGCAATGTTCAGCCAAAGTGGTGGCGGAAAGCGCTGGGGCCTGCGTCAGAGATGTACAACCACTAAACATTCTGTAATAGCACCTTTTAGCTAATGTGGTGGCGGAAAGCGTAGGAACCTGCTTCAGGCCGGCACATCCACCGAACATTTCCTTGTAGCATTCGACATCCAAGGTAGTGGCGGGAAGTTCAGGCGCCTGCGTCAGGCTGGTGCAACCCTTGAACATTTCCTCGCAGCAATGTTCAGCCAAAGTGGTGGCGGAAAGCGCCGGGGCCTGCGTCATAGCCGTACAACCTTTAAACATACTGTAATAGCAACTCTTAGCTAACATGGCGGCGGGAAGTTCAGGAGCCTGCGCCAGGGAGGTGCAACCACTGAACATTCCCTTGTAGCATTCGACATCCAAGGTGGTGGCGGGAAGTTCAGGGGCCCGCGATATGCCGGTGCAACCACTGAACATATTCATGTAGCAATTCGCCATCAACTGGCTGGCGGGGAGGTCGGGGACCTTCGATAGACTGGTGCAATTCTCGAACAGGCTATAGAAACAGTAGTTGTTCGGAATAGCTGTGGTTTCGCCCGTGTCGTCTATCAGGCTCATCACACTACCGGTCGCGCCGATGGAGCCGGTCATGGAGAAATAGGAACGGATCGTAGTGCTTTTTGAGAATCCCTCCGGATTGTTTCCCCTCAACAGCACCTTGTCTCCCTCATTCTCCAACACGATCGCACTGTCGCCGGCTAGGTCGTTCCATGAGGTTCCACCGTCTATGGAGTATTGGACGTTTGGTTTGTTGGTTTCCCTGAAGGTGGTATCCCCATCTATTGTGTAGAAAGTGTCTTTCGTCTGTACAATCCTAGGAGCAATTATACTCTCGGGAGTCTTGCTGTTAACTAACTTGATGGAAGAATGATCTGCCCAAGCGGTAAAGGTGAGGTAGTCGGCCGCGGAGGCGAAACAATAAACGCATAGTAGCGTCAAAAATAGCGTAATTTTTCTTGTCATAAGTACCATTAATTATTTTTATTATATAACATCTTTCTTATCCAGCGGAAATATCCCTGTCGTGACCAATATGTTACGATTGACATAACATTTCGTTTACAAAGATAAAAAGAATTTCAATATGATGAACCGCGTTATCCGTATTAGTGTCTTGTGCCGACAACAATTACGTTTAGAAGCAGGGTATGATAATTGCGTGCCATGCCCTAAAATAGTAAATAGTAAATGGCTAAATCGTAAATCAGCAAACAACAAATAGTAAATCGTAAATAGCTAAATAGTAAATATAAATCGCAACAAAGGGGCGCCACAGCATGACGCCCCCATGGTTTTTAATCTTGAATATATGAACCAATGTTCCCTACATCCCGACGGCCACTTCTACACTCTTCCTGCTTGTCTTGACAACATACACATCCTCCGCAGGCACGGCGAAGCGGACCGTCTCGTCGGCCGCGCATTGTGCGGTGCGGAGCAATTGTCCGTTGAGATTATAGACCGCGACCAAACCCTCAGCATTGCGCACGAAGATGGAAAGGCCTTCGCTCCAGATGTCGCAATGCGCCGCATCAACACTTCGCGTGGAGGTCCACTCCTCAGGCTCCACCACCCTCCAGCCCTCCGGGATCCTATTCTCACCATACTCCTCAGCCAATGATTTTGGACAAACAAAGGTGCCCGTCGGAGCGACACCCGAAACCCATGCTCTCGTCCATCGAGTCCATTCCGTGAAGTTCACCTTGATCAGCGAAAGGTTACTGCAACCATCGAACATCCTGTTGCAGCAGGAGTCGGCCCGCACATCCGTATTATGCAGTTCAGGCGCCTGCGTCAGGCTGGCGCATCCATTGAACATCCCGTAGTAGCAACCCTCCGACAGCTCCGTGGCGGGCAGTTCAGGGGCTTGTGTCAGGCTGGTGCAGCCGGTGAACATCAGCACGTAGCAATAGATGGGCAGATCCGTGGCGGGCAGCTCGGGCGCCTGTGTCAGAGCGGTGCAACCATCGAACATTCCTCCATAGCAGCCATCAGCCAAATCCATGGCGGGCAGCTCGGGCGCTTGCGTCAGAGCGGTGCAACCCATAAATATGCCATCGTAACATGACGTAACCATCTTAGTGGCAGGAAGAGCCGGCGCCTTCGTCAGACGGGTGCAGTTCCAGAACATGGACATGTAACATCTTGCCGCCAGTTCTGTGGCGGGGAGTTCAGGCGCCTGCGTCAGGCTGGCGCAATCATAGAAGAGTTGGTAGAAACAATACACGCTCGGAATCTTATCGCACTCCCCTTCGTCCGTGATCAGGCTCATCACGCTTCCGCTCGCGGCGATGGAACCCGTCATAGTGAAGTTGGCGTAGCTGTTTGGACTGGAGGAGAAGCCATACGGATGATTTCCCCGCAGCAACGCTTTGTCTCCCACCTGCTTCAAGGTGACGGCATCGCCCACGCGAAGCTGCACCCACGTCTGCCCGTCATCTAACGAGTATTGGATGTCCGGCGACATATTCCCTACGGTCGCGATACCGAACGAGGAGTTCTCTTCCTCCGCCGTGAAGGTGAGATAATTGACTGCGGATGCGAAAGCATGCACGCATAGCAACGTAACCAGCAATGTTAGTCTCCTGATCATAAGCCCTTTATTGTATTATTATCACTTGAATATCCGTACCTCAATCTATCCGACAAGGACAAACGGAACTCGCTTTTTGTCGGCGCCATAGAAATTCCCAAAGGTAATATTTTTTTGAATTGATTCATATTTTTATATTTGTAAAGCCATCTCCCGTAGGGAACAGAAACCGCAGGGCGCGAACGGCTCCCGCGAGGCAAATGTTTTTTTGCAAATACACCACAGATCCGTCGAATAAAATAGAGGTCTCATGAAAAGGAAAACATTGCTCATATTGCTCATGGTTGGTTCTCTCGTCGCTTGCTCGGACTTGCGAAGGAAGAATCAGGAAACTCTTCCCGACCGGGATGCGCAGATAGTGGATAACTATCCCGTACTGATGCCAGACCCCGAGGACCCTGAATTCATGGACCCTGACTTTGCGGACTCAGACTTTGGAGACCCGGATTTCACAGACCCGAACTTTGCGGATTCTTACTCCTGGGACGATGACGAGGAGAATAATGACGAGGAGAGTGGTTACGACGAAATTTATCTCAAGGTTGAGAAGAAAGCCGAATTCCCTGGTGGGACGAAAGAACTAATGTTGTACCTTGCCGAGAACATAGAATATCCTGAGAAGGCCATGGATGAAGGTATCCAAGGCCGGGTTTTAGTAAGGTTCGTCGTAAGAAAGGATGGTTCCATCGTCGACGCTATGGTGAGTAGAGGTGTTGATCCCCTATTGGACGAGGAGGCCATCAGGGTGGTGAAGAATATGCCGGACTGGATTCCAGCCAGATGCCATGGGAAGGCCGTTTCTTCCTACTTTAATGTACCTGTATCTTTCAAGCTGGATGGGAATTGAAGAGAAAAAGAGAACATCAATGCGCAGTGAAAAATTACAAAAAGAGAGATTATCATGAAGAAAGAATTATTGCTTTTATTGCTCATGGTTGGGCAGTCTTTTGCGGGATCATTGGCCGCCTCTAATACGGAGGTGACTGGGAAGGATATGTACTTTTCAACTGATGATGATGACGACGATGACATCATAATGGTCATAGTCGAGACGAAGGCAAAATTCCCTGGCGGGGAAGAGGAAATGAAGAAATTCATCCGTGCCAACATGTCATATCCGAAGGGGGCCATAGATGGATACATCGAAGGAACTGTACTCCTGAGTATTACCGTGAAAGAAGATGGCTCCATCGCCGACGTGAACATAAAGGAAGGGGTTCATTCCTTATTGGACATGGAGGCCATCCGGGTGGCGTATCGTATGCCTAAATGGATTCCCGCCCAAAGGAATGGACAACCCATGAGCTCGAAAGTCCTCCTCCCTATCGAATTTAAGCTGAACAATTCAGCGGATGAATAGCGGAAGAAAAACAATGCCGAATAAGCTGATCGCGGAAGCGAAAACTTGCCCCCTCCCCTAGTTTTCCCATGACGGGGAAGGAATGACAACGGACTGGCAAGCGTCCACGAACGGAACTGCCATCCCACAATCAAAAATAAAAACTATATTTGTATATAATTATAATTCGAATGCATCATGAAAAAGGAACTATTGCTTTTATCACTTATGGCAGGGTCGCTCTTAGCGTACTCGGCAGACCAGAAAAATGCCTCACCTGTCCGGGAGGAGGTCATTGTCGCCACAGAAGAAATGCCCCGAACTGAGGATATGGGGGAAGAAGATGAGGATCAAGTTTTTGTGATAGTCGAGAAGAAGGCTGAGTTTCCCGGAGGACAGAAAAAGCTGATGGAATATCTCAGGGAAAACATTAAATACCCGGAGAAAGCCTTGGATAAATCACTCGAAGGAAGGGTATACGTGAAGTTCACAATAAAGAAGGATGGTTCCATCGATGAGATTAAGGTAATAAGAAGTGCCGATCCCATACTGGACGAGGAAGCCATCAGGGTGGTGAAGAATATGCCTAAATGGATCCCGGCACAACACAATGGGAAAGACGTGAACTCAACCTATACGTTACCTATAACGTTCCATATAAAATCATAGGACAAAAGCGACAAAAAATAGCAGGCGATACCTTGTGTGATCGGTCAGATGACGGATCGCGCCATGTGACAATAAAAAGGGCGGCGCCATCACGGATGTGAGAGCGCCGCCCGATGTTCTTTCAGAGCTGCGACTACGGGATGACGAATCTACTCTTCGCTCTCGTGAATCGTTTCAGACTCCTCTGTCAAGTCCACCTCGTTGCCTTTCTCGTCGTAGAACTGATACTGAAGGAACGCGAAATTCTGTGACGGAACCAACTTGAAGGAACAATGGTACTTCCTGCTCCATTTAGACTTCAGCGTGAAGAACGGAAGACCTTTGTTGATATAAGCCGCCACGTAAGGGTGGACATAAAGTTTGAAACTCTTGACATGCAAGATGTTTACAAGATAATCTATCTTACTCTCCAATGCGTCCACAAATAAGATAGAAGGTTGGGAAACTCCCTTTCCCATACACGTAGGACAAACCTCCTCCGTGTTGATGTGCATCTCCGGACGCACTCGCTGACGTGTGATTTGCATCAGACCGAACTTACTGAGCTGCAAGATGTTATGTCTTGCTCGGTCATTCTGCATGTTCGCCTTCATCCTGTCATACAGGGCCTGTCGGTTCTCCGCCTTGGTCATATCGATGAAGTCGACCACGATGATACCACCCAGGTCGCGCAGCCTCAACTGTCTGGCCAATTCATCTGCCGCCGCCAGATTCACCTCGATGGCGTTCGCCTCTTGGTCGTTGCCGGCCTTCGACTTGTTGCCGCTGTTGACATCCACGACATGCATCGCTTCCGTCTTCTCGATGATGAGATAAGCCCCGTTCTTGAAGGAGACGATTCTACCGAAAAGCGACTTCAGTTGCTTGGTGACGGAGAAATGGTCGAAGATAGGAGCGTCGCCCGTGTACAGCTTGACGATGTTCCTCTTCTCGGGAGCTATTTCGCTCACGTACTCCAACACCTCGTTGTAGACAACCTTGTCGTTCACGTAAATGTTCTCGAACGATGGATTGAAGATATCACGGAGGATGGCGACCGTACGTCCGAACTCCTCATAAATCAGCTTGGGCAACTTGCCTTCACTGCTCATCTTCGCCACGCTGGCTTCCCAACGCTGCACGAGCGTCTGCATCTCCGCGTTCACGTCGTCGACCGTCTTACCCTCCGCCACGGTGCGCACGATGACACCGAAATTCTTGGGTTTCACGCTCCTGACGAGCTGTTTGATACGATTCCGCTCCTCGTTCGACTTAATCTTCTGGGAAACGAACACCTTGTCCGCCCCCGGAATCAGCACAAGGAACCTGCCCGCGATGGATATCTCCGCCGTCAGTCTAGGCCCTTTGGTGGAAATCGGTTCTTTGGCGATCTGCACGAGCACCTCCTGCCCGGGTGTGAGCAGGTCGGCGATCTGTCCGCCCTTCTGGATTTCCTTCTGGATCTGATAGCGTGAGAGGGTAAGCCCTTTCTTCTTCCCGCTCAGGGCATCCTTCATGAACGAATTCAACGTCAGGAAATGAGGCCCCAAATCTTGGTAGTGCAGGAAGGCTCCCTTCTCGTAGCCCACGTCAACGAACGCCGCATTGAGTCCTGGCATCAGCTTCTTCACCTTGGCGAGGTATATGTCGCCAACGGAGAATTTACTGTCTCGTCTATCCTTGTTCACCTCAACCAGCTTCTTGTCATCCAGTTGGGCGATGGATATTTCCGAGGCTTGAACATCAATTACTAATTCGCTACTCATAACATAAATTTTTTTAAAATATAAAAAGAACAAACTCAGGTCTTGCCTTAAGTTTGTTCTTTCGTCTCTTTTCGCAACTAAAGACCGTTATTTCTTCTTATGACGATTCTTCTTCAGTCTCTTCTTGCGTTTGTGAGTAGACATTTTATGTCTCTTTCTCTTCTTTCCGCTTGGCATAATTGTTAAAATTTAAAATTACTAATATTATGATTATTTCTTCTTTCCGTCCTTAACTGCCGTCTTCTTCACATCGTTCATGAAGGTCTTCGCTGGCTTGAACGCTGGGATATTGTGCGCCGGGATAATAATGGAAGTCTTCTTTGAGATGTTTCTTGCCGTCTTCTCAGCCCTAGCCTTTACAATGAAAGAACCGAAACCTCTCAAATAAACATCCTCACTCTTAGATAAGGATCTCTTCACCTCACGCATGAAAGATTCTACCACTTTCAAAACATCTTCTCTTTCAATTCCTGTTGTCCTTGAAATCTCGTTAACGATATCTGCTTTAGTCATCTCAAATACTTTGTTTATATAACGTACTTAATCTTTTAAATTTCAGTTTGCAAATATACTCATTTTCCACTGATTAAAAAAAACATAGCATTATTTTTTTCTAAAATCTTCCAAGCCTCACTTTTCGCCCCTCACACGCACATGAGGATATTCGCCACAATTCCGACACGGAACTCCCCACTCTTATCCCCCTTTTTCTTCGCTTTGTTACCGAATAAGTATACAAAGAATAAAAAAAAGAGTAAATTCGCGAACATGAATAGGTCAACGTATGTCAATGATTGAAATAAAAAAAGTCGAAAACAAGAAGGATCTGAAGGCCTTCATCCGCTTCCCGGAAAGGTTGTACAAGGGCAATGCCTATTGGGTGCCGCCATTGGAATTCGACGAGATGAACGTCCTGAGGAAAGAGACTAATCCCGCATTCGACCACTGCGAGGCGGAGTACTGGTTGGCCTACAAAGACGGCGAACTGGTCGGCAGAGTGGCCGGCATCATCAATAAAGTGGCCAACGAAAAGTGGGGCAACAAGGTCCGCTTCGGATGGCTGGACTTCATCGAAGACATCGATGTGCTACGCGCCTTGATCGACCAAGTCATCGAATGGGGACTGTCGAAAGGCATGAAGACAATACAGGGACCGCTCGGCTTCAACGACATGGACAAGGAAGGCCTTCTGGTCGACGGATTCGACAAGATGCCGACCATCGCCAACATATATAATTATCCGTACTATCCTACCATGCTGGAACAATTGGGCTTCAACAAGGACGAGGATTGGGTGCAGTACCGCATCAAGGTGTCGGAAATACCGGAGAAGGTAAAGATCGTCAGCGAGGGCATCGCCCAAAGGTACAATGTGAGGGCTGTATTCTTCGACAAGAAGAAGGACCTGAAAAAATACGGGAAAGCCATGTTCCACGTGCTGAACGAGGCCTTCAAGGACCTGTACGGTTACGCGACGCTATCGGACAAGGAGATCGATTCGCTGATCAAGACTTATTTCAGCTTCGTCAACCCTAAATACGTCTGCTTCGTGCTGGATGAGCACGACGACGTGGTGGCCTTCGGTGTGAGCATGCCGACACTCTCCAAGGCGTTCCAGAAAGCCAAAGGGAAGGTCTTGCCGCTAGGCTTCGTCCACATACTCAAGGCGTTACATGAGAATGACACCATCGACTTGTACTTGAATGGTGTGCATCCGGACTGGCAAAAACGTGGTATCCATGCGCTATATTACACGAAGATGACCCAAGCATACATCGACAACGGGTTCAAATATGCCATCACGAACCCCCAATTGGAAAGCAACACCAACGCGGTGCGCATCTGGCGCAACTACGAGCAGGAGCCGTATATCCGCCGCCGTTGCTACTCGAAGGAGATTTAGTGCGACAAACACGTGGTTGCCGACTGGACAGCCGGCTATGCGGGACGAATGCGGAACCTTACATCGGCTCCCCTCCCCCCGCGAGAGGATGATTTTTTTATGAACCACTTTAATTTTTTTTATTTATGGATTATACAGAGGGTGCATTGTCTGCGTTGAAGAACGATAAATTTGTGCAATACATCGGCGTGGAACTGCTGAGTGCGTCGGAGGGACATGCGACGGGCAGGATGGAGATCAAGGATTTCCACCTGAACGGAGTCGGTTCCGTACAAGGCGGCGCGCTCTATACCTTGGCGGACTATGTGGTGGCGGCCGCAGCGAACTCCCGCGGGAAGACGGCGGTCTCTTTAGACGGACACATCGACTACATCAAGGCGGTCTCCTCCGGCGTACTCACCGTGGAGGCGAAGGAGATCTCCCTCAAACGGACAATAGCCATCTATATGGCGGAAATCAGGAACGAGGAGGGCGCATTGGTCGCCTCCTACCAAGCTAAAATGTTCAGAAAGGATTAAGGATGAGGCTTTTACGGCACATATTATTGCTTTTGCTCTTCCCTCTCTTCCTAGGGGGATGCGACTTCTTTTCCGACAACGTGTCCGCCGACACGGAGCTCAAGGCGGACGAGCCTCTGAACGAACCGAACGGCCAGCAACGCCCGAGACACCGATGGAGCCAAATCTATTCCCTGAAGAAAAGCCGCTTCCTCCGCGACCCGAACAAAATGCACATCGCGGCGGGCAAGGAGATGGGGCTCAACCCTCCTTACCGGAAAAACGCGGACTTCCTCGCCGACCGCGACTCCCTAGTGGCTTGCGGAGCATTAGTCTACGTGCCGGACTCCACCTACTACGTGAAGAAAACAGCTAAATATTCCTACCCATACCTGACGCCTGAGGCGTTCAAGGTGCTGAACGAGCTATGCGATCGGTTCCAACAAAAACTGAAGGAGAAGAAACAACCCGCCTACTCGCTCTACCTGACCTCCGCCTTGCGCACGGAGGAGAGCCAGAAACGCCTGCGGAAAGGCAACAAGAACGCCACAAGGGACACAACCAGCCACCTCTATGGCGCATCCTTCGACATCTCCTACTGGGAGTTCCTCCGCAACTCGAACAGACGGGCATATAGCTACAAGCATATCCAAAACATACTCACCAAGACGGTGAGCGAAATGAGGAACGAAAACAAGTTCCTCGTCATCAAGGAGAACGGTCAGTTCTGCTTCCATATCACTGTGGTTCAATAGAATAGGAGGAACGGTCATGTTCGTCAAGACGGATGCCATCGTTTTAAGCCATAAGAAGGTGAGGGACAACACCGCCTTGCTCACGCTCTATACGGAGGAGTTGGGTAGAGCCTCTTTCCTGCTCTACGGAGCGGGCAGCAAACGGGGCGGGAAATACAACTCCCTGCTCCAGCCGCTTTCGCTTCTCTCCGTGGAGGCGACCCTCAAGAACGGTCAGGAACTGAACGTGATCAAGGAGCTGAAATGCCTGCACCCCTTGCTCGACGCCATGTCAAACCCCTACAAGAGCAGCATCCTCTTCTTCCTGGCGGAGATGCTGACGAACGTGCTGCGCACCAACGAGTCGGACAAGCTCCTTTTCCGCTTCCTCAAGGAATCCGTGCTATGCCTGAACGGGTTGGAACGGGGCGTATATAACTTCCACATCGCCTTCCTCGTACGCCTGTCTTCCCTCCTGGGCTTCTGCCCCGACGTGTGTGACTTGGCGGACGCCCGCTATTTCGACCTCAGGCAGGCGGAATACACCGACCAACGTCCTCCCCACAAGGAATTCGTGGCCGACAAGGAGGCGCAGTTCCTGCGTCTGCTCTGCAGAATGAACTATAGAAACCTTTCCTGCTTCCGCTTCTCGAAGGAGGAAAGGAACGAGCTGTTAGACTACATCATCGACTACTACAGAATTCATTTACAGGACTTCAGGGATCTGAAAACACTGGATGTGCTGCGGGAGATATTCGACTGAGACCGTTCGGAGGATCACAAAATCACCGTTGTTAATAATTCAAGTATGAAAAGTTTTGCATATACACCATCATTTATCTATTTTCGCAAAAGAAAAATATAAGTTTTACTTTTAAATCTGATGGATATGGCTGAAAAAACACGATATTCGGATGCGGAACTTGCTGAGTTCAAGGAGCTTATACTTGAAAAGTTAGCCGCAGCCCAAAGAGACTACGAACTACTGAAGGCCAGTTTGGCCAATATGGACGGAAACGATGTGTGCGATACGTCACCTACCTTCAAGGTGTTGGAGGAGGGAGCTGAGACGATGACCAAAGAGGAGGCCGGACGTTTGGCGCAAAGACAGATGAAGTTTATCCAGCACCTGCAGGCCGCTTTGGTGCGCATTGAAAATAAAACATACGGCATCTGCCGCGAGACGGGCAAGCTGATCCCGAAAGAGAGACTGCGCGCCGTTCCTCATGCCACCTTGTGCATCGATGCGAAAAACAGCGGCGTGAAATAATAGACGTGGAATCACGGTTCGATGTCTTCCCTTCGGCAAGGCTCGAACCGTTTTTATTTACAGATTGTGCATTCAGAACAAAAGAAAACATGGATTTGCGCTTCCGCTCTGATTCTTGCCATTTTATTGGTGGACCAGATCGTGAAGTTTTACGTGAAGACGCACTTCTACTTGCATGAGAGCGTCGAAGTGACGAGTTGGTTTTTCATCCGTTTCGAGGAAAACAACGGTATCGCCTTCGGACTGGAATTCTTCAAAGGCAACAACAAGATGATACTCACCATCCTACGAATCATCGCGGTGGGTGCCCTCGGATATTATCTACATTACGTGATAAAGAAAAAGCACAGACTCGGATTCGTGCTCAGCATCGCCGCCATCATCGCAGGTGCGGCGGGTAACATCATAGACTGCGTCTTTTACGGTTACTGCTTCAATTCGAGCGCTGGGCAAGTGGCCCAGTTCATGCCGGAAGGAGGCGGATACGCACCTTTATTCTGCGGGAAAGTGGTGGATATGCTGAAGTTCCCGCTCTTCTCCGCCTCATGGCCTGAATGGCTTCCTCTGATCGGAGGAGACTCCTTCACCTTCTTCTCCCCGATCTTCAACTTGGCGGATTCCGCCATCACCGTCAGCGTCTTCGTCATCCTGATATTCTATAGGCAATACCTATCGGAGAATTCGAAAGATAAAGAATAGCATTTAGCATCCATAAGAAAATGAGAGGTTTAAAAGTAATATTACTGAGCGTATCTTTGGCATTGGTGGCTTGTTCGCCCGACTCTTCCCGCCCGATTATCCCGGAAGACACAATGGCGCAGATCCTGATAGAACAATACCTGGTGCAGTCCGCCGCCGTCCAACGCCCTGTCGAAAAACCGGACAAGGTCAACTTCTACTATGCCCATATCCTGGAAAAATACCACTATACGGAGGCGGAATTCGACTCCTCCGTGGTATGGTACACATCACACATGGATGTCAACGAAAAAGTATACCAGAAGGTGATGAAACGTCTGCAGGAAATGGAGGATTCTTGCCTAAACCTCGTCGCAAACCCTCCGCAACAATAAATATCCGGGAAATCATAGCGCAATGATCAGGGGTTATTTGGCACGCAGGATATATCTCTCTCCCTCAGAATGGCTACGTAACGCGCTCCTCTCCGTGGATACCGACAAAGGATGGGTTTCTGTCTCTTCATTCGAGGGGTTCGAATCCCCCGCCACCACTTTCGTGGAAGGAATCATCCTACCGTTCGAGCCCCGTTTTATCGGCTCTGTCTCCTTGCAGGACTACCTATCCGCCGAGTTTCCCCCGTCTGAAGGTTTTAAACCGCGCCACTATTGGTCGCTCGAATATCCGGGACTTTTCTCCGGCCACGAAACACCAACCGATGCAGATTCCTGGCACGTGGCCCAGCTTTGCTAAGCCTGTTTCTCCCCTACCTTTCTACTTCTTCCTGAGATAATTCACGAATTCATAATCATGGTCGTTTTTCTCATCTGCGGAAAAACACTCGCGGGAATACTCCTGCCAAACCGTATCAGGGAAGGCGGGGAAGAATGTGTCCGCCTCAGGCGATACGTGCACACGGGTAAGGCAAAGCTTGCTCGCGAAAGGCATCATCAACTCATAGATCTGTCCACCTCCCATAACGAAAACCTCCTCGTTCCTCAAGGAAGGATCCTCCTCCAACTCACTGATGCTTCGGATGATTTCACATCCGGGAGCCTCCTCCGGCTTCATCGTGCGGGAGAGGATGATATTGCGGCGATTGGGCAACGGACGCCCGATGGAGAGGTACGTGTTGCGCCCCATCAGGACAGTGTGTCCCGTCGTGAGGAACTTGAAGTGCTTCATGTCCCCTGAGAGATGCCAAAGCAACTGATTGTCTTTGCCAATCGCCAAATTGTCCGCCACAGCGGCGATGATCGTGTATTGCATATCTTCTTTTTTCTAATCTTGTGCAAAGATACGAAACATGCCTTATTCCAGAATCAATTTAGCCTGATATAGATCAGCGTTTGATTCCACCATCAATATATACATACCGGCAGGCAGGCCCGCACGCCTTATCGTGAAAGAGGAAGGATTCCCCGCTCCCCCCGCTGCGACTCCTCGGCTCACCTCGATGCCACCGACAGAGAGAATCCGCCAAAGGAGTCCTTTCCCTTCTGCATTCGGCACATACACCTCACATTGATCCACTACAGGATTGCCAACGACAAGGAATCCTTCGCCGGAGACATTATCCGCCAAGCCGGAGTTGTCCGGATCCTCAATGACGAAACGGGCCTCAAAAGAGACATCCTGATTACCACCCTGCAATAGAATCGTAAACGGATACTCCCCTATCTCACCCAAGGCATCTCCTGAAATCAGGATCGTGCCTTTTTCGTCATCAATCTCCGCAGTCACGCCATCCGGCAATCCCTCGACTTGCGCCGAGAGCGCATTATGCCATGTCAGACGGATCAGTTCTATCTTCTCCCCCTTCCTCGCACTGAAGAGGAGTTCTCCCTCATAATCCAGACTTGCCGGCCCCGCATACTCCACCGTGATCGTTCCGCCTGTGTCAGTTACCTCGTTCCCGTCAAAGGCGCCCTCCGTGACAAGCGAATACTGGTAAACGCCAGCCTTCGTAGGTGTCCCGCCGATCCTAATCTGACCGTTCTCCACCGTGGCCGACACACCCGGAGGCAACGTTCCGACCACCTTCACACTCGTTGCGTTCGTGAAGTTATACACGGTGGTCACCATCTCCGTGCCTACCTCCACCGTCTGATTACGGGCACCGCCTGAGCCCCATCTGCCAATGGTGGCAGGACTCACGTTCCCCAAGTTCCTGTAATACTCCAACGGACTATAACCCAAATGAGGAGGCTGGTTGTATCCGCAGTTCTGCCATGCTACCGCCATGTCATACACATGGTCGTCGCGCAACCATGGCAACTTATAACGGCTCTCTATGGTAGTGGAATAAATCGTCAGGAAATATTTGTTGTTGACCGATGTCCAGAAGATGGCCTCCTCGCGCCAATCCCCCAATATGTCCGCTTGTAGGCACGGATTATACTTGGTGGCATTGTTCGTGTTGGCGGCATATTCCACCTTCACACCATCCACATAGATATTATATCCGAAAGTGTGAAGGCGATCCCACGTCTTGCTCGCCATGTTCCACTTGTCCACATGTCCGCGGTCATAAGACTCCTCCAACAAATCACCATCCCAGAATATGCGGTAATTGATGGAACTGCTCTTCGTGCTACCCGTATGCCATGCGGCGATGTTACGTCCCTTGCAGGTAAAGAGGTTTTCATCGCTCCACTCCATGCATTCCGCACCATCATACGTGCTGTCGCAATCCAAAGCGAGTCCGCGCCCGGTATCGCCACCCGTCTGATTCTTCGATGTCAACACCCTACCTGTCTTCGCATCCAACAACGCGCAATCGTATTTGGCGGTGGTCTCCTCCATGACCATAAAGTATTCAAGGCCATCGTTCGAAGGGTCAAATTCGCCCAAGTGGGTGGCATCACCATGCCCAAAGCCCGTGTTCCACAAGAGGGAGCCATCATGGTCAAGACATGCGGCCCCAACGATGATCTCATCATAACCATCGTTGTCCACATCACCACACGTGATGCTATGGGCACCCTGCCCGTATATGCCCTGTCCGGGACGGTCGGAGGTATGCTTCCATAGGTTGGACAAAGTCTGTCCATCCCACGTGTATGCCGCGGCGTACGAATAGGTGTAGATGCCTCGCGTGGTCACCGCACACGGTTTAGCCTGGCCATTGACAGGCAAAAAGGCCACACAACCCTTCATCCAGTTTCCTCGGTGTCCGTAGGTTGAGCCGTCAGTGTTCGTGCTTCTGTCGTCCCAATCCTTCTGGATACTGAAATATGGCCAATAATCGATTGTCGCCAACTCCTTGCCGTCCTTGCCGCTGAAGCAAGTGATCCACTCTTTCCCTCCATCCGTGATAACGCCAGAACTGTTGATGGAAGAGGCGGAATGGTTAGCGCCCGCCGCCGCGCCTTTCGAAAGGAAATTGCCGGTAGCGTCCTTCGAGCCCTGGGCCGTCTTGGCGATCAACTCACCATAACCGTCCCCGTCGAAATCGTAGCACAGGAACGTGAAGCGGCAACCAGCCAACACATTGGGGCCCAAGTTGATACGCCACAACAGCGTACCATCCAACTTCAGGCAGTCCAAAATAGGAGGAGCCGTAGGGGTTGCCAACGCACCCGTACCACCTTCCCAACAAAGGATGATCTCCTGTTCCCCGTCACCGTCCATATCATAGGCAGAGCAGTCGTACGGAGAATAGGTCACCGTCGTGCCATCAGGCAAGCGGTAAGTGCCGGGATGATTCAGTTGGAGATGACGGTGGGGATTAGCGTCGCACTTCACCCCCAATTGGGAATCGATCACCACACCATCTTTGTCCAACACCTCCAGGGAGAACGTCGCCCTTTCGTAATTGGATGAGAGGGAGACATTTGTCCGGTCCGTCAGCGTGCTCACCAAATTACCGTCGGCATACAACTTATACGTAGTATTCCTATGGTTGTCCGTGCTCCTCATACGCCAACTCACGTACACATTCTTCCCGGTATTACAAGCCCACAAGCCTCTCGACTGTTTGGCCGCGAAAACATCGTGATAACCCATTTGCAACAACGCAAACAGCATCACCAAGGGTAATAATAAACGCTTGCTACTTTTCATTCTTGTTTTGCTTTCAATGGTTCCTAATAAATCCCCCAAATCTACGTGATATGGTAAATTGTAATGCACAAAAATACATCATATTTTGATTATGCAAAGAGATGGGAGGATTTTTTTCAACAACTCACCCTCCTTCCGCACTCACGTTTTGGGATGAATGCGAACCATGCGCTCGTTGTCGGCTGGCAAAAACATAATTCATTTTTTCAAACCTGTACCACTATTTGAAACAGGGTTTGCTTTATTTTGCGGTCAAAAGAATAATTGATAAAAAGAAGATAGCAGAAAATCAAAGCAATCTTAATCGAAACGGGACTAAGCTGGGACCAAGAAGAGGCCTACGAACTGCCAAGAAACAAGTAGTCACCAAGTAATCACTTAGCTGTCACTAAGTAATCCCAATATTAGTAAGACACTTCAAAAATGTTTAGTCGGTGTGTTGCGGGAATTGATTGTTTTGGATATATTTGGAGGGAATATAATAATAATTAGAACTAAATAATTAATAATAAAACATGGCAGAAAAACAATTCACATGGATTCCCTTTTTCAAGGAATTTGCGGATAAGCTACTTGAATACAAGGAGAAACGGGAAGAGCTTGTTGAAATCGTATATTCATTGGACGGAAAGTATGTCAATTACATTCACAATGATGATGGAAACAAGGTAACGGATATAGATCCATTTTCTGTATTTGCCATTTTCAACAGAGGTGTTGCTGATGATAACAGGAAAATAATCCTCTCACATTTTAAAGACAAATTAGGCATAGTATCAGAATTACCTCACGATTACGATGGAGTGCCTATCTTGAATGCGCAAAAATCCATTTTTTTCGGGAAAGACAATGCCAACACTCAAATTCTTTATTTGTGGAATCTATTTGAATCAGCGATAACAAGGAACCAGTCCGATTTTGTGGATTACTTTGATAAACTTCAGCAAACGAAAGGTATTAAGTGGAACCTCACCATTGGACTTTATTGGATAAGACCTGATGAATATATGCCCCTCGATGGAAATAGCAGGACATATTTACAAAAGAAGGGTATTCATGTTTTCGATGAAAAGGAAATTACAGCGAATAATTATTTAAACCTACTTAAGAATGTGAAAGATGGGTTTAGCAATAATAAGTTCGATGAAAAATCGATGGTAGAATTGTCCTATTCTGCTTGGAAGTTAAACAAGAACATTCAAGACAACCAATCAAATACATTAGCCATGCAAAATGATATAACAGACAAATTAGTTTCTCTTTTACGTTCTAATCACAACCTCATCCTCACCGGCGCCCCCGGCACTGGTAAAACCTATTTAGCAAAAGAAATTGCCAAAGGCATGGGTTGTTCTGATGACGAAATAGAATTAGTACAATTTCACCCATCGTATGACTATACTGATTTTGTGGAGGGATTGAGACCTATACAAGATGAGGAGAGCAATTCGAACATTGGTTTTAAACGCAGAAACGGAGTATTCAAAGATTTTTGCACAAAGGCACTAATAAAACAATCGGAAGAATCGATAAATCAGGGAAATGGTTCAACTCCAACACCCAGGCTAAACCCAAATCCAATAGTTTGGAAAGTATCATTAAAAGGTACGGGGGATAATCCAATACGACGTGATTGTTTAGAAAATGGATATATCAGAATTGGATGGCATAAATATGGCGATGTTGAAGACTTTAACGAATTTGATGGCTACGATCCTCAGTATGGAGGCAAAAAAGTATTGACGGCTTTTCAAAATCAAATGAAAGAGGGTGATATCGTTGCCTCATGCTATTCTGAAAATGAGGTTGATGCAATAGGTATAGTAACTGGTGGGTACGAATACAATAAAGATTTCGGAGACTATCCAAGATATAGAAAAGTACATTGGCTCGTCAAAAATATTAGAGAAAACATTTTAGCCGTTAATGACAACAAGAAATTTACGCTATCAACTGTTTACAGATCAAATATAACAGCAGAAGATGCACTGAAGATTGTTGAAAAACACAGTAAATCCAACTCTTCACCAACAAATCATACTGCTTCCAATTCATCTATTGAATCTAAAACAATTTCATTAAATAAAAGCGTAATTGATGATGCCATTGAAGCTTTTAAGAAAGATGTGCGGAAAACTGGAGATGTAGGGGTAACAGTCCAAAGCATAAGAAAACAAACAACATTTTTTAAAGTCACAGTAAATGAGAAAGGCACCATTTTTGTCACGAATACCAAAGGGAGTACTGTTGCTGCATCTCCAACGGAAATAGAAGATTATGTAAAAACAGGAAATTATGATGAGGGCCATGCTACCTACGAACCAGGGATTGGCCAATATATAATAGACCACTACATGAGTAGAGTAGGAATTGACCACTCCGCAGAAGAGTCAAATCCTACAACTTCGAATAATGCAGGGAACAAACCTTTCGTATTCATCATCGACGAGATCAATCGTGGTGAGATATCCAAAATATTTGGAGAGTTGTTTTTCTCCATCGACCCAGGATATCGTGGTGAAAAGGGTATAGTTCAAACACAGTATCAAAACATGGTGGAAGGTGGAGATGCGTTCAAAAAGGGTTTCTACGTTCCCGAAAACGTCTATATCATCGGTACCATGAACGATATTGACCGTAGTGTGGAGAGCATGGATTTCGCCTTTCGTAGGAGATTTGCTTTTAAGGAAATCAAAGCAATAGATAGGGTTGAAATGTTATATGATGCAGAAACCGGAATTGGAGAGTATGCAGAAAAAGCTAAAAATAGAATGATTCACTTAAATGAAGAAATTGAAAAAATAGAAGGTCTTTCTTCTGCTTATCATGTTGGACCTGCATATTTCTTAAAATTAAAGAATTACAACGGAGATTTTTCTCTATTATGGAAATATCATTTAGAAGGATTATTACGTGAATATCTGCGAGGAATGCAAGATATTAAGGGGAAAATCGAAGTGCTAAATGATGCTTACAACAATGACAACGATTAAGTTAGAAGACAACCGTCGTAAAGATCTCCTTGGTATAGATAATTCAGATAGAGAGAATTTGTCCAAAATTGCCAATATAAAAATTGCTGATCTTACGTTGGATGACCACCCTAATCTTTTGGTCTTCCCCCATGATTTGAATCATTACGGCGACGATATTAGCGAAGACCGTATTCTCGAATTGCAGGGCGACCAGATCATTACGGGCAATATCATGGGCTTCGTCGGGGTCAACGACACGCAGATAGACATCCGTTCTCGCTTCGCAGCAAAGGATGAGAACGATTATTTCCTGCACTACATGTTGCAGAAAGTGTTCGCTATCAACTTGTTCGACATCAAACATTCCACCAGCCAAGAAGAGGTGTTCGATTTCCTGCTCTATCTTTTCCCCAACTTCCTGCAAAAGGCGTTGGGGCAGGGGCTCTACAAAAAATACCGCCGATTTGAGTACAACGACACCAATATCCGTGGACCGATCGATGTGAGCCGACATATCCGCCAGAACATTCCTTTTCGAGGTACCGTAGCCTATTCCACAAGGGAGCATAGCTACGACAACGAGGTGACGCAACTTATCCGTCACACGATAGAATACATCAAGACGAAAGCCCATGGTGCACACATCTTGAGCAATAACAAAGAGACGAAAGAGGCTGTCAACCAAATCGTTATGGCCACACAAACCTATAACGTCCGGGAGCGTCAGAAGGTCATCAACCAGAACCTCCGCCCCGTCAGACATCCCTACTATTCAGCCTATACGGAACTGCAAAAGATTTGCCTGCAGATCCTTCGCCACGAGTCGCTCAAATACGGGCAGGAAAAGGACAAAGTCTATGGAATTCTATTCGATGGTGCATGGTTGTGGGAGGAGTATCTGAATACGATTTTTGAAGAACATCATCTCAACATAACCCATGCAAGAAACAAAGCTAGAGAAAAAGGAATACCATTGTACGAAGGGAGCAAGTCATATTACCCTGATTTTTACATGAAAGTAGAAGGCGATACAGAAGGAGAGAAGTCTTTTGTGTTAGACGCGAAATACAAACGTTTGGATAAAGGTAAGCATAGAGACGAGCAAACCGGGGAAAATAGTATCTCAATCTGCCGTGAAGATCTGTTCCAAATGATAACATATATGCATGTTCTGCCAGCCAAACATTGCGCATTACTATATCCTATAGAGCCTAACGAAGAAACGAATGATCAGGATAAAAAGGTGATCGAATCTAAAGCAAGAGAATTAAATGGATTGAAAGGTAAGATTTGTGGATATGGATTAAAAATCTCACAAGCGAATGAGAGGAAAAGCTTTTGGGACGAAATGCAGGAATTAGAAAAGAAACTGAATGAATCCATTTCTGATTTCCTTAAAGGGGATAACCAAGGAGCACAAAACTCCCAAAATGGGTGAAGGATGCCGCGGCAATAGACAGAGACAGTGCGCACCCCCTCTCCTCCCGCACGGACGCAAATTTGTCCGTTGACAACAGCTAGGGGAACGTCCTATTCGTTTTTTTTGTACTTTTGCGGGCAATTTCAGACGGATTGGTAAAATGTTTCCAAAAAATGGACTTATCACGATGGAGAAGAGTGAATCATCGATGCTGAAGGGGAAAGGTATGACCCAGAATAGCATCACAAAGACCAAGCATCACGCCAGATATGCCTTGCTGACGCAATATTTCATGATGGGCTTCGTCTACGCCTCGCTCGTCTCCCGCTACCCGGCCATCAACGCGCACTACGGGATGTCCATCCGCGAACTGAGCTACATTCCCCTCAGCATGGCGATCGGCTCGCTCATCATCACCCCGATGTGTTGCCACCTCTCCGCACGGTTCGGCAGCAAGAAACTCACGGCGATGAGCTACGCCTACATGCTGCTGCTTCCCCTGATGACGCTCATGCCCCATAAGTTGCTCGTCTTCCCTTTCTGCGCCCTCTACGGCATGCTCGTGACCATCACGGACGTCGCCATCAACGGTAACTCCATCCTGGTGGAAAACGCCTACAAGCGGCCTGTCGTCTCGATGTTCCATGCGCTCTACTACGTGGGGGTGTGCTGCGGCGCGTTGCTCAGCATCCTCTTCATCACCTACGGGTTCCCCGTCTATGTGCACCATCTCAGCGTCGCGCTCTTCAGCGTGGCCGTCATCTTCTACATCCGCCGTTTCTTCCTGCAGGAGACCATCACACGGACGGAACGGGTGGAGAAGCGTCCATTCCTGATTTTGCCTAAAGGCATATTGCTCCTCATCGCCTTCATCGCCCTCTGCTCGAGGGTTACGGAGGGTAGCTTCACCAACTGGAGCACCGTCTACATGAAGACCATCGTCGATATACCGGAGAACCTCGCCCCGCTTGGATTGACCATCTACGCCGCCTTCATGGCTATAGGCAGATCCTTCGGCGACAGACTTCGCAACCATTACAGCGACCCGGCCATCCTCTTTGGAAGCAGCCTCCTCACCGCCATCGGTATCCTCACCATCATCTACAACGTCAGCTTCGTCTGCGCCTCTGTCGGTTTCTTCATCGCAGGTCTGGGCATCTCTTGCCTCGTACCGATCATCTATAGCTTGGCGGGGAAACAGAAGGGCGTCAACCCGGGCATGGGTATCGCCATGGTCAATACGGTCAGCAGCACGGCCTTCCTCTTCGGTCCGTTCCTCATCGGCACCATCGCCGAGATGACCAGCATGAGGGTCGCCTACGGATATGTCTTCGGACTAACCGTCATCATGTCCATCCTCACCTTCCGGCTGAAAAATCATAAATGAGCGATTCGGTAGCGCAGGCCTGAGACGGTGGCCCTGAGAATGGCCCATAGCTTGCGGCACTTATCCTTTTGGAAAAATAGTATATGATAGGGTTCGCCTAGGTAGAAGATTTTCAGGAAGTGTAATTTTCTAAAGTATTGCGGGTAATCCGCCCATAGCATCCACTGTGACTTCACGATAGCGTACAGTCGCTTAGGCGGGTAGGAGACGATCTCCTTGTCGCCCACCTTGATGGTCTCGCCGAAGCGCTGACGGAGCGTCGCACCGCCCACCATCACTGCCTGTAGCCCAGCCTTTTGAGCCTTGAAGCAGAAATCCATGTCAATACCATCCACCAGGAACTCCTCACGGTAGCCACCGATCGACAGCGCCAGCGGCACGTTGACCATGGAGCCGGAGGTGATGACGTAGTTCTTAGGCTCGAAGCATCCCGGAGCGGCGGATTCGCTAGGCGACACAGGAGCGAACGAGACAGTCCGTTCGGCAGGCAGTTGGCTCTCGATTTGGCGGAGGTAATAGCTGAAATCCACGAATTGGCTGTCCTGGTCCATGGTGAGCAGGTAATCGATCCCCTCCTCTTGGCAACGCCTCAACACAGCGTTCAGGGCGCGGGAGATGCCCACGTTGTCCGCCTCGCCCAGCCATTCCACATTATCGCCCAATCCGCCCAGTTCGTGACGGTCTTGCATAGGCGTGTTTTGCCAGATGAAGACCTTCTCGGCGAACTCACGGTAGCAAGCCACGTTCTTCCGCAACAGCTGCTCGTCAGGATAATATACGATGACACATGCGCAAAACCTCATGAGGATTTCAGACGGATATTTTTTTATAAAATATTGATTATGAGATATTTCTGACATCACAGACCATATGATAGGCCTCAACGGTATGGCGGAAGCGCACAACCTTCTCCTCCCATTCTTTGGAGCCCGCCTTCTCGGTCAGTTTGTCCGGATGGCAAACCTTCACGATCTCACGGTACGCCGCCCTCACTTCGTCATCCGTAGCATCCGACGCCACGCCCAAGGTAAGGTACGCCTGTTGCATGATGCTTTCGGATAGTTGGTTGAGGCGTTGGTTCTCCTTTTGCCTATCGGCGGATTCCCTCCTCCTGAACTCATACTTATACTCCAGGGAGAGGAGGTCCCACTCCTTGATGAGAAGGAACTCCGCGATCTCACGCAACTTCACCATTTCGGCGTCGCAGATGCCCTCGGAGGCATAGGCGGTCTTGAAGAGATATTCCAAAAGCTCCAACCGTGCCTCGTATGGAACCCCCGCTTTCAGGACAGCCAAAGCACAATCCCTGAACGTGGGCAATTTGCCTTTCAGATAATCCTTCAGCAAGGTGCGCAACACCTTCTTGTCCTCTTTGAACCTTTTCAGGTAATGGGAAGCCTTGAACCTTTTGTCGAAGTATTCATGCGCCACCAAGGCTTCGGAGGCCAGGATTTTATCGTCCCTCCGCATGATGATGGCGAACAATATGGCAATCGCGCGTATCGCCCGCCTCGTCTCTTTAGCAAACAACCCTTTCGGGAATAAATCATCATCACTCTCACGGGTGAAGGTCTTCATTTGGGACAATATCTCTTCGTTTCTATTCTGCCTCCGCTGAAACAAAGATGGTACGATACCCCAAATAGAGAAGAAGAATAGAATAACGGAAAATATTGTTCCGAGTATTATCCACTCTTCCTTCATAGAGCATTATTCTTTGTGACGAGCCTTCAATTCCCTCGCCAAGTCCTCAATTCTATAGCCCTTCTCCGTGAGCAGGACGATCAGGTGGTAGATCAGGTCGGACGATTCGTAGAGGAACTGCTCGCCCGTTCCGTTGGTGGCTTCGATGATGGTCTCGACAGCCTCCTCGCCCACCTTTTGGGAGATCTTGTTCACGCCTTTCGTGAAGAGTTTTGTCGTGTAGGAACCTTCCGGCATCTCACGTTTACGCTTCTCGATGAAGTCCTGGAGGTAGGAGAGGAAAGCGAGGTCCTCGATGTTCTTGTCGCCGCGGAACGTGTCCGCACCCGTGGTGGAGCCTTCCGGCAAAGCCTTGATGATGACGGCAGTCTTCTCCACGTTATAGACCAGGGAGTCCACCGCAACCGGCTTGAAGTACTCTCCGCCAGTGATAAGTTCCAAGGCGGATTGGTCACCCTTCAGCAAGTAAACGACCTTCTCAGCCTCCATCTTCGCGATCGCCTCGTCATTGACGAAGCCCACGCGAAGGATCTGTTTGGTGCGCACATCCTGCACAACCGCTTGAATTGTATGCATAGTTATATTTTTTACGTTTTACGAAAGCCCTTAGGCATTGGTCAGCACGGTCTTGAGGCGTGCGATGAAGTCGTCGGCCTCCGCCTTCGTCAAGCAGAGAGGCGGCAAGAGGCGAAGCACGTTCATGCCGCTGCAGCCTGTGAAGACATGCTGTTCGAAGACCAGTTTCTTGCGGATCTCCCTCTGCGGGCAATCCAACTCGATACCGATCATCAAGCCACGTCCGCGGACATCCGTGACGTGAGGCAGTTTAGCCTCCTTCAGTTGTTGCATGATGTATTCTCCCACTTCGGCCGCATTCGCCACGAGGTTCTCCTGCTCCATCACGTCGAGCACCGCCAAGCCAGCGGTGCAGGCCAGATGGTTGCCACCGAACGTGGTGCCCAGCTGTCCGAAGATAGGCGTGAAGATAGGCGAGATGATCAAACCAGCGACAGGGAAACCGTTGCCGATGCCCTTCGCCACCGTGATCAGGTCAGGCTGTACGCCTAGGTGTTGGTGGGCGAAGAACTTACCCGAGCGGCCGTAACCGCATTGGATTTCGTCGCAGATCAAGACAGTGTTGTAGTCGTCGCATGCCTCGCGGAGTCCCTGCAGGAATTCGCTCGTCACCATGCGGATACCGCCCACACCTTGGATACACTCCACGATGACGGCGCAGACGTCCCCTTTCTTAATCTCCTTCACCCATGCGTCCAAGTCGTTCAGCGGGAGGTAGGTGACATGTCCGTTGTCGTTGATAGGGGCGATGATCTTCGGGTTGTTGGTCACCTCGACCGCCAACGAGGTACGTCCGTGGAACGCCTTGTCGGAGGAGAGCACGCGGGTGCGTCCGTTGTAGAAAGAAGCCAGCTTGAGGGCGTTCTCGTTCGCCTCCGCGCCGGAGTTGATCATGAAGAAGCGGTAGTCCTCGTAGCCGCAGGCCTTGCCCAATCGTTCAGCCAACTGCACCTGTAGTTTGTTGATCACCGAGTTGGAGTAGAAGCCGAGCTCGTTCAACTGCTTCGTCATCATTTCCACGTAGTGAGGGTGGCAATGTCCGATGC
Organism: Paludibacteraceae bacterium; assembly: GCA_017527905.1. Lineage (GTDB taxonomy): Bacteria > Bacteroidota > Bacteroidia > Bacteroidales > Paludibacteraceae > UBA1181. The sequence continues at coordinate 24,752 of JAFXPK010000028.1, forward strand.
TGATGACAGCGTGTCCACCATACAAATCAAGGTATTCCTGGCCTTTCTCGTCCCATACCTTACAACCTTTACCCTTCACGATATTCACGTCGAAAAGAGGGTATACATCGAAAAGTTTCATATCGAAAATATTATTATATTCCTTTTTTTACCAAGCCGGCAGGCTTATCCGACCGACACCGCAAAATTACAAAATTAATGTGATATCCCCGCAATTCCCAATGCTTAACTCTTCAACCTTAATTCACTGGAAGGCAAAAGAAAAGGGGCGCTTTTCACAAAACACCCCATTCGTACTTGTAATTGAGTTTAGAAGATCTTAATTGTATCTTGTAGTATATGCTTCTTTTATGATGTGAAGGAGATTTCTCCCCCACGTATATTATCGTATATATTTGTTGTTTTTGTTTTTAGTTTCACTTCATGTTTTTTTGATTACCGTTTTCATAATGGACGGGCATTTCGCCCGCCCCTATGAAAACAGTCGCACACTTTGTGCTAATCACCATACACATCATGAACATTATCATGCCATATAAAAACACATTTTGTTCCTTCGCAGACATTCCGCGCACGTCACGGTATCAATAACGTCAACCATGCCCATGACAGAACGAATACAGCTGCGTAAATAAATAGTAGTTGGATTCTCATAAGCGTTATATTTTGATCGTTACACATTCCAAACGAACAGAGCTAATAATGCCGCAAACTCCACTTTGCAAACAAGAAACATTCTTTGATTCGCAATTATACCCTTACTCACATCAACACTATTCGCGACTTACATTACAGGTTGGGAATTACTCTTAACCCCATTCCTTATGCCCTTTTCACAAATTTAAAAAAATTATAATCCATTATGAATTATTAACGCAATATTCTTATTGACGAATATCAAAAACTATACAAATGTGCAAAAAACAGGGAAATTTAGGGCATGAGGACGACTTTTTGGACTCTATGCGCTGAATTGCCAGAGCCCAAAAATCAACTTGTCCAGTGTTTTTATCGGTCCTTATTAATCGTTGCTAAATTTATTTCACCAACACCTTTCCCCCCTTGATGATATACACTCCCTTAGGCATGTCCTCTAAATTTTCAGGGCTTTCGCGCACGAAACGTCCCTGGAGATCATAGACACAGTCGCTGCCGGAAGGGTCGGAACTGATGTCTTCCACGTCTGTCGTGCCTCCCTCATAACGGAGTTGGAAGTGGTCGTAAGCTACCCAGTCGGCGGAGACGATCGCTTGCTTGCGTAGACCCAGTCGCAAAGTCTCTCCCTCGTTGAGGTCAATGCTCACGGAGACGGGCGCATAGGCGCTTGCGTCATTGAGCGCGGAAGAGGCTTGTTTGAGGTTGTCAGGGTAGGTGTAAGGGTTGTACGTGTAGGCGGATGAACTGAACAGATTAGGCACTGTGGTGGCGACATCGTTCATATAGAGTTGTGCGTTTTGTGTCGAACTGGCGTTGCTCCGCCATGCTTGATAGCCTGCTTCGATCGAGCCTGCCCGATAGAAGGCTTTGCACGTGAGGGTGTAGGTGCCTGCCGGAAGGCCTTGGAGCTCCTGCCAGATATCGAACGGACGTGAATACTGCTCCGCTGTCTCGTTGGCATAGGCATTGTAGGCGACACTGAGGTCCGCCCCCTGCCATCCCACGTTGTAGCGTGTGAAGGAACTGTTGGTGATGAGGAAGGTGAGATTGGCTGGCTGACCGCTTCGCGCGAGTGCCAACTGACTCTGCTGATAGGCGGCTACCGCTTCTTTCAGATCCACGTATGCGCGGTTGATCGCGGAGGCGGAGGAGCTTGACGAGTTGAGGGCTCGTGTCGCCGAGTTGTAGGCCTGCTTGAGCGCATCATCTCCGCTGTCGTTGACATAGTTTTTCACCTCCATCACTAAATTCTTGAAGTCCTGACGCTCGGCATCAGGATTCTTGTAGTCGGTGTACTCCATGGCCGTTGCGCATCGTCCCAGCTCCATCACCTGCTCGGCTGAAAGTGCGGTGTCGAAGATGAGGAAGTCGTCGAACAGGGCATTCTCCATGATGGCATCGGAGCTGAATGGCGAGTGACCGATGGTGAAACGTGTGATATCATTGATGAACGATGATGGTTTCAACGTCACGTTCACCTCGTTTTTAAGGTGACCATCCACATAGATGCGACCGACATTGCCCTGTTGGGTGTAGGTGATGTTATGCCAATCGCCGATACTGACGCCAGCGTATGAGTGCGCTCCCTCGGTGCTTCCACCCTTGATTTCGTAGTACCAATCGCTGTTGCCTCCCTTGTTGACAAGTCCGATGTAGTGATCGGTGCCCTGTTCCATGGAGTATGCCCAGCAGAATTTGCCCGTATTGTTTCCGACACGTTGCAACATATTGATACTTATGGTATAATCCTTTGCATTGGCGAACGTCTGTTTGGCGGCGGCCACAGGTATGTTCATATAACTGCCTTCGCCCTTACTGCCCGTGGCAAGCACATGGTTACCATCGTCGAGGGTGATGATGGATGCCTTCCCCATCAGTTCGCAGGTATAGGTTTCGCTATCGTCTATGGCTTTCCCCTTTTCGAAGCTAAAGCTCAGAACAGGCTCTGGCAGAGGGTCTGGCTGTGGCGGTGTGACATTATTGACCTGCAGACGTATTACGCCTACGGAATAGGCGGGACAGGTATAGGCTATCGTATTATCGTCGTTGACGGAGAGTTGTTGTGTGCGAGGCACGATGCGTTGCGGATTCGAAGTGGTGTTCTCGTCAGTGCCTCTGGAGGCGGAGAGTATTTCGGCTTCCGCAGCCTCAACATGGCCACCTGCAAGGGAAAGCTTCACATCCCTTTGGGTACCGGAAGGATTGACTATCTTAACGTACATCATGCCAGTCTCATCGTCGATGCTGGCAGAGGTGTAGACGGTACGGGCCCCGTATGTGCGTAGATTGGCTTCGATGATCACCTCACCGTCGAGGTAGCAGCGCACATGCTGTCCCTCTTTTTGGATACGGATGGCATAATCCTTCCCTGTGGTAAGTGTTCCGGCTTTTTCTCCGAGAACGCTCTTGAAACCGTTCTGGCACTGCTCCACAGCGTGTTTCGAATTGCTCCATCCTCCGAGGTTGAGCCATGCATAGTTGTTTTCATCAATGTAATTGAAGATGATGAGGAAGCCCTCCGAACCGCTTTGCTTCGTGGCGTGAACGGTCATGTCGAGGTTGGTCAGGTCATAGACGTTCTTCAGCCAGCAGCGGACATCCGTCTGTGAGGCATTGGTCTGTCTGAAAGTACCGTTGCTGATGCTCCATGAGCCACGCACTGTTGACCAATCAGAGGAGCCCGTTCTATTGCCCGTGATGACGGTGCCATCCGCGATCTTCGCCTGCAGGTCGGTGAAGGTGGCGGCGGTGGACCATGTGGCGAAACCGATGGAGCCTTGGTTGGCGTTGAGGCTGGTGCCATTGTTCTTCTCCGTCCAGCGGATATTCTGTTTGCCTATGTTGTTTGAGAACATTTTTTGGACGTGGTACGAAGGCGTGCCGTAGCTTGTCGAGCTGTTGAAGCGTATCATGTCGGGACGCCAGTTGAAGTTGTCCTCATGGGTGAAGATCGGCGCGTAGCTCATCATCATGACCGCTTCGCTATTGTTCTCGCAACCCTGCATGAAGACGGCCTCGCCAATGGCTGCGTTCATGTTTCCAAGCGTTCCGTAATCCTTCGTCACGGCATATTCGCCCACATAGATATGGGTCGTGGATTTGGACTGGTTGTCATAACGTCCGTATTGGCTGATGAAGAATTCAGGGGATTCGTAGTAGTGCTCATCCTTCAGTTCCACAGGTTCCGTGATGTCGTCGAACAAGTAGCTGTCGGCGATGAGGTGCAGGTCGGGCCAGCGCGTCTTGATGGCATGGTAGAACTGCATATAACGTTTCATGTAGTCGTTGCGGTTGAGCATGAACTCCTGTTCGTTACCGATCTCCAAATATTTCAGATTGAATGGCTCCGGGTGACCGTTCTGGGCACGCAGGCGTCCATAATAGGTATCGGTGCTTCCGTTAGCATACTCGATAGCGTCGAGCGCCTCCTGGATGAACGGGTCGATGTCGTTTTCATCCACCCTCCAATCGTGACCGATACCCATGTTCACCACAAACATAGCGTTGGCGCCAAGGTCTTCAGCCAGTTCGAGGTATTCGTGGTAACCCTGTCCGTCGGTCACCTTATAATCCCAGTTACGGTTCATGTGGCCCGGACGCTCCTCGATCGGACCGATGGTTTTCTTCCACTCAAAGCGGTTGGTTTGTCCGTCGCCCCACGAACCCTCTATGTAGCAGCCACCCGGGAAACGCATGAAACGAGGATGCATGTCGGCCAGCATCTGAGCCAGATCGGGACGGCAACCGTTTTTGCGCCCCTTGAACGTAGGAGGGAACAAGCTGACGACATCCAGGAAGATGACACCCTTCTTGTCGCCCTTCAGTGCCAAGTAACCTTGGGCATCCGAACCCGTGGCAGTGATTTTGGCGGTATATTTTTGCCATTCCTGAGTTGCCTTGACGCTGATGGTCGCACGGCCTAAGTTTTGTCCATTACCATTTTGCAGTTCAGCGACGATATTACCATCGTAGCTATCCTCGGCGCGGAGCCAGAAGGAGAGGTCATATTCACGACCGTTGACGATGTTGATACCCCAGTACCCCTCGTTGCGGACGCCCGCATTGTCAGATTTCAGGTTAACTTTCAGTGCACGCAACTGAACAGCGTTGAGCAGTTTATCCGTCGTAAGGCTCATCTCCGCATTCCCCACGGAGCTCCAGCCAATAAGTTTGCTCATATCCTCCTCGAAAGAGCGGTTACGGACCAGTTCGGCATAGAGTCCGCCGTCACCCGCATGGTTAATCTCCTCGTAGAAGATACCGTAGTGGTCTTCCGTAACGAGGTCACCACGGTTGTTCAGGTCAAATTTAAGTTCTATCTGCGCCTGCACCGATGTAACGCAGAAAGCCAGAAGAAAGAGAGACATGAATCGATGTCCCGCTTGTATGATTTCAGAAAGATGATGTCTCATTTTTTTTGTTATTTATTTCATAGGATTTCGGATTTGTCACGTAGAGAGGCACGGCCGTGCGTCTCTACACGGCCGTGCCTCTACACGACCATGCGTTTCCACATGTGTAAAACCGTGTGTTTTTACAAATACAATGCCGTGCATTTCCACGAATGCAATATTAAACAATTATTTTTGTGTTGTGAAATTTATTTGGATATCTTCCATTATTAAATTATATGGAGACGCACGGCCATGCGTCTCTACGCCATCCTCCCCTCTTTTTGTTCATTATTTTACTTGTACTGGACAAAAAGGTGCTTTTTTGTCCAGTATGGGAATGTTATTGGACGTAGGTTGGAGATATGCGGGGACATTTTTATTGCCCAATCCTCCTCCTGTTCAGTTGGATAGTAGCGCTAACCAACTGAGGATAATGATTTATAACTATTTGAAAGATAACACTTTCCATTTGTAAAATGGAACGATATTGATTACCAATCCATTTTTCTCGATTACTTGCTCATCATTCCACGTAACTACGGTGAACCGGTCGCACTTTAGTTCACCTGCACATTCCACCAGGGCTGAGAGTTCCCTTTTTTGCACGGATGGAGACGAGAAGTCATAACAAACCTGCACCAATTCTTTTATCCTATTTTCAGACCTCAGGACAAAATCTATCTCTTTGTCGTTTCGCGAACGATAGTAAAACAGGTTTTGCTCCACGTTCAGCCCTGATTGAATGAGGCGCATGAAGACCGCATTCTCCAATAACCTGCCCAGGTTCTGCGACAATTGGAATGCCTTCGCACAAATCAGACCGTTATCGACGATGTAAACTTTACGGGCGGACTTCTGCATTAATTGGAGCTTGTTATTGTATTGTGGCAAGAAAAAGAACAAATAAGACTGCAACAAATAGCCACAAAACTTCTGTGTGGTGGTCTTGCTCGACAACCCCAGCTCTTGCGTGATGTTCGTGTAGGAGACAGGATTGGTGAAATTCGCCAGCAGATAGGAGGCAACGTTTGATAAATCATTGACACGCCGTATCTTAAAACGATTCACGATGTCTTTCAGAAGCACGGAGTCATACACACTACTCAAATAGGTCTTGATGATGGACGGGGTGAGGATGGTTTCGGCGAATCCTCCGTTATGGAGATAGTCATCGACAACACTCAGCAGTTTTCCCTTCTGCTCCGGTGTTTCAGTCTCCGAACTAACATTTCGGTACGACAGATACTCAGGGAGAGAGAATGGCAAAATCTCAATATTCAGGAAACGACCCGTGAGCGATGTCGCCATTTCCGAAGATAGCAACTTAGAATTAGACCCGGTTACGACAAGGTTAATTCCTCTTCGGTACAATTTGTTCACCCAGAGCTCCCACCCCGACAGGTTCTGTATCTCATCCAAAAGCAGATATTGGAAATTTGGGTACACCTCCTGCAAGGATTGCATCACCTCATCTTCGTTGAAACGATGCAACAATTGGGCGTCATCAAAATTTAGGTAAGCGAAGTTGACGTTCTGCAGGATAAGCAAGGCGCAAACCGATTTCCCTGCCCGACGAGGACCCGTGATCAGCTTGATAAGAGGGGACTGTAGATAATCCGACACGGGCAGATTCAACGAGCGAGGCTGATACGTTTTTCCCAAAAGCGCATCCCGTTCATATTTTTGTTGAAGTATTGTTTCTCTCATCTTTTTGTCCATTATTTCACCTATACTGGACAAAAATAGTACTTTTTTGTCCAGTATGCAAGTACTATTGGACTTTTATGATGGACAACTATCTATATTACTTGAGTCTTTTAGACCGTCCAACGCAGGGCAAACTTCTACGAGATCTACAATAGTAGAAATTGTCTAAGCCTTTTAGACCCCAAATAGCGGTAATATTGTTTAACATATCTACAATAGTAGAAATTGTCTGATTCCTATAGACAATCCTTCACAGGGGAGCTCGTTTTAAACGACGAATGTATTCGTCAAAATTCAGGTGTTTGTCAATCATTGTTTACACATTCTTTAATTAACTTCATTGCTGTCCACTAAAAATCACTAAACGTTCTGTGAAATAATTGAAATATTATAATGCACATTCTATTTATTACTTTCAAGACTAAATTTTGATTATTGCGAAGAGATCGGATAATACTGACCAGCGTTCCCATAAGTAGTAATATCAACAAATGCCTCGTTTTTTTTGAAATGGTAATCATATTGAACAATACCATATTCATAATCTAAATAATAATCTCCTAATTCTTCTAATTGTGTCATGTGTAATGAACCAGCCTTTGCATAAATATTCTGAACATCTTTGTTCGGTAATCCAGATGACTTATAAACAGTTGATGCGGCATAGTCAAATTGAGGACCCAAATTGTTGGCAATATTTATTGCTCCATTAGAGCAATGATGAGGAACTTTAATCCATCTCATGTTTTTAATGGTCTCTGTATCTATCCCCATTACATGCTCATTCTCTGCATCTCCACCAAAATAAAAGTCATAGCCATCTATTGACATCACAAATGAAACGGATAATTCGTTTGGCTTACTAAATTGATTTCCTTTGATTGCATATTTATCCGTTCTATATCCAAGTGGGGTTAGAAAATGAAAAATCAACTCTTTATATTCATTGTCATCATTTGGGGAAATACACATAGGATAGGTATTAGTAAAACAATCCCCATTTGCAGATATAGTCCTCCATATTTCTTTTATATTTGGATGCTTTTCGACAAGTTTCCAAATATTACTGAAGATTTCGTCAGCCCTTTCACTTTCACCTCTTAATAAATCAGATGTAAGATTGGGATAATAAAACTTCGGAGTAAAAATGACAATATCATTATGGAACATCTTTTTAATTAGCTCATCTATACCTGGAGAATGATCCCAATGTGGATGCGTCCAACATACAAAGTCCAAGTTTTGTACATTGTGTTTTTTTAAAACTTCGTTCACCAATTTGAGTTCTTTGGTTTCGTAACTATCAACAACCATCGACATAACAACTTTTTCTCCTTCATTAGTTTTATCACGAAAAAGAACAACTATGGACTCACCAATATTCTTATAACCTATTACAAACAGGCTAACTATGAGATTATCAAATGACGAGATATGAAAAGTCTTTTTAAAATTTCTCATGATGATTTTTTAATCGAGTTGTAACAAAAACATTTCCCCATGATATTTTTGTCACCACTGTACTCGTACAATAATTAGAGACATCACGGTTATAGTCTTTAATGTTATAGTCAACGCTATTCATAACGCAATGTGATGTCTTGGCTAAATACTCTTCAACATTTTTATCCATTAGTTTTCTCCTTCGCTATTTTACATGATTCAAGATAACTTTCACTTGCTACTTTTACAAACATATCGAACATCTTATCTTGCATTTTTACTTTAAGATAAGACCCAATTTGCTCACAGTTTTTATCTCTTAACGCATCAACATCATTGTAGATATATGAATCCACATCAAAAATTAACCTTAAATGTTTTTCTTCCTTTATCTTTAGAGTTTCTATACGCTGAATTATATTAAACCGAACGTCATCTATTCTAAGAAGTTCTGTTAATGTAGCCATATCTTTTGGTGGACATAATCCCCAACTATTGCTTACTGTGAATTTTTCATTAAAATAATCATTAATCTGCTCACCATCATTAAGTACCTGGATGTCAATTTTTCGTACACCAAGACGATTGAAACTAATATACTGATCGTGATTTTGGAGTTCTTCTATTAACTCGATCATGAAAGCAGAATATTCTGTACTTCCCTTATAATGGTTTGTCCCGCAATCTACGGATAACGTCATTGATGAATTATCAATATCTAATATTGCATCAGAACTATTTACGGGTCTCCATTTACTGAAACGATAGACAGTATTATTCTGTGCTTTGGTAATCGGAAGTCCTCCATTTTCTATATCTATTGGAACGAAATCGACATTAATTTGTCTTTGGGCTATCTCATTAAAGAGATCAAATTTTGATTTGATTTTTTCCGATTGCTTGATTTTTTCCACAAATGGACCAATGTTTATTACACCAGAAAAATCGAGTCGGATAATAACTGTTTTGAGCATCTCAGAATAGATGTTATCTCTTGTGTATTTTTTCATCAATCTATCAATTTGAGTTAAAACTACTTTGTAATCAATAAATTCAGTAGAATCAAAAATGAATAATGGTATATCAAGGCTCCTAGCTACATATTCTGCTTGTAATATCTCAGAGTTTTGAAGGTCGAGTATTTGGTTTATATCGTAAGAAATCCTATCCCTTTTACTGAGACGTTCTCGAACAATATCAGCAGAGCAAGTAATCAGAACAATTCCATCAAGGCCTAATTGGGTGAATGTTTCTAATGGAACAACTTTACAGTGGTTGTTTTCGTCCCACAAAGCAAAATGACCATCTATTATGTATGAGCTATCTTCAGATGTATTTTTGGCTAATAATTCTGCCAATATTTTTTGGTTTTGGTTAACATCTTGAACTCGTTTCGACTTTTTATTCCATTTCAATAAACCACTTGCCGAAATATATTCACATAAATAGGTTTCAACAAGTTTATTGCAAAATGAGCCTTTCCCTACTCCATGAATTCCGCCGATAAACAATTTGGTTCTTGCCATGACAATTATATGAGCACTTTACCTCAAATCAAAAAATCTCTACTGACATAACAGAATGATTGTGGTGGGGTAAACTTACCGAATGCTAAATATGGATTAATAGGTTTTTTATAGAATTTAAAGGATTTTATCTCCAATGCGTATGCAATATCTTTGTTAGAATAATATTCTTTGAAATATTCCTCAGTAATACCTGACAACTTATTAGTCAAAGCCCAAATTTTATTAGGCTTTCCCTCCAAAATGCACCCCAACTCGAATTCCCCAATAATTTTACACACAGGAGTTGTTGCATATACATAAACCTTTTGAACTGGCTTTTTAAATCCTTTCTTGCGAAACTCATATTTTTTTCTGCCAGCCACAATTTCTTCAACAAATTGTGGTTTAATCGACAAAATAGCGTCCATCTACACCTCCCAATTTTAAAATGTGTTTATACTGTTCATCGGAAACAGGACAGAATCCCCAATACATGTCACTATCCATCCCAACTTCATCTAAAAGTATTTTTCTGATGACTTTCTTGGTAAATGCAACATTATAAAGCATCTTGATTACGGTAAAATTGTTTTTATACCTATACCATTTACGCAAGTCATTTTCCGAAAATATACTATATTGATTTGTATACTTTATAAAATCATCTTCATCCTCGAAATCATTGTATGTCCTTACTTCATTAACCGTACAGAGCGAGGTGACAACACTTCTATAATTAGCCGATCCTAATCCATCTGAAGTTCTGTAAATCAACAACAAATCTCCTTTTTTTAACTGATCTACATTACCCATCCAACAAATATAAATCTTGTGGATAGAATTTGTGTGGCTTATATCCTTAACTAAATCGTATGAGTTTTCATTATGAAGAATTGAGTCTGGAAATAACATAGTATGATAATCTGGTCTTATGGAAAGGATATGTTTTTTGACACCTTTACTTTTAACAAACGGATAATCTTTAACGATATCACCATAAACTTCTCTCATGTTTTTCACTAGCACATATTCAGAGCCTCTTTCTCCATGATTTTTGTTGGCGATATGCTGAAACCCATAATTTTCAAAGGACTTTATTAAATATTCGAGTTCATTTTTCGGAAAAACCGTAACATAGATTTCATCGACATCATCTGCGATAGCTCTATCCATTATTTTTTTCATAAAACGTTCACCTCGTCTCGAATGTCTTGGTAAAACTTTGAACGTTCCAACTTTTAATCTCTTCTTTGATGGAAGAATAGGACTAACGTCTTTAATTTCTTCTTCTTCATTTTTGAGATAAAGAAAATCTAAAACATGTCCGTTTTCATCCATAAAAACATAAGCCGATTCTTTGTTTGCCGACTTTTTCTTGAACCATTCCTCAAATTCAGGGTAACTATTCTTTAAACTATCAAAGAATGAATCGTCAAGATTCAATTCTGAAAATAATCGAATCGCTAAATCCATATTTTGATGTACATTTAAGTTATCCATCTGATGTTTTTTTGTTATTTCACAAAAGTAAACTTTTTTCTATTAGTAACACGGCCTATATTAGAAAATATTGTATCAATTAAACGGTAGCAATACATTTCTAAATAAAATCATTTTACATTAAACAATTCCTCCATCAATCTCTTCTACACAAAATCGTACTTATCCAACACCTGCTTTTTTACCTATCCCCAACAAAATATTTACCACACGTCGAACAAGGCAGGGAACAACAATATTAATTTGACGATTCGTAAAACTTTTAGATTACTCAGCCTATTTGATCATACTACAATAAGGAGCAAGAAGCCTCAGCCCCTTGCTCCCCCTATCATACCCGAGCCAGAAAAACTCTTAACTCTTAATTTTTAACTTTTAACTCTTAACTCAGTCTCATCCCATCGTCACCACCACCTCGTTCACATTCTTCATCTTGCTGAATGGAACGACGTTGCCTTCGATGGCCTTTCCGTTCAAAGTAACGGAAACAACACCCTTCTCCACCTTCTTAGGGTTCTTAACGGTGATGTTGACCGTCTTGCCACGGAAACGACGGGTAGCTGTGAAGCCCTTCCAACCTGGGATACATGGATCGATCATCAATCCATCGTAGTCAGGACGGATACCCAAGATGTATTGAGCCGCTGTGAAGTATGCCCAAGAGGCTGTACCACTCAACCATGGACAACGGCTTTGTCCCGCACGCATGTTGTAGGTAGAGCAGGTCGTCTGCGCATATACGTAAGGCTCGATCTGACGTACCTCGGCACGCTCGTTGTAGGCTGCTGGCAAGTAGTTCTTGTAGTTCTTGAAGGCACGCTTACCGTGACCTAAGATACAATCCGCCATGATACCCCATCCTTGCGTGTGCTGGAATACGGCTGCATTCTCCTTCATACCCTTGATGAACAAAGGTGCCTTGATCACAGATGCCTCAGTCTTCTCATACGGAGGATCGCAGAGCACCAAACCGTACTTGATGGCCAAACGCTTCTCGACACTGTTCATGACCGTCTCGGCACGCTCGCCTGTGGCCTGACCAGAGATGACTGACCATGAGTTAGGGTTCAACCAGATGGTACCCTCGTTGTTTGGATCCTTCTTCGTACCGAACACGTAACCATCTTCCTTGATGGCACGCACGTACCACTCGCCATCCCAAGCTGCCTTATCGATGTCTTTGGTCAACTGAGTCAAGTGACCCTGTGCCCACTTCACCTCATCAGCCTTGTTGAGACGAGTACAGATATCGATGTAAACGGTCAACGCATAACGCAACTGCATAGCTACGAAGACAGTCTCACCCTTCGCACCCAATACCAAGCAGTCGTTCCAGTCTGCCTTCAAACCGCAAGGCAAGTTGTTCTTACCACGACGGTCGAGGTTGAATTGGATGGCACGTTTCAAGTGGTCAAGGACAGTACCCTCACCCTTGTCCGAGTAAGGCAATACTTTATTATAGTAATCCAAGTTACCCAACTCCTTCACGTAGGTTGGTACCGTGTTGAAGAGCCACATACAGTCGTCTGAACGGAACTCGTTCTCTGGTGTAGGTGCCTCATGACCCGGATTGTGGGCAAACGGTTTAACGACTGGCATCGCACCACCGTTGGAGTTCTGACCCGTCAACATCAACTCAAGGCGTTCTACCACCTCTTCAGGAATGTTGTGGATCACACCCAACATATCTTGGATTGTATCACGATAACCCATACCGTCACGCTCACCACGGTAGATCAAAGAAGCCGCACGGCTCCATGCGTAGGTGATGAGGTTGTTGAATGGGTTCCACATATTGATCATGCTGTTGAACGCAGCGTCTGGAGTCTTTGCAGAGAGTCCCTCGATACGTCCATGCCAGTATTTCACCACCTTGTCGAACTCAGCCTGAACCTTAGCAGGGGTAGCCACCATCTTAGCGGCCTTCTTACCCTCTACCCAAGCCTTACCGATACCAAGGACAACAGTGAACTCTTTTGTCTCGCCAGCCGCAAGATCCAAATCCACCTGCAACGTACCGCAACCGTTGTCACCCTCTGTCACTGTGTTACCGCACTGACCATTGACTACTGAAAGCGGATTAGCGTAAGTATGATAAGGACCAATGAACTTATCACGGTCGCTATCGTAACCCGTCACCTTCTGACCCACTACACCGATGAAGGAGTGGCGAGCCTGGTCTTTGTTTTGGAAGTTCTCAGGCTCCTCAGGCATATAGAGGTTGTTACCATGGTCGATGAAACCGTTCTTGTAGGCGGTCTTCACGATGTACTGGGTATATTGCAAGTTGTTGCTATCGTCGTTCATGTTCCAGTTGGAAGCGAACTCAGCGTAGGTGAAAGCGCGGAGCTTACGAGCCTTCTTGCCCATGTTGGTCACCTTCACGTGCCAAACCTCGAACTCCTGACCCTTAGGCACGAAGTAGAGAGTCTCGGTTTTGATATCGCTATACTCGGAAGAGATCTTCGTATAGGCGGAACCGTGGCGGCACTCACTCTTGTATTTATCGAGCGGTTTGCCTACAGGTTGCCAAGAGCCAGACCAGAAGTCTTTCGACTCGCAGTCGTGCAAGTAGATGTAGCGACCCGGTTGGTCCAGCGGCACGTTGTTGAACTTGATTCTTAGGAAGCATCCTTGAACTGAAGAGCGGAAGAAAGAATAACCTCCCGCGTTGTTGGTGATGATAGCGCCGTAGCGAGTATCACCCAAGTAGTTACTCCAAGACTTCGGAGTGTCTGGTTTGGTGACGACATATTCCTTGTTTTCGTCGTCGAAAAATCCGTATTGCATAAAACTAATCTATAATAAATTTCGTTATTAGATATTTTTTCAAATATAGTGAAACTTCGAGATAATGGGAATTTTTTCGGAGGAATTTCGCTAAAATAGTTGGTGAATCGAAAAAAGCCGCGCCTTCGTAGCGCCAGAACCCGCCAAGCCTCTCAACGATGCTCAAATGTGCGGGTCGTTTTATTTATGGGGGGATATGAAAATTTGTATCTTAGTATCACGTTGCGTAATTCGTTTTTCTTAACTTTATAGCGCTAATTCGAGAAATGTTTTCGAAATGCAAATTTAACGCAATATTCTGTTAATCAACATTCTATAAATTATTAATCTCTGTTATACAGATTTAGGAGGAGATAAGATGGACTACAAAGAGGGTTGGAATTATTTAGTTTCTGAGTATAAAAAGAATCTTGATGCGAAGGAAGACAAGATACAGACATTATGGGAGCTATATTTTGCTATGCCATTTATTTTCAATTATTCTAATTGCGATGATATAGATTCTAAACGTTCCTTGCACATAGGTTCAACGGACAGAGTAATCCCTGACATCATATTACGTTCCAATCGCAAAGATCTATGCATTGTTGAGTTAAAAAGATATTCATTGTCGAAAGACACCGATTACGAAAAACAATTATTGAGTTACATGTCTCATATAGACATGAGATTGTCAATAGGTGTGATTATCTGTAAAACCATAAATATCTATTATTATAATCATGCCACAAATAATCAGGAATGTTTGGAAATCCCATTTGAGGAGGATTCCGAATTGGGCGAGAAATTTGTGGAATTGTTTACTAAAGAAAATTTCACTGAAGAAAACATCATACGTTTCATTAAAGAGCAAAATGAATCCAAAATCTTAGAAGAAAAAATAAAGTCAGAAACAACTGTTGCATTAATAAAACAGTTATTGATAGAACATTTCAGTGAAAAAATTGACACTGGACTTGTCACAAAAGTGATCACCGAATTGAATATTTCAGTGAATGAAATACAAGAGACTATCTCTCCAGTAGTAATAAGTTATAGTTCGCCAGTAAAAGCACCCCAAATCGATAGTGGGAAACGAACTGTTACATTAAACGGGACCACTCTACCTATATACAGAAGTGAAAAACAACCTGTTCAAGATTTTGTACAAGAGACGTTGACAACTTTGTTTAAAAACAATATTTTGACAAATGAGGAAATTGTTTTGCTTCAGGATAAAAAGTATAGCAAAGAAAACTTTGGCATTCAGTACTCTTTACTTGTAAAAAATTACGAAGACACATTTGAAGTTACAAAAAACGGCAAAAAATACTCAAGATATTGGACGTGGAAGAAATGTAATGTCAATAATAAGTTCTACGCATGTAGCCAATGGGCGAAAAATTCTTTTGACACGTATGATAAGTTAATTGCACAATGGTTAATCAATTTGGAAAACGCCAGAAACAGCAATGTATAGTGGGCATATTTTAATCTTATGTGCGGGTCGTTTTATTTAGGAGGGGGATATGTATAATAACCTTTATCATACCATTGTTACGACTACCCAACAACTTATGTAGATATAAAATACGTTTAATCTCCATAAATCCACTCGACATTTCTGTGTCTAGACACACTTTTCTCGACTGGACTCCACCGAAACGTGATCGATAAAGGCACGTTATTAAACTAAAAAACCTTGCAATTCCTGTTCCGTTTATATAACTTTGTAAGTGGCAGACAGGAAGAGAGTAGTATTTATTGCGCATGTATGTTCCCGAATAGAACCTTTCTCTTCAGTTCGATTGAAGGATTATTTAACTAAACATTGAAATTATACAGATGAAAAAATTTTTTACACTAATTGCTCTATTTGCGTTTGCATTCTCGGCTTATGCATTAGAAGGATTGAAATTGGTAGGTACACAATTGTGCACGGAAAGTGGGAAGCCCATTCAATTGAGAGGATGGAGTACCCATGGCTCATGGTTTAAAGAGTGCTATGACGAGGAGGAGGATTTCGCCGCCATGAAAAAAGAAGGCGCTAATGTGGCGCGTATTGTCACGTTCTTCAACGAAGGTGAAGGCATAAATGAAGCGTGGGTTAAGAATTGCATCGATTTTTGCGCCAACCAAAACATGTATTGCATCGTCGATTGGCACTTGACAAAAGATCGGGAAGAGTTGAAAGGTAACCCGATGACCAGAGTGGAAGACGCGAAGAACTTCTTCCATGACATCTCCGAATACGTCAGCGAAAAGGATTACAATCATGTGTTGTACGAAATATGCAACGAACCTGTCTTCGACTCCATATCGGATAGTTGGGGATCGAGGGATCCTTATGAATTCGGAAAAGAATATGTGTGGGGTTGGATAAAGGATTATTGCAAGGAAATCCTTCCGGTCATCAAGGCGAACGACTCCACCTCGATCGTACTGGTAGGCACACCGCAATGGGACCAAGCCCTGGTATTCCCTTTCCTGGATCCGATCGACGAGATGGGCATGAACGTGATGTACAGTTTCCACTATTACGCGTATGACCAGGAAATATATCTGGGCGAGCTGAGCAGCGCATCGGCTTTTATCCCTTTGTTCGTAACGACATGGAGCCTTTCCAGCCAAGAAAATGGCACAAAGATATCGACAGAAAACGCTGATAAGTTAATGACCGTATGCAATGGAAAGAATATCGGCGGACAAGTCATCAGCTGGATCAACTGGAGTTGGAGCAATATGAATGCAGTGGAAAATTCATTCGGCTCAGTGGAAGATTACAACAACAAAGAATTTACAGAGGCTGGGAAATACGTTGTGAAGCAATTGGCGAAAGGCGACAACTTTGCCTTTTGTGAATCTCAAGCGTATGATAGCGCGCAAGTGTTTGATGGTGTGAACGATTTCTATTTGGCACTGGAAAAATTCGACAAGGGAGGAAACAACAATGCCTACTATGACTTTGACGAGGATTGGGTGGAGTGCTATCCTGTTCCATGTAATAGCGGACATGCGGGAATGAGCGGTGTCCGTGGCGACGATGCCGTAGATTTAGGTTACACCAATGAGGAGAATCTGGACAGCAGCTACTATAGCTTGGGCTACATCGGTCGAGGCGAATGGGTGAAATATACCATCGACGTGAAACATGCTGGCGACTATGAGTTCGAGACCTACACGAACAACCATATAGATCACAACATCATCGCATTCACGGTTGATGGCAAGAACGCGCTTGTCGATGAGGATGGGAAGGAGATATACCGCGCATTGGAATTGCAAACCAGTGGCGAAGGCGAAAAAATGGATGGTTACAATGATTGGGGATGGACGAAACCTTTCTGTCCGTACGCACCAGACAAAAAGTTCCGTTTGCGTTTCAATGAGACGGGTGAACATAAATTAGGCCTCGTCTTCATGACAGACGGTTCCGGTTTGGGTTCCCTTAAGATCATTGGCAAACCTGAAAATACGGTGAATGTTGAGGATGTGAACAGCCTGGTCGTTCGGTTGTGGCCTAACCCATCCGAGGACGGTTCCCTAAACGTCTCCGTCAACTACGATTCCGACGTCACCATCTATAGCGCACAAGGAGTTGCCATATTCTCCAGAACAGTAGCCGCCGGTGTGACAACATTGAACACCTCATTGGCTGCCGGCGCCTATTACGTGAAGGTGCGAAATGAGAACGGTATTTTCACAAATAAATTCATTGTGAAATAATCGACCGTATCCATTCTCGTCCACCAATAGGAGGAAGGGGGTGACATCTTCAGCGCAGATGGCATCGCTTCCCTCTTGTTGGTGGTTCGTTTTTTTACAATCATTTGAATATCATGCTATTTCTCTATATTCCATTCGATATTTCTGTGTCTAGACACACTTTTCTCGAATGGACTCCGCACAAACGTGATAGATAACGGTACGTTATTAAACAAAAAAAATTGTGCTTTCTATTCCGTTTGTATATTTTTGTGAGTGACAGATTCAATAATCGATCATTTCCACTTTCGTCCACCAAAGGGAGGAAAAGGGTGGCATCTTCAGCACAGATGGCAACATTGCTCATGTCTGTAAAAACAATAAAAATATTACCCATGAAAAAGCATCTTATTTTAGTCATTTTTTCTCTTATTGGTGGTTCGCTATCCGCCCAACCGTTGGACAAAGAGGCAGCCGAGTCATCCAAGGAGCAGGTCATCGCGGAATGGAAAGCCCAGATGTCCGCTATATATGACCAAGCATATCAAGAACATATCATCCGTCGTGACGGGTTACAGTTAGGGTTGGGATACTTCATCCGAGGCGCGGAACCTGCAGGGGGACGTAGCCTTTGGATCTCCATGCACGGCGGCGGAAACGCCCCCAAGGAAACGAATGACCAACAGTGGGAAAATCAAATATACCTTTACCAACCGCAAGGCATCTACGTGGCGCCGAGAGCTCCATGGGATGATTGGGACATGTGGTTCAAAGCGCCCATCGACTCCCTCTTCCAGGACTTGATCACCATGATGATCGTCAAGGAGAATATCAACCCTGATAAAGTGTATATCATGGGCTATTCCGCCGGAGGGGACGGTGTCTGGCGACTGGCACCTCGCCTCGCCGACCATTGGGCCGCCGCCGCCATGATGGCCGGTCACCCGGGCGACGTGGGACTACGTAACTTGGTTAACACTCCTTTCACCATTTGGGTGGGCGCCCTCGACTCCGCCTACGACCGCAACAAGGAGGTGCAGAAGAGAGGGGAGGAAATGGATGAACTTAGCCAGTCTGTGCCAGGGAAATATATCCATGAGACCCATATCGTCGCAGGGAAAGGTCACTGGATGGACCAGGAGGACACCGCCGCCGTCAGCTGGATGCAACGCTACACCCGCGACGCCCATCCGCAACAGATCATCTGGACGCAGGAGGAATGTTTGCGGAACGCTTTCTATTGGGTCTCCTTGCCCCCTTCCGTGAAACCAGTGCGGGGCAACACCTTCGACGCGAGAATCGAGGGGAACACCATCACCATCGATAAGATGGATTATGATGAGGTGGTCATCTGGCTGGACGATGACATGGTGGACCTCTCTCAGCCCGTCACCATCCAATACGACGGAAGGACGCTCTTCCGGCAAGTGGTGGAGAGAACAGAAGAGAGCATGCGGCAATCCATCTACGAACGCAAAGACCCATCCTTCTGTTTCCCTGCCAACGTCACTATCTCAAAAGATATGACAGCGGAAGACACTGGTATAGAGGAGATTGAAGCCTCCCTATTGTGGCGTGATGATATCCGACGGATCGAAGCCTATGACCTGCAAGGACATACCCTCTGCACCACCACGCAACGGGACGAATACCTGAGATTCGCCCAAGGATGGAACCGTATCCATGTCGTAAAGATATACTTCGACACATTCAGCTCGGTCGGATTGCGGAAATAACACAGCACATTCTTCGCATATTTCCAGCATATTTTTCCAAAAAACGATATAAGTTTTATTATAAATGCGGAAAATATTGCTATATTTGAACGAAAAGGCAACGTGTCCTTTCCGAAGGGGAGGGTGCATGCGCAACTGTTTGTCAACGAAAAGAATAACAACCGCCAGCATGAGGATAGAGAAGTATATAATCGGATGTATATGTGCGATATTTTTATCGTTGGGCGCCTATTCTCAGGAGATTCTCATCGACGGGAGGGTAAAGACGCTGACCAACTTCTCATGCGGGGAGATGCACACCCTCCGCTTATCCGACCCTTCCACATGGAGTTTAACTTTCCCATCACCCTATTGTTTATGGCAGCGTTCGGACAACGACGGTGCGTCGTGGCAGAACATCCTTGAGAGTGGTTCGGAAGTCTATTCCATCAATGTGGTGAATCATGACGGCACGAAGCAGCTCTACCGCACCATCATCGCGGATTCGGAAAGCGATGCCACCAACTATGCCTTGAGCGGGAATGCGACGGGGCAATCGATATTGGTGTCGGACGAGGTCACCATACAATGTGACCTCACCATCTGCAACGAGAAGGAGAACCGTCTCGTGGTCTGGATGGAGGATTTCAAGAGCGTTCCAAGGGGCGAACGCAGGGAGTGCGACAATCTCGTGGACAAGCGTTTTGCGGGAAGGTATAACGAAAGCGGTAGCACTAACATTGGTGACGGCAAATATGGTGTTGTCTCCCACTCCGAAGATGGGTCAACTCCCCAATACAATTGGTTCTCCGGAGGTACTGATCATACGGGCAACAAGGATGGAGGTTTTTTGATCATCAACAACAAAGATGATCAAACATCCGCTAATAAGCTGATGTTCGAAAAGAAAATCGAATTCGACTTGTGTGCGGACACATGGTACTATTTCTCCATCTATGCGATGTGCATCACGGGTGGGGCTGCAGACAATCCAAACAGGGCTTATGCTCCATGTAATTTCACGTTTGAAATCATCGGTGAGGATGGAGTGACCATATTAGCAAAAGATCAATCGGGCGATGTCCCCGTTACCCCTCGAGGCATCTCGTCATGGTATAATTATGGGGTGAGCTTCAATTCCGGCAATAACAAGAATGTGCTCTTACGCATCTATGACAGCGCGATTAAAGATGTGTACGGAAACGATATGGCCGTTGACGACATCTCACTGATCGCCTGCGAAAAACCTGTTCCGGAGACTAGCCTTGGCGTGGGTCTGGAAAAGGATAAGGAGGGAATCTGCGGAGAAACCACACAGCTGTCGTTATCAGACATGTCACAATGGGAGAGCGAGTTGCCAAGCGTCTACTGTACCTGGCAAACCTCCGATGATGGCGGGGCCACATGGACCAACATGCCAGAAAGCGGAGAGAAGGTCTACTCCGTTGAGGTGCCTTTCCAGAAGTCGGTCGAAGGCATACGCTACCGTGTGATCGTCTCGAAGGACCAGGCCTCCGGAGAGTTCATCGCGGAGCATGGTTACTCGAACGACGCCTGCTCCATCTACAAAATCAGCAACGTCTCCACGCTCACTTGCCGCTGCGCGACGCCTCAAATCTTCGTCACCGCCAGCAGCTCATTTTTCTGCACGGACCCGGTAGAACTCTCCGCCATAGTGAACAATGGCGTGTCGGTGGATAGCATCTCATGGAGACAACAGGACGTCAGCACAGGGGATTGGGTCGCCATCGCAGGCCAACGGGGAGCATCCATCTCTGTTTTCGACCAAATAGAAAGACACTATTGCGCCGTGGCCTGGAATGACACTTGCCATTCCGACTCGGTGTTCATCACGATAAAAGAGAACCACACGGACAGTGTGCCGCTAAAAATCACAGGAGATGGAACGATCTGCATGAATGGCTCGACGACGCTCAGCCTGACGGGCAACGCCCTCGACCAAATCACTTGGATGAAGAGGGAGGAGGGGGAGAGTGACTTCTCACCTTTGGGTGCCGCTGACGCTCCGCAGGCAACGGTCAGCCCAAGTAAGACCACCTACTACCGCGCAGAGACCGCTGTCCTTCCCGGCCAGTGCATCCAAGGCATCTCCGACACGTTCGCCGTGAAGGTGGATGCCCCTGCCACACTCACCCTCGCATCATCCGCCGATGCGGTTTGCGTGAACGATAACGTGACCCTCTCGGCAAGCTATGGCACAGCGACCGCCATCGTCTGGGAGAAGAAGGAGGAGGGCGAAACAGCCTTCACGGACTTCTCCACCGACCTCACCCAACAGCAGGTGGTCAACCCTGCGCACAAGACCACCTACCGCATCCGTTCCGCACAGACCAACGCTTGTCCGGAGAGCGTTTCGGACGAGGTGACCGTCACCACGGAAGACTCCCTGCGGGTCTCTGTAGAGCCTATCCCAACGACACTATGTGAAGGCACGGCAGTGAGCCTGAAAGCATCCGTCACGGGTACGCCAGCCTCCGTCACGTGGGAGAAGCAAGTAGGCGGACAGACCTCCGTTTTGGCCAACGACAAGGAGACCACAGACACGCCTACCCAGTCTTGCGAATACACAGTGACGGCAGCCGGACAGCTCTGCCCGAACGCCACCCAAAGCCTCTCCGTCACAGTGGACAACCAAGCATCGCTAACCTTGAGCGCCTCCGCCAATGCGGTCTGCGTGAACGATAACGTGACCCTCTCGGCAAGCTATGGCACAGCAACCGCCATCGTCTGGGAGAAGAAGGAGGAGGGCGAAACAGCCTTCACGGACTTCTCCACCGACCTCACCCAACAGCAGGTGGTCAACCCTGCGCACAAGACCATCTACCGCATCCGCTCCGCACAGAACAATGCTTGCCCAGAGGCCTATTCGGACGAGGTGACCGTCACCACGGAAGACTCCCTGCGGGTCTCTGTAGAGCCTATCGAAACAACACTCTGCGAAGGCACGGCAGTGAGCCTGAAAGCATCCGTCACGGGTACGCCCGCATCCGTCACGTGGGAGAAGCAGGTGGGCGGACAGACCTCCGTCCTGGCCAACGACAAAGAGGCCACAGACACGCCTACCCAATCTTGCGAATACACGGTGACGGCAGCCGGACAGCTCTGCCCGGACGCTACCCAAAGCCTCTCCGTCACAGTGGATAACCAGGCAACGCTAACATTGAACGCCTCCGCCAGTGCGGTCTGCGTAAACGATGACGTGACCCTCTCGGCAAACTATGGCACAGCCACCGCCATCGTCTGGGAGAAGAAGGAGGAGGGTGAAACCGCCTTCGCGGACTTCTCCACCGACCTTGCCCAACAGCAGGTCGTCAACCCTACACACAAGACCACCTACCGTATCCGCTCCGCACAGAACAATGCCTGTCCGGAGAGCTATTCGGACGAGGTGACCGTCACCACGGAAGACTCCCTGCGGGTCTCTGTAGAGCCTATCGAAACAACAGTCTGCGAAGGCACGGCGGTGAACCTAAAGGCATCCGTCACGGGTACGCCCGCATCCGTCACGTGGGAGAAGCAGGAAGGCGGACAGACCTCCGTTCTGGCCAACGACAAAGAAGCCACAGACACGCCTACCCAATCTTGCGAATACACGGTGACGGCAGCCGGACAGCTCTGTCCGGACGCCACCCAAAGCCTCTCCGTCACAGTGGACCACCAGGCAACGCTGACCTTGAGCGCCTCTGACGATGTAGTCTGCGTAAACGGGGAGGTGACCCTCACGGCGGACTATGGTACGGCCAGCTCCATCGTTTGGGAAGAGAAGGCGGAGGGTACTTCGGTCTTCTCCGAATTCGCCACAGACCTCACTACACAGAAGCTTGTCCACCCTACAGGGAAAACAAGCTACCGTATCCGCTCCACACAAGGCGGCGCCTGCCCGGAGAGCGTTTCGAATGAAATCACGGTAGACACGGAAGACTCCTTGAAGATGACCATAAGGCCTATAATGGAGTCATTAGATGAAGAAAATAACGTTCACCTCAAGGCAACTATTGTCCAAGGCACCCCGACCTCGTTCACATGGGAGAAGGAAACCGCCCTCGGCAGGAGCGTAATGAGCACCCAATACGAGGCGACCGACACGCCATACAGAAACACCACATACATTGCCACCGCCCATGCGGCTCACTGTCCAGATGTGATCTTAAGCCAAACAGTCACCATAAACATGGTCGATGTTATCGACACGATATGTGAGGGCGAGGTGATTACGTTTAATACCCCGCTTGTGGAGGATAATATGGCATGGGAGAAACTAGAGGCAGGAGCCTCCGGTTTCACAAAATTTTTCGATGCAGCTGCTTCCGTGGAGGTGTCTCCGCAAGTGAACACCATATATAGGATACGTTACGAAGATTTCTATTCCAACCTTTACATTGTATTTGTGGAGAAGCCTGTCGAGATAGAGTTTACGGGCGATGAGTCCGCCTGCAAAGGCAGTGACTACGCCGTTAGCTTCCACGTGAAGGACGGGCAGAATGTCACCTCCCTCACTTTGTATGAAACAATCGATGGGAACACCATCAACCGAGAGAAAATCGAAGGATACACTTCAGGCGACTATAATGGGTCCTCCCTCTACACACTCCAGGAGGAGACAACCTTCAGTTTGAAGGCCACTTCCCAACATTGTCCAGAGAAGGAGGTGACCCACACCGTGACAATCGACACGGTCCCTACCTTCTATGAACTGACCGCCTCGGCAGACTCGATCTGTAGGGGTGACCTTGTGGAGCTCTCCACAGACTTCCCTTTCTCAACGAACAATCTGCTGCTGACGGAAGAGTATGCCGACGGATCCAACCATGTAAGGGAGGTCTACATGACCTCAGCGATGGAACAATTCCAGCCTGAAGAGATGGCACACTACACCCTGACCCCACGCACGGAGAAGGGTTGTGTCGGAGAAAAGAGGGAACTCACCATCCATGTGTTTGAGCCAACGGCAAGCACGACGAATGATACAACGGTCTGCATGGGAGAACGGGCATTCCTGCGTGTGAGCGAAAGGGCTTTGGACGAGCGGTATGTTTGGTCCACCACCCCCGACTTCACGGACACCATCGCTGTAGGCAATAGGCAGATGGTGCTTCCGGAAGAGACCACCACCTACTACGTGAAGGTGACAAACGGCACATGCGAAAAGCAACTGGAGCAGACGGTACACGTCGCACCGGAACCATCCATCCTCGTCAACCAAGAGGAGGCGCAGGCCATCACCCTCGAAGGGGAAGGCGGAACAGCCCCTTATCTCTTCGACCTGGGCTCAGGATTCGAGCAGACGAACACGATCACACCAGTGGTTCCCGGCTGGACCTATACCGTCAGAGTCAAAGACGAAATGGGCTGCGTCGGCGAAACGACCTTCGTGGCGGAACGTCATGAACTGATTATCCCAGAGTACTTCACGCCTCAGGGCGATGGAACCAACGACACATGGAAGATCGTTAACCTAAACAGATATGCCAACGTGAAAGTATCCATTTTCGACCGACATGGCAAATTGCTCCTCGAATCAACAGACCCGGAACTGGAGTGGGATGGCACCTATAACGGACATGCCTTACCTTCCGAAGATTATTGGTATATCATCAACATTGACGATATAAGAGCTATCTTTACGGGACATTTCACGTTAATACGATAAAACAAGAAAGATAGAAATACACTATGGAATATATTTTTGAATACGAATTTGAGGTGCGCGACTACGAGTGCGACGTGCAGGGGATCGTCAACAACGCTAATTACCAGCACTATATGGAGCATGCGCGGCACCGCTACATCCAGACCATCGGTTTGGACTTTATGGAGCTGACCAATGCGGGTGTCATCCTCGTCGTGGCGAAGGCAGAGCTGCAATACAAGCAACCGTTGAAGAGCAACGACAAGTTCGTCTGCCGCCTCAACGTGAAGAAGGAAGGTATCCGTTATGTTTTCTATGAGGATATATACCGCCTATCCGACAATAAGCTCTGCACACAAGGTAAATTCGACATCGTCTCCGTCATCAACGGACGCTTGAAGACATCCGAAATCGTCGACAAGGCACTCTTCGGAGAGTAGACCGACAAAGCCATTCATAGATTTTATGGTTATTCCCTCTCCTTCTTCTGGGAAGGGGGATAGCCGAAGTATTCCTTGTACTTGCGGCTGAAGTAGTATGGGCTACTGAAGCCTGTCGTGAAGGCCACCTCCTTGACCGGCAGGTTCGTGGTCCGCAACATCTCGTCGGCCTTCTTCAAGCGATACACCCCGATCATCTCCACAGGCGTCTGGTCCGTCAAAGGCTTCAGCCTACGGATGAGGGTGGATTTGCTGGTGGACATCTCCTTGGCCAGCTCCTCCACGGAAAATTCAGGGTTCATGTAGTTGCGCTCTATGACCTCCATCACCTGCGCCATGAACGGGTCGACGGCTGGTTCCTGCGCTGCATCATCCTCCTGTCCTTGGGACTCCGTCGGCGCTGTAGCATCCCCGGATGTGTTTGCCACTGTTTTTTCCACATAGACTACTTTGTGCCTCTTCCTTCCATACATCCAATATAGGAAGGCCAATAGGACAAGCACCATCAGGTTGATGAACCACCATGATTTCCACCAAGTCGAAACGACGGTGATTGGCAGCATCAAGTGGGTGGCTTGATCCTCATCCCCTGACTCATGGACCGATAGTTCCAGTTCATATTTCCCTGTGGGAAGATGGTCCAGGACCACCTCCCGGTTGCCGTTCAGGTTCTTCCATGTGCTGTCCACCCCCTTGAGGCGGTAGGTACAAACAACATCCAGCCCCGAAAGGGAGACCACATCGAAGGCGATATGCGTTTCCAAGTTGCTCTCCTTCAGGCGGAGCTTGCCATCCCGCAAAGATAGTTTGAGGGATTGTCCATCGCCCCCTTTCCCGGTCACGTCAGACCATGCCAAGAACCTGATGGTTCCGGAAGAGCCCATCTGGTTAGGGTTCAGCATGATGAAGCCATTGGAGCACCCGAAGAACATATTGCCCTTCGAACTCTCATAGATGGCGCGGGACTGGAAAAAGAGCTTCCCGTACTTGTCCATCGGTAGCGGAATGGTCCTGTAAGTCTTTTCCTTCAGGTTGACCCTATAGATGCCCGCCGTGCCGTCGCACCACAGAAACCCCTGCTTGTCGAAGTAGACGGAGACGTATTTCGCGGTAGGCAGATAGTCCAAAAGGCTCATCGCCCCATCCTTCTTGGAGACACGGAAGACACCGTAGTTGGAGGCGACATAGAGGTTTCCCTCCGCATCGCAATATCCGTCGACGAATATGCAAGGCTCCGACGTGTTAGGGGGAGTCTTCCACGAGAAGAAACGCATTCCAGCACTGTCGCAACGCCAGACGTTATAAGGGGAAATCACCCACATCATACCATCCTGTGCCTCCTCCATATCGTCGATCCAACGATCGATGATATCCTCATTCACCACGAAAGATTTCTTCTCCCATGTGCCGTCCGTGTGGCGCACATAGACACCGTCTCCTTGTGTGGCTACCCAAATCTCTCCATTACGTAAGTGGCGCACGCATTTAGAGCTATTGACCGTATTCTCCAATCCGTTGTACCTGAGGGGTGACACCCTTCCTTCCTCCGAGACGATACCGATGCCGCCGAACCATGAGGAAACCAGCGATTCGTTCCCCCTCCAACGACAAAAGGAGAGGATGCTCCTTCCCATGCAGGAGAAGCCATCCAAGTATTGCATGAACTTGCCTTCGCCCGTCACCAGATAAGCGCCGGAGCCATCCGTCCCCACGAATATATTGCCGTCGGGACGTTCCATGAAACAGGAGGCGTCCACGTTCGGGTAACCCATTTCAGACGAATGGAAAATCTTAGAGCTGTTCTCCGCTTGATAACGGAACAGACCATTCACCTGTGTACCGATCCAAATGCTATGGTCTGAATCCTCGAACAGGGCATGAACTTTCTTCAGGTCCTCATCCCCCTCATAGGATTTCACCTCGACAAATTTCCCGAAGTGGTCCATCCGCCACAAACCATCTCCCCACGTGCCCAACCAGACACGCTCCTTCGTGTCTTTCAGCATGATGGACACATTCTTGAATGGCGTATTCAGTTCTTTGGCGACAGGCAATCCTTCCCCAGGAATATCAAATAGCCAAACACCCCCCATGTTGGTGGAGACCAGAACGCGGGCAGAGTCCAGTTCTAGAATCGAGGAGACTGGCGCCTTGTCCTTGGAGAGCGAATAAAGCTTCAGTTCCTCCCCTTGGGAAGAGAAGAGATGAAGCCCGTCGAAAGAGCCTACCCAAAGATTACCTAACCTATCCTCATAAAAGGATTGTACGAGCAACTGACTCGTGGTGCCTGTCAAAAGCGAGTCCTCCGAAAAACGATTCCGCAACGTGTCATACGGGAAGATGCCGCTTGTGGTCAACAATAGACTCCTTCCATCCCGCAATCGGGAGAAACCTGTCACGGACTTCACGTACTTCTCCATCAATTCAGGGAAACGTCGGTTTAGGAACGTATCGGCAGCAATCTCGTAAGTCTGCAACATGCCATGATCCCCACCAAAGAGAAACTCTCCCGACATGGAGCTCGTCAGGCAACTCACACTATTCTGCATCAAACCTCCTCGCTTCTTGGAGTAGTTTTTGAAATATGTGCCGTCGAACCGGCTCACCCCGTCTTGCGTGGCGACCCAAATGAATCCGTTGCGGTCTTGCCCGATGTCCAGGACAAAGTCGCAGCATAGGCCATCTTTTGTCCGATAATGGTCAAAGCATAAATGCTCACTTGCACATAAGATATGGCAAGAGAAGAGCACCCAAAAGACTATAAGCGACCTAAAACGCATAAACCATATAAAGAAGTTCACAAAAATAATTTTTTTCTTTCTCTTTTCCACGCCCCAACTCCCTATTTTTGAGAAATCAAGGCACAAAACGGAAACATTTTTTAGCGGTTCGGACGCTTTGGTTTTGCCCTCTATGTGTCTACGATGATAAATCCTCCATCATCAGAAAATCTTTGAGGCGGATGTGTTGCACGGTGCTCGTCGAATAATCGTTCTCATCATTGGTGATGAGGATCTTCTTACGGGAATTGTCGAGTTCATTGAATGGTGCGAATTCACGCTTGTAGGTGCTCTCTTCAACCACACTGTAGGCCACTTGCACAAGATACTCATGTCCGTTCTTCACGGCGAGGAAATCGATCTCTTTGTTGTTCATGTTGTACACCTTAAGTTGGTAGCCCATGTAGATAAGTTCATTATATACCACATTCTCAAGGTTATGTGTGATGTCAAAACGATTGTTGGGCTGACGGATGGAGTTGAAGGCCACATCCTCGTCATATAGTTTCGTGTAGAATTCAAGCTGTTTCTTCGCCTTGGTTGAATATTGCTCAACCTTTCGGATAACGTATGCCTCTTCAAGGTAATCAAGGTATTTCATCACCGTATTTACCGAACAATCAGTCTTTTGTGATTTCAGATAATTATGGACGGAGTTGGAACTGAAGATACGCGCGTTCGATATGAGCACATAATTCACCAGCTTTGTGAATATTTCCTTCTTGCGGATGTTATAACGGTTGATGATGTCATTCAATACAATCGTCTCGTCCAAGTCGTTCAGGTAACGGAGCATCTCCTCTTCTCCATTGAATTCCAGCCTTTTAGGAAATCCCCCATATATCAGATAGTCGTTTATGGATACTGTGCGCCCGAGTTCTTGGGCATATTCCACAATCTCCTTGTACACGAACGGACGTATGGTGAATGAGACATAGCGCCCGCTCAGCTCCTTCGTGAACTCGCGCGAAAGCAGTTTTGAGTTCGATCCTGTAATAAAAAGTGATATGTTCCGCAGACGGAGCGAACGGCATGCGAGATTCCAGTCCTTCACCATTTGTACCTCGTCCAAGAAAACGTAAACCTTCTTTTCTGAAACAATCTGTTTTTCAATGTATTCAATGAGTTCGATGTCATTGGTGATTTGGGAAGAAATATGCCTGTCCTCGAAGTTCAGGTAAATAATATCCTTCCCCTGCGCAGTGAGTTCGCTTTTTATCTGTTCCAGCACTACCGATTTGCCACATCGACGAATGCCGGTGATAACTTTTATCAAATCGCTTTCATAAAACGGTCTGATTTGTGAAATGTATCTTTCCCTGACTATCATACGCTTCCTACTGAAAACTTTTTACAAATATAGCAAAAGTTTTCACTATACTGAAAACTTTTTCAAAAATCGGTAAAAGTTTTCAGTAGATGGTCGTATCAGAAAAAATCCATATCATTTCCTGCTTTCGATAGAGCCCACCAATTCTAATGTCATGCCTAAACGATGAAAATGGGCCTAAATGCAACAAATGTATATCTTTTTGCCACACACAGATAACCTACAGAATGCTTTATTTCTCGACATTTGCAGAGTAAGTATTAATGAAGCATATGTATTTATTAAAACAAGAGTTATCATGAAAACAACAAAACTTGTATTACTATTTTGCGCACTGTTTTGGATCGTAGGAGAGTCGACAGCGGCGATTTCCACCCAACCCGTCACAAAGGACGCTACGGAGGGGGCTACACTATTGTATAAATTTCTGTATGATCATTTCAAGAAAAACACGATTTCAGGGGTTATGTGCGGCGACATGGACAATGGGGCAAGCTACAAAACCCAAGTGGACGTAGCTTACCTCTACTCCATCGACGGTAACAAGTACCCCGCATTGGTGGGCGTCGACCTTCTGAACGCCACGGGCGCGCAATCGGACGAGGCATGGTTCAAGACCTACACACAGTCGGGCATCAGCCTCGCCAAGGAGCTTTGGAAGGATGGCGGAATACCTTCCTTCAACTGGCACTGGAAGGTGGGCTCGGAAAATGCCTTCTACGCAAAGGGGGCGAACGACAGCTACACGGACTTCGACTATACCAAAGGCTTCAAGGCTGGCACCACTGAGTGGGACACCTCCTCGGAGACCTACCGACTGCTCATCGCGGACATCGACCATGTGGCTGACCTCTTCCTGGAGCTCCAGGCATCGGGCGTGGCCGCCATCTGGAGACCTCTCCACGAGGCTTCCGGCGGATGGTTCTGGTGGGGCACGAAGGGCGCAGAGAGCTATGTGGCGCTCTATAGACTAATGTACGACCGCATGGTGAACGTCAAGGGCGTCAAGAACCTGATATGGGTATGGAACCTCGAAAAGGACCCTACCCAAGGCTATGCCTACAATGAGGCTTGGTACCCGGGTGATCAGTATATCGACGTGATCGGTGTGGATATCTACAACGGGGCGAATAATACCCAGTCTAATATTAATACCTGGAACACCATCATATCCAAGATGGGTAGCGATAAGATCCTCGCCCTCACGGAGAACGGTCCGATCGTGGACCCTGCCGAGGCGCAGAAGAACGGTGACATCTGGTCATGGTGGATGCCTTGGTACAACTCATGGAGCGGTGGTTTCATCGACCAAACCAGCGCTAGCCTCTGGAAGAGCGCCATGAGCAGCAACCTCATCATCACCCTCGACGAGATGCCGGGATGGGGCACCTACCAAGAGGTGGAGGATCCCTCCTGCGCGGAATCGCTAAAAAAAAACATATATGAGGCGGAATGCTCGTCGGACTATGCAGCGTCCGTCGAGGCGGTGAACAAGGTGTCCGGCAGCGGTGCGCTGAACCTCAAGGAGAGCACCGACTACATCAATATCAACATTCCCTTAGAGAAAAATGGCTCCTATAAGGTCTATGTGGGCTACAACTCCGTCTACGGATTCAAGCAGATCGACTGCGCGGTGAATGGTGTGAGCGGAACAGCCAACCTGGGAGAGAACAAGGATGACGAGAGCGTGGACAAGATGGGTGAGACCCTCGTGGGCACGTTCGAATTCTCCGCCGGCGAGAACGTGGTGAGACTCACACCTATCTGGACATGGGCGGTGGTAGACTACGTGCGCATAGAAAAGGACAATGACGCTCCTGTGTATGAGTTCAAGGTGTCGGACGTGGACGGATTCAAGGTGAGCGGCAACAAACTGCTTGACCGTTGCGACAACGAGTTCGTGATGAGGGGCGTCAACATGGCCTACACATGGTACAAAGGCTCCGCCTACGATCAGCTGAAGGCGATCTACGACAACAAGGCGAACACGGTACGCATCGTCCTGACCAACGGCAACGCCTATGGCTCACCAGCGGACGACGCGGCTTCCGTCAAGAAGCTCATCGACGCCTGCAAGGCGTATGGCATGGTGGCCATCCTGGAGGTGCACGATGTGACGGGAAGCGATAAGATCAGCGACCTCGAAGGAGCGGCGCAATACTTCGCCGACCTCGCCAGCACGCTGAAGGGAACGGAACCCTATGTGATCATCAATATCGCCAACGAATGGCACAACTCCTCCTCCGCGGCCAACTGGAAGGATGGTTACGTGAAGGCCATCCCGATCATCCGTAACGCGGGCTTGCGCCACTGCATCATGGTCGACGCGGGCGGATACGGACAGAGCGCGGCCACCATCCACACCTTCGGAAAGGATGTCTTGGCGGCAGACCCTGAGAACAACATCCTCTTCTCCATCCACATGTACGGAACGGCGGGAAACAAGGACCGTGTGAAGAGCAATATCGACGGAGTCATCAACCAAGGACTCGCCCTATGCATCGGAGAGTTCGGTTGGTACCATAGCGATGGGGATGTGGACGAAGACCAGATCCTTTCCTATTGCCAAGAGAAGAACGTGGGTTGGCTGGCATGGTCATGGTATGGCAATGGTAGCCCGGTGGAGTACCTCGACCTCGTGAAGGACGCATCGTCCACCCCAACCTTAGCCGAACAGACGGCAGGCGGCACTTCCTGCGAGTGGGGAAAGAAGATCGTTGACGCATGGCAGGCGGAGAGTAAATACGCTATGTTGGACTCGTGTCCGGAAGTAGGATTCAACGATATCGCATCCTGCGGAGAGAAGAATACGATGTACTTTGCCCAAAAAGAGGAAACCCTATACGTGGACACGGAAGAGGGGGGTACAGTGCGTATCTTCAATGTCAATGGTATGCTAGTAAATACATTTTCTTTGTCCCAAAAGGAAAATATCCTACGCCTAAATACATTGACAAGCGGATCATACATCGTTGTGTTTGAAGGACTTTCATTAAAAATAACGAAGTGATAGGATTGCCGCATCATTCCCTATCGTAAAAAAAATTTGGGTTATACTTGTCGCATTAAAAAAAATTGATATAACTTTGTCGGCATAAAACATAGAAATACTGATGACAAGATTTTTGGTCAATATTATTAACATTTCCATTATTATCCTTTTGCGTAGCTTAAGGAAGTGAGGAATGTGTATATTGACGAACCCTATAGAACCTTTCTCACTTCCTTGTGGGAAAGGTTCTTTTTTTTATTATATTTATCTAACAAAAGAACTTATGTCTGAGAGATTATTCATTTTTGACACGACACTGAGAGACGGGGAGCAGGTCCCCGGTTGTCAGTTGACCACCATCGAGAAGCTTGAGGTGGCCAAAAGTCTCGAGGCTTTGGGCGTGGATGTGATTGAGGCGGGTTTCCCTATCTCCAGCCCGGGGGATTTCAAATCGGTCGAGGAGATTTCCAAAGTGGTGACTTCACCTATCGTTTGCGCTTTGACCCGTGGTATCGAGAAGGATATTGACGTGGCCTACGAGGCGCTCCATTTCGCTAAGAGGAAACGAATCCACACGGGTATTGGCACGTCCGACTTGCACATCCGCTACAAATTCAACTCCAACAGGGAGGAGATCCTTGAACGCGCCATCGCCGCCACAAAGTACGCGAAGAAGTACGTGGAAGACGTGGAGTTCTATTGTGAGGACGCAGGACGGACCGACAACGAATACCTCGCCCGCGTGGTGGAGGCGGTCATCAAGGCGGGGGCGACCGTCGTCAACATACCGGACACGACGGGCTATTGCCTCCCGGACGAGTTCGGCGCAAAGATCAAATACCTCTTCGACCACGTCGACGGCATCCACAAGGCGGTCATCTCCACCCACTGCCACAACGACCTCGGCATGGCAACCGCCAACACGCTCGCCGGCGTGATGAATGGCGCCAGACAAGTGGAGGTGACCATCAACGGTGTGGGCGAACGTGCGGGTAACACGGCACTCGAGGAGGTGGTGATGGCCCTGCGCTGCCGCAAGGAGCTGAACATCGACACCGCGATCGACACGAAACATATTTACCATACAAGCCGCATCGTCTCTAACCTGATGAATATGCCGATCCAGATGAATAAGGCGGTGGTCGGAAGGAACGCCTTCGCCCACTCCTCCGGCATCCATCAGGACGGTGTGCTGAAGAACCTCCGCACCTACGAGATCATGGACCCTAAGGACATCGGCATCGACGATAACATGATCGTGCTGACGGCCCGCAGCGGTCGGGCTGCCCTGCGCCATCGCCTCGGCACACTGGGGTACGAGGTGACGAACGAACAGCTGGACGACCTCTACAATAAGTTCCTCGTCTTGGCGGACCAGAAGAAGGAGGTGTTGGATGATGATATCCGCATGCTGATGGGAAAGGGCGGCGGAGAGAAGGCGGTCGAAGTGATCTCTCTCCAGGTCGTTTCAGGCAAGAACATCAACCACGAGGCCGATCTAGTGCTCTCCGTCCATGGCGTGACCAAGGAGGCGAAGGCCTTCGGAAACGGTCCGGTGGACGCCGCCATCAATGCGCTGAAGGCTATCCTCCAAGAGAAGATGACCCTCTGCGAGTTCACCATCCAATCCATCAGCAAGGGTAGCAACGACGTCGGAAAGGTACACATGCAGGTGGAACATAACGGCAAGGTATATTTCGGCTTCGGTGCCAATACGGATATCGTCGAGGCTTCCCTCGAGGCCTATGTGGACGCCGTCAATAAATTTATGTGATAACTGATAACGATAGCAATTATGAATACATTATTTGACAAGATATGGGATGCCCACGTGGTATCACAACTGGAGGATGGGCCTTCCCAACTCTACATCGATCGCCTCTACTGCCATGAGGTGACCACCGCACAGGCTTTCACGGGCCTACGTGAGCGCGGACTAAAATGCTTCCGCCCTGAACAGATCTATTGCATGCCCGACCATAACATCCCTACCCACGACCAAGACAAACCGATCGAGGACGAGGTGGGCAGGAAACAGGTGGCCACGCTCGAACAAAACGCAAAGGACTTCGGACTGAGCTACTTCGGCATGAATGACAAAAGGAATGGTATCATCCACGTCGTCGGACCGGAGCGGGGACTCTCCCTGCCGGGCATGACAATCGTCTGCGGCGACTCGCACACCTCCACGCATGGCGCGATGGGTGCCGTGGCTTTCGGCATCGGAACCTCCGAGGTGGAGATGGTGCTGGCGAGCCAATGTGTGTTGCAGGCGAAGCCTAAATCCATGAGAATCAATATCGAAGGGGAACTCGGCAAGGGTGTGACCCCGAAGGATGTGGCGCTCTACATCATGAGCCAGATGAGCACATCCGGCGCCACGGGTTACTTCGTGGAATATGCCGGGTCGACTGTCCGCAACATGACCATGGAGGGCCGTCTCACCCTCAGCAACCTCACCATCGAGATGGGTGCGCGCGGCGGATTCATCGCTCCGGACGAGGTGACCTTCGCCTACCTGAAGGGGCGTGAGCATGCGCCTAAGGGGGAGGCATGGGAGAAGGCGGTGGCCTACTGGAAGACCCTCCGAAGCGGTGAGGATGCGGTGTTCGACCGTGAAATCACCTTCTACGCCAAGGATATCGAACCGATGGTCACCTACGGTACCAACCCGGGCATGGGCATGGGTATCTCGCAACATATCCCTTCCCTTGAGAGCGTTGAAGATTCGAGCCGCGCCTCCTTCCAGAAGAGCTTAGGCTACATGGGCTTCCAAGCGGGCGAGAGCCTCTTGGGCAAGAAGGTGGACTACGTCTTCTGCGGCTCCTGCACCAATGGTAGGATCGAGGACTTCCGCGCGTTCGCTTCGCTCGTCAAGGGAAAGAAGAAAGCGCCGGACGTGACCTGCTGGTTAGTGCCGGGCTCATGGATGGTGGACCAACAGATCCGTGAAGAGGGGTTGGACAAGGTGCTTGAGGAGGCTGGCTTCGTCCTCCGTCAGCCGGGCTGCTCCGCCTGCCTCGCCATGAACGACGACAAGATACCGGCCGGCAAACTGAGCGTCTCCACCTCCAACCGTAACTTCGAGGGCAGGCAAGGTCCTGGCGCCCGCACCATACTGGCCAGCCCGCTCGTGGCAGCCGCAGCCGCCGTCACAGGCGTCATCACAGACCCTCGCACAATGTTATAAACCTAAAAAAGACAAGATACGATGAAACAGAAATTCGATATAATAGTTAGCAGATGTGTTCCCCTCCCGTTGGAGAATGTGGACACGGATCAGATCATACCCGCCCGTTTCCTGAAGGCGACGGACAAAGAGGGGTTCGGTGAGAACCTATTCAGGGATTGGCGCTACGACAAGGAGGGTAATCCTGTCAAGGAGTTCGTGCTGAACGACCCCACCTACAGCGGCTGCGTCCTCGTGGCTGGCAAGAACTTCGGTAGCGGTAGCAGCCGTGAGCATGCGGCCTGGGCCATCGCCGGATATGGGTTCAGGGTGGTTGTCTCCAGCTTCTTCGCGGACATCCACAAGAACAATGAGCTGAATAACTTCGTCCTGCCTGTCGTCGTGAGCGAACCTTTCCTGGCCCGCCTCTTCGCCAGCATAGACGAGAACCCAAAGATGGAGGTGAAGGTGGATCTGCCGAACCAGACCATCACCAACCTGGCGACAGGGGAGAGCGAACGGTTCGAGATCAATGCCTACAAGAAAGAGTGCCTCATGAGCGGCTACGATGATATCGATTACCTATTGAGCAAAAAGAACCTCATAGAGGATTATGAGTCTAAAAGAGATATGACATGGAAATAATGGACACTACCCTACGTGATGGGGAACAGACATCGGGGGTATCATTCTCCCCCCACGAAAAACTGGGTATCACCCGCATGATGATCGATACCTTAGGGGTGAACCGTGTGGAGGTGGCCTCCGCCAGAGTCTCCGACGGTGAGTCGGACGCGGTGAAGCGTATCGTGGAATGGGCGAAGAAGGCCGGACACCTGCAACGCATAGAGGTGCTTGGTTTCGTGGATGGCGGCACCTCCCTCCGCTGGATCGAGGAGATGGGCGCCAAGGTGATGAACCTGCTCACCAAGGGTTCGAAGCGTCATGTGGAGAACCAATTGGGGAAGAGCACTCAAGAGCATCTCGCGGATATCCGCGCCATCGTCCTCGACGCACAGGCAAGGGGTATCGAGGTGAACCTCTATCTGGAGGATTGGAGCAACGGCATGATCCACTCACGCGAATACGTCTACGAGTATCTGGACGCTATCGCCGACCTACCCATCAAGCGGGTTATGCTGCCGGATACCTTAGGCATCCTCAACCCGCAGCAGACCTTAACGTTCTGCAAGGATATGTTGGACCGTTACCCGAAGTACCACTTCGACTTCCATGCCCACAACGACTATGACCTCGCCTTGGCGAATGTATTCGCCGCAGCGTCGGCCGGTATCCAAGGTCTGCATACCACCTTCAACGGCTTGGGCGAAAGGGCGGGTAATGCTCCGCTGACCAGCGTCGTGGCGGTGCTCCATGACCAACTGAAGATCAAGACCTCCATCCGTGAGGATAAGATCTACCAGATGAGCAAGCTGGTGGAGACCTACTCGGGCATCCGCATCCCGAACAACAAACCGATCATCGGTGACAATGTCTTCACCCAATGCGCGGGCATCCATGCGGACGGGGACTCGAAGAACCACCTCTACTACAACGACCTGCTGCCGGAACGCTTCGGACGTGAGCGTGAATATGCCTTGGGCAAGATGTCGGGCAAAGCCAGCATCCGCAAGAACATCGAGGCGTTAGGCATCAGCCTGGACGATGACTCGATGACCAAGGTCACGCAACGTATCATCGAGCTGGGCGACAAGAAGCAGATCGTCACGCAGGAGGACCTCCCCTATATCATATCGGACGTGCTCAAACACCCTGTGGAGAAGCAGAAGATACGCATGGTCAACTACTCCCTATCGCTCACCCATGGCATCCGCCCCGTGGCGACCGTGAAGATAGAGATCAACGGGGAGTGCTACCAAGAGACGGCTCCCGGCGACGGTCAGTACAACGCCTTCACGAAAGCGCTATGGAAGATTTACACCTCGCTCAAGAAGCCTATTCCTGAGCTGCTGGACTATTCGGTCATCATTCCTCCTGGCGGTAAGACGGACGCCTTGGTACACACCACCATCACGTGGAAGTTCCGTGACCACGTGTTCAAAACCCACGGACTGGACGCCGACCAGACGGAGGCCGCCATCCAAGCAACAGAAAAAATGTTAAACTTAATCGAAGAAAAACAATGAAACTGAATTTAGCCATCTTACCTGGAGACGGTATCGGACCCGAAGTGGTTTCCGTTGCCCTGAATGTAGTGAAGAAAGTGTGCGAGCGCTTCGGACACTCGTTGACATACGACTCCGCTTTGGTCGGTGCTTGCGCCATCGACGCTTGCGGTGACCCTTATCCTGAGGATACCCACGCACTCTGCATGAAGGCGGATGCGGTGCTCTTCGGCGCGGTGGGCGACCCTCGCTTCGACAACAACCCGACCTCCAAGGTACGCCCCGAGCAGGGCTTGCTCGCCATGCGCAAGAAGTTGGGACTCTACGCTAACCTGCGCCCGGTGGAGACCTACCCGTCGCTCGTTGGCCAGTCTCCTCTCAAGGAGGAGGTGGTGAGCGGTGCGGACTTCCTCTGCATCCGTGAGTTGACCGGCGGCATGTACTTCGGCGAAAAGGGTAGGAAGGAGAATGGCACGGTGGCCTACGACACCTGCATCTACAGCACGGAGGAGATCCGCCGCATCCTCAAACTCGCCTTCGAGTACGCCATGCGCAGGCAGAAACATCTGACGGTGGTGGACAAGGCGAACGTCTTGGAGTCTTCCCGCCTGTGGAGGGAGGTGGCCCAATCCATGGAGAAGGACTACCCTGAGGTGAAGACCGACTATATGTTCGTGGACAATGCCGCCATGCAACTGGTGCGTTGCCCGAAGTTCTTCGACGTCATGGTGACGGAGAACACCTTCGGCGACATCCTCACCGACGAGGCGAGCGTCATCGCAGGCTCCATGGGACTTCTCGCCTCCGCCAGCATCGGCACGCACACCAGCCTCTTCGAACCGATACACGGCAGCTACCCTCAGGCGGCCGGCAAGGACATCGCCAACCCGTTGGCGGCTGTGCTCTCCGCTGCCATGATGTTCGAGTACGCCTTCAACGCCAAGGAGGAGGGCGCCCTCATCCGTCGCGCGGTGGCAGCCTCCCTCGAAGCGGGCATCGTCACGGAAGACCTCGCCGGCAAGGGCGCAAAGGCCTACAAGACCAGCGAAGTCGGCAAATGGTTATGTGATTATATGGGGCGATAAGACAAACGTAGTTATAAGATTGGAAATGGATTATAAGATTGACATACAGGCGCTTGCAAGTTATATCCGCCACCACGACGTGGCCTATCAGGATAATAAGGGATACTATAACATCTCTTACGGGGAGGATGACGGATGCGCCATCTTCTTCGCGAGCAAGATCTCCTCGATGAAGGAGGTGACGGTCGTCGACCGGAGCGATATGCTCTCCACCCCTTACCGTCGGTTGGCGGAGAGCGCGGCGCCTAATGACCTGTTGATCTTAGCGGAACCCTTCCTCTTCCGGTTTTCGGAGGAGGAAGCCCGCCACTTCCTCATTAATGGATGAAAGAGCGAAAGGCATGTTTTACCCCATGGCTCATTCCTTTTCCTCTTTCTCTTTTAGTGAGTCTTCATATTCAGTTTTCTCATCAGATAGTCGTATGAATAAATACACGAATAGATCTGGATTTAAAAGTTGGCAACCGTCGCCCACATCAAAAAGATTATACTCAAGGATGATTACATTTCTAGCGGTTACATACTGGAAATAGTGATACTTAACACGACAACCAAGCGGCTTTGATGGAACCCATTTGATAGTTCCGTGCATATATCTCTCCGGGTCAAATATGGGTTGAGCTTTCTCATATAATTTCTGCATGTGTTTTTGACTTTTCCCCTGATAATAGGAAAGGCCCGTCTTCATCACAGTTAAAGTGTCTCCTGATTTTCGGATAAAATATTCATCTTTATCCTCTGTGTCGAGGATGACAAAAAAGTAGGAACCCGGAACCCGAGAATACCAGGATGGAGAATACAATATTTTATCCACTTTTATACTATCAAAATAAGACAATACATATTGGGCCTCCATTCGCCTTTTTTCTATTAGACTATCAGAATAAGACTTCACATATTGGAAACCGGCATCCTTCTGTTCTATTTCTGTCTCTGACTGCGCATAGATATGAATTGAGCACAATAAAAAGACAATTAAGCTAATATACCTTCTCATATTACCTCCTTTTTAACATTTGTGACATGCGGCCTTATCGGTATACATCATCAGTCAATCCATGTATATTCCAAATTTGTGGCATCAATCACCAAGGAAAAATGCTTGTCGCCTATTTGTTTCCCTTCAGAGACCTTGCCCGTTATCATGAACGAACCGTATCCGACCCATATATCTAAAACGATTAATGAAAGATCATTCTTTCCCCAAAATGAATCAAATTCATCGGCATAGAATCTTTTTCCTCCTGATATCTTTAGACGTTTCATATCGTATACATCCAAGTAAGCGGAATACGGTACATTCCCCTCTTCCATTCCATGAAATTCCAGGATCGCTTTGCTGCCATGAATGAAATCAGAACGAATATTATCAAAACATAGTTGTATGCTATTCTTCGTAAGGACAATCCTATTGATTTCCTGATCATGCATCTGAAATGGAATATTCTCCAAATTTATGTTATATCTCTCTTTTTTCATAAAATAGAATGAATTACTTAGCAACTGGCAAGATAGACAATATCATTCGTATTCGTATATCATCTCGTATTTTGTGGCTTTTGTTTTATCTCCCGGATTGTGGTTCGTAGTATCGGTTGTGTCAGCTGATGGTGAAATGGCTCTGAATGAGATTCTTGTGAACAAGACTCCACTTTTACGACATTTTCTCAACCCGTGCTTCGTCATACAGGTTGTCCACGTTGTGTCCGGTGGTAATGTCTTCATGGAATCCTTCAGACTTTCGACGGCTGAATACAAACTCTTGATGTTGTACGATTTCACAAAACCCACCGCGGCGTCCTGCACGTCATGATCCAACAAATTCCCCTCTTCCGTTCTAAACCGTAGCAAGGTGGCCAACATACTATCAAAAGCGACAGGACCATGCTCTTTTTCATATATATGCAATATTCTCTCATGCATTACTTCCCGGTCGCTACAATCGTATGTGAACAGACCGCATCGGGCGTTAAAAACATATTTGTAAAAATCCTTGCCATAGTAATGCCAGGCCAGCTCATTACTCATCACTAAATTATATAGAAAAAGAGGAAGCGCTATAAAGAATATAGCGACAACACACTTCCGTACGGTTTTAGTATTTCCACATCTTTTCCTCATATCCGCAAAAATAAGCGTCATTTCTTAATCTGCCAATTCTTTTATATTCCGGGCAATAATATAGCGTCAGGAAAATTCTTAACTCTTAACTCTTAATTCTTAACTATATATTACCTTTGCGGATAATGAGAGAGACGATCGAATATATCATCCGCTTCCTGCTGCATGGCAACGACGACTTGCTGTGCCGTGTGGGTTATACCCGTGACGCTGCGCTCTTCCCGCAATATGACGTGGTCATCCTTCCTTCGCCTTTCTTCGACGAAGGGGTGTATGGAACCCCCCAATCGGAGCCCTCTCTTCCCCTGCCTACGATAGGGGATACCCCCATCCTGTTCGGCTCACCAGAGGTTGAGCGGATCGGCTCCACGAAGGTTGTCCATGCGGACCTCGTCGCAAGCGCCTACTTCCTCATCTCACGATACGAGGAGTACCTTCACCCTGACCGGCACCGCGACGCCCACGGAAGGTTCTCGGGCAGAGAGTCCTTGCCTTACCGGGCGGGCTTCCTCCTCCGCCCCCTCTTGGATGAATATAGCCTTCTGCTGTTGGGCTGGCTCTCCGAATCCGCTTCCGTCTCCTTCCCTTCCCCAGGATATGAGCAGATATATCTCACACACGATATCGACAGAATCGCCTACTACCGTAACCCAAGGGGTTTCTTGGGCGGAATAAAAAGGAACCTGACCTCCTTCCCCGGACTGAAAAATGTCCTCAAGGCTCCTCTCCGCTTGGCGAACGACCCCGCCTACACCTTCCCTTGGATCATCGAGATGGACAAAAAGGTAAAGGGTGCGCAATCAATCTATTTCGTGAAATCGGCCATCCGGCAACATGCCAATGACCTGCCTAGCTACTCCCTCGCAGGAAAGGATTTCAAGAGATTGTATACCCTCCTGAAGGCGAACCATGCGCTCTTCGGACTGCACACGAGCTACTACTCGGGCGAACACACGGAGACTATCCCCCAAGAGAAAAAACAGTTGGAGGAGGCTATCGACTGCCCAATATCGCTGAACCGATGGCACTTCCTACGATCGTTGCAACCATCTGATTTCAATGCGCTTATAGAAGCAGGCATCCACGATGATTTCACGATGGGCTATGCCGACACCGTGGGGTTCCGCCTAGGCACCTCCCGATGCGTGAGATGGATCGACCCCCAAAGCAGACGCGTGACCGGCTTGCGGTTGCACCCTCTGGTGGCGATGGACTGCTCCCTCAGCAATAGCTACTACATGAACCTGACGGAGGAGGAGGCGACGAACACCCTTCTCACCCTCCTCGCACAAATTAAAAAACACCATGGAGAGGTGGTACTGCTCTGGCATAACACGATCTTCTCGTCCGTAGAGGGCGGATACCACCCATCTTTATACCAAACAATCATCGAAGAATTAAGCAAATGAAGATACTGACGATCATAGGCGCCCGCCCACAGTTCATCAAGGCGACCGTGGTGAGCCGAGCCATCCGCCTTCACAACGAGCAATATGGCACCTCCATAGAGGAGAAGATCCTCCACACCGGCCAGCACTACGACCATAACATGAGCCAGATCTTCTTCAACGACCTCTCCATCCCTCGCCCGACCTGGCTGCTGGATGGCTCCGCGACGGCTCCGCAACCTCTCTCCGAAAAGATTCTCAAGGCCATCGGCGACGAATCCTTCGACTGCGTTATCCTCTACGGAGACACCAACTCCACCCTCGCCGGCGCATTGGCCGCGGAGCAACGGAACATCCCTATCGCCCACATCGAGGCGGGCCTAAGGAGCTTCAACGACCGCATGCCCGAGGAGCACAACCGCATCGAGACGGACAAACGCTCCCATTGGCTTTTCTGTCCTACCGAGACGGCTGTCAAAAACCTTCATAATGAACATATTACAGGCAATATATACCAGGTGGGCGACGTGATGTACGACACTGCCCTCCTCTTCGGCGAGACGGCGGAACGCACCTCTGACGTTTGCGAAAGGCTGAATCTCCCTAAAAAGGGTTTCTACCTCGCGACGATCCATCGCGCGGAGAATATCTGCGAGGAGAATCTCTCCAACATCCTTTCCGCCTTCAACGAAATAGCCGGGCCGGACCGAAAGATCGTCCTGCCCCTCCACCCGCATACCCGCTCGTTCATCCAACAACACCCTAATCTACAGGTGCTGTGCGACAAGAACGAGCACCTGATGATCATCGAGCCAGCCAACTACCTGGACATGATCATGCTGGAGAAATCGGCTGCCCTCATCCTCACGGACTCCGGCGGCATCCAAAAGGAGGCCTACTTCCACCAAACGCCTTGCGTCACGCTGCGGAACGAGACGGAGTGGATCGAGACCGTGACGGCAGGCTGGAACATCCTTGCGGGAACCGATAAGGAGAGGATAAAGGAGGCGATCCACCACGATTTCAGCCGCCAACCCATCAAGGATTACGGGAGCGGTGACAGCGCGCAAAAAATCATTCAGGTGCTCTGCTCCGATTTCAACAAATAAACTATTTTTGCGTTCAGATAGTATCAGCCATGGCAAAGAGAATATTGATCGTATGTGACGCTTTCCCCCCTGATTTCGCCCCCCGCGTAGGCAATCTATGCAAGCATCTGCGGGCGGATTTTGAGGTGACGGTCATCACAAGAGCCTCGACGAAGACCTCTTGGCCGATCCATATCGACCGTGAAAACATGGTCCTCCATACCATCCCCCTGACCTCCGACAAACCTTGGATCCAAGCATTGCAAACGGCTGGCGACTACCTCTTCAGCCGCAGCGACCGCAAACTCTATAGGGAGGCCATGCGCCGCATCCAGGGGGAACGCTTCGACCTCGTCTTCTGCACCAGCTACTACATCTTCCCATTGCTTTGCGGAAAGAAGATCGCGCAACGTCTTCATATCCCTTTGCTCGTCGATCTAAGGGATATCATGGAGCAGAACGCCCGTCCGCATGGGTTGGAAAAGATCAGGCAGTTCTTCAAGCTCCGCTGGCTCAACCAGTGGCGGCGCGACAGGGTACTCCGCAAGGCGCAGCTCGTGACGACGGTCTCCCCTTGGCACGTGAAGACGCTGCGGAAGATCCAGCCCAACGTCGAGCTGGTCTTCAACGGCTACGACCGCGACCTCTTCTCCTTCCAGCCTATCCCTTCCGACAAATTCGCCATCACC
Source organism: Paludibacteraceae bacterium (assembly GCA_017527905.1). Classification (GTDB taxonomy): domain Bacteria; phylum Bacteroidota; class Bacteroidia; order Bacteroidales; family Paludibacteraceae; genus UBA1181. The sequence goes on from JAFXPK010000028.1 coordinate 69,008, forward strand.
TACACCGGCAGGCTGCTCGACTTGAGCCTCCGGGACCCCAGCCTTCTGTTTCAGGCGGTGCGTGACCTCGTAGCGGATAAAGCGTTCGCCAACGACCTCGTTCTCCGCTGGTATGTGGACAATGACAGCAAGGCGGACGTGGAAACGATGGCGCAGGCCTATGGCGTCACGGCCTACAACGAGGTGCATGGCACCATCTCCGCCGATAAGATGCCGGAGGTGCTCAACCGCTCCTCCATTGCGTTGGTACTCTCCAACAAGGCAACAGCGGACGGTCCACATGGCATCATGACGACCAAGTTCTACGAAGCGTTAGGCTGTGAGAAGCCTGTTCTTTGCGTACGCAGCGACGAGGATTGCCTTGCCGAAACCATCCAGAAGACCCGTGCGGGCATCGCCGCCTCCACTGTCGAAGAGGTGAAGTCCTTCCTCCTCGACAACTACCGTCAGTGGAAAGAATACGGATATACGCACCAGAAGGTAGACCTGGCGCAAAAAGAGTTGTTCACGCGGCAGGCGCAGGCAAAACAGTTCGAGACCCTCATAATTCATAATTCTTAATTCAAAATTCTCTTGGTTCCCCAAAAAATTGTGGTAAAAGACAAAATATTCCCCAATAAAAATGTAAAATATGCTTGTACTTTGCTAAAAATGAGTATATTATGAATCCATTCGTCATTTAGCGCATTTTTCCATTATTTTTTGAGCCTATTTAATCGAAAATTCGCAACACTACTGCGAATTTTCAACCTTTTTTTTCGGACGATTTGATGCGTGTGGCGACGCTAAACTTCCCTATTTTCTCCTAAGAATCACACGATAGGATCCGAGCAGAACTCTTTCCGTTTGCACGTTTTGCAGTGTTTCCCTATCCACACTTCATCAAACTGGTTCATGGCTTGTTCGACGATTTGTGGGTCGTCGGTTAGTATTCCGGCCTCGAAATTGCGAGTCGTTTCAGCTTTCATGCCGATGCCAGCGCCTGTGAGGTTAGCGCTACCCATTCTAAAAAATGACAATTGCGTAAGGAAATCATCTATAATTGTGTATCTTTGTGCTTGTTCGAGTTGCGTCGAGCATTTTTTAGTTTGTCTAGTTATTAAGAAATATTATCTGATTTTGTTACATTAAGAAATATGGCATATACCCCCAAACCACAAGGGTTTCTACGAGGGAATGGAGATTGTAGAAACACCTACTTCTATAAAAAATCACAAGTGATTTACGATCTTACTTTTTTCTTTGCGCACAAATACCTGGTGCCAAAGGACAGAACCATTGATCAAATGATACAAGCTGCACGCTCTGGCAAGCAGAATTTTGTGGAGGGCATGGCTGATGGCGTAACTTCTACCGAGATGAAGATAAAACTTATGAATGTGGGGAAAAGCAGCTTGTTGGAACTCAGGGAAGATTATGAGGATTACCTGCGGACAAGGAACTTGACCATTTGGGATAGCTCTCATCCTCGTTACGCTTCTATGGTGAACTACTGCAAATACCACAATGAGCTGTCTCATTATCAGCCATTTTTTCAGAAATGGACTGCAGAGGAAATCTCTAACGTTGCCCTGACTTTGATTCACCAAACCGACAAAATGATGGAAAGTTATCTCTCCCGACTTGAGGATTTCTTTGTCAAAAATGGGGGCATCAGGGAGGCAATGGTCAAGGCAAGGCTTAACAAAAAGATGGGCAGAAGCATAAAATAATGCTAAGCTTTTGCTCCCCAAAAATTCACCCAATCGGATCCCCGCAATACTCCCTCCGTTTGCAAGTTTTGCAGTGTTTCCCCATCCACACTTCATCAAACTGGTTCATAGCTTGTTCGACGATATGCGGGTCGTCGGTCAGTATTCCGGCCTCGAAGTTGCGTGTTGTTTCAGCTTTCATTCCGATACCAGCGCCTGTGAGGTTGGCGCTACCGACATACACCTCCTTGCAATCGAAAACAATCATTTTGAAGTGGACCCTTGGGCAGAGCGCCCGTTCCAACCGACTGAACAGCACAGGGTATTTATCGAAATCCTCACGAAAGTTCGGTCCCGGCTCTTTTGCATGAATCAGACGCACCTCCACACCCCGGCGGATGAGTTGGGCAATAAGCGCCAGAAACGGTTTCTTCTCACCGCCCATCTCCACATAGAGGTCTTTGATGTCAGCTGTGCCAATCCAAAGCGTGTGCTTCACGGATTGAACCCGAGAAAGGACTTCGGTGTAGTGGGCGGTATTGGGGATGAAGTGGAGCATATACTATTTGTTTTTGCTTATCAATTACAACTCCGTCAAAAGGAAACCCATATAGAAGGGTAGGGTCAACAATGCGCCTTCCCTTCCGACATTGTAATCGCCTAATTTCAGGGCGTCATACACATGGTATTTCTCGGGGTGCTTCAGCAGTGTGGACATGGACTTCGCATTGCCTGTCCGAGCCTTGCACTCTAAAGGCACACATTTTCCTTTGTAACGAATCACAAAATCGATTTCTATTCCGTCTGTTTTATGGTAATAATATAATTTACGCCCCATCTTGCAGAGAAAATCAGCCATCACATTCTCGTAAATAGCTCCTTTATAGCTGAGTAGATTTCCTCGTAAAATATCAGATTGGGTTCCTGGATCCAACATGCTGACGAACAGGCCTGTGTCGGTCATATACACCTTGAACGAGTCATGCAACGCATTGCCACTCAACGGCAACTCTGTTGTCGTTAGGTTATAACAGCGTTGGATGATTCCCGCATCCTCAATCCATTGCAGGCTGCCGATATATTCTTTGCTTCGTCCCCCCTTCCGCACCGTGGCGAACGAGAACTTTTTATTATCCTTGCTTAACTGACGAGGAATCGACTCGAAACATTCACGAATCCTATTTTTATCCCCTGGGTTGGCATACTTCACCATGTCGGACTTATACTCTTCCACGATACTCCGCTGAACCGCAACGACTTGATTGATGTCCCGAGTGTTTAAGAAGGTACGAACAGCCGCAGGCATTCCACCTACCACAATATACTCCAACAATAACTGACGCATCCGATTGTGGATCGCCTGCGGTACAGGTGTCTCTTCCGCCAACATCTTTTTCAACAAGTCAAAGACAGGATCCTGCAAACCATTCGCCCAAAGCCACTCTTCAAAATCCATAGGATACATGTCTACAATCGTCTCGAACCCGACTGGAATTGACGTTTCAGCATCCGATGACCTGTAACCGCTCACGCCTAGCAATGAACCTGTACATATAACGTCGTACCTTCCATCCAGCTTGAAAAACTTCAGCGAAGCGCGTGCCTGCGGACAGTCTTGTATTTCGTCCAACACCAGACATGTCTTCCCCGCTTCAAAACGAGCTGTCGGAATAGCGGCTGAAATAGCAACTGTTAAATAATCAACCTGCAAAGAACCCTCGAACAACTCGCACAAATCTTTCTGCTCGTGGAAGTCAATGTAGACTACATTCTTATAGTTTTTACGGGCAAATGACAGCACCGAGCTCGTCTTTCCACACTGACGACACCCCTTAATGACCAATGGATTCCTTCCTAGCGTATTTTTCCATTGCGAAAATAAACTATCTATCTTTCTCTTATACATGCGATTATAGTTATATTACAATGCAAATATACACTTTTTCGGGCGACTTTTCGCCATGTCATCACACTTTTTCGGGCGACTTTTATCAATCGTCACACACTTTTTCGGGCGACCTTCTCTCTCCACATAGAGGTCTTTGATATCGGCGGTGCCAATCCAAAGCGTGTGCTTCACGGATTGGATGCGGGAGAGTAGGGCGGTGTTGGGGGTGGTGTTGGGGATGTAGTGGAGCAAGAGTGTTTTTCTGTTGTTTGCACTTTTACGTTAAATGCTATTCGTAACTTAATATTTTATTCACTATTTCTTTAATGTCTCGTTCACATTTCATGGAAATGCTTTCAAAGTCATGGGTCCTTTGAAAATGATGAAGTTCTGGTCGAGAATTAAGGTATAATCTTTTATTGTTATTAAATTCCCAATTGTTCGCTTGAAGCATACGTATGCGTTTGCTTCTATGATTGTCGTCATTGTCAATCTCCACTTCATAGAGCATACTGCATTTGTCGTAGTCGTACCAGCATTTGAGAGTTATACGTTCTTCTTGTTGTGTAGTGGTGAACTTATTTCCATCAAAGTAAATGTAAAGGAAAAGCGTGTCTGCCCAGTGATTTACATCAAAAGAATCGTTCTCTAATCGGGAACATAAGATAGATAGTAAAACTTCTTTATAATTGTAGTTCCCCATTCTTTGCCCATTGACCATAACAATACGACCATTATCTTCGCTGCGATATTTACCTTGCATGATGTAATTAATCATATTTGGGTACTTTGCAAAATAATAGTTTTCTGGATAATCAAATTCGTCTAAATCAATACCTTCAGTACTATCCATCAAATGATTCCTCTGTTCATAGAGATAACTTATAAATGGAAGTTGACAAATTTCTTCCTCATTAGGCAGACGAGAATATCCTGAACCAGCATTAAATCCGATATCATCTCCTGTGGCTTTTGCAAATACTGCTGCAAGAAATCGGATTGTGTTGTCTCTGTATTCTTTACTTACCCACTTGCGTATTAAGTTGTTTCCCTCGGAAATTGCTTGGTAATTCTCTGCAGTAGAAGAGAAATAATCACTAGCAATCTTCTCCATCTCACGAAGATGTTGTTCACATTCATTGTTTCCCCATTCTTCAACTTCGGTCGAATAGATAATATCTGATTTCAATGAATCAATTTGATGACCATTGTCTCTTTTATCAATGAATTGAGCTTGTTTCTCCTTGAAAGATTTATTGCTATAAGAAGAGTTTACTTCTCTAGAAACTAATACTAAATTGCCAAAAGTATTCAAATATGAAATCTGAGATTGATTGTATTTTGGTGTTTGAGGATTAATGTGCTCTACTGAATTTTTAGATGAAAGTCGATAAGCATCCCAATAGGAGCGTTTCTTTGTGCGTTTATTTTTCCACCAAAGCATATACTCCATCTTATAAAAGAGGTAGTGTGCAAAATTACAGCCTTCTTCCTGTTTTGCAATTTGACAGAAATAGTTGTAGAAATCATTTCCATTATGATTGCCTAGTCCGTTTGTCATAACTTCATACGTGCGCCAGAGCATGTCTTGACTGCTTTCATAGGGTAGACATAACAAAACGTTGTCGAGTTGCTGTAAATATTTTAGCAAATCGTTTGGGTCATTTTCGCTAAACGAATGATATAGGAAAGGACATAGCCATAATTCATAGATGCGAGGCTGAGAGAAATACAGAATACTCTGTAATTGTGTCATCTCGGTAATACTGTTTCCACTATTTGCACTATCTCGATGAACCCTGAGATTTCCATCCCGTTTATCAGTTGAAATACGTAATGTGCGTATGGTCAAAACCTCTTCCGTTTCACCATCTTCTTTTATCCACTTTACAACATTCTTATCGAATAACACTCTCACCATCCACAACAGTTTAATAAAAGCTTGTGCAGATTTGTCTTGTTCCATTCGTTTTATAGCGGGCTCAAATATTTTCAGAAGGCTCTTCTCATTGAAAAAATCTATGTCATAGCGTTCATTCTTGCCATATATTCCCAATTTGTTCTCTATTAGGAATATTCTGAGGGTATAGAGAAGTAACATTTGGAAGGAAACGATACTTCTGACTTCTCTACCATTGGAATTCGTGTGTGAATTATTTTCTTTCTTATATTCTTTACCCTCTTTTTTTACAGATGAATTTAAGACAATATTAAAAAGAGATTCAGGTTGGTCAATAAAGTTGTCATTTACAGGAGTTTGAATATATTTGTCAAAAAAATCATTTCCGAAATCAGCGATGATTCCTTCTTCATTGCTATCAGATTGCTTGTCATATATAAGTCTATCTTTCCATGTCAATGAGGGGTCTTCTTGTTGTATGTTATGCTCTACAAATTCATTCATGTCGGCACAAGCATTCCATATTTGGCCATATCGTATGAGCAAATCTTCATTTTCGTTTGTTTCTTTTCTAATGAGATTCAGAATGTGAGATTTCAATATGTCAGTTTGCGATAATTGTTGTCCTCTACCATTTATTAGTTCAAATAATTTATTAAGATCTGTTTCTTCTGGAATTTCTGTTCTTACGAGAATTACCTTCTTCATTATAAATGATGCAAAGTCAGTCAAATATTTTTTGTGTTCTGATGATTCGCAAAATACTTTTATGTTGCCTATGGCTTCAATCATATTCTCAACATCAGGTACTTGCTTTATCTCACTATCATTGCTTTTATCTTTCACCAAATGGCTTATTAGGAATTTAGCTATTTGTGGTCTGATTGCGAACTGAATACGTAGTTTTTGTTCGTCACCACAAAAACTTTTCATTTCATTACAACCGTTTTGCTCCATAGAAGAGATAACCATACAAATGAGCCACAACGTAGTAAATCTCTGCTGACCATCTATAAGATCAAGTTTATCTCCATTTGAATAAGTTACGACTCCTCCAAGATAATAGTTATCTTCATTTCTTCTATATGCGTCAAAAATGTCCTCAAGTAATTTATTAACCTGAAGTTCTTTCCAAACATAAAGTCGTTGGTAAATAGGAATATTAAATAGGATATTCTTTTCTACTATATCACACAAAGTGATAGGATTTGATATATATTGTTTATTCCCCATTTTTAATAATATTTTTAATCCACTCTTTTTTACAACTTACAAAATCATCCGTTTCGGATTCCTTTTGTTTAAAATAGTCATAGTTTGCTTTAACATATTTTTTGACAGGTGAATTGTCTGGATTCTCCTCATGTTTGCGTTCTATTTGTACATCCAATAAATCCCCAATAATATCCTTTGGCTCATAACAAATCTGAATTTTATCAATGATGTTATTCTTTTTAGTGATATTCATCATGGCTTCTTTTCTGAAGAAATAATTGTCCATTCTCCATTGACCAATAATATAATCAACACATAGTGCAAAATGATAGAGTTTTTTAGAACCAAATTTGTCATAATAGAAAATCATAAGCATAATGAAATAATCGCTCATATATGTTGTACTCTTTGTTTCTATATATAGAGTATTGAAGAATTTACGCATCTTTAGGATTTCACTATTCTTGGTGTCATTAAGAAAAAGGTCTGTTGCAATCCGATGATAAGTTTCAATAAAAGCAAAGAAACAAATACCTTTCAATAATGGTTGCCGAATAGTGAAGGGATACGCTTTTGTTGTATTAATGTTAGATATTATATTAGCCTTTGCCACCATGTTGCTGTCTACAAGCAGTTCATATGTAGATGGAACAGAATAAACTATTATATTGTTTCTGCCGGTATAATCGAGTTTCTCTGCAAATTCGTGCATAACATCATCGTATGAAGCTTCATAAAAGAAAGAATTTCCTTTCCATGCTCTTAACCGCCAAATTGCAGTAACGATTAAATCATTTAGATATTTTTCCGACGAATTACGAAAAATGTTTTCACTAACGTTTTGCGTCTTTTCCCACAAACATGCAGACTTCTTTTGTAAATCTTCATCGGCATGAATAGCTCTCAAATGAACAGCCTTTAGTACATCTACGGCAGATGGCTGTACGCCACGATTGTTTTGTGAATCAAAGAAAGTGAATGCATCATCTTCGTTCTCTGTCATAATAACAGTAAAACGAATATGTTGAAATATGCTTTTCTGTCGTAGAGGTTCATAGCGTCCACCATCCTTACAGCCTTTGGTTGCCATGGCTAATATTGTATGAATATTCTTCTTCGATTTATGATTGTTTACCTTAATTTCTATTTTATTTTGGTAACGAATCATAGCCGAGGATTCACCATTGAGGATATAATCAATAATTAGTAAAGTAGTAAGGCGCTGTTGTCCATCAACAATATTTAATTTTCTGTTCTCCACATCTTTGTGAATGATGATTGTCCCCATATAATAATCTATCCCATTTTCATATTGAACGGACAGGAGATACTCTTTCCAATCATTCAATAGTGTTTCAACCTTTTGGGGAGTCCAGACATAAGGACGTTGATACGGAGGGACCACCAAAGTGTATTCTCCTAATTCTTTTTCGAAAAGTTCCGTGTAGGTTGGATTGCTTGGCTTAATATAGGTCTGTTGTATTTTGTTCATATAAAAATTCATATTATTTAGAAGGGTTCTATAAGATCTTCAAAAATTGATGGAACCCATTAGCCAATATTGAACGTCTTTTTAAAATAATCTCTCAAAGATAGCTGAAGTATTCTGAAATGTGGAATTTATACAGGGCTTTTTTCCCCCCTCCATTTATTATATTTGTCATCGCAACTATCGTATGTCTTGGATTCTTTGCGACACAATCATCCAACCCCCAACTCACTCATTCCTCTGATTTATCAAATTCACCACCACCTTCACCATCACGTCCTTTTCTTCCGTTCGAACCTGTGCAATTTTTGCACAAGTTGATTCTTTGTCCAATTCATTTGATTTGTAGATGTTATTGATGTGACGGACAATGGATGTTCGGTCGGTCTGAAACAACTCCGCCATTTGAGACTGAGATAACCACACGGTTTCATTTTCCAAATGGACATCAATCTGTGTTTTCCCGTCCTCGGTTTGATAAATTATAATCTTATTCTCTTCCATTGCCTTTCTATTTCTTTTGCAAGATACAATTTTTTCAAAAGACTGCATGTATCTTCGACTGCAAAATAAAGCACAACCTGCGCCAAATCACGGCACAAGTTGGAGAAAATCATATCCAAATTTTTTAAAATATAGAGCAAAAACCAGCCTATTTTTAACAAAAAATAGAGCATAAACGGATCGGTTTTTAATAAACCTTAATTCCGCAACACTATAATTTAACTTTATTTATAAGTTCCTGAGCAACAAAAAGTTGCCCAGGATTTTGCCATGTCAGAATTTTCACTTATCTTAGTGTTGCAAAAAGAAAACAAGCAAAACTCTAATATGACA
>JAFXPK010000029.1 GCA_017527905.1 Paludibacteraceae bacterium
GTTCGTCGCCACGTCCCCGCCCGACACTTTCAGCGTCAGCACGTTCGTGGAGGCGTTGAAGCTCTTCTCCACCGTTGCGTCGGCGGATTGCGTGTAGGTCACTTCCGAGGTTGCGTAGGCTGCGTTGCTCACCGTGTATTTCAGGGTGGAGGAACTAAAGTTCGCCACGCTCGTACCGTTCACCTTCAGGCTCGTCAGCACTGATTCGAAAGGCGCGTGGAAGGTTATCGTGTAGGTATGCACGTTCGATGGGTTCGTCGCCACGTCCCCGCCCGACACTTTCAGCGTCAGCACGTTCGTGGAGGCGTTGAAGCTCTTCTCCACCGTTGCGTCGGCGGATTGCGTGTAGGTCACTTCCGAGGTTGCGTAGGCCGCGTTGCTCACCGTGTATTTCAGCGTACTGCTGCTGAAGTTCGCCACGCTCGTACCGTTTACTTTTAAGCTCGTGAGCAACGACTCATAGACCTTGTCCGGGGCGAACTGAATCGTATAGACATGCACGTTACTGCTGTTCGAGGAGTAATCATCACCCTTCACCGTGATCGTGTACAGGTATGTGGAGGCATTGTAGCTGGTTTCGACGGTGGCGCCACGTCCATCCACCTCATATGAAACGCACCCCGCTTGGTAGGGGGTGGAGAGCGAATAACTGTATTTTGTCTTGCTGAAGCCAGAGACTGCAGAACCGTTTATCTTCAGGCTTTTCAGACTAGAATTATAGATCATGGCCACATCATCGATGTACATGATGTCATTCGCGCTACCAGCACCCGCCATATAGTTGGAGGCGATCGTAGCCAACACATACGAAGGGCGAGCACTACTGCTTGCGGGAGTATGGTTCTCCGTTTTCGACGAACCATCCACATCAGAGAGGATAGACAATGTCTCCCCTTTGTAGTGGAACGGGATGGAAACCCTCTTCCAGGAAGCAGACTGGTCAACATTCATACCTGCCACCGCCACCACCTTGGTCCAGTCGGTGCCAGGGTCCGTCACAGCGGATTTGTCGTGAAGAAGCACATGGATACGTCCCTTTTGGGAAGAGGACAAGAACGAAGATTTCAGCCATATCGCCAAGGAATCAGGCCTACCCGTGAAAGCCATCGCCATGCCATCGTCGATATTGCTTAGATTATGGTTTTGAGGGCTATGGGCATTGGTAGAACCTCCGATGATCTGTCCCGTTGTCAGCATTGCGTTCGCATAGGCGGCATGAATACCAAAGACCTTGACATCCCTCGACTTGATCAATGCGGAGGATTTTCCGGAATGTGAGTTAGAAGATTTCTCAAGTTGCTCATCACTCCGCACCGTCGAGCCCAATGTACCGCCCGCCGTGGCGAAGGAGTGCCAACCTGTAGGTTCACCATTCGAGCCCCAGGACTCAAACCCGCTATTCGAGAATTGATACTGCGAAAATACCGGGAAGGAGAGCAACAATAACAACAATGAAAACCCTAAACTTTTCATAGACATACAATTAGAATATCGATGCAAAAGTACAAAAATATTTTAATTGTGGCTAATTGGGAGGAATTAGAGCAGACCCCAACCCTTCAGCGCAATGGGGCCACAACAATCAAGGATCACTCCTTGTTCATTTCGTCGAGCAAGGCAAGTGCCTCATTCTCATGCTTTTCCATCACCTCACGTTCGCCCGGTCCTTTGTCGTTGATGCCACAGAGATGGAGGATGCCATGGATGATCACACGGTGGAGTTCCGTGTCATAAGAGGCATGGAACTGTTCCGCATTCGTGCGCACGGTATCCAAGCTGATGAAGAGGTCGCCTGAGATCGTCTTCCCCTCGGTATAGTCGAATGTGATGATATCCGTGAAATAATCATGCTGGAGGTATTGTTTGTTCACCTCCAGGATCTTCTCGTCGGAACAAAAGATATAGGAGACGTCCCCCACCTTATAGCCGTGACGCTTGGCCACCTCTTTCACCCAAGCCGATACTTTCCGCTTGGCGATTTTAGGCATTGTGATATCTTCAGACTGGTAATATATCATAATACGAGGAAATAATTGTTATCCAAAGAACCAATAGGCAACGATAATAGCGGCCACCACTCCACCGAGGTCAGCGACCAAGCCCGCAGTCACCGCATAACGGGTCTTCTTGATTCCCACGGAACCGAAGTACATGGCGATGATGTAGAATGTCGTGTCCGCCGCACCCTGGAAGAGGCAAGTGAGCCTTCCCACAAACGAATCCGCCCCATAGACCTTCATCGTTTCGACCATCATGGCCTTCGCCCCGCTTCCGCTGAGCGGTTTCATCAAGGCCGTAGGCAAGGCGTCCACAAAGCGCGTGTCATTGAGGAACATGGAGAAGAAGGATGTCAGTCCGTGGCATATCAAATCCATGGCGCCGGATGCCCTGAAAACGCCGATGCCCACCAACATGCCCACCAGATAGGGGAGAATCTTGATCGAGGTGGCGAAACCCTTCTTTGCGCCGTCGATGAACGCCTCGTATACGTTGATGCGTTTCCATGCACCGATTCCCACGAAAATCATGATGATAAGGAACAATAAGAAATTACCTCCCACCTTGGAGAGCCCGAAAGCTGTTTGGCTACTCAATTGGGAAAAGAGGAAGACAACACCCGTGATGAACAAGGCGATGCCTAATATCCAGCCGATGACTACCTTGTTCCAGATGTTCAATTTTTGTCGGATACCGACGTACAAGATCGCCGTCACAGTGGAGAAAAAGGTGGAGATCAGCAAAGGGACAAAGATGTCCGTTGGATTTGTGGCGCCCATGATGGCGCGTTGTGCTAAAATTGTTATAGGAATAATCGTCAAACCGGAGGTGTTCAATGCCAGGAACATGATCTGTGCGTCGGAGGCGACATCCTTTTTCGCGTTACAATTCTGCAGACTCTCCATCGCCTTCAGTCCGATAGGCGTGGCCGCATTATCCAGTCCCAGCATATTCGCGGCGAAGTTCATCACCAGCAAGCCATTGGCGGGGTGGTCTTTCGGTATTTCAGGGAAGAGTTTTGAGAAGAATGGACGAATCAATTTGGACAAGACCCTCACGACGCCTGCTTTCTCCCCGATATTCATCAGTCCGAGCCATAGAATCATCACACCACTCAAGGGCAGGGCGATTTTCATCACGGCGAATTCTGCCATCTCGAACGTACTGGAAACGATACGTTCAAAGACCGCTAGATCGTGGAAGAAGATGGCCTCGAAGATTGCCACCACCATCGCCACCAAGAAGAATCCGACCCAAATATAGTTTAATACCACAAGCTTAAAGATTTAAAAAAGCATCTTTCGTTGCCCGTTCGACAATATCCAATAGGCGCAAAGTCTGCGAATGGTTCCAAATATCGCTTTCGATTTTCCCTTCGTCGATGCAACGCATCACTTCGGCCGCTTCGTAGTTATATCCATTTCCGACCATTTCAACGGGGATTTCCACCTCTTTCTCCTCTGCCCCGTGCCTCAACATAAGGGTAGTAGGCGTATGGAACATCCGGCAAAGCCTCAATCTGCCCGCATCGCCTGTTATTTTCGCGTCCGACTCCAAATCGAAGGCGAAAGAGGAGGTGAGCACGCTCATTCTGCCCTCTTTGTGGGTCATGATGATGGTCGTCGTCATGTCCACGCCCGAAGGGGCAGGAATGGAAGAGACATCCATGGAGAGCGGGTCGCCGAACAAGAAGAGGGCTAGGAAGATAGGGTATATGCCTATATCCGCAATGGACCCGCCACCCAGTTTCGGGTCGAACAACCTGCTTTTCTCGTCGTAGTTGGGATGGATACCGAACTCTGCCTGCAGCATCAGCGGGTTACCGATCGCACCCTCCTCCAGCATCGCCGCTGTTTTGATCACCGAAGGGAGGAATCTGCTCCACATCGCGTCCATCAGGAAAAGATTCTTTTCACGGGAGACCCGCATCATGGCGATTGCCTGGGAGCAGGTGATGGCGAAAGGCTTTTCGCACAAGACATGTTTGCCCGCGTCTAGTGCCATCATCGTATGAGTGTAGTGTAGATTGTTTGGGGTTGCCACATAGACGATGTCCACTTTAGGGTCGCCCAACATGGCTTGGTAAGAGTCGTAGCTCTTTTCGAAACCGTACTCCGTTGCGAAAGAAGCGGCTTTCTCCCCGTCACGGGAAGCGATCGCATAACATTGGGCGTTTGGCAACACCTTCAAACCCTTAGCAAAAGAGCCGGCAATGTGTCCGGCTCCAATGATTCCCCATCTATATATCTTAGACATTAAACCTGTCTGTTTAAATAGTTACTAATACGTTCCTTAAATTTCCAAGCGCCACAAAGAATCACACTAAAGAAGAATCCTATCAAGATAAATTTAGGAATGGATTTTGATGTTCTGTTGATTGGACGAAGGTCATAGGTGAACTCATTCTCGAAGATGAAACCTTGCGCATAGAATACCCGTTCCCATTCCAACTCTTGTTTCAGTTTGTTTAATTCCAACAAATCGGAGTGGAAAAGCTTCATCTCTCGCTCGTTCAACAAGACTGTTTTGTCCATGGTGACGGATACCTCTTTTTTCTTTTGGAAATATTCTTTCTTACGGAGGCTGTCAAGCAGTTGGATCTCTCGGTCGACGAAGGCGATTCGGTCGTCCAGTTGGGCGGTCCTCAATTCATTTTCCCTCTTGATTTGTTCATTGTTGGCGAACAAATATGACAAGGCATCCGTCATCTTGCGGAGGATAGTGGTGTCTTTACCTTCCACTCTTAGCTTAAGTCTCCAAGTGACGATTGACATGGAAGTGTCCTTCGCGTCGAAAGTCCCTTCGTAATCGATGTAGTCCGGACTTCCATTGTTTTGTATATCCATGTAATAGAAACTCCTTATGTCGGTAATCGTCTTGGCCTCGGCGGGTGTGAGATTCAACTCAGTGGCTAGATTCAGGGAATCTCCGCTTAGGCATTGCAGGTGCAGCGGGTCAAGAATGTCCTTTACGAAATAGGATGGATAGGAGTTCATCCTCAAATCTGTTTCCGCTCTATATATTTTCCCTTTGTTCATGAATATGCCCAATGCCACAAATAGCAATATACATGCTATGCAAACATATTTGTATTGGAATATTAGTCTGAATATCCATCCAATAATACGTAGCACGAAGGAGAAAAACTTTGCTATCGCATTGCCAATGCTTTTTAGCACATCCAATAAATCTAATTCTTGATTCTCGTTGATATCCATAATGCCTTACTCATTTTTTTCGCGTAAAGATAAAAATTTCTTTTATCTTTTCAACCATTGTTGGGGATTAAGTAAATTTTTTTCTTTCCATACTTGGAAAAAAAGTGTCGCTTTGTTTTTGTCGTCCGAGTCTTCGTATATTTTGCCTATCGGAGCTCCTTTCGCTATTTTCGTTCCGCTCTTCACGTATATGTCGGTCAAGTTGGCGTATACCGTCAGGAAATTTCCGTGTCGGATGATGACCGCATTGTTGTTCCCTGGCACGGAGAAACATTGGGAAACGGTTCCGTCATAGACGGCCGTCGCCTTCGAACCCGGTGCGGCGGTGATGTAGATTCCCTTGTTGTTCACGGTGACATCCTTCAGCACGGGATGTGGCTGTTTGCCGAAGTTCCCTGTGATGGTGCCTTTGACGGGCCATGGCAGTTTCCCTTGGTTCTTCTCGAATCCGCCGGCCACTGTCGTCTCTTCTTTGGTCATCGCATATCCGTCCTTTGTCGTGGACTGCGTCTTCTTGCGTTTCTTGGCGGCTTCCGCTTGTTGGGAAATGATGTTTTGTATCTTCTGGTTCAGTCGCTCCGAGGCGAGCTGCTGTTTCTCCAACTCGTTCTTCAGCAATTTTTCTTGTGCCTTCAGGGAGACGAGGAGTTTGTCTTGCTTCTGCTTTTGGTACAGGGCGAATTCTTTTTCCTTCTCTTGCTTCGCCATCAGCGATTTGGTGGTGGATTTCAGTTTGTCCACTTTGTCTCGTCTGACTTGGATGTCGTGCTTCGTCCGGCTCAGTTCCGCTGACTGTTCCTTGCGGATGGTGGCCAGATTGCTCAGGTATATGACGCGGCGGTAGGCCTCCTGAAAGTCCTTGCTGGAAAGGATGTAGATGATGAAATCGGACTGTGTGTTTTTCGTCATGAACGCATAGTAAATCATGTCGGATTGTTTCTTCTTCAGCTTCTCGTACTCTACGGAGAGTTTGTCGATGCTGGCGTTCAGTGAATCTATCTGGTCGGTGTACCGGTTCAGTTCGTCCGCCTGCTTTTTGATGATCTGGTCGCGGTATACGATGTCTTCGTTCAATCGCTCCAACTCACGTAGCGATTGCATGGTGTTCCTTCTGGTTTCGGACAGCTTCTTGTCCGTGTTCTGCATCTCCCTTTTTAGCTTGTCTTGCTTGTTCTTCAGGGTGTTTATATCCTCTTTCTTCTTGGCGGAGGTGGTGGCCCGTTTCTGTTGTGGAGCGCTCTTCTTCTGTGTCGTGGCCTTTTTTGCGGTGGAGTTTGTCTTGGCGCCTGTTTTCGCGCCTTTGTTGGCGGATGTGTGTTGCGCCGTTTTCCTGGTTTGGGCCCAGAGGTCATTATCCCCCACATAGCCCGCCACGCAACCGACGAGCAATACCATCATGAATATGAAGAACCTTCTAATGCTCATTTCCTATCGTTTATTATTTAATGCGCTCAACAACTCCTCGACGGACACCTTCTCGTATCCATTCGGTATGGGATTGGAAAAGCTGCACTCTTTGTTCAATTCAATTTTTTTGTAGTAAATGGATATGTCTTGGCTGCGATGGGGGGAGAACTCGCCTTCCATCGGCGATTTCGACATTGTCAGATTCACTTTCATCGGGAACATGTAGCCGTTCTCCAATGCCCCCGGCTGACTGTATTCCCACCTCAGGGTGCCATGGACGGAGGTGAGTGTGCCGTTCTTCACGCGGTAGTGCTCGTCCGTGGTGAACTCTTGGCTGAACCTGGACTTCGGGTCGCTGTATTGCAGCAACCACATGGAGGCGATTTGTGAGGAGGAGAAGTCCGACACCTTGGCTTCCATGTTCCCTTCCTTCAACTGGAACAGCTGGTTGGTGAACATGGCTTGTAGCTTTTCTACTCCCAATAGCTCGCCGTAGTCCGGTATCTCCTTGATGGCGCACTGGGCGTATCGCTTGTTCAGCCTATCCACTAGGGAAATCTCCTTCTCGGACACGAAGATGCGAGCTACCTCGATGCCTGCGAATGGTTGGACGGAGATGAAGAGACAGCTGTCTTTCTTCATGCGAAGCGTGGCGTTCAGATTCATATTCCCTACGGAGAGCCCGATTTTGGCGTTAAACGTCTCGTAGGTGAACTTGCTCAATTGCTCGGATCTCTCCTTCTCTGACGAACCTTTCTTCGAGGTCCCGCAGGAAAGAAGCGTGATCAAGAACACTCCTAAGACAGCTATTTTCGCTTTATTCGACATACTCTCCTGTTTCAGCTTTATGTTTTAGATTGTCGTAATTCTTGTACTCCTGCGGATCTTTGGAACGTCCTCTCATCTCCAAAGCTTCCTGCCAATATTTCTGGCACTCCGCCGCCGGCGTGTTTGTTTTGTACATGATATCACCGTAGTGCTCCAACAACTCAGGATCTTCTTTCCCGCCGTTCATGTAGGCTTGTTGGATGTATAGCTTGGCGATATTGTATTCTCCCTTCTTGAAGCATATCCAGGCGTAGGTGTCCAGGAAAACCGGACTCTTCGGGTTCGACTTCAATGTTTGCAGGCTCATCTTCTCCGCCTTGTCCAAGTCGCGGTTCTGCACGCTTAGGTAGTAGGCGTAGTTGTTGAGGGTCATGATGTTGTTGGGACTATAGGCTAGGGAGGAGTCCATTAGTGCGAAACATGAGTCGGTCTTGCCCATCTGCATTAGCACATCGGCGGACTTGGCGAAAAGTTCTGAGGTCAAAGAGTAATCCCCGTTCTCGATGGCATGTCGGATCGCATTCCCCCATACCGATAGGGCTTGTTCGTTTTCCTTCAACATGAGGTGTGCCATGCCTCGCACGTCCAGTAGGCTGGCGCTCTCGGGAAATTGTTCCACGGACTCTTGCGCGGAGGCGACGAAACGGGTCGTGTCGTTCTTCCCCACGTAATATTGTATCAATAGCAACCAAGCATCTTCGTGCTTGGGATTGATTTCCAGCGCTTTCCTGACATAGGATATCCCTGTAGTGTCACCCCGCCCCAGTAGAACGGTCGAGTAGACGAGGCTTGGATACTCCTCGTCTGGATATTGCTTTATCACGTTCAGGTAATAGGAGTCGTCGACCGCCAAGGAACTGTCCCTGGCGATGCGCGAAAGCAGGTCATGCTTCACGACGTAATCCACCTTGGGATCCTGCAAGACGGAAAGCAGTTTCCCCATCCCCTCCTTGTTCCGTCCCACTTCCGTCAGGAAGTATCCGTATTGGACGGTCAGTAGTGGGTCTCCCGGAAACTCCTTCAACCCTTTCAGGTAACATTGCTCACCCTTTTTCTCGTTGCCGATGGCAAGGTAGAGATCCCCTTTTAGGGCGATGTATTTGGTCTCCTTCGGGGCGGACTTGATCAGCTTGTCCATCTCGGCGAAGGCTTTTTTCTCTTTTTTTTGCCTGAGGTACAACTTGAACTTCTCTTGTGAGACGGTCTCGTTGATGCCCTCTTCCTCCTCGAACGCGTCCCACGCTTTTATCGCTTTGTCATACTCCTTCGTCGTGGAATAAATGTTGGCGAGGTAGTAATAGTAGATGTTTTTCCGCTTATGGTCTTTCTTCACAAGTTCCTCATACAGGGAGGCGGCCTCTTTCAGTTCGTAGACATTCACGAGGTAGTTGGCGAGGTTCACTTTGTAGTCGATGTTGTCGGGCTCCAGTTCGGTGGCTTTCCGCATCTGCCCGATTGCGGCTGACGCATAGTTGTTGCCCATGTTGATTTCCGCCAGAGTGGCGAATACCTCGCTGTTGTTGTTGTCCAACGAATTGCAGCGGTATAGGTTGTCCACCGCCGCACCGATGTTGCCGGACTGCTTCTGCCTCAATGCCTCCAGGTAGTAGTACTGCAGTTTCATCCTTTTTTGGACATCGTTCTCCGTCGCCACGGCGGAGGAAATGCCCCATAAGGACAAAACCATTATGGATAATATTTTCGTCAGCCTAATCATTTTACTCCTGTGTGACCGAATCCGCCGGCGCCGCGTTCTGTTTCATCCAGCGTCTCGACCTCCTTCCACTCCACATGCTCATGCTTCGCGATCACCATCTGGCAGACACGCTCGCCATCCTCGATGACGAAAGGTTCTGGCGAAAGGTTCACCAAGATGACCTTGATCTCCCCCCGGTAGTCGGCGTCGATCGTGCCGGGCGTGTTCAACACCGTGAGACCATGCTTGGCGGCCAGTCCGCTGCGTGGACGGATCTGCGCCTCATAACCCTCCGGCAATGCGATGTAGATGCCCGTGGGTACCATCACACGCTCCAAAGAGCCTATTCTTATCGGTTCGTCAATGTTCGCTCGCAAGTCCATGCCTGCGGATAACGCCGTGGCATACTGTGGCATCGCATGCTTCGACTTGTTTATAATCTTTACTTCCATCTGTTTAATAATGTTTTAAACGCAAAAATAATAATATTTTTTCTATTACGGAGAGCCTTTCCTCCGTCTTTCCCCTTCAAGATTTAAAACTTATAAAAAAACGTGCTTTACCGTTTCTTTTTTTTACCTTTGTGGATTATAATCGCTGAGAATATTTAACATAAACTGTTTATATAGAAAAATGGAATTGATTGAAAGTGTTATCAAAAGGGCTCAGGCTAACCCTCAACGTATCGTCCTCGCAGAAGGAACAGAGGAGAGAACGTTGAAAGCCGCCGATCAGATCATTGCGCAGGGTATCGCCAAGATTACCCTTTTGGGCAACAAACAAGAAATCGAGGGACTGGCTTCCCAGTTCGGTTTGAAGAACATCTCCAAGGCTACGATCATCGATCCGGCCAATAATCCTAACAGCAAAACCTATTCCGACCTTCTTTTCAAACTCCGTCAGAAGAAGGGTATGACCGAGGAACAAGCCATCGAGAAGGTGAAAGATCCTTTGTATCTGGCTTGTTTGATGATCAAGAACGGTGACGCGGACGGTGAGGTTGCCGGCGCAAGGAACTTCACGGGTGATGTGCTTCGCCCTGCTTTCCAAATTGTTAAGACCCGTCCGGGCATCGGCGTGGTTTCTGGTTGCTTCATCATGATCTTCAAGGATAAATCGATTGGTTACAATGGCTTGATGTTGTTCGCCGATTGTGCAGCGACTCCTAATCCGGACGCTGACCAGTTGGCTCAAATCGCTGTATGCAGCGGCCAGACGGCTAAGAACATCTACGGTTTCGAGGACCCTCGCGTGGCGATCCTCTCTTTCTCTACCAAGGGTAGCGCTAAGCACGAGATGGTGGACAAGGTGATCGAGGCTACCGAGAAGGCTAAGGCGATGGCTCCTGACATGAAGATCGACGGTGAGTTGCAGGCGGATGCCGCTATTGTTCCTTCCGTAGCGAAGAGCAAGGCGCCTAACAGCGAAGTGGCTGGTACGGCTAACGTGTTGGTGTTCCCTGAGTTGGAGGCTGGTAACATCGGTTACAAACTGGTTCAACGCTTGGCTGGCGCTGAGGCGATCGGTCCGTTGTTGCAAGGTTTGGCCGCTCCGATCAACGACCTCTCCCGCGGTTGCTCCGTGGACGACATCGTGAAGATGGTGGCCATCACGGTGAACCAGGCTATCGAGGCTAAGAACAATAATTAATTCTCAAATCGTTTAATGCTGTCCGCACAATTTGATAGTGTGGTGGCTCAGACAAGGAAAAATGAAGATATTAGTAATCAACTGTGGTAGCTCATCCATCAAGTACAAATTGTTCAACATGAGCACCAAAGAGGTGATGGCGCAGGGTGGTGTCGAGAAGATCGGCATCCCAGGCTCATTCCTCAAATACACCAAGAAGAACGGTGAGAAGGCGATCATCGAAAAGGATATGCCAGACCACTCGGATGGTATCGAATTGATTTTTAAAGTATTGACTGACCCTACCGAGGGTTGTATCAAATCATTGAACGAGGTGGACGCCGTAGGTCATAGAATCCTCCACGGTGGTGATAAGTTCACGGAGAGCTGCATCGTCAACAACGTGGTGAAGGAGCAGATCCGCGCTTGCTTCCCATTGGGTCCGTTGCATAACCCTGCTAACCTGAAGGGTATCATGGCGGTTGAGGCTTTGTTGCCTAATTGCCCGCAAGTGGCTGTCTTCGACACCGCTTTCCATCAGTCCATGCCGAAGGAGTCTTTCCTCTACGCTATTCCTTACGAGCTTTACGAGAAGGACAAGGTTCGTCGTTACGGATTCCACGGCACCAGCCACCGCTACGTGTCAAAACGTGCGTTCGAAGTGCTGGGCATGAAGCCTGAGGGCACCAGGATGATCACCTGCCACATCGGTAACGGAAGTTCCGTCACCGCCATCAAGGACGGTAAGTCTTTCGATACTTCCATGGGTATGACTCCGTTGGAGGGATTGATGATGGGTACACGTTCCGGCGACATCGACACGGGTGCGATCACCTACCTGATGGAGACGGAAGGTTACAATGCGAAGAAGGTCTCCGACATCCTGAACAAGCAGAGCGGTATGTTGGGTATCTCAGGCGTCTCTTCCGATATGCGTGAGATCCGCGCCGCCATCGCGAAGGGCAACGAACGTGCCAAGTTGGCATTGGATATGGTCATCTACCGCATCAAGAAGTATGTGGGCGCCTACATGGCTGCCTTGGGTGGTGTGGATGTCATCGTCTTCACGGGTGGTATTGGCGAGAACGTCGAGGTAGTCCGCGAGGGTGTTCTCGCTAACATGGAGTTCTTCGGCATCAAGCTGGACAAGGCTGTGAACGACAGCGTCCATGGCGAAGAGAAGGTCATCAGCGCCAAGGATTCCAAGGTGACGGTGATCGTCGTTCCGACGGACGAGGAGTACACCATCGCTTCCGACACATTGGAGTTGGTGGGTAAGAAATAATTTCTCACGAGACAATTTGGTTTTAGGCATCACCACAGACTTTTCTGTGGTGATGTTTTTTTGACGGGTGTCAATCCGTTGGCTGGATTATCGGTTGGATTAGATAAATACGATTTGCCATTTTCCCCTTTTATTGTCCGAATGCCTTATGAAATTGCCTTATCAGAGGGCTATTTGACTTGAATCTGCCCACCATTTTCTATTTTTGTTAAAAATAATCAAAAAAATTTTTGTAAATTGTGATACTTTTGCTACGTTTGTACATAAATGGAAAAATGTATGTGATATGGAAAGTCTGGATAAAGTGTTTTTTTATAACTTCTTAACGAAGGAGATGGGAGATAACCTCGATGTGGATCTCTCTGATGAGTCTAAAGAACTGATCAGGTCTCATACGCGTATAATTAGGTTGAATAAGGGAGAATTTCTGCAGATTGAGGGGGATGTAAGTCGCTATTGGGGCTATGTGTCGGAAGGTTTGGTGCGCATTTACTATCTGCAGTACGACAAGGAGATCACAGAACAACTTGCACATGAAGGGGATGGGTTCCTCGATTACGAGAGTTTCTTCAATCAGTCGCCTAGCCGTCGTTTCATTCAGATGTTGGAGCCGACCACGCTCTATTTGTTCCCACGGTTGGAGTGTGAAGAGTTGTGCAATAAGAACATGGAAATTCGCCGATTCTTTAGGTTGATGACCGAGTTGGTTCTTCTGCTTAAGAAAAGGAGGATTCAGAACACTATCTTTAGATCCGCTAAGGAGAGGTACCAAATCCTTCTGGACGAGAAGCCTAATTTGGTTTTGAGGGTACCTTCCATCTATGTGGCTTCCTATTTGGGCATCACGCCGGAAACGCTTAGCCGAATCCGTTCGACTGTGAAGTAAACGGGAGAGGCGCATTGTATATGGGCGTTCGGAGATTCGACTCCGTGCGCCTTTTTGTTTTTCAGCGGGAAATCGTATTTTTGCGTTAAATTTGTAATCTCATGTACTCAAGGGAAGAGGTCAAAATATTAAAACGTAATTTCTGGACGGGCTTCGACGCCTTCTGCGCCGAACTCCCCCGCTTCAAGTATCGGAAACGCAAGTGGATTTTGTATAATACGAAAATCAAAGGCGTCGAACTGAAGTTTGACGCCGCGCGTGACGGTGCCTATGTCATCTTCGAGCTGAATCACCCGAAGTTGAGTAAGCGTCTCGAAATGTTCGAGTTGATGAAGAAGTATAAGGTGGTGGTGGACCAATTCTTCGCCGATGCGGAGTGGCAGGAACAGTTCGAGAAACCGTGCGGGACGATGGTCTCCCGTATCTATAGGCATCTTGGCGGATTGGATATCCATAGGCAGGAACAATGGCCGGAATTCTACCCGTTCCTCTCCCGCGAGATGTGCCATTGCGAACGTATGTTCAAGGAGATGCGCGAATTGCTTCAGGATTGCGTCGAATCTAAAGATCCTATGACGGATGGGGAATAGGACTTGGAAGGGTAAGACGGGTGGCGGTTGGTTCGGCCAGAATTTCCTGCTGATGTTCCTCTCTAAGGTGCGGGTCGTCTGGCTCTACCCTGTGCTGTACTTTGTCATCCCTTTCTACTTGGTTTTCGCTCGGAAAGGGTATCGCGCTATCTATTCCTACTTCCGCGAACGTCATCACTATTCTAAGTGGCGCTCTTTTGTCTCTACTTGCCGTAATCACTTGCTTTTCGGTAAAATTGTGTTGGATAAGTTTGCTATTCTCGCCGGTAACACTTCTCAATTTGAGGTGGAAATGCAGGGGGAGGATGTCGTGGACGGACTCCTGGACGGTGAGGGCGGTTTCATCATCGCCAGCGCGCATTTCGGTAACCTGGAGATGGCCGGACTCTCTATCCATCAGGATAAGAAACGTATGAACGGAATCATCTTCGGCGGCGAGCGTGGAGGCTTCCAGAGCCGGCGCGATTCGGCTTTCGGTAAGATGAACATCAACCTGATTCCTGTCACGGAGGATATGTCGCACCTCTTCACCATAAAAAATGCCTTGGAAGAGGGGGAGGTGGTCACTATCCCTTGCGACCGTTTCCTGGGGGGAAACAAGAAGGTCTCCTTGCCTTTCCTGGATGGTGAGGCGGATTTTCCGGCGGGGACCTTCCGCTTGGCGGCGCAGCTGAATGTGCCAGTCGCCTCCCTGTTCGTCGTGAAGATAAGTCATTCGAAATATTACGGGTATTCCAAGCTGTTGCATCCTTCTCCTACCGCCGCGAACTCCACGGAGCAGGCGGCGTTCCTCGCGAAGCAGTTCGTGGAGGAGCTGGAGTCGATGGTCCGACGCTTCCCGCTTCAATGGTTTAATTATTATCAATACTGGAACTCATAAAATTGCATATGGAATTACAATCTCCTCAAAAGGAAATTTACGGGAAGGAACGCTTCTCGGCGTTGCAGGCCCAACGGCTTGCGCAGGAAATCGCCGCAGGACCGGTTGTCTTCCAGGTTTCCCGCCTTATGGTTAAGTTCGGCATCCTCCAGTTGTTGGATGACAACAAGGATGGCCTGACGTTGGAAGAGGTGGCGGAGCTTGCCCATCTCTCCAAATATGGCACGCAATGTCTGTTGGAGTCTTCCCTGACGATCGGAACCGTTATCCTGAAGGAGGGCCGTTTCCGCTTGGCGAAGGCGGGCTGGTTTTTGCTGCACGACGATATGGTGCGTGTCAACATGGACTTCAATCATGACGTGAATTATTTGGGGCTATTTCGATTGGAAGAGTCCATCCTTCATGGCAAGCCTGAGGGACTGAAAGTTTTTGGCGAGTGGCCGACGATCTATGAGGGGCTTTCCCAACTGCCTAAACAGGTGCAGAAGAGCTGGTTCGGTTTCGACCATTACTATTCGGACTGCTCGTTCGACGAGGCGCTGAACATCGTCTTCGACGGACATCGCAAGCGTTTGCTGGATGTCGGGGGGAACACGGGACGCTTCGCCACACGTTGCGTCACCCACTCCGCGGAGGCCGAGGTGACCATCATGGACCTTCCGCAACAGCTGGAGATGATGCGTGCCCAGACGAAGGGCCTGCCGGGCGCGGATAGGATCCACGGACATGGCGCGAACCTTTTGGACGAGCGTGTGCCTTTCCCTACGGGCTTCGACGCGATATGGATGAGCCAGTTCCTCGATTGCTTCAGCGAGGCGGAGGTGGTCAGCATCCTGCGCCGCGCCGCCGCTTCGATGGACAACAATGCCCGCCTCTTCATCATGGAGACCTTCTGGGATAGGCAACGGTTCGAGACCGCATCGTACTGCCTCGCGCAGATCAGTATCTATTTCACCGCCATGGCGAACGGCAACAGCAAGATGTATTATTCCAAGGATATGATCCGCTGTGTCAATGAGGCGGGACTTGAGGTGGAGGCGATCCACGACGGATTAGGGATGGGCCATAGCCTTGTCGTCTGTAAAATCGCGCAGAGATGAATAGTCCGCTGACTGCTTCCGCTTTTTTGCCTCACAGGGCACCTTTCCTGCTGGTTGATAGGCTGTTGGAATGTGAACAGCACTTCTGCCGCACCGATTTTACCGTTCCGGTGGAACATCCGATGGTGCGGGAGAATTGCCTGAGCGAAGGGGGAGTCATGGAGAATGTCGCCCAAACTTGCGCGACCCATATCGGCTATCTCTCCCGCCATCTTCCGATCCGTATCGGGGTGGTCGCTTCGGTGAGGAACATGGAAATCATTTCTTTGCCTAAGGTGGGTGCGCTTCTTGAAACGACGGTGGAGGAGCAGGGCGAACCGATCTTTTCCGTCTCTATATATGTCGCTAAAGTGTTTTCCGAAGGGACGCTTGTGGCGCAAGGGGAAATGCGCGTCGTCCTGACGGACCAAATTCCTACTGAACAATGAATACTAGGCTATCATGATACAAGTGTTATCTGACAATATCATCTCCCCGTTGGGTTTCACGACGAGGGAGAATTATGCGAATGTGAAATCCGGCGTCTCCATGGGGAAACGCCACAAGTTTGTGTTCGATTTGCCTGAACCGTTCTTCGGCTCGTTGCTTGACTGGTCGTCGGTTGATGAATTGGTGGAGCGTGAAGTGGCGCCCTTGATCCGCCTTACCCGTTTTGAGCAGATTATTCTCCTTTCCGCTAAGCGTGCGGTGGAGGCGGCGGGCATTGACCCGCGGAGTCCGGAGGTGCTCTTCGTCCTCTCCACCACGAAGGGAAACGTTTCGTTGCTGGAGAATGCGGGGCGATTCGAGCCGGATAGGGTACACCTATGGCGCTCGGCGCAGATATTGGGTAACTATTTTGGCAACCCGAACGAGGTGGTCGTGGTGAGCAATGCCTGCATATCGGGCGTGGCGGCGCAGTTGTTGGCCTTCGATCTGATGCGTATGCGCGGTTATCGCTACGCTGTGGTGGTGGGAGGAGACATATTGGGCAAGTTTGTTGTCTCAGGGTTCCAATCGTTCAAGGCGCTCTCCGCCACGCGGTGCAAGCCGTTTGATGAGAACAGGGATGGTTTGAATCTGGGTGAGGCGGCCGCCACAATGGTCTTCGAGCAGGTGATGGATTCTTCTTCCTTATTGTCGAACGCTTTCATTTGGCGAGGAGGTGGCAACCGTAACGACGCCAACCATATCTCGGGACCTTCCCGTACGGGGGAAGGCCTCTACAACGCCACTATGATGGCTACGAAGGGAGTGGATAATGATGATATCGCCTTCATATGCGCACATGGCACCGCCACCCGCTACAACGACGATATGGAGTCGTGGGCCATCAGCCGCGCGGGACTGAGTGAGGTGCCCACCTTCAGCCTGAAGGGATACTACGGGCATACGTTGGGCGCCGCCGGGTTATTGGAGTGCATCCTCTCCATCTCCGCCTTGTCGGATGGTTATGTTTTGCCGACCCTAGGCTACGAACAATATGGCGTGGTGCAGCCCATGACGGTATGCGATCGCCTCACAGCGACGGATAAACCTTGCTTCCTGAAGCTCATCTCAGGCTTCGGGGGCAGCAATGCGGCCATCTGCTATGGGCGGGTGGGGTAATGCGGTCTCCGTGCCGACGAAAAAAGCCGTCCTGCCCGAAGGGAGAGGACGGCTTCTTTGTGTGGATCCGTTCGTTTATTTCTTTATGAGGATATAATTTTCTTGTTGGGTGTATTTCACTCCCTCAACACCGATTCCCTCCGTTTCCTTCAGTATGATCAGCTTGATGTTTGTGATCTCCTGTATGCGGAAGAGATAGGCGACGTCCTTATCGGTCGTGGTGGTGCTGTCTTTGTAGAGGTTCTCTATATCTGTGATGATGGATAGGGAATTCTCGTCGGCATGCCAATTGCCCTTTCCTGTGGTTGACAAGATAGCAGCCTCCCTATCGTTCTCATTGGAGGAGAAAATCGTGGATGTGTGGTCGTCGCGAAGGGTGATGACCGTATTGTCCTCGTAGTTGTTGATGTTAAGAGTGTCTCCCTTTGCGTTGATCGTGTAGGTTTTCATCCCTGTGCAGTGCCATTCCCCTACAAGGGCTCTTTCGGTGTCATTCATGTCGCTCGGATCTTCGTTATTCTCCTTGCAGCTGGTGAAAACGAGTGACATTGCGGTTATTCCTGCGATGATTTGTGTTGCGGTTCTCAAAAAGTGTTTCATATGAATTAAAATCTAATTGTTTGTGAATGATATGTTTTGAAACTGAAAATTAATATACTTCCAAGTTGAAGTAAATCGTATACTCATCGTTGACTGTACCCCTGATGACGGTGTTACCTTTGGCGAGAACTCTCACTGTCATCTTAGCGGTGTTAGTCTCTTCTTCATCTTCATATTCTGCGGAGATGATAGCTACACTTTGGTTGGAGCTGGTCCAAACGATTTGTCTCAGAATGCTTGGGTCGTAGAAGGACAACTCATTTCCTTCGCTGTCATAAAGACGGAAGGGGAATTCTCCCTTCTTCAGGTTGTAAGAGAAAGAATCTCCATTTTTTAGATCTGTCTCGAATGTGGCAGAGTGGAATACAGCTCCCTCGAAGAAGTTCATCACCAAATTAACGTTGATGTTATCTACGTCGATTAAGTTCTCTTTCCAGACCGTGTTGAATTGTTCGGTGGTGAGTTTTAGCTTTATCGGGTCTGATTGATTTCCGCAATAGATATACTCAAGTTTCGTGTTATTCCTGATATCCAATGTCTTCAGGTCGTTTTTGAAACAGAGAAGGGTTGTCAGTTCTGTGTTTTGGGAAATGTCCAATTTAGAGAGTTGGTTCTTCTGGCAACTTAAGAGTTTGAGCTTTGTCAGACTGGAAACATTGAGGGAGGTGATTTGATTCTCCTCGCAATATAGCTCCTCCAAGTTGGTGAAATAGCTGAGTTCGTCGAAAGAGGAGATATGCTTATTTGCGACATTCAATTTTTTGACAAGTTTCGCTTCATTGTGTGAGATGCCATCGTCTTCGTCTATATTGATGCTGGAGTTGTTTACCAACGCTTTGCGTAGATTGTCGTCCCTGAACCTGATGTTTCCGTTCTGTTCTTCTTTCGCGTCTGTGATGGCGACCCGACAGGAGTCTTTGTAGTTGCCATCTACTGTGGTGACGAAGACCGTTGTTTGACCGGACCGTATGGCATGGAAGAACCCGTTACCTTCATTTTCCAGATAAGTTTCGTCGCATTCCCATCTCACTTCTTTATTGTCGGCATTTTCAGGGGTAATATCCGCATAGAGGCGTATATATTCTCCCACATTGGCGGTTGTGTATGATGGGCTTATTTTCACGCCATTTACTTCTGTTTTATCATCTTTACAGGCCACGAAAAATGTTGTTGCAATCAGTACCGAGGCAAATAGGGCTTTCGAAAAAGTTCTTTTCATTTTTTGCTATTTAGTTGTTGTGTTAAATGTTAATTATTAATATGTTACTGCAAAAACCGTGCCAAACTGCGTAAAAAAGTGTAAAAAAAATATCCCTCGTCTTGCAAGGGCGAGGGATATTGCTTGATTATCAGCGATATAAATTATTTTACTTCCAAGTTGAAGGAAATCGTGTACTCGTCGTTTACGGTTCCCTTGATGACGGTGTTACCTTTAGCGATAGCTTTTACAGTCATTTGGGCTGTGTTGCTTTCTTCTCCGTCCTCAAAGTCGGCCGATACGGTAGCAACACTCTCATCGGAGCTAGTCCATACAATTTGTCTCAAGACAGTGTTGTCGTAGAAGGATAATTCGTTTCCTTCGCTATCGAGGAGACGGAAGTTGAATTGCTTCTTCTTTGCGTTGAATGAGAATGAATCTCCATCCTTCAAGTCCTTTTCGAAAGAACTGGATTGGAATGCTGCGCCCTCGAAGAAGTTCATTACCATCTCGACATTTTTGTTGTCTGCGTCGGTTCCGTTCTCTTTCCAAACCGTGTTGAATTGATCGATGGTGAGCTCCAATTTCAGTGCGTTCGCCTGATTTCCGCAGAAGAGATCCTCAAGTTTCTTGTTCTCTCTAATGTCAAGCGTATCCAATTGGTTCTTGTTGCAGATAAGCGAAGTCAGTTCGCTGTTCTTTGAAATGTCAAGTTTAGACAATTTGTTGTTGTCGCAAATCAAAGATTTAAGATTGGCCAATTTGGAAAGGTCAAGTGAAGATATCTGGTTGTTGCTGCAAGTCAGTTCTTCCAGATTGACGAAATAACTCAACTCGTCGAATGATGCGATCTTCTTTCCACTGATGTCTATTGTTTTAGCATTCTTAGCCTCTACAGGGGATATTCCGTCGTCACCGTCCGCATTAATGCTTGATTTAACCAAAGTCGCCAAAAGGTTAGCGTCCTTGAACTCGATATTTTTGAGGACAGTCACCTTACAAGAATCCTTGTGGTTGCCGCCTAATGAGGTGACGACGATGTAGGTGCTTCCCGCATCAGTTCCAATCACGCTGCCTGAAGTAGTGACGGAAGCGATGTCCTCGTTCAAGCTCTCCCATTCCACATCTTGGGTATCTGCGTCGACAGGCAATAAGGTGGCGGTGAGTGTGAACTTTTCGCCCGCGAAGACAGTCGTGTCGTGGATGTCCAATGTTACGCTCTCCACTTTCACTACTGGTCTGGCTGGCGCGTCCGCCTTGTCCTTCTTACATGAACCCATCATGGTTGGCAACGCCAATGTGGCTACCACCATCGATTTGAATAAAATACTTCTTTCCATTTTATGTTATTAAATTAATTAATGATTCTATTCTGTTTTACACTGTTGTATGTTCCAATCAATCATATACTTACGTTACTGGAGTCACCTCTTCGCAACGACCACAAAATTAGTTCGGGTGTGTAACCGCCCGTATAATTGGCAAAGTTAATATCTTTTCGAGGAAATATTTCTTTTTTTATCGTTAATGTTTGTGAAAATCATGGGACACCCCATTTTGAATTTTGAATTATGAATTATGAATTA
>JAFXPK010000030.1 GCA_017527905.1 Paludibacteraceae bacterium
GGAGCGTTTGTACGAATAAGTTGACGAAAACGGCGATGACAAACAATGACCAGAAGATGCGCCATCCTCTCGATTCAAAAAACACTTTTGTCTTGCTCCAGAAACTGCCCATGTTATTAAGTGGTTAAATTCCGATTTATCTACCTGCAAATTTATTCAAAGTTCTCCTCTTTCCCAAACAAAAATCCCCGGCCGCATCCAGCAGTCGGGGATTCTTTCATTCGGTGCAGCTCAAGGCCGCCGGAGACTAACCGTTGCTCAGCACCGCGCTGACCATCTTTTCACCGGACTTCTCGCCGGTGACGGTGTTCACGAAGAAATACTTGAAGAACACCTTGGGAGCACCGGCGGACGGGCCACAACGTCACTTCCTATATCGACCGCCACGCCGTGCCCATTCTCAAAAATCTGCTCAACGACAAACGTCTCTCAATCACGCAAATCGCTGAAATGATGAATTTTAAGACTCTATCGTACTTCAGCCGCTACTGCAAGAAGCAGTTGGGTATGTCGCCGCAGGAATACAGAAAGAGTTTGCAACCGAAGTAGAACGATTGTTCGTATTAATAAGTATTATAGTTGAAATCCAGCTACTGAACCTTTGTTTTCTAAAAAAGTGGATATATTTGCATAGAACTTAAAAATAGAATAAAGTTGAATCACATAACGTAAAAATGGCGCAAGAAAATAAAGCCATACAGCCACAGGTTGAACCATATATCGTGAAGTCGCACGACATTCACATTGATGCAGACTATGCGGATTGGATAGCAGACATTAAGAGTCGCTATCGTTCCGCACAGGTAAAAGCTGCTGTTAAGGTGAATACATAAAAACTTCTGTTCAACTGGCAACTAGGTCGCGACTTGGTGCAGAAGAAAGCCGAAGAACGTTGGGGAGCAGGAGTTGTCGAACAAGTAAGCTTAGATTTGAAGCGAGAGTTTCCTGATGCGGATGGATTCTCTACTTCCAATCTATGGTACATGAAAAAGTGGTATCTGTTCTATACCGATGGTGATTCAGAAGGAAAATCCATTGCCTTTTGCGTTGGTACCTTGGGGGCATCATGTTGAGATAATAACGAAATGCAAATCCATAGATAAAGCATTATTCTATGTCGGTAAAACCATTGAGCAAGGATTAAGTCGTAATTCTCTTGCTAACTGCATCAAGGCAAACCTCTATGAGCACCAAGGCAAGATAGTCAACAACTTTACCGACCATCTGCCGGCATTGCAAAGCAAGCTCGTTCAGGAAGTTCTGAAAGAAAACTATGATTTCGGCTTTGCTACGGTTGAGCATGAGATTTATGATGAGGCTGAGTTGGAAGAAGCCCTTACAAAAAATGTGACGGACCTTTTGCTGGAGTTGGGGACAGGTTTTGCTTTTCTTGGCAGACAGAAGGAGCTAGTTGTAGGTGGGCGTTCGCGCAAGATAGATTTGTTGTTTTATCACATTCGTCTGCGTTGCTACATCGTCTGCGAACTGAAAGCCAAACCATTTGAACATTACCCTTATTTCGGAAGTTATGGTTCTTTGTTTGGTTTATTACCCTATCTGCAGATTGGAGGGTCTATGTCCCTCCCAAAAAGGGAGAGGGAAGGTAACCTCACGGCCCTTCCCTCTACACTGACGAATGTTATAGGGCATTACGCCCATGGATGCACAGAATTTATTATGTCAGAACTTATCTCAAGAACAACAATTCTCTATACTTAGGCAAGATCCACATCTGGTCGTCCACAATCAACTCCAGCTTATCGATGTGACGGCGGACCTCCTCGATCATCGGTGCCACATGGTCGTGGTAAGCGATGGCTCTTTCCCTTTCGCTGTCGATCTTGTTCGCTTTCTTACGCTCGTCGATCATCTTCTCCACCTTCTCGTTGATGCTGGCGGTGTGGTCGGCGATCTGCTCGATGAGCGACATGTTGTAGGCGTTCAGCTTCTTCGCCTTCTCGGCAGGGAAGACAGAAGCAACCTTCGTTACGTTGTCTACCAATGAGCTCTGGTACTTCGTGGCTACAGGGAGGATCTGGTTGAGCGCCAAATCACCTAAGATACGTGATTCGATCTGTATCTTCTTCGTGTAGGTGTCCCACTTGATTTCGTTGCGGGCCTTCAACTCCTTGGCGTTCATGACGTTCATCTTCTCGAACATGTTGATGGACGCCTTGTCCAAGTAGCGGTCGAAGATGACAGGGCAGCTCTTCTCTACGTCCAAGCCTCTCTTCTCAGCTTCAGCCACCCACTCGTCGGAGTATCCGTTTCCGTCGAAGCGGATAGGCTTGCAGGTCTTGATGTCCTCTCTAACCACCTCCAAGATGGCGGCGAACTTAGGTGTTCCGTTGGCGATCAATGCGTCCACACGCTCCTTGAAGCTTGCCATCGCCTCGGCTACGGCCGTGTTGAGGGCGATCATGGCAGATGCGCAGTTCGCCTCTGAACCTACCGCACGGAACTCGAAACGGTTACCCGTGAAGGCGAACGGAGAGGTACGGTTACGGTCTGTGTTATCGATCAACAACTCAGGGATGGATGGAACATCCAGCTTCAAGCCCTTCTTGCCTGCGAGTGTGATCAATTGGTCGTTCTTTGATGTCTCGATCTGGTTCAAAGCGTCGGTCAACTGCTTGCCGAGGAAAGAAGAGATGATGGCCGGCGGTGCCTCGTTCGCTCCCAAACGGTGTGCGTTGGTGGCGCTCATGATGGAGGCCTTCAACAATCCGTTGTGGCGGTATACACCCATCAAGGTCTCCACGACGATGGTGATGAAACGCAACGTGCTCTCAGAGTCCTTGCCTGGCGCATGCAATACGATACCTGTGTCGGTGGACAAAGACCAGTTGTTATGTTTACCAGATCCGTTGATGCCTGCGAATGGTTTCTCATGCAACAACACGCGGAATCCGTGCTTACGAGCCACTTTCCTCATCAATGACATGATGAGCATGTTATGGTCTACCGCCAAGTTACACTCCTCAAAGATTGGAGCCAACTCGAACTGGTTCGGTGCCACCTCGTTATGGCGGGTCTTGCAAGGGATACCCAATTCCAATGCCTGGATCTCCAAGTCTCTCATGAAGGCTGCAACCCTGGAAGGAATGGCGCCGAAGTAGTGGTCTTCCATCTGCTGGTTCTTGGCGGACTCCCTACCCAAGAGGGTTCTTCCCGTCATCAGCAAGTCTGGACGTGCGGAATACAAACCTTCGTCCACGAGGAAGTACTCCTGCTCCCAACCGAGGTTCGCCTGTACTTTCTTCACCTCTGGGTTGAAGTATTTCACAACGGCTGTCGTCGCTTTGTCTACGGCGCGGAGGGCCTTCTTCAAAGGTGCCTTGTAGTCGAGCGCCTCGCCGGTATAGGAGATGAACACGGTAGGGATCATCAAGGTGTCGCCAACCACGAAGACTGGAGAGGCTGGGTCCCATGCGGAATATCCTCTGGCCTCGAAAGTGGAACGGATACCTCCGTTAGGGAAGGAAGAGGCGTCTGGCTCCTGCTGTACGAGCAGCTTGCCCTCGAATTCCTCCATCATGCCGCCCTTACCGTCATGCTCCACGAATCCGTCATGCTTCTCCGCAGTACCTTCGGTCAATGGCTGGAACCAGTGCGTGTAGTGTGTTACGCCTAAGTCCATGGCCCATTTCTTCATGCCGGCAGCCACTTCGTCTGCTACGGAACGGTCAAGTGGTGCGCCGTTGTCGATCACGTCACACATCTTGGCATACACTTTAGCAGGAAGGTATTTGAACATCTTCTGCTTGTTGAAGACATACTTCGCGAAATAGACGGACGGTCTATCGGCCGGTGTCTCTACCTCCAAGGCTTTTTTCCTGAAGGCTTCGCCTACTACTTTGAATCTTAAACTTGACATAGCCTAAAAATTTTATTGTTGAATTGTTTCTTTCTATTGATTATCTCTCTTATAATTTCCTGAACCTACGCATAGCCTCCTCGCAGTTCTCTCTCTCCCCGAAGGCGGTCAGACGGATGTAGCCTTCGCCGCTCGGACCGAAGCCCACGCCTGGGGTTCCTACCACATTGGCCTCGTAGAGCATCTGCTCGAAGAACTTCCAGGAGGTGGTTCCGTTAGGCGTCTTCACCCAAAGGTATGGCGCATTCTCTCCGCCGAACACCTGATAACCGAGCGATGTGAGGCCCTCTTTCATGATCTTGGCGTTGGTCATATAGTAGTTGATGGTCTCCCGCACCTGGCTCTTACCCTCTGGGGTGTAGATGGCTTCTGCGCCACGCTGCGTGATGTAGGAGGTTCCGTTGAACTTGGTGCACTGCCTTCTGTTCCAGAGCCTGTTCAGAGGAATGCGCTCGCCTGAGAGCGTGGAGGCGGTCAACTCTTTCGGTACCACCGTGTATCCGCATCTCACGCCGGTGAAACCAGCCGTTTTGGAGAAGCTGCGGAACTCGATCGCCACCTTCTTCGCACCCCGTATCTCGTAGATGGAGTGGGGGATGTCCGGGTTCTGGATATATGCCTCGTAGGCTGCGTCGTACATGATGATGGCGTCGTTCTTTATCGCATAGTTGACCCATTTTTTCAACTCCTCGGAGGAAAGGACCGTTCCCGTCGGGTTGTTAGGGTAGCATAAGTAGATGATGTCCACCCTGTGGTTCGGGATCTGCGGCACGAAGTTATTCTCCATGTTGGTCGGCAGGTAGGTCACATTGCTCCATTTGCCGTCCTCGAGTACGCCCGCCCGTCCGCACATGACGTTGGAGTCGATGTAGACTGGGTAGATCGGGTCGGTCACTCCGATGCTGTTGTCATGACGAAGAATATCTCCGATGTTGCCCGTGTCGCTTTTGCTTCCGTCGCTGATGAAGACCTCGTCCGGATCCAGCTTCACGCCCCTTGGCTCGTAATCGTTCTTGATGATGGCGTTGATGAGGAAGTCATAACCGTGCTCCGGTCCGTATCCTCTGAACGTGCTCGCTTCCCCCATTTCGTCCACCGCCTTGTGCATCGCTTCCAACGACGCCTTAGGCAATGGTCGGGTGACATCCCCGATACCCAAGCGGATGATCTCCGCCTTCGGATGCACTACCTTGAACGTGTTCACCTTCTTGGCGATATCCGTAAACAAATAATTGTCCGGCAACTTCATGAAATGTTCGTTCGCTAAAGCCATATCTCTAATCCTCTCTGTATGTTTTAATTATATTTTTATTTTTCCTTCAAATGTTATGGCGGCCTCTCCCGTCATGTAGATGTGCTCGTCCTTCTCGTTCCATTCGATGGTGAGGTCTCCGCCATCCATGCGCACGATGTTCTTACGGACGCTTTTCCTGTTGAGCACGGCTGCGGTCAGGGTAGCGCAGGCGCCGGTACCGCAGGCCATGGTGATGCCGGATCCTCTTTCCCACACCCTCATGCGTAGGCTGCCGTCCTCCTTCGTCTCGACGAACTCCACGTTCACCCGTTCAGGGAAGAGCGGATGGTGCTCGATCAGCGGACCGACGGTCGGCACATCCACGTCGTTCAGGCTGGAGACGAAGATCACGAAGTGCGGATTGCCCATTGACACGAACGTTCCCCTGAACTGTTTTCCGGCCACCTCTATCGGTGCGTCGAAGAGGCTACCGTCCGGCGTGTCCACCTGTCCTTTGTTGGAAAGGATAGGCTTACCCATGTTGACGGTGACGAAAGGCACCTTTCCGTCTTTCACGTGCAATGATAAGTATTTGATGCCCGAGAGGGTCTCCAGCGTGACCTCCGTCTTGCGGGTCAGGCCCTTCTCGTATACATATTTGCCGACGCAGCGGGAAGCGTTTCCGCACATCTTCGCTTCTGATCCGTCTGCGTTGAAGATTCTCATGCTGAAGTCCGCCACGTCGGAGCGTCCGATGAGCACGAGGCCATCCGAACCGATACCGAAATGTGCTCGGCTCCATTTGATGGACAGTTCCTCTGGATTTCCAATCGGATACTCCATTGTATTGACATAGATGTAGTCGTTTCCTGCTCCCTGCATCTTCGTGAACTCTATATATTCTGTCAATGTGTCCATTTGTTTTTCTCTTGTCTATCTTTTTGCTATTAAAACAATGCAAATATATAACATTTTGACATCAACAGCACACTTTTTAGATTGTTTATGATAGTTTTTGTTAAAGATTTAATAAATTGAAAGTAGAATATATAGATGTGCTTATAATTTATAATTGATTATGGCGATTATATATTTAATTGTAAGTTATATAAAAGCGTATTTTGTTGGATCATTTCTGTATATATCGCCAAATTGGCTCAATGTGCATCTTATTTTGTGGTTTTTCGTTACTTTTTGCGCTAAAAATATATTTTCAACTGACATTTTGTTAGATTAATTGCCGACAAGTTGCGTGGCTTAAACTGCTGTGCTTAATGCCACCCCAAAAAACAAAACGCCTGCACTCACATCGGATGCAGGCGTTTCAATATATTATAAACTGAATCTCTAAGGCAACAGCAGGTAACAGAAGAAACTGACAACGGCCATCACTATGGATATGATCGCATATATACGTACATCTTTCTCCTCGTTGACATATTCATCCCCATCGTGCGCAATCTTATAAATTTCTTTAAATGTCTCCTCCGACAGCGGTCCAAGCAAAGAATTCTTGCGGAAACGGTTCGTCATGTATGGACCGATGACGAGTAATACGACCAGGCAAAGAGAAAACCCGAAGACCAGGAGGGATAATCCCTTGTAATAAGAAAGGGAATGGGAATTCGCTCCCCCGAGGAAGCCCACACATGTAACTATAGCGACGAATAGACATACGAACACCCATAACATAGTATCCCTCTCCTTGTAGAAAAGAGGGACATACCGTTCGCACTCTTTCATAAACTCCAATTTCGCGTCATCCGTCAATCCTTTTTCCTCGATTAATCTGTCGCGGTATTTGTTCCATTGGGCCCCAATCATTCTGCCGCTCCAGAAATTAACCGCATTGTGGATATCCTCCTTTGTGTATTCGTATTTTACTATGTCGATATCCTCAACTTTTTTCACACCGTTTTGAGTGTATTCGATGCGGAAATAAATTTGTTTCTTCCAGTGATACACATATGCGTAGTTTACTGATTTCCAGACAAATATATTGTATGTGTTTATTTGTATGCCATTCGCGGAGATGATGATGGGGTGCAGTTTCGCACTACGCAAATAATACACCACAGTAGCGATAAGGAAAGGCAGGGCGAGTATTCCAAAGAGGAGAATGTACTTATATCTCTCTGCGGACGAACATGAAAAGGCGAGAATGACACCGCAGATTAATTCGATGAATAGAACGATCAAGTATTCCGGGTGTGGGAACATCTTGGGCTTCAAGATAAGATCCTCACCTTCCTTCCACGTGATTTTGGGTTGAATGAAAAGGTCTAAAATATTGCTCATAATATTTGCGTCGTATGGTTCTTTGTATCCACTTTGCCGATGGCGTCGATGATGGTGCCCTGCTCGTCGATGACGTAGGTGGTCCGCAGGGTGCCTTCCGTCACCTTCCCGTACATTTTCTTCTCTCCCCAAGCCTCGTAGGCTTTCAGGATGGTGAGGTCGGTGTCCGCGATGAGGTGGAAGGGTAGGCTGTACTTGGCGATGAAACGTTGGTGGGAGGCGGCGCTGTCCCGGCTGACTCCGACGACCTCGTAACCTAGGGAGAGAAAACGCTCGTAGTTGTCGCGCAGGTCGCATGCCTCGGCCGTGCAACCCGGGGTGCTATCCTTCGGGTAGAAATAGAGCACCAGTTTCTTTCCCGCGAAATCCGTGAGTTTCACTGTGTTTCCGTTCTCGTCTTGCCCCTCGAAGTAGGGCGCTTTGGTTCCTTTTGCTAACATGGTTGATTCGTTATGTCTTTGTTTATGAATACCTCTGTGATTTCCTCATCAAATATACAACGATTTCGCTCTGTGGTAAAGGATTTTCGCAAAAATGTGTAAAATTCCGTATTTTTCACCTATCTTTGTGTCCGCCGAATGTTCGGCTGTCTGTTTTGATATTGTGGCAATTATATAAATATTATACTTATGAAAAAAGAAGAAATATTTGCTTTGTTTAAAAGCTATGAAGAAGCGGTCTGTATGATTAACGAGACTGAGTGTTGGAGTGCAAGAGATCTATGTTCTCTGTTGGGTTATACCCAATGGCGCAATTTTATCCATGTGATTGATAAAGCAAAAGAATCCTGTAATAATGCGGGACAGTCGTTGACTGACCATTTTGCTGACGTCAGCAAAATGGTCTCGTTGGGTTCGGGTTCTGAACGAGAGGTGGACGACATCATGCTTACCCGTTATGCCTGTTATCTTGTGGCACAGAATGGAGATCCACGAAAACCGCAGATAGCTTTCGCTCAGACTTATTTCGCCGTTCAGACACGTCGGGCTGAGATGATAGAAAAGCGGCTTTCTGAAATTGAGAGAGTTAAGGCACGTGCCAAGTTGCAGGAAACGGAGAAAAAACTCTCTGGCATCCTATACGAGCGTGGTGTGAATGACCAAACTTTTGCGGTTATCCGTTCGAAGGGCGATCAGGCACTTTTTCGCTTAAGTACAAACATGATGAAGCAAAGAATGGGTGTTCCTTCGACTCGTCCGCTTGCCGACTTCCTTCCTACGATCAGCATCAAAGCCAAAGATTTCGCCGCAGAAATGACCAGCGTGAACGTACAAACCAAAGATCTTCAAGGAGAGGCCCCTATTACACAAGAGCATGTTGACAATAATGCGGCGGTAAGGAAAATGCTTGTTGAGCGGAGTATTATTCCAGAGAATCTTCCTCCTGCCGAGGATGTGAAAAAAGTAGAACGTCGTTTGGCAATAGAGGAGAAGAAACTACTGAATAATAAGGGATAACTGGCGTCGGATCATTTTGCTGACGTCAGCAAAATGATAAATCTTGCAAAAGGTGCTTTGCGTGAGGTGGACGACATCATGCTTACCCGTTATGCCTGTTATCTTGCAGCACAGAAGTAGACCCTCGGAAACCGCAGAAGGCTTTCGCTTAGACTTGTCTTTAACCCCTCTTGGCGCAAAAAAGAAAGATGGCGTGTTCGTGGTGGAATTATATGCGCTTTTTTGCTAACTTCGCGCCATAATTGAATAATGAAATTATGGGCTTATCAGAAGAGATTAAAAGAAGACGTACTTTTGCGATTATCAGTCACCCGGATGCCGGTAAAACTACATTGACGGAGAAACTATTGCTATTTGGTGGCGCTATCCACATCGCGGGGGCCGTTAAATCCAATAAGATAAAAAAGACTGCCACGTCCGACTGGATGGAGATCGAGAAGCAGCGTGGTATCTCCGTGGCGACTTCCGTCATGGCTTTCGATTACAATGGCTTCAAAATCAATATCCTTGACACGCCGGGTCACCAGGACTTCCAGGAGGATACGTTCCGTACGCTGACCGCCGTCGATAGCGTTATCATCGTCGTCGATTGCGCGAAGGGTGTCGAGGCGCAGACCCGTAAGCTCATGAACGTCTGCCGTATGCGTAACACGCCGGTCATTGTCTTTGTCAATAAGATGGACCGTAACGGTAACAACCCGTTCGACCTGATGGACGAGCTCGAAAAGGAGCTGAATATCCGTGTCCGCCCGCTCTCTTGGCCTATCAACCAAGGAGATAAGTTCAAGGGCGTTTACAATCTCTACGAACAAAAACTGAATCTATACACGCCTAGCAAACAGGTTGTTACAGAGAATATCGAATTCAAGGACGTTAACAGCCCTGAGCTGGAGAAGCATATCGGCGAGGAGGATGCGCAACAATTGCGCGAGGATATCGACCTCATCAATGGGGTCTATTCGGACCTCGATGTGAATGAGTATCTGGCGGGCCAAGTGGCGCCGGTCTTCTTCGGTAGTGCGCTTAACAACTTCGGTGTGAAGGAGTTGCTCGATTGCTTCTGCCAAATCGCGCCTACACCGCAGCCTACCCAGACGGAGGAGCGTGTGGTGAAACCTGAGGAGACGGCTTTCTCGGGCTTCGTCTTCAAGATCCATGCCAATATGGACCCGAACCATCGCAGCTGCATCGCTTTCGTGAAGGTATGCTCAGGCAAGTTCGAGCGCAATGTCAACTACAAGCATGTGCGCCTCGATAAGATGATGAAATTCTCTGCTCCGACTTGCTTCATGGCGCAGAAGAAGGAGACGGTCGACGAGGCTTGGCCGGGCGATATCGTGGGTCTTCCAGACTCGGGCGGAACGTTCAAGATCGGCGACACGCTCACTTCCGGCGAGACCATCCACTTCAAGGGTTTGCCTAGCTTCTCGCCTGAGATGTTCAAATACATAGAGAATGATGACCCGATGAAGGCGAAACAGCTGGCAAAGGGTATCGAACAACTGATGGGCGAGGGTGTTGCCCAAGTCTTCACCAACCAGTTCAACGGTCGCAAGATCATCGGTACGGTCGGACAGCTCCAGTTCGAGGTCATCCAGTACCGCCTGCTGCATGAGTACAACGCGAAGTGTCGCTGGGAGCCTATCAACCTCTACAAGGCTTGCTGGATCGAGAGCGACGATGCGGAGGCGTTGGATACCTTCAAGAAGCGTAAGTACCAGTATATGGCCAAGGATATGGAGGATAGGGATGTCTTCCTCGCCGACTCGGGCTATATCCTCCAGATGGCGCAGACGGACTTCCCTAAGATCAGGTTCCATTTCTCTTCTGAATTTTAATTGATTACGGATATGCAGGTAGGACAAACTTTTTCCCAGACGATATCTGTTCGCGAGCAGGATACCGCTGTCGCATTAGGCTCTGGCGGATTGCCGGTCTTCGGTACGCCCGCCATGATCGCTTACATGGAGAACACCGCGCTGAAGATGGTGGCGGACGCACTTCCGGAAGGCTCCCAGACGGTTGGTACGGAGATCAATGCGAAGCACACCAAGGCGGCGTTGGTAGGCGCCCGCATCACCTTCACAGCCACGATCACGGAGATCGATGGCCGCAGAATCGCCTATTCCATTGAGGCGAAGAACGAACAGGGCGAGCTGATCGGCTCGGCGGATCACCAGCGTTTCGTGGTGGACGCAGAACGTTTCATGAGTAAATTGAAGTGACACTATGAGAATCGATATCTTATCGGCCGTGCCGGAGTTGCTGGATAGTCCGCTGAACCATTCCATCCTGAAAAGAGCGCAGGCGAAGGGCTTGGCGGAGATCGTCGTGCATAACATCCGTGACTATACGCTCGACAAGCATAGGAAAATCGATGATTACGCCTTCGGGTTCAGTTCGGGCATGGTGATGCAGATCGAACCGATCGACCGTCTGATTACCCACCTGAAGGAGCAACGGGACTATGACGAGGTGATCTACACTTCGCCTGACGGGGAGATGTTCGACCAGAAGATGGCCAACTCCATGTCGCTCCTCAACAATGTTATTATCCTTTGTGGCCACTACAAGGGCATTGACCACCGTATCCGTGAGCATCTGATCACGAAGGAGGTCTCCGTGGGCGATTATGTGCTGACGGGTGGCGAATTGGCGGCCTGCATCATGACGGACGCCATCGTGCGGTTGATTCCGGGTGCGATGAGCGACGAGCAATCCGCTCTGTCGGATTGTTTCCAGGACGATCTCTTGGCTCCACCGGTCTATTCCCGTCCAGCGGAATACAAGGGTTGGAAAGTGCCTGATATCCTTCTCTCTGGCAACGAGGCGAAGATCAAGGAGTGGGAGTACGAGCAGGCAGTGGAACGAACCAAACTGCTGCGACCTGATTTGTTGAAGAAATAGGGGGGTGGGCGAATGTTATAATCGGTTATCCGACGAAGGAAGTCTGCATTTCTTTCTAATTCGAACCGTTTGCCATCATTTGTGCGTTTCTTTGTAACGTCTTATTTCTTCCTTTAAATCCATGACTTTGAGCTCCCAATACTCATGTTTGTGCAAAGTATCAATACCTTCCGGAGATTCTTCGATTTGATCTATCATTTCAAATCCATTTAATATATCTTCTTCTGTGAGGGAATATTCGTTCCT
Organism: Paludibacteraceae bacterium; assembly: GCA_017527905.1. Lineage (GTDB taxonomy): Bacteria > Bacteroidota > Bacteroidia > Bacteroidales > Paludibacteraceae > UBA1181. The sequence goes on from JAFXPK010000030.1 coordinate 12,020, forward strand.
TTGTAATCCCCAATGGATCATCTCTTCAATGCTGTAATCTTTAAGCATTTCGTGAATGTCCCAAAAATCTTTCTGACGTTTTATTGGGCTTCCAATAGCGAGCATTTTCATGGCTGCTATTTCTTTCTCATCTGCCATACGTATACCTTCGTAATTCAGTTTGGGGAATATGAATGGTTCTGTATAGAATAAATCAAGCTTTATAGGATTATGGTTTTCGTTGCCAATAAATATGCTATATCCAATAGCTGTCTCATTAAGACTTTCCGTTCCCGTGTGGATGGGGAAGTTGCTTTCTAAATATTGCTTAATAATTTTTGTGTCTATCTCAGGGTATGCGATGTCAGTGAATAAGTCAATATCTATCGAACGTCGATGCCCACGTTGAAGACTGAGTGCCGTTCCTCCCACAAGACAGAAATCCTTAAAAACTTCGGTAGACATTAGTTTTCTGAGAGTGTCTAGTAGAGCTGGTGTTATGGTTTCTGTATGCAATCTCATAATCCACTTTCCTTGAAATTACGTTGTGCGATTTCGTATAGTCTGAAATTCGAAGGTTCGGATAGCATTTGTTTCATGTTCTCCTCACCATAAAATTTAGCTATTTCTCGAATCTCTTCATTACTGCCATATTCCAATACCCTTCGAATGGCCCACTTCATACATTTAGTCCAGTCGATTCTGTTGACATCAACATCCCAAAATGTGGTTTTGGTCAATTTGGAAAGGTCAGGTTTCGTACGCATGTTTATGCTTTTTTGTTCCTCATAGATGTCGTGTTTGGCCTGTATCAGATAGAAAAAACCGATAATATCAATGTCCAAGCAGTGCTCTAACATCATGGAAATCTGAGGAGTGAACCTCCTCCTCCCTTTGATTAAATCGTTTAGACGCTGAGGTATTAGATGTGAGTTCGTGGCCACATCCACCTTAGTCCGTTTCTTTTCGTGGATAATTCTATCGAGTATTACACCTGCAGGAACGGATGGCATGTTTGTATATGTCGCATAGTCAATCATGTTACAAATATACATCTTTTTTGAAAGTAACCAAAAAATGGTTATAAAATTCGTCGCCCGCAACACATCCAAGAATAGCCTATCACGGCAGACAAGAACCGTTCACCCAAGATATTTTGCCCAAGGCGGTTCGTAATCCGTTGTAATCCAGTGTTTCCAATGGCTCTTTCCCTTTGGCGAAACTGCAGGAGTTTACTTTCTTGTCCCATGAAACGGAGCAGAAATTCTGCGGACGGGTACATCTCAGTAAGCAGGAAGGACTCTGGAAAGGTTTTCCTCCTGCCACGGTGGCTAATTCTTTGGCGGAAGGGGTGTTCGCATAGCGTTGCGGAACGAGGATGATCTGCTCTGACGTTAGGATTTTCAACAACCTTTTGTAAGCGTTCCTTGCATTCTCCAAATTGTCTTTACCCACCAAAAGATTTACCCCTGGTTTAATCCCTATGCCTGCGATTCTTGCGAGTAGGGTCTCCACTCTCTCGATTTCCGCCGGATTGTCTGGACGATGGATGGTGACATGGATCTTGTCAGGCTTGCAATTGGCCAACCTTTCCCATACTTTATCGTCTTCCAACGGTAGTCCATTGGATGTGACGGAGAGATAACACAATGGATAAAGCGCTTCGATTACCGCAAAGATGCCTTCGTATTCAAAGGGTTCGCCTCCGCCTAAGGAGATGGCTTTCATGCCTCCGTTTTGGATGCAGTCGGTTGCAAAAGCGATGACTTCCTGCGGCTTCCAAAGCGTGTTGCCGTCGCGTGAACTGTGGTTGTAGCAAAACGGGCACTGCTTGCTGCAATAATTGGATAAATCGATGGAGAGGAGTTCAATCATGCCCTATTTTTTGATTAGCAAGTATCCCTAATTCTTTCTTGATTTGTTCCATCTCCTTCATGGGAATGCTATAAGGAATGTTTTTCCCGCGATATGCCTGTTGCGCTAATCGTTCTATTTCTGAACGGTTTTCCTCCACCTTGGAGATGAGGCACAGAGGAAATCTCAGACCTCCGATCTCAATTTGTTCATGGTCGATTTGAAAGACAGAACCGATGATATCTATGATTTGGTCGCTCAATATAATCACGTGCGGATTGAATCTTAGGATTGTCTCTTCCAGCCATTGGTAGTTCTTCTGAAACAATTCCTTCAACAGGTCTCGGTTAATCCGTTCCTTTATCTCCGCAGCACTGATATTGGTTTTGTATTTGCTATCTGACTTATCATGTGTCTCAACGGGTATTTGAATCGGTATCTTCGGAAGATATGGCAACTCGATGCAATGCCGATGGATTATGTCACTAGAGAGCAAGAAGGAAATGTCGGTATCAAACAAATTCTTGACAACGATTACTGTAGGTTCATGAGTGTAACGACCGATGAGACATGTGTGGCAACAAGATGAACATTCCACACACTCATATCTCTTTTTCTGTGAGCAATAGTTTATGAAATCGTTAGGTGAGATAAAAATATCTCTTCGGTATGCATCTCCTGACCAATGATGTGTATATTCGCATCCTTCGAAAAGGATATATTTGTTATCACCATGTGTGTCGCAAGGATGCCATCTGTCTATTTGAAATGTCTTGTCCTCACCGAACTTGGCAGGAATTTTTAATGTGAGCTTTTGCAGTTCGGGTGGCAATTGATCAAATTTTACCGGATTTTTTGGCGTGTTCATGCATTTCGGAAGGTATTCTGGCCAATATGGTTGATGATATAGATAATAAGGGGCAGAGGAGAAATTCTTTGTGTAAATAACCTTTTTGTTTTCTTCGTCCCATTCTTCATTCATCCAAAATTCTTTTCTGCGGTATACTTTCGTTATTATTTTATTGTCAATCAAGAAATCATAAACAGAGCATTCCTTGGCGGTATCATTGCTGTCATCGCATTCATATTCATCAATCATATACAACCCTCTGCTTTTTGAAATGCATATTTTTATCTCAAAACATTTGTCTTCAGCCAGTTTGAGAAAGATCTCCTCCTGTTTTAAATCAATTTGTATTATACTGTCATCACCCCAAAAATCATAATTTTCAGGACTATGAGGATCTTCTATCAATTCATCTATTTGATCGTCACTCAGGTTGATGCCCAAATATGTATCGTCTTCATAATCACAATACCAAAGTGTAAGGCATTCAACGCATGTCTCAGGATCCGCCAACCAAGGCACAGGTCCATTCTCATTGAAATCCATGATTCCAACGTTTCCGTCCTCATCAACCATGTACCAAGCGGTTGACATGGAGTGAGTCGCAGGGTATTCTTTCCCGTTTTGCATCGCTTTGTCTGTCTGATATTGATGTTTCTAACGATCGATCTTTACCACAAATATAATGATTAATCATTCGCAAGAAAAGAATTCCCGAAAAGAGGTATCTCTTTCCGAAAAACATATACCTGCTATAACCCTAAAATGATGTACATTTGCCAATAAACAGGATAGCAAATGGACGATATACATTTTGATTCGATACAACAATTCAACGACTATTACGGATTTGAAACATTGCATCCGCTTGTGAGCGTGGTGCGTTACGACAAGCAATTGCCCATTGAGGATAATGTCTCTTTATGTACAGGGAGCACACGCCATATCACATCCCAAATATTGGTAATTTCCCCCATAATTCATCAACCAAGTCTTAGCTGTGCTTGGTGTATCTTTGGATTATAATTTAAAACAGTTATTGCCATGAGAAAAATTCTTTTTTTATTATCCGGATTGCTGATGATTAGCGGTGTGTTCGCTCAAAATACACTGTTGGTTTATTATAGCTATACAAATAATGTCCGTTCAATTGTTAATGAATTGTCGAACCATTTGGACGTTGACATTGTGGAGATCCTGCCTGCGGAAGAGGGGTTGAGGTATGAAGCGGATAACTATGCTATCGGAAGTGCTTTGATATCAGCCATACGCGACAATCCCGACGATGCGGAGAGTTACCCTGCCATCAAACCAGTAGACATTGATTTCAGCAGATATGACAACATTATCATCGCCACTCCGCTTTGGTGGAGTAATATGGCAGCACCCATGCAATCCTTCCTGTTCCAAAATGGTGACGAGATGGGAGGAAAAAACATAAGTTTGATCGTATCGAGTGCCAGCAGTGGCATATCATCGGTCGTGGCAGATGCGAAAAGGCTTATCCCTGAGGGAAATTTCATAGAAGAGGCTCTATGGATAAATAATAACAATCGTAGTAATATGCCGACACTACTCGAAGCATGGATTCGAAATATAAAAAGTTCAAAACACATGACAGAAAAACTATCTATTACGGTTGGTAATACAACGTATTTAGCCACGCTGGTTGATAATCGTTCCACACAAGCTCTTGTTGCCGCACTGAAGGAGTCTCCTATCACCTATAAGGCTCAGGATTATGGCAATTTTGAAAAAGTTGGTTCTTTAGGTCGCACGTTTCCAACAAATAATGAAGAAACGACTACGGAGCCAGGAGATATTGTCCTATACAATGGAAATCAGATGGTGATTTTTTATGGCACGAATTCATGGAGCTATACCCGTTTGGGAAAAATTGATAATATTACAGTCGATCAATTAAAGAATTTTCTTGGTGATGGCGATTGTACAATAACACTTTCATTATCGTCACAGTCTGTCAGCGGATTTGCTGATACAGCATTCTCTCTGAAAGGCAAAGGAGTAGGGTTGGGAACTAACAAATACGACCTGCAAGGACGAGAAGTGGAGTCGTGCGGAACGGGTCAGATTTATATCCAAAATGGAGAAAAGTGGATGAAAACGGATAAGTAAGCATTTAATAAAGCATAATTACAAATAGATTTAATATGAGAAATGTAGTGTTAATCAGTGCGTGTGTGGCCATGTTGATGGGCTGCTCGCAACCAAAACAAGAAGCAAATATGGATAATCAGGAAACAACCATTACCCAGGAATGGGACAAAGTATTCCCTAAAAGTGACAAGGTTGAACATAAGAAAATCACGTTCCACAACCGTTACGGAATCGAATTGGTGGCGGATATGTACGTGCCCCAAAATACACAAGGAAAATTGGCTGCAATCGCCGTTTCGGGACCGTTCGGTGCGGTAAAAGAGCAGACCAGCGGATTGTATGCGCAGCATATGGCGGAACGTGGGTTCCTCACGATTGCCTTCGATCCTTCATTCACAGGAGAGAGTGGGGGAGAACCTCGGCGGATGGCTTCGCCTGACATCAATACGGAAGACTTCTTGGCAGCTGTCGATTACTTGTCAAATCTTGAAAACGTTGACCCTGAGAAGATTGGCATCATCGGTATCTGCGGTTGGGGCGGTATGTCCATCAATGCGGCGGCACTCGACCCGAGGATCAAGGCGACGGTGGCTTCCACGATGTATGACATGAGCAAGGTGACCGTTGAAGGCTATTTCGCGAGTGAAAACACACCTGCGCAGCGTATGGAAAAACGCAAAGCAATCGCCGCACAACGTACCATAGACTACAAAATAGGCTCGTACAAACGTGCAGGCGGTGTCATCGACCCTTTGCCTGACGACGCTCCGTGGTTTGTGAAAGATTATTACGACTACTATAAGACGCCACGTGGCTATCATAAACGGAGTGGAAATTCTAACGACGGATGGAACGTCATCGGTTGCCAGTCGTTCCTCAACCAACCATTGTTGGCATGGGCATCCGAAATTGAGTCACCGGTACTTTTGATCCATGGAGAAAAAGCGCATAGCCGTTATTTCAGCGAATATGCCTTTGAGAAAATGACAGGCAAAAAATGCGACGGGAAAAGCATGATTGACGGTAATAAAGAGATATTGATTATCCCTAATGCAGTCCATACCGACCTCTATGACGACCGTGCGGGTGTGATTCCGTATGATAAGATAGAAGCGTTTTTCAAAGAGAATCTGAAATGATTTGTTTTAACATCTGCGTTATGACTGAAAAGATGACACGCTGACCACCAGCGAATATGCGAAGCCTATCACCATCGGCGACAACTGCTGGATTGCAGGCAATGTTACTATCTGTGCGGGCGTCAGCATCGGGCAGGGTAGCGTCATCGGTGCGGGAAGCGTTGTTACCCGTGACATTCCTACGAATGTGGTGGCGGTGGGGAATCCTTGTAGGGTGTTGAAAACCATCGAATAAAGTTTTATAATGTTATGGAAATCATAGCAATTTTATAAATTTGTGAAATATAAATCAAAGAAGAATATAACAGAATATCCATGAAAAGAATATTATTTTTCACCTTCCTGATTTTTGCGGCGGCTATATGTGCCTGCTCGCAGAACGGTAATGACAAGCAAAAGTCCAAAGCAATGACAAATAAGACATTAGTAGCCTACTTCTCGGCTTCGGGCGTGACCGAGAAAGTGGCCAAGGAACTGGCGGAGGTGGCAGGAGCCGACCTTCACGAAATCAAGCCCGCACAACGTTACACCGATGCCGACCTCGATTGGCACGATAAGAACTCCCGCTCGTCGGTGGAGATGGCGGACAAGACTTCCCGCCCTGCCATCACGGACAAGCTGGCGAACATGGATGAATACCAGACCATCTATGTCGGTTTCCCTATCTGGTGGTATACTTGTCCGACCATCATCAACACCTTCCTAGAGAGCTACGATTTCAAGGGAAAGACGGTGATTCCTTTTGCCACTTCGGGCGGAAGCACCATCGACAAGGCCTGCAAAGACTTGCAAGCCTCATATCCGCAGGTTCAATTCAAGCCTGGTAAACTGCTCAATAGGGCGACAAAGAAGGATTTGGAGAACTTCTGCGGGAAATAAGGGATCGAAGTTGAAACAATAAATTTGTCACTCATTAAATATTAATCAATAATAGTTAACATCATGAAAGATAAAATATTACAAGCCATGCGCGAGGCTGGTAAGCCAGTGTCGGCAGGAGATGTGACCAAGGCATTGAACGCAGACCGTAAGGAGATCGATAAGATCTTTGCTGAATTGAAGAAGGAGGGTGCCATCGTTTCGCCTGTAAGGTGCAAGTGGGAGCCAGCGAAATAAGGTTCTCTAGGGGAATTATCGGCTAAAAACACGTCGCTATGCTATACGTGATCGCAATTGTTAACCTAGTGCTTGGCATATGTACCTTTGGCTATCTTTTTGTTGAGCCAAGTCCTGAGGTCAAATACCTTTTTGCGGCCATGCTAGGTTCAATTGTTTTAAACATCTTGCTAGTTGTCCTAATTCGTAAAAATGGTAAAAACTATTCGTATAGAGCAAAATTATTCTCTTCACTTCTTTTGTCGCTTGGCGATTTCGAGTTGTGGTTCCCAATTCTCGCCACACCGTACGTTATGGATTTATTATGGCATTAACCCATGTTTTTCTGATGATTCCCTGAACATTGGTGCATATCGCAACCATCCTCAATATAGCTGAAAATGCCCTACACCTCCCTCTATATCACCCCACCATCCTTCGATAACCTTCTGCTTGCCTCCGACGGCGACCTCCTCACGGGGCTCCATTTCATCGGTTCACAGAAAGAAGGGGAAGAGAGGCAGGAGGGAGAGGTGGCCGACTTGCCTATCTTTCGGGAGACACGACGTTGGCTCGACGACTATTTTTCAGGTCATCAGCCTGATTTCACGCCACGGTACAAACTGGAGAAGGCAACTCCTTTCCGCCAAGAAGTGTCAGAGATCATGTGCACCATTCCTTTCGGTGGGACAATGACCTACGGTGAGATAGCCACACAGATAGCACAGGGGCATGGGTTGGAGAAGATGTCGGCGCAAGCGGTGGGCGGTGCGGTAGGGTGGAACCCCATCTGCCTGATTGTTCCCTGCCATCGAGTGATGGGCGCAAACGGCCAACTCACGGGCTACGGAGGCGGAATCAATAATAAGATAGCTTTGCTTAGGTTGGAAGGTACCCTATCCGTTGAATGAAGCCGTTTAAGTGTATTGTTGAATTAAAGTAACTAGACGTTATGATCGAAATATTATTCATCTTCATCATAATTGTTTTAAGTGTGGTTCTAACCTTTGTATGGTCGAAGCACAAACACTCTGAACATACATTACGTAATTGTGCCATCTCATTTGCCATCACATTAGTCCTTGTTATCAATTTCCTGCTTGTTTTCGTGATTTTCACGATCAGTATTGAGGATGCGAGTTATGACATAGATGGCGTCCGTTATGATGGATTGGAGACATGGGATGTGACAACTCCCTATGGGGATTTCCATAAATGTGACCAACAATGTTCGTTGTCTGATATTGGGTACATCGACTCAGTTGCCGAATACGATCGGTACATTGTTGTGGTAGTATACGATAAGCCCAAGGTTTATGTCAGCATCGACGAACAACGCAACATCAACAAGGCCACGTCCCTCTCAGAATTGCCTGTGACAGTCTCCCGGGATGATTTCAGAAATGCTTCATATTACATTGAAAAGTTAAGTGAACCGGCATACCAAAAGAGCCTGAAACGGAACGAAGAGAAACCCTCTTCCCTTAAAATCGGATTACTCTCCCTACTAATAGCCTCGTTAATCACTATATTGGAATGTTATTTTATCAAACTCGTCAGGCACATATTGTCCCTCATCATATCCTGAATAGATGTTTTATGCTAAGTCCCAGGAATATGGCGATGGCGTAGCTAAGCAATGTGCCTATCAGCACATACTCCGATTTAGCTGTTTTGCTCTCCGAATATCTAAGGATGGACTTCGCCGCCATGATGAATCCGACCACTTCATAATCACCTGTCAGGACGAATGTCAGGGTCATCAGACGCTCTGTGTTTCCAATGATTTTTCCTGCGTTAGGCAGTTCGTCAGACTCCAATGAATCTTCGGTTCCCTTCGACGGCTCCTCCGTCGGCACGTTCACCTTCGCATACGATAACACTTTCTTGATGATGATATTGGCAGGCTTTAGGCACCAGAGTATGCCGATGAATATCGCGATGGTGGAATCCTGATAAAGCACGCTTAGTCCGTGCTGATCCATCGTGTTCATGAGCCCCACGGCCCATTGGCATGGCTCCATCCTTTCGAAACTGAGGATACATGCCGCTGCGATAATCACAACGTGTAGTATTTGGTCAAGGAAAAACAGATGGATCCGCTCATTACGGAGCGCGTTTTTAAGACCATCGATGACATAATGCGTGCCCGCAACGATGAATGCCGGGAACCAGAATCCCCAAGGGGAGGCGAGGATCAGCGACAGAAGTAGGGTGATGATGACATGAGCGAACAGATGGGGAGAAAGAAAACTTCTAAAACCGTCCCTTTTCTTCCCCTGACACATAGCGTCGTTCTGAAAGAAAAAATCCGACAATGTGTGTGCAACCAATTGAAGTAGAAATAGTTTGATCATTTTTTAAAATTTAATATGTTCGTAATGTTTTAATACCTGTTCGATGGCTTTCCATCCGAATTGTGTGGAGTGCTGATTCACAGCGGATTGGCTTATGCCAAGCAGTTTCGATATCTCCTCCTCCGTTTTCCCTGTGAGTCGATGGAAGATGACTTCGCATTGGCGGGCGGTGGCTCTCTTGAATAAGACGTCTATCAATCCCAGATAGGCGTTTATGCGGTCGTTGAGCTCCTCATCCTCCGCATGGAAGAATAAAGTGCTCTTGATCGTTATTTTCTTTCTGTTGGATGTCTTTTGCTGCTCGATGGCCCTGCCGGAAGCATAGATGGCCTCTCCGTCCATCACGTTACACGACTCTTCGGCTATTCTCATGGACCCTACGGCAATCGCTATCCTGACGCCAAAGGTGGTGAATAGATTCAGCCGTTTTTTCCTTCTCTTGTTCTTATCGTCCGTTTCCGAGTTTCCCGCCACTCCAGTCGACGGAGCGTCTAAATCCACGTATAAAGGTGTCTTTTTTATAAATGCCTTGAGGAGTAGGGCGACTCTTAACGAATTCTTAGGATCCTTGAGGTAACATTCTATGTTATCGCCTTTGCTCACTCGGCCCCACGAAATGAAACCCTGTGCCGACAATTGGCGTATCAGCTCATTGATGCTTTGCTGTACTTCTATGAGCTGTTTCAGCTCCATAGCGGTCGAAGATACTATGTCTGCGGATATTGTGGCCTGCATTTTCCCTTTTGGTTTCTTATGCAAATATATAATATATATTTTGTTTTTGATGTGTATAAACCTGAAAATAATAGCCTTGATGCCCATTCTATCATATTTAATAACACATACGTACATGCCTTGGATGTGAATTCATGAGAATCGAACCATATCCCTGCTCTATACATATAGCTGCCGTATATAAGTCAAATATCTTATATATATAATCTATAAGTTATTTCGCTTATAGATATGACTTATAAGTTTAAATACTTATAAAAGTAATTTATAAGTAATTTGGCTTATAAATATAGTTTATAAGTAAATACCATTATAAACGGTAAATATAAGTTAATAGGCTTATAAAAGTAATTTATAAGTTAAACGGCTTATAATTATAGTTTATAAGGGTATTATCTAATATTACAACAGAAAGCACCTATTTCCATAAAGGAAGCATGCCATCCATCAACCGGAGATGATCGGTCCGCCATTATAAAATCCATGTCATTCGAAAATAAAAACATAAAATCGATTGCGTTTGTTGAAAAAAAACTATCTTTGCGGGGGTAAATAATATGTTTTGTGGAAAAACGCGCAATGAGTGAGCAGACTATTCTCGTTGCTGAATTGAAAAACACGACCAAGCCTTTACATCTAAAATAATAGATGTTTTTACGAGTGATTGAGTGAAATTGGACTGGATAAGGTCTGAGGTTCGGTTATGCATTGTTGTGAATTATTGAGAGACACTGTATTATAAAATTATTGTAGGCGATGAAAAATTATCTTTTTGGGACAGAATTTCTGCGAAGGGTGACGTGTGCGTCTACCCGTAAGGCATTATTGGGTGCAATGATGTTTTTCCCCGTCGTGACGTTGGCGCAAGGCGAGTCGAATCAGTACGATGAGACGGGCAATCAAGCTACTTTCTACGTGGCTCCTTCAGGCTCCGACATGAATGAGGGCACTTTCGTGGCTCCTTTCAAGACGCTCGCAAGGGCGCAGAAGGAGGTGCGCAAGGTGAACGAGACAATGACGGGCGATGTTGTGGTCTATCTGCGTGGGGGCACCTATCAGCTGGCCAGTACGCTGACACTGAACAACCTAGACGGAGGCAAGTCGGGCCACTACGTCCGTTACAGGAACTATCCGGGCGAGTCTCCGTTGGTGACGGGTGGCATCCCTATCGAGGGTTGGACCCTGCATGACGCTGAAAACAATATCTGGGCCGCCCCGAACGTGGAAGCCCGTTTCCGTCAGCTCTACGTGAACGGTAAGAAGGCTATCCGAGCCCGCTATCCGAACCTGAAGGAAAACGGCGACCATAACTTCTTCCGCTTGGCGAAAGTAGACACGCTCGGCAAGGGCTTCGAGGTCTACAGCGACCAAGTGGGTAATTGGAACCAGCTGAACAAAGTGGAGATGCACCTGATGATCGCTTGGGCGGAGTCCATCCTGCGCCTGAGCAAGATCACCAACAAGGGCAATGTCTGCAAGATAGAGGTGCAGGAGCCTGAGCACACGATGATCTGGCGCCGCAAATACCCGATGCTGGGCACCGCCTTCATGAGCAACCCGCCCCGCCAACAATGCTTCTACTTCGAGAACGCCTACGAGTTTATCGACCAAGAGGGAGAATGGTACCTGGACGAGGCGGAGAACGTACTCTACTACAAGGCGAGGGAAGGGGAGGATATGACCAAGAGCCTGGTGGTCGCCCCACGCTTGGAGACATTGATCGCCATCCAAGGGGAAAACACCTCCAACAAGGTGGGCTACCTCTCTTTCGAGGGCATCACGTTCGCCCATACGAACTTTACCCTGCCGAGCGAGAAGGGCTACATGGACCTGCAGGCGGGCCTCTACCACCTCGACGTGCTCGACGAGCATCCGGGACAGCCATTGAGCAGTAACCAATTCCTCCTGAAGCGTCCAGCTTCCGGTGTCAGGGTGGAGAACGCCCACCATATCCGCATAGAAAAGAACATCTTCGCCCAAATGGCCATGACGGGCTTGGACTTCGTCTCGGGCACCAACGATGATATGATACAGGGCAATATCTTCACCGACTTGGGTGCGGCAGGCATCATGATCGGTAAGTTCTCGCAGGACGACAACACGGAGATCCACAAAGCATATAACCCGTCCGACCGTGCGGAGATATGCACACGCGATACGATCAAGAACAACTATATCCACCACGTCACCACCGAGTCGCAGGGCTCCGTGGGCATCGGTGCGGGCTACCCGAGGGATATCGTCATCGAGCACAACGAATTGGCCTACATGAACTATTCGGGCATCTCCGTGGGCTTCGGCTGGACGAATCAGGAGACCGCCATGAACAACAACCATATCAACTGGAACAGAATCCACCACGTCTCACAACTCTTGGCGGACTGCGGACCGATCTACACGCTCTCCAACCAAGGAACGGGCGGACAGATACAGCACAACTACATCTCGGACATCTCCGCTTCGCAATGGGCGGACTATTGGGTGCTTCCGATCTACTTGGACGAGGGTTCGAGCGGCTTCGAGGTCTCCGATAATGTGTACGACCGCGCCCCTTCCGGCAATGCGGCCAACCAGGCTGGATCGAACTATTGCCACGACAACGACGGACACTCGCAGACCGTCATCAACAATGCGGGTATCGAGAAGGATTTCCAAGGCATATTCTCCGTGAAGGTCACCATCCTGCCTGATTTCTCAGAGGTCGTGCCACAAACCGCCTTCGTCGAGGATGCTGCCATCCCTGGCGTTATCGAGATGGAGAACTACGATTTAGGAGGACAGAGCGTCTCCTTCTACGATACGGATTTCCTCAACGAGGAGGGATTCTACCGTGAGGACGGTGTGGACATCGTGGCAATCGGTGACTCGCTCCATCCCGACGGCTATGCGTTGGGTTACACGGCTGCGGGAGAGTGGCTGGAGTATACGCTGAACGTGAAGGAATCCTCCCGCTACCAATTCCACGCATGGGTGGCTTCCGGCTTGGAACACTCGGGCTTCCGCCTCTTCCTGGACGGGACGGCGATTACGGACACCATGGAGATACCGCAAGGGGAGAACTGGACCGATTATACCACGATTGACGGTGAGACCACCCAACTACAGGCGGGCGAGCATGTCTTGCGCCTGGTGATCACAGGTCCGTACGCGAACATCGACCGAATCCATTTCGCCAAGAATATCTCGGAGATTACCTCCTTGCCTTCCACCTTTGCATCAAACGGAGAACAAGTGTTATATGTTTATGATATAAGAGGTTATTACTGCGGAACGATTCATGTGGTGGGAGGTGATCCTTCCTCCATTGAATGTTCCATGGAAAGGGCGGGCTTCCTGCCTGGCATATACCTCCTCCGTGCTTCCGACGGATTAGCCTTTAAGCATATTGTCAAGTGATTATATATTGATTGTCAGACTATTGTAAGAATTATATTATGAAAAAGAATAGATTATCATTGAGTTTCATCGCTGCTTCCTTGTTTGCCGCAGCGTTCAATCTTTCCGCCCAGGACAATGAGTGGAACGGAAAGCCTACGATTTATGGTGTCAACACCCTGAAACCGCACGTGACCTCCATGCCTTACAGCTCTTTGCAGGAGGCGATCAAGGGGGACAGGCGTGCGTCGGACTGTTACCAGACCTTATCTGGCACTTGGAAGTTTTACCACGTGGAAAAGCCTTCGCAAAGGAACAACGAATTCTTCAAGGAGGGTTATGACGTTTCCAACTGGGACAATATCTCCGTGCCTAGTTCTTGGCAGACATTGGGTTACGACCGTCCTATCTACACGAACGTCACCTATCCATGGGCGGCGACAGACTATGGGTTGAATCCTCCGTATGCCCCAACCAATTTCAACCCTGTGGGTCATTACAAGCGCACATTCGAAGTGCCTGACAAATGGGCGGGTAAACGCATCCGTCTCCATTTCGAGGGCGTGGAATCGGCCTACTACGTTTGGATCAATGGCGCCTACGTGGGCTACAGCGAAAACTCCTTCACCGACCACGAATTTGATGTGACGGACAAACTGAGGGCAGGGGAGAACAACATCGCTGTACAGGTCTTCCGCTGGAGTGATGGTAGCTGGCTGGAGGACCAGGACTTCATCCGCCTCTCGGGTATCTTCCGTGATGTCTACCTCTACGCCACGCCTAAGGTGCAGATACAAGATTTTCAGATCAATGCTTCTCTGCAGGATAACTATGTGGACGGTGACTTCAACACGACGGTCTGGGTGGATAACTTCTCCGGCGAATCGGCGGAAGGTTACAGTGTGGAGCTGGGCTTGTACGATGCGTCGGGCAAGGAGGTCTTCTCACCTATCACGAAGCAGTTGTCGGAGATCCGTCCGAATGGTGGGGAGGTGGACGCCTCCTTCCATGTGGATGTGAAAGCGCCTAACCGCTGGTCGGCCGAGACCCCTTCCCTCTATACGGTGGTCCTGGCCCTGAAGGATGCTGCGGGCAAGGTGGTGCAGTACGAAAGCAACAAGGCGGGCTTCCGCAAGGTGGAGCTGAAGAAGGGAGGCGACGGTATCACACGCTTCCTGATCAATGGCCAGCCGATCAAGTTCAGAGGAGTGGACCGCCACGAGATTGACCCTGACCTTGGACGTGTGATGACCTACGAACGGATGGAGGAGGATGTGAAGTTGATGAAACGATTCAATATCAATGCGTTGCGTATGTCGCATTACCCGAACGACCCTCGCATGTATGATATCTGCGACCAGTATGGTATCTACGTGATCGACGAGGCGAACGTGGAGTCGCATGGCGCCAACGATAAGCTGCCGAAGAGCAGTGACGACTGGCGAGGAGCCTGCGTGGAGCGTATGAACTCCATGGTGCAACGTGACAAGAACCATCCATGCGTCTGCCTCTGGTCGTTAGGCAATGAGGCGGGTAACGGTAACGTCTTCCGCTCCGAATTGGATCAAGCGCACTTCGCTGACAAGACCCGCCCCGTGCACTATGAGGGCGACTGGAACAATGCGGACGTGAACAGCTGGATGTACTTCGGACCAGGTGCTATCTGGAGTTACGATAACAATAACAAGCCTATCATGCTCTGCGAGTACGAGCATGCGATGGGTAATAGCGTGGGCGATCTGCAGGAGTATATGGACGCTTTCTACGCGAATCCACGCTCCTTTGGCGGATTCATCTGGGACTTTATCGACCAAGGCTTGCGCCGTGGAAACTCCCAGTATTTCAACTTCGGTGGACTGTGGAAAGCGGGTGACCCAAGCGATGATAATTTCTGCGCGAACGGATTGGTCTTCCCTGACCGTACCCCTCAGCCTGAAATCTATGAGGTGAAGTACCAATACCGTAACATCATCGTCAAGGAGGTGGATGCCGCCAAGGGGAAGGTAACCATCGAGAGTAGATTTAACTTCGTGAATATCAAGGATGTGGTGGATGGTGTTTGGCGCATCCGTGAGGATGGTAAGGTTATCTTCAAGGGTGCTATCGACGCCTCTGATTTGGACATCGCTCCATTGGGCAAGAAGAGTGTGACGCTGGATTTGCCGGCGGTGGAGACCAAGCCGGGCTCCGAGTATCACCTGGACTTGGATTTTGTCCTGAAGGAGAATACCGCCTGGGAGAAGAAGGGCTATAGCATCGCCATGGACCAGTTCCGCATGAAGATAGGGGACGAGACCACTCCACGCATCGCCATCTCTTCGTTGGAGGCTCAGGAGGTGTCGAAGGAGAATAATTCAGTTAAGATCACGGGAAAGGATTTCAGCGTGACCATAGACCTCTCGTATGGTGTCATCCGTGACTATTCATTGAACGGTGAGACGTTGATCAAGGATGGTCCGGTGCCTAATTTCTGGCGTGCGCCAATCGATAATGACAAGGGCAATGGCATGGAGAGACGCTGTTCCGCTTGGCGCTATGCGGGCCAAAAACGCTCGGTGAAGGGCGCCGATGTGAAGACGGTTTCCGACCGTGAGACGCAGGTCTCCTTCCAACTGGAGTTCCCTGAGGCTGGCTCATCACGCATGAACCTGACCTACACCATCTATGGTAGCGGTGATGTCTTGGTGGATTATACCCTCTACCCGGATGGCTCACTTTCTGAGATTCCTAACGTGGGTACGCTCATCACGCTGCCTGGCGGGTTCGAGCGGGTGCGCTGGTACGGCCGCGGACCGGAGGAGAACTACATCGGTCGTAACCGAGGTAGCTTCATGGGTGTCTATGCGACCACCGCAGACTCCATGACGATCCCTTACATGGAGATCGGTGAGACGGGCCAACGCACGGATGTGAAGTGGGCCACGATGACCAACGCAAACGGTGTAGGCCTGATGGTGGTGGGTTCCCCTCGCATGGAGTTCAGCGCGCAACACTATACGCCGCAGCAGCTGACGGACGTGAAACTGCCTTGGGACCTGAAGCGTGACGAGGATATCACCCTCCGCATAGACCTGCATCAAATGGGCCTTGGCGGTGTGAACAGCTGGGGTGCGAAACCGATGGACGACTATATGCTCTTCCCTAAAAACACGTATAGCCATAAGTTCCGCCTCTCACCCATCCGCCAGCAACTGAATGACCCGACCCGCCTTGCCAACCTGGGATTCGGCAACCTGAAAATCGGTGAAGAGGCTTTCGCCTATCCGGAGGATATCTACACGGGCGATGCCGAGCAGGACATCACGCTGACAAGGTGCGAGGATCTTTCCGCGGACTTCCCGAACGTGCCTACCCGCTACACGCTCTATGACCTGATGGGCAGACCTGTGGCAAGCTTTGTGGCTGCCAATGGGGTGGAGGTGCGCTCCATGGCGAAGGAAGTGGTCTCGCTCTCTGGCGTCTATGTCGTCTGTTCTTTGGCGGACGGAATCTCCCACCGTGTAATGGTAACTAAATGATGCATCAAATGAATAGATTATATTTTTTCAGAAGGGCATGTTGCCTGATACTCTTGGCGCTCGGCACGAGCGTGGCCTTGTCCAAACCTCTGACGTTGTGGTACGATAAGGATGCGGGCGACTCCTTCACGGATGCGCTGCCGATAGGC
The DNA here is from genome assembly GCA_017527905.1 of Paludibacteraceae bacterium. Taxonomy (GTDB): domain Bacteria; phylum Bacteroidota; class Bacteroidia; order Bacteroidales; family Paludibacteraceae; genus UBA1181. The sequence goes on from JAFXPK010000030.1 coordinate 29,186, forward strand.
AATGGCTACATGGGCGGATTGATCTACGGCGGTGTCGAGAAGGATTATATAGGGCTGAACGAGTCCACCGTATGGTCGGGCGGACCGGGCGACAACAACAAGTCGGGTGCCGCCAACTACCTGAACGATGTGCGCTCCGCCTTGTTCTCAGGTAATTACGGGGCGGCGGAATCGCTCGTGAACGATCATATGATCGGTCCTGGTCCAGCCAGCTTCCAACCGGTTGGTAACCTAGTAATCAGCACCTCACATGCGTCCGCTACGGACTACTACCGTGAGCTGGACTTGTCCACCGCGATCGCCAAGACCCGATACGTGCATGATGGGGTGGAGTATACCCGTGAGTATTTCGCAAGCTATCCTGACCATGTGATCGTGGTCCGCCTCTCCGCCAATCGGAGTGGCAAGGTCTCCTTCAATGCGACGCTGACGACTCCCCATCGCTCGAACAACATGAAGGATGCGGAGAATATGTTGATCCAAAATGTCACGGTCAATGCGATTCAGTTCCAGAACCGCCTGATGATCGCTACGGATGGAGGTTCCTTCTCGGTGCGGAACGGTACGATAAGCGTCACGGATGCCAATAGCGCCACCCTGATTCTGACGACGGCCACCAATTTCAAGGCTTTCGACGACGTCTCCGGTGACCCGAACGCACTGGCGGAAGGCATCATGAACCAAGTCTCAGGGAAAAGCTACGAGCAAATCCTGGCTGACCATTTGGCCGATTATCAAGCCTTGTTCAATCGTGTGCGCCTGAACGTGGGCGAAGCGGACGCCTCCTCGTCGAACGTCACGACGTGGCGCGTGCGGAACTTCAACACGACGGACGACCCGGACTTCGTCGAGCTCTATTACCAATTCGGACGTTACCTGCTCATCGCCTCTTCCCGCTCAGGCGGCCAACCGGCCAATCTGCAGGGCATTTGGAACAAGGATACGAACCCAATCTGGGGAAGCAAGTACACGACCAACATCAACTTGGAGATGAATTACTGGATGGCCGAATCCGCCAACCTTCCCGAGTGCGCCGTCCCTCTGATCGACAAGGTGAAGAGCATGGTGCCCCAAGGAGAGAAGACCGCGAAGGTGCATTGGGGCGTCTCGGAGGGATGGGTGGAACACCACAACACGGACCTTTGGAACCGTTCCGCACCGATCGATGGCGCATGGGGCTTGTGGCCTTCCGGCGCAGGGTGGTTGAGCACCCATCTGTGGGAACATTACCTCTTCAACCCTTCCGACAAAGCCTTTTTGGCGGATGTCTATCCGACGATAAAAGGCGCCGCGCTCTTTTTCATGAACAGCATGGTGGAAGAGCCGGTCAGCGGACATGGCTACCTCGTCACGGCTCCAAGCGCATCGCCTGAGAATACCCATGGACCTTACAACGTTTGCTTCGCACCTACAATGGACGTGCAGATCATCCGTGATGTGCTGAACTATACGGCGGAGGCTTCCGAGATATTAGGCGTGGACGAAGAGATGCGCGGGGCTATGAGACAGGCTGTGAAACGGTTGCCTCCCCATCAGATTGGGCAGCATGGACAGCTGCAGGAGTGGTTTGAAGACTGGGATGACCCTCGGAGCGACCACCGCCATGTCTCTCACCTCTACGGTATGTTCCCGAGCGCACAGATCACGACGGACGCCACACCTGAACTGGCGGAGGCGGCCAAGACGACGCTCAAGCAACGTGGCGACCTGGCCACCGGTTGGTCCCTCGCATGGAAAATCAACCTTTGGGCTCGCCTTCATGACGGTAACCATGCCTATGACCTGATCCGCATGCTCTTGACCACAGACCGCACGTACAATAACCTGTTCGACGCCCATCCGCCTTTCCAGATCGACGGAAACTTCGGCGCCGTGTCGGGCATCAACGAAATGCTTCTGCAAAGCCACAACGGAAGGCTGCAAATCCTTCCCGCCTTGCCTAATAAATGGTCCAATGGCTATGTGAATGGCCTACGTGCCCGTGGAGGATTCCTCGTCGATTCATTGGCTTGGCAGGATGGCAAGATGACGGCGCTCTCCATCGTATCGCTGTGCGGAGGCACGTTGAACGTGGTGTGCGGAGGAAATGAGGTCTCTCTGCCGACGGAAGTGGGGGAGACCTACCTCTTCGACGGTAACCTGAAACTGATGAACCAACCCGTTGAGCCCGTGAGGATCCCTGCGAGGATCGAGGCGGAGGATTATGCCTCCATGTCAGGTGTGCAGATCGAGCCAGACAAGGATGGAGTGCCTAACTTAGGCTGGATCAATGACGGGGATTGGTCTAAATACTGGATCCTCGTACCGAAGACAGGCCAATACAAGTTCATGGCGAATGTCGCCTCCGAGGCGGACGAGCCAAGCACCATTGTCGTGAGCGATTCCGTAGGCAATGAGTTGGGAACGCTTACGGTGGACGTCGACCGCACGGACGGCTGGAACGATTGGTACGTGGCGGAATCCGCTTTAGACCTGAAGCAGGGCGTGCAAGAACTGACCTTCACCTATAAGGGCGAGAGCTCCTTCCTGATGAATGTGGATTGGTTTGAACTGAATGGCGACACGACGGGCATCATCTCTGGAATAGGGGACCTTCCCGCCGATGCGTGGGTAAAGATTCTTTCGGCGTCGAAGGGATGCATCACACTTTCCATCGCCGCCACGGACAAGGGAACAAGCCGTATCGAGCTATACGACATGGAAGGCAAGCTATTGGAACAACATGCTATCAGCGATTCTCCATGCGTCGTTCGCCTAGGAGACAAGAAAAGACTGGCGAAGGGCACGTATGTGATCGTTGCCGGCAATGAGGCGAAACGACTCTCTTTTAGGGTGATGATGACGGATTAATAAGAATTCAAGCATAAAGGAACTCTTTTTTGCGGGGTTGTCAGAATGAGACAGCCCCGCATTTGTTTGATTTATTCATTTCGAACTCTTTTTTGTGGCACAAATATTTTTTTATCCGACTATTATTCTTAAATTCGCTAAGAGTTTGAATTTATTAACTTTTAAATATTATTGATATGGGAAAGTTTGTTATTTCTAAAGCGAAGAATGGTGTGGTGTTCAACTTGAAGGCAGGCAATGGCGAGATCATCGCTACATCAGAGGTTTATTCTTCATTGTCTTCATGCAAGTCTGGTATCGCAAGTGTACAGAAAAATAGCCAGGTGGCTAAAGTTGAGGATCAGACTGTTGAAGGCTTCGCTACGGAGAAGAACCCTAAGTTCGAGGTATACAAGGACAAAAAGGGTGAGTTCCGTTTCCGTTTGAAAGCCGGCAATGGTGAAATCATCGCCACAGGTGAAAGCTACAAGGCTAAGGCTGGTTGCTTGAACGGTATCGAGTCCATCAGAAAGAACGCTGCCGACGCTGAGATCGTTGATAATAGCGCAGAATAATTGATAACCTCATACAAAACAAAAAGGCGGTTCGTTCGAATCGCCTTTTTTGTTTATCCCTAGAAACAGAAGTTGTAGGAAACCAACAGGTTAACACCTACGTCCATGCCTGTTTTCTTATGCTCAGTTATGTTTATCCTTTGGTTATTGAATCGCGTCTGATACCTGATATTTTCAACGATCGGAATGCCTATGGCGATTCCCACCTTCTTTATCCTCACACCCACCTCGGGACGCACATAGAGACCTTTCATTCTGTATTGATAGTCATATGTGTTGTAGTAATACCCCTCTTCTTCATAATAGTATACATCGAAATCTTGGTCATCTTTCCCGATTACGCTGAGATTATAGCCTATCTTCAAGCCCAAATAGGGAACCACCTTTTGGTCGGACGCATAGAAACGGATGTCACCGTATACAGGCACGGAAAGGAAGAAATCGTCAAAAAAATCCTCGCTTTTGAGCCTATATCCCATACCACATCCATAGTACAGATGCGCATTCTGTTGATATCCGAAATTGACGGATAGTCCACTGGCAAACGACACAAACCTGTCATCTGTATCTAAATCTTTCCCTATGTTTATACCCCACGTGGATCTTTCTATTTGAAATTTAAACCCGTTGGGATAATATGAGGAGTCGGAGGAATCCTCTCCAGCATACACACTCGCCGCAAACAACACGGAAAGTATGATTAAGATTCTTTTCTTCATTGATTTCATGAGCTAATGCTTTAATGATTAATACGCATCCTTGAAATTCAGTTTGTTGTCTTCCACAAAGAACGTGATATTGTAAGTCCAATTGGTTTCTAACGTGTTTAAATCCTCTTGGGGAATGCTAGTCAACAGATGGGTGATTTCCTCGACGTAGGATGTGCTGTCAATCGGGAATCGGATGTCTTTTATTTCTCCCTTGTCTGTGACGGTGAATAAGAAATAATTTCTGTTTCCTTGTTGGAATATAGAGTCATTCACCGTACTCACAGTGATGTCGTTTTGGTTCAAACGATCGATGATGTTATAGTATAGGGCCTTCCTTTTCGCCTGTTCCTCAATGTTATCCCCTTCTCCGAAATCGTTTCTGTATACAGGCATATCCCCATCCTCTTCACCGCACGAAGCGAGCAGTGTGCCACTTGTTATCCCCGCAAGCGAGAGTCCCGCGATGGTGACTATCTTGCCTATCTTTCTCTTCCTTTCAAGCTCATTCTCCAAATAACGCACCTCCGCCTCACATTTCGGACAGGTGCCTTTACACTCGCCCTTGAAGGAGCATTCGTCCGTCACTAGCCTGATATCGTTCTCTAAAGCGATTTTCTTCCTGATCTCCCGTAGATACTTACATTTTTCTTTCCCTAACATCATAATATACTTTTTTACTGATAATGCATGATTCATTCTCTTTGGAAATGAATCCGTCCGCAAATATAGTCTGTTTTTACGTATAATTGTTTTTTGTTTAAAAATATTGCGCCGAAAAACGACAGGTCTGCCTGTTTTTACTCCGCCTCGTACACTTCCGGTTCTGCCGGAGGGTCATCGTCGTCTGGTTGATCGATAAAATCAATGTCTCCCTCATATATTTCCGGCTCTAACGTGTCACTCACAATGCTGTCAACATCATCGACAGGTGGTTTGATGGCCTTTCCTGGCAGCATTTCACAAGAGGCGAGCATAGAACTGCAGGCAATCCCTGCGAGCGACAGTCCTGCGAGGGTGACGAGCTTGCCCATCTTCTGCCTCCTGTCAAGCTCCGATTCCAGATAGCGCACTTCCGCCTCACACCTCGGACAGGTGCCAGTGCATTCTCCTTTGTAGGTGCATTCCTCCGTCACTAGGTTGATGTCGTTCTCCGTGGCGATCCGCTTCCTGATCTCCCGTAGACATTTGCATTTATCTTTTCCAATCATAGTCCTGAAGTGTTTTGGATTAATCATTGTCTATTTTGTCACTATTTACAAATATAACGAATAAAAACGCAAATTCAACTAAAATTCATAATCCAAAATTCTTAATTCAAAATTAAAAATCGTACCTTTGCACACGATAAATCAAAGGGGTGCCAACGTACGATTGGCTGAGATCATACCCTCAGACCTGATGCAGATCATGCTGCCGTAGGGATTGAAAATCAATTGTATCCATCTTGGTTTCTCCTTGTGATTTATTTCTGTTCTAACTTAATGGAGGATAAGAAATGAAGGTATTTGTGAATTCGAAGGAGACTTCCACTGAATCCAAAACGATTTTAGAGTTGGCGAACGAGTTGTCGCTGCCCGAGAAGGGGGTGGCGGTGGCGGTTGATAACAAGATTGTCCCTCGTGCGGAATGGGCAAACTCCCCGCTGAAGGAGGGTGCCCAGATCGTCATCATCAAGGCTGCCTGCGGCGGTTAAAACACTTATCTGACCGCTATGAATAAGCAAGAAATGTTACAGGAGAATGTGCGGATGCAGTTCATCTCGCACTTCACAGAGCAATACTCCTACTTGGACTCCATCGCCATGGCCTTGGAGGGCGGTTGCCGTTGGGTGCAACTGCGCATGAAGGATGCCTCGGACGAGGAGATCATGCCTATCGCCTTGGAGGTGAAGAACCTCTGCGCGGAGAAGAATGCCACCTTCATCATCGACGACCATGTGGAGCTGGTGAAGCGGGTGGGGGCGGATGGTGTCCACCTCGGCAAGAAGGATATGCCGGTGGCGGAGGCCCGTGGCATCTTGGGCGACGGCTTCATCATCGGTGGAACCGCCAACACCTTCGAGGATGTCTCGTCGCACGCCTCGTCGGGTGCGGATTACATCGGATGCGGTCCTTTCCGGTTCACAACCACCAAGAAGAACCTCTCCCCGGTGCTGGGGTTGGAGGGCTACACCTCTATCGTGGAGAAGATGAGGGGTGCGGATATCCGCCTGCCTATCGTGGCCATCGGGGGCATCGAGGCGGACGATATCCCCGCGATCATGCGGACGGGCGTCTCGGGCATCGCTCTGTCGGGCACGGTCTTGAGGGCGCAAAACCCTGTCGAGGAGATGCGCAAACTGATGGATTTGATGGAATGAATAAATGAATAAAAATTAATTATAACACTTATGGATAAATTAGTAATTGCAGGGAAAGAGTTCAACTCCCGCCTATTCTTGGGTACGGGCAAGTTCGATTCTAACCGCTTGATGGAGGCTTCCATCAAGGCTTCCGGAACGGAGATGGTGACGGTGGCCATGAAACGTATCGAGTTGGAGGACAAGGAGGATGATATGTTGAAGCATATCGTGAGCCAAAATATACAGTTGTTGCCTAACACGTCGGGCGTGCGTGACGCTGAAGAGGCGGTTTTTGCCGCACAGATGGCGCGTGAGGCTTTCGGCACGAACTGGCTGAAGCTGGAGATCCACCCGGACCCTCGCTATCTGTTGCCTGACTCGATCGAGACGCTGAAGGCTACGGAGAAACTGGTGAAACTGGGCTTCGTCGTTTTGCCTTACTGCCAGGCTGACCCTACGCTCTGCAAGCGTTTGGAGGAGGCGGGCGCCGCTACCGTGATGCCTTTGGGCGCACCGATCGGTACGAACAAGGGCTTGCGCACGAAGGATTTCCTCCGTATCATCATCGAACAAGCGAACGTCCCTGTGGTGGTGGACGCTGGTATCGGTGCGCCAAGCCATGCGGCTGAGGCGATGGAGATGGGCGCATCCGCCTGCTTGGTGAACACGGCGATCGCGGTGGCGGGTGACCCTGTGGCGATGGCTGTCGCCTTCAAACAGGCTGTCGAGGCGGGCAGAATGGCTTACGAGGCTGGTCTGGGCACGCAAGCGGATAATTTTGTGGCGGAGGCTTCTTCGCCGTTGACTTCATTCTTAAACTAATCATTATGAGCCAAAAAATAGTTTTCCCACGTTCCGAAAAAGTTTATTTGAAGGGTACGTTGTTCCCTGATATCCGTGTCGGGATGCGCCAAGTGGAACAGGTGCCTACTACGTGTATCGTGGACGGTGAGAAGGTGAACACCGAGAACCCGAAGGTCATGATCTATGACACGAGCGGTCCGTTCAGCGATCCGAACATCGAGATTGACCTGAAGAAGGGCCTGCCTCGCATGCGTGAACCTTGGATCACCCGTAGGGACGATGTGGAGCAACTCCCTGAAATCACCTCCGAATATGGCCGCATGCGCCGTGACGACAAGAGTCTCGACCACCTCCGCTTCGAACATATCGCTCTGCCTTACCGCGCCAAGAAGGGTAAATGCATCACCCAAATGGCTTACGCAAAGGCGGGTATCATCACGCCTGAGATGGAGTATGTATCCATCCGTGAGAACATGAACTGCAAGGAGTTGGGCATCGAGACGCACATCACGCCTGAGTTCGTGCGTGACGAGATCGCCGCAGGCCGTGCCGTGCTTCCCGCTAACATCAACCACCCTGAGTCTGAGCCGATGATCATCGGACGGAACTTCTTGGTGAAGATCAATACGAATATCGGTAACTCCGCCACTACCTCCAGCATCGACGAGGAGGTGGAGAAGTCTGTGTGGAGCTGCAAGTGGGGTGGTGACACGCTGATGGACCTCTCCACGGGCGCTAATATCCACGAGACCCGCGAATGGATCATCCGCAACTGCCCTGTGCCAGTGGGCACGGTGCCTATCTACCAGGCGTTGGAGAAGGTGGACGGCAAGGTGGAGGACCTCACGTGGGAGATCTACAAGGATACGCTCATCGAGCAGTGTGAGCAGGGTGTGGACTACTTCACCATCCATGCGGGTATCCGCAGGAAGAATGTGCATTTGGCGGATAAGCGCCTTTGCGGCATCGTCAGCCGTGGCGGTAGCATCATGAGCAAATGGTGCTTGGTGCACGACCAAGAGAGCTTCCTCTACGAGCATTTCGATGAGATATGTGACATCCTGGCGCAGTATGACGTGGCGGTCTCCTTGGGTGACGGCTTGCGCCCTGGCTGCACCGCCGACGCGAACGACGAGGCGCAGTTCGCCGAACTGGACACGCTGGGTGAGTTGGTGCTCCGCGCATGGGACAAAAACGTGCAGGCCTTCATCGAGGGACCCGGACATGTGCCGATGCATAAGATCAAGGAGAACATGGAACGCCAGATCGAGAAGTGCCACAACGCACCGTTCTACACGCTCGGTCCTTTGGTGACGGATATCGCTCCGGGCTATGACCATATAACTTCGGCCATCGGTGCGGCGCAAATCGGCTGGCTGGGTACGGCTATGCTCTGCTACGTGACACCGAAGGAGCATCTCGCCTTGCCGGACAAGGAGGATGTGCGTGTGGGCGTGGTGACCTATAAAATCGCGGCCCATGCGGCTGACCTCGCGAAGGGCCATCCGGGTGCGCAGGTGCGTGACAACGCATTGAGCAAGGCTCGCTACGACTTCCGCTGGAAGGACCAGTTCGACTTGTCGCTGGACCCTGAACGCGCGCAGTCCTATTTCCACAAAGGGAAACATCTGGACGGTGAATATTGCACCATGTGCGGACCGAACTTCTGCGCCATGAGACTCAGTCATGACCTCAAAAAGGAATAACTCATAACTCAAAATTCAAAATTCATAATTCAAAATTCTCATAGGAGATGTTTTCAGACGAATTAGCTAAAATAGATTGGGACGAGACCACTGCGAAGATCGCGGCGAAGACGGACGCTGATGTTCGTCGCGCCTTGTCGAAGGAACATTGTGACGTGGAGGATTTCATGGCGATGATTTCGCCCGCAGCCGCTCCTTACTTGGAGACCATGGCCCGTCTCAGCAAGAAATATACGGAAGAACGCTTCGGCAAGACCATATCGATGTTCATTCCGCTCTATATCACCAACTCATGCACCAACTCGTGCGTCTATTGCGGGTTCCATATAAGCAACCCGATGGCGCGCACCATCCTGACCATAGACCAGTGTGAGGATGAATACAAAGCGATCAAGAAGCTGGGGCCTTTCGAGAACCTGCTGATCGTGACGGGAGAGAACCCTGCCAAGGCGGGCGTCCCTTACATCGCCAAGGCGTTGGACGTCGCCAAAAAGTATTTCTCCAACCTGAAGATCGAGGTGATGCCGCTGAGCACGGAGGAGTACGAGGAGCTGACCCGTCATGGCATGAACGGTGTGATCTGCTTCCAGGAGACCTATCATCGGGCCAACTACAACATCTATCACCCGAAGGGCATGAAGTCTAAGTTCGAGTGGCGCTGCAACGGCTTCGACCGCATGGGCCAGGCGGGTGTGCACTCCATCGGCATGGGTGTCCTGATCGGGTTGGAGAAGGAGTGGCGCACGGATATCACCATGATGGCTTACCACCTGCGTTACCTGCAGAAACATTACTGGAAGACGAAATATAGCGTGAACTTCCCTCGTATGCGTCCGGCGGAGAATGGTGGATTCCAACCGAACGTGATCATGTCCGACAAGGAGCTGGCGCAGGTGACCTTCGCCATGCGCATCTTCGACCACGACGTGGACATCTCTTACTCCACCCGCGAACCCGCCATCATCCGTGACAATATGGCTTGCTTAGGCGTCACGACCATGAGTGCGGAGAGCAAGACGGAGCCGGGCGGTTACTACACCTATCCGCAGGCGCTGGAGCAGTTCCATGTGAACGATGACCGTACGGCGGTGGAGATCAACGCCCGCCTGAAGGAACTGGGCAGGGAACCGGTCTGGAAGGATTGGGACAGCAGCTTCGATGAACTGAAAATCGTCAAAGCAGGATAGTATGGACAGGAGAGAACGCTACCACCGCCAAATGCTTTTGCCTGAGATGGGCGAAGCGGGGCAAGAGAAACTGCACAACGCGCGTGTCCTCCTCGTGGGTGTGGGAGGCCTGGGTTCTCCCATCGCCACCTATCTGACGGGTGCGGGTGTGGGTACCATCGGACTGATGGACGATGATGTGGTGAGCGTCACGAACCTCCACCGACAAGTGCTCTACACGGAAGAGGAGGTGGGGCTGAGCAAGGTGGAGTGCGCCGTGAAACGTCTCGCCGCCCAGAACAGCGAGGTGAAGCTGGTTCCCTACGCTTGCCGCCTGACGGAGGAGAATGCGGCGGAGATCATCCGTGATTATGACATGGTGGTGGATGGCTGCGATAATTTCGCCTCCAGCTACGTTATCGACGCAGTCTGCCGGGCGCAGAAGAAACCCTACGTCTATGGCTCGATTCAGGGCTTGGCGGGCCAAGTCTGCGTGTTCGGGGTGGGGAAGTCTCCCAAATATTACACCGACCTCTATCCGAAGGAAGAGACGCAGGACTACACGCCTTCGAAGGCGGTGCTAGGCGTGACCCCAGCGATCGTGGGGAGTGTGGAGGCGAATCAGGTCCTCCAACTGATCACAGGGATAGGAACCCCTTTGGTCAATCGCCTATGGACCATCGATTTATGCACGATGGAAAGCCATGTGTTTGATTTGTAAATAATTATATCGTTTAGGCATGAAACTGATTGTGATCACCTATCCCACGTTTTTCCAAGGCGAGGCGCAGTGTGTGGACGTCCTGTTCAGGAACGGACTGGAGTACCTTCACCTCCGCAAGCCGGAGGCGGATGTGCTTGCCTACGAGTCGTTCTTGGAGCAGGTGGATCCGCAATACTACCCACGTATCGTCTTGCATGACCATTTCGAGCTGGCGGAGAAGTATGGGCTGAAGGGTGTTCATCTCAACCAGCGGAATCCCTATCCGCCACAGTCGTGGAAGGGACATGTCTCCCGCTCCTGCCATAGCTTGGAGGAGGTGGTCGCCCATAAGCCTCAATGTGACTATCTCTTCCTCAGCCCAATCTTCGACAGCATCTCCAAGCAAGGGTACGGACCGTCCCTCTCTCCTGACATGTTGCGCAAGGCAAAAGAGGAGGGGATCATCGACGACAAGGTGGTTGCCTTAGGCGGAATGTCGGCTGAACGTCTTCCGCTCGTCCGAAGCTGGGGCTTCGGTGGCGCTGCGTTCTTGGGCGATGTGTGGAACCCGTTCATGAAGGGAGACGAGAGGATGGGGGTGGAACACTTTAATGAATTAAGAAACGATAGTTCGACGAAGTCAATTTTGAATTATGAATTATGAGTTAAGAATTTAGGCCTTGATGATAGTTGTTGGGGGAATTCTAAAAACTAAATTCTACATTTTGCTAATTCCTCAAAAATCACTAAGTTTGAAGTCTAGATAAAAGAAGAATTAATAAAGCAAAACTTATCATTATGTCGTGTGTGAAATACATCGGGGTGGATGACCCTGATATAGACTTGTTCGAAAGTCAATACATCGTTCCGGAAGGAATGTGCTATAACTCCTACCTCATTGAAGACCAACAGATTGCCATCATGGATACGGTGGACGCCCGCAAGACCGGCGAGTGGTTGGAGAACGTCAAGAAAGCGTTGGCGGGAAGAACTCCCCAATACCTTATCGTGCAACACATGGAGCCTGACCACAGCGGATCCATCGCCGCATTGGTGGAGGCATACCCTGGCGTGACCATCGTGGCGAGCGCCAAAGCCATCCAATTCATGGGACAATTCTTCGAGGGAAAAACCTTCACGACGAAAGCCGTGGGCGAAGGCGACACCCTCTCTTTGGGTAACAATACGCTACGTTTCTTCACCGCACCGATGGTCCACTGGCCAGAGGTGATCGTCACCTACTTGGAGAGTGAGAAAACGCTCTTCTCGGCCGACGGATTCGGCAAGTTCGGCGTGTACGGAGCAGACCCGGACGATTGGGCATGCGAAGCCCGTCGTTACTACTTCAACATCTGCGGAAAGTACGGTGCGCAGGTGGACGCCCTGTTGCGCAAGGCATCCGCATTGACGATCGAGAAGATCTGTCCATTGCACGGACCGGTTCTTGAGAACGATTTGTTGAAAGAGGCCATCCGTCTCTACTCCATCTGGTGCAAATATGACGTGGAGACACCAGGCGGCGTGTTGGTCGCATACGCATCCATCCACGGAGGCACACGTGCAGCGGCGGAGGCGATCGCAGCCTCTCTAAGCGCAAAAGGAGCCACCAAGGTAGCTATTACTGATTTGAGCCGTGATGACGTCGCAGAGGCGATAGAAGACGCTTTCAGGATGGAATCCATGGTATTGGCCTGCGCCACCTACGACGGAGGCATCTTCCCTCCTATGCACAACTTCCTGCACAAGCTCTCCATCAAGGGATACCAGCGTCGCCGTGTCGGTCTGATCGAGAACGGCACATGGGCGCCACAGGCGGCACGCATCATGCGTGAGATGCTGGAGAAGATGAAGGCGGTGGAGATCGTGGAGCCAGTCGTGACGATTAAGAGCCGCATGAAAGAGGCGGACAAACCGCAGATAGAGGCATTGGCGGAGGCTATCGTGCGCAAATAAGCAAGAGAACATCTAACGATAAAACGCAAGGGCGAAGCGGAATGATATCTGCTTCGCCCTTGTTATTCCAGACATAAACCACCTTAATTCAAAATTCAAAATCCTCAACTATAAAAAAGGGAATCCCGGCCCTCCGGAACTCCCTTTCCCATTGATATATCTACGTCAGACTAAATTAGTTACCCATCTCAGAGATGAACTTAATTCTGACAAGTCTGATTTCCTCTTCAGAGTAATCGTTTTCACCCAACTCTTTCAGCGCATCCTCGACATCCTCGGATTCCGCCTCCTTGAAGTAATCGAACACCTCGTCGATACGCTCCTGATCCATGATTTGGACAAGGAAGTAATCGATGTTGATCTTCGTACCTGAGTTGACAATAGCCTCGATTTCATCCAACAGCTCGTCGAAATCCAAACCCTTCGATTCAGCGATATCGTCCAAAGCGATCTTTCTGTCGATGGCTTGGATGATGGAGACCTTCAGTTTGGATTTGTTCGCCACAGAACGTACGCGAAGGTCTTCCGGACGTTCGATTTCGTTCTCCTGGACATGTTTCTTGATGAGTTGGACAAACTCCTCACCGAAGCGTTTCGCCTTACCAGCGCCCACACCAGGAATGTTTTGTAATTCTTCGATAGTGATAGGGTAGGTGGTGGCCATCGCCTCCAAAGATGGATCTTGGAAGATCACGAATGGAGGCAACCCCAATTTCTTGGAAAGGTTCTTACGCAAATCCTTCAGCATGGAGAATAGGGCAGGGTCGGCGCAACAAGACGCCACACCCTTCAGCTGGATGTCCACTTCCTCCACGTCTTCCTCGTCCTCGCTGACGATTTCGAACGATTTAGGTTTTTTGAGGAACGCTTTACCCTCCGGGGTGATTTTCAGGATACCGTAGTTCTCTATGTCCTTGGTGATATATCCGCATATCATCGCTTTCTGGATCACATTTTGCCACGTCCTTTCACTTTCGTCCTTACCTTCACCGAACGTATCGATTTCCTCGTCATGGCCGTAGGATTTAACTTCCGATGTCTCATTACCCATGATGACATCAATCACATGCTCCGTTTTAAACTTTTCATTCAACGCTATGATCGTCTCCAAAACGGTACATAGCAACTCTTTCGCTTCCACTTGTTTTTTCGGATTTAAACAATTATCACAATTTCCACAATTTTCCTCGGAGTATTCCTCTCCGAAGTAGTGTAATAATACTTTTCTTCTACAAACTACGCTTTCCGCATATGCCGCCGTCTCCAGCAGCAATTGCTTGCCGATCTCCTGCTCCGCGATAGGCTTGCCCTGCATGAATTTCTCCAGCTTCTGCAAGTCGCTGTTGGAATAGAAGGCGATACAGCGTCCTTCGCCACCGTCACGTCCGGCCCTTCCCGTCTCTTGGTAGTAGCCTTCCAAGCTTTTTGGTATGTCGTAGTGGATGACGAACCGCACATCGGGTTTGTCGATACCCATACCGAATGCGATGGTGGCCACGATCACCTGCACCTTCTCCATCAGGAAACAGTCCTGGTTGCCTGAACGCGTCGCGCTATCCATGCCCGCATGGTATGCCAAGGCGTTGATACCGTTCACGCGCAGGGTCTCCGCCAACTCCTCCACCTTCTTGCGGCTGAGGCAGTAGATGATGCCGGACTTGCCTTCCTGGCTGCGGATGAACTTGATGATCTCCTTGTCGATGTCGTCCCGCTTTGGCCTCACCTCGTAATAGAGGTTCGGACGGTTGAACGACGATTTGAACACCGTCGCCTCCGTGATGCCGAGGCTCTTCTGTATGTCGTGCTGCACCTTAGGAGTGGCTGTCGCTGTCAATGCGATGACCGCGACCTTCTGGCCTATCTCATTAATGATCGGGCGAATTCTTCTATATTCCGGTCTGAAGTCATGTCCCCATTCCGAGATACAATGTGCCTCGTCTATGGCGAAAAAAGATATCTTCACCTGTCTGAGGAAATCCACGTTCTCTTCCTTGGTTAACGACTCCGGGGCCACGTAGAGTAATTTTGTCCTACCCTCCAGGATGTCCGTCTTCACATTATCAATCGCCGCCTTGTTGAGGGACGAGTTGATGAAGTGCGCGATACCATCCTCTTCGCTGAAGTTCCTCATAGCATCCACCTGATTCTTCATCAGCGCAATGAGCGGAGAAATCACAATTGCAGTGCCTTCCATCATTAATGACGGCAATTGATAGCATAATGACTTGCCGCCACCCGTCGGCATGAGGACAAACGTGTCCTTCCCCGCCAAAAGGTTGGTGATAATCGCCTCTTGGTTCCCCTTGAAGGAATCGAAACCAAAATGCAATTTCAGTTGTTTTGCCAATTCATTGTCTTTCATAATCGGAACACAATTAATCGTTAAAATCTACCCTTGGACATTAGACTGTCCCGTATATCAAGGGTGGCGTGCAATTGTAGGCGCAAATGTATATTACAGTACGTTAATTGGCATCATAAAAATGTTAAATTTTATCATGCCACCCTCAATTTCTCTATATTGGCGCTCTGGATCTTCGATTCAGCATACGCTTTGGTGATGCTGACCTTCTTCTTTCCAGAGGAGGGGATCTCGAACATCACGTCCAACATGATGGTCTCCACGATGGAGCGAAGCCCTCTCGCCCCGAGCTTGAACTCTACCGCTTTGTCCACGATATATTCCAATACATCTTCGTCGAACGTGAGCTTTACGTCGTCCATCTCAAACATCTTGACATATTGCTTGATGATGGAGTTCTTCGGCTCTGTCAGGATGGAACGCAACGCTTTACGGTCCAATTGATTCAGGTGACAGAGCAATGGCAACCTGCCTATGATTTCCGGAATGAGGCCGAAGGACTTCAGGTCTTGCGGGGAGACGTACTGCAGTATGTTCTCCATGTCCACAACTCCCTGTCTTTTCGCCGCGGCGTACCCCACCACTTTGGTGTTGAGCCTATGGGCTATCTTATGCTCGATTCCGTCGAACGCTCCTCCGCAGATGAAGAGGATGTTCTTTGTATCCACCGGTATCATCTTCTGGTCCGGATGCTTACGGCCTCCTTGCGGCGGCACGTTCACAATGGAACCTTCCAATAACTTGAGCAAGCCTTGCTGGACACCCTCTCCGCTCACGTCCCTCGTGATGGACGGATTGTCTCCTTTTCGGGCGATCTTGTCTATCTCATCGATGAAGACAATACCTCGCTCGGCCGCCTTGACGTCGTAGTCCGACGCTTGCAACAATCGGGTGAGTATGCTCTCGATATCCTCGCCCACATAGCCCGCTTCCGTCAAAACCGTGGCGTCTACGATTGCGAATGGCACCTTCAGAAGTTTAGCGATGGTCTTCGCAAGCAAAGTCTTCCCTGTTCCCGTCGCTCCAACCATGATGATGTTGGATTTTTCAATCTCAACACCCTCGTCGTCCTTAGGCTGCATAAGCCTTTTGTAATGGTTGTAGACTGCAACGGAAAGGGTTTTCTTCGCCACATCCTGTCCGATGACGTACTGGTCGAGGAACTGCTTTATCTCAATTGGCTTAGGAAGGTCTTTCGCATCGAAGTCGGAGTTGTCTCCGTACTCTTTTTTGTTGCTTTCGACAATCTCATAAGCCATTCTCACGCATTCGTCGCAGATGTTTACGGAAGGGCCAGTGATCAGCATGTTCACTTCCTTCTGTGACCTGCCACAGAAACTGCACCTGTTCGTGCTTTTCGTGTTCGTTGCCATCTCTTCCTCTTCCGCTTATTTGTTCCGCACTAATACTTCATCGATCATGCCGTACGCTTTCGCTTCTTCGGCTGTCATCCAATAATCCCTGTCGGAGTCTTGAAAAATCTTCTCGTATGAGTTTCCGGAATGGTCTGCTATGATTGTATATAGCTCTTTCTTCAGTTTCTGGATCTCCCTTGCGGTGATTTCAATATCCGACGCTTGTCCCTGGGCTCCTCCCATGGGTTGGTGGATCATGACGCGGGAGTGCTTCAATGCGGAGCGTTTCCCTTTCGTCCCGGCCACCAGTAGAACCGCACCCATGGATGCCGCCATGCCGGTGCAGATGGTCGCCACGTCACATCCGATGTACTGCATCGTGTCGTAAATGCCTAAACCAGCGTATACCGATCCGCCAGGGGTGTTCAGGTATATCGAGATGTCTTTCCCCGGATCGGACGAGTCCAGATAGAGCAGTTGCGCCTGAATCACATTGGCGGAATAGTCGTCCACCTCCGTTCCGAGAAATATGATGCGGTCCATCATAAGCCTTGAAAAGACGTCCATCTGCGTTACGTTCAGTTGACGTTCCTCCAAGATGCTGGGTGATATGTAGCTGTTGGATATGCGGGAAGTGTATTGATCTAATGCTAATCCGTTCATTCCAAGATGACCTACCGCATATTTCCTAAAATCATTTTTTTCCATCATTTCATTAAATATTAATCTGTCTATTTACTCTTCTATTTTGTTTACTAAATTAATAAAACTTTTTTATTTAAAACCAAAAAAAATCCCGGCAATTTTTGTTGTCGGGATTGATTTTTTATTGTAAATTGTTATTTCCCTTGCTCAGAAAAGAGTTTATTGAACTCTTCAAGCGAAACTTTCTTCACATCCAATTTGATTTTGGACTTCACAACGTTCATCACTTTCTCTTCCATGACGCGCTCCGCGATTTGCTGAATGGACTCTTTCTTCTTCAACATCTCCTTCGCGTAGTTCTCCAAAACGTCAGTAGGAACGGTTGACATTCCATATTGAGCGAATTGAGCCTGAGCGGTCTTCTTGGCGAACTCCATCATGTCGTTTTCCTCGATCTTGATTTGGTTGTCCGTAGCGATCTTATTCTTGGTCAATTGCCACTTCAAATCGTCCAACATCATCGGATATTGCGTCTCGAGGTCTTCCGAGCTGATCTTCTCGTTGGTTTCCGCTACCCAACGCTTCAGGAATGCGTCAGGGAACGCAGCGTCACCGAACGCTTCCTTAGCCAAAATCTTTTGTGAGTCGAGCAACAACTTGTAGTCGCTGTCTGCCACAAGTGATTTCTTTACGTCGTCCGCCAAGCGTGCCTTGAACTCCTCCTCGCTCTTCACAACGCCCTCGCCAAGCGCCTTGTCGAACAACTCTTGGTTCAACTCAGCCGCCTTGAAACGGGTTACGCTCTTGATAGTGAACTTGAAGTCCGCATCTACCGAAGCAACCTCTTCTCTCTTAATCTTCAAGAGGGAAGCGATCTCTCCTTCGTTCTCGAAAGCCTTCTTAGGGTTGAATGAAACGGATGCGCCAACCTTAGCGCCTACGAAGAGGGCCTTCTGGTCTGCGTCCTTCATATATTTAGGGCAAAGAACTGCGTCCTCCACCTTGATGCCGTCTTCCTTCTCCTTCGTCTTGGTGCGCATCTCCACGATGTCGCCCTTCACCACGTCAGACTCAACTACGTCCGTAGCCTCGTCGTAAGAACCGAAACGGTCTTGGAATGACTTAACAGCGTTGTTCACCATATCATCGCTGGCTTCGATCTCATAGTATGGAGCACTGATCTTGTTGCTCAAAACCAGTTTGTTCTCAGGTGCTATCGCTATGTCAAACTTGAACTCGAAATCTTCCTCTTTGCTGAAATCGATCTCTTTCTGCTCTGTCTTGTTAGGAAGTGGCTGGCCGAGGATCTCGATGTTGTTCTCCTTGATGTAATCCATCAACTTCTCGGAAATGATGTTGTTGATCTCGTCTGCCATGGCAGCCTTACCGTACAACTTCTTTACCATCGTCATCGGAACATTTCCCGGACGGAATCCTGGCACGTTAGCTCTTTGTTTGTATTTGCGGAGCGTCTTCTCCACCGCTTCTTGGTAATCAGCCTTCACAACTTGCATTGTGATGATCGCGTTCGTAGCGTCGATGTCTTTTCTAGCGATATTCATATTGTTTGTATTAAGTATAATTCTTTTGTAAATCAGGGTGCAAAGGTAATGATTTTTTCCATTCCTACAAACCAAAATTCTTTATGATTGTTTTTCACCCCTTTATTGGTGATGAAAGCCAATGAAAAAGGGGATTCCGAATAAGAGTCCCCTTCTTCAATTTTATGGTTTGTCCGACCGATTATCGGATTTTCGCACCTAATTTTTCCTCGAAATTCTTCATCAACTTGTTCATGATGGCATCGATTTGACCATCCTTCATCGTCTTCGCCTCGTCTTGCAGGATGAAGCTTACCGCATACGATTTCTTGCCTGCCTCCAGGTTCTTTCCCTCGTACACGTCGAAGAGATAAATGTTCTTGATGAATTTCTTCTCCGTCTCCATGGCTACCTTGGCGATGTCCTCGAAGGTGGTCGACTTGTTGATCAACAGAGCCAAATCCCTCTTCACTTCCGGGAACTTGGAGATATCCTTGTAGGTGACCTTGTGGTTCTTCAACTCGGATAGGATTTTGTTCCACTCCAAATCGGCGTAATATACATTGTTCTCCAATCCGAAGATGTTCAACGCCTTCTTGGAAACGACTCCCAATGTGGCGAGCAGTTTGCCGGCATGGGTCATGATGGTCATACCATCCGAGATGAATTCGTCATCATAGCCACCATATACCAGACCTTTCTTCTCGAATCCGAGCCTTGCGAATATGTTCTCGACATATGCCCTCAATTGATAGAAGGAGGCCTTCTCTTGCTTCAATACCCAGCTTTGGGTGGTCTTGTTACCGCTCAGCCACATGCCTAGGTGGAGTTCCTCCGAATATGGTTTCAGCGGAGCCTCCTCCGTGGATTCCTTCTCAGGATTCTTGTGGTAACAGTTGCCGAACTCGTAGAACTTGATGTCCGCATTCTTCCTGTTCACGTTGTAGGCCACACTTTCCAATCCGCCGAAAAGCAACGATTGTCTCATGCATCCCAAGTCGGCGCTCAATGGGTTCATCACCATCACGCCGTTCTTGATAGGATATTTCTCCGACTCCGCGTAGTAGGAGATCTTCGTGAGCGAGTTGTTGAGTATCTCGTTGAATCCGCAGCCCGTCAGTTGCTCGGAGATGAGGTTCTGGAGCTTCAGGCTGTTCGGACGTGGTGAATAGGCGATGGACGAATTGAGGGATAAGCCCTCCTGCACGTTGTCGTAGCCATAGATACGAAGCAGGTCTTCGATCACGTCCACATCCCTGGTCACATCGACCCTGTAGGTAGGCACGGCGAGCGAAAGCCCGTTCTCGTCCTCCTTCTTGATCTCTATCTCAAGGCCTGAAAGGATGGTCTTCACCTCTTCCTTCTTGATCTCCTTGCCGATGAGGGTGTTGATTTTGTTGTAGGTGATATCCACTGGGAATGGCGCCACTGGGCTAGGGTAGATGTCGTGCACTTCGCTCGATATGTTACCGCCCGCCAACTCCTTGATGAGGAGTGCGGCGCACTTCAGGATGTAAATCGTATTGTTAGGGTCGCAACCTCTCTCGTAACGGAACGACGCATCGGTATTGAGACCGAATCTGCGGGCTGTCTTCCTGATATATACAGGGTTGAAGCATGCGCTCTCAAGGAATACGTTGCGGGTGGAATCGGTGACGCCTGAGTCCAAACCTCCGAACACGCCGGCGAGGCAGGCACCGCCTTTCTCGTCGCAAATCATCAGGTCGTTGGATGTCAATGTCCTCTCCACACCGTCTAGCGTGGTGAACTTGGTTCCGTCGGGCAATGTCTTGACGATGATATGTTTGCCGGCCATCTTGTCCAAATCGAAGGCGTGGAGTGGCTGGCCAAGAGCGTGCAGCAGATAGTTGGTGGCATCCACCACGTTATTGATTGGCCTAAGGCCGATGGCCTTCAGCGCATTCTGCATCCATTTAGGAGACTCCTTCACCGTGATGCCTGTGATGGCGACGCCGGAGTAGCGGGTACATGCGGCCGTGTTCTCTACGTCCACTTTCACAGGACAGCTATTGTCGTCCACCTTGAAGGCGGAAACATCCGGCTTGCTGAGTTTGTACTTCCCTGGCTGATGGTATTGGAAGTAAGCGGCGAGGTCGCGCGCCACACCATAATGGGAGGTTGCGTCGATACGGTTAGGGGTGATGTCCACCTCGATCACATAATCGGTCTCAACACCGTAATATGTCTTGGCCAATGTACCTACTGGCACGTCCGCCGGCAACTCGATGATGCCCGCATGGCTGGTTCCGACACCGATCTCGTCCTCCGCGCAGAGCATTCCGTAGGAATCCACGCCACGGAGCTTGAATTTGGTGATAGTGGAACATTTGTCGCCTTCGTACAGTTTCGTGCCGAGCGTAGCGACGATGGTTTTGATTCCGGTACGGCAGTTGGCGGCGCCGCACACAATCTGCAGGGGCTCGCCCTGACCTATGTTGACTTTCGTAACATGAAGATGGTCGGAGTCTGGATGTGCCACGCAGTCCAACACTTCACCCACTACTAATCCTTCCAATCCACCTTTGATGGATTGTATCTCTTCAACTCCACCGACCTCAAGGCCTATCGAGGTTAAAACCTTTGAGACTTCTTCCGGCTCTATATCAAGATTGATATACTTTTTTAACCAATTGTACGAAATGTTCATTACTACAAAATATTATTTTCGGTCGGCAACTCCGCCCACCTCTATTCCTGAACCGCGAATTTATAAAAATATTCTCTATTAAAATAGATTTAGGAATTAAGAATTAAGAGATAAGAGTTAAAAATTATGCGTTGAAATAAGCATTGCCACATACTCACCTCATCGGAAGTCCAACACATAAAAACGCATGGCTTCACATATTTTTTTACAATTAACCGCCATAAAAAAGCGAGAGTGCATTATCTTTGCGAAATAAGTATGATTAATATGGCAAAGTTTCGGTTTTTACTGTTGGGGCTTCTGATGTCCCTGTTCTATAACGTCCAGGCAGAGGAGAACGAATATTCCTCAGACTATTTCTATGCGAGGGAGTACCGCTACCAAGGTGACACGCTTCGCTACCGTATCCTCTATCCGAAGGGTTATGGTGTCGAGGGTCTGAAATTTCCTCTCTTCATCTATCTTCACGGTGAGGAGGAACGCGGCAATGACAATCTGATGCAACTGAAATACGGCGCGAGCCTATACATGAGCGAGGAGGCGCGTAATTACCAGTCGGCGGTGGTCATCATGCCTCAGTGTCCGAAGGATGATTTTTGGGCAAAATATGACAAGTTGGATGATGGCTCGATTGTCTTGCGTGAGAATCCGGAGCAAACAAAGAGTAGCATCATCGTGGAGAAGTTGATCCAACACTTCATGAAGAAGGAGAACGAGATCGACGTTTCCCGCGTCTATTTGGTGGGCAAGGATATGGGTGCGTTCGGAGTGTTGGACCTCGCCGCCCGCAACCCTAAGATGTATTCGGCAGTGATCGCCGTTTCTGGAGTGATCGAGCCGACCCGTCTAAAGAAAAAGAAAGTTCCTGTACGCCTCTACCATGGAGTGGAGGATCCTATCGTTCCGATCCAGTATGCGCGAGATCTGGAGACGGTGCTCAAGTCCAATTCCAATGGCTCCGACCTGGTGGAGTTCCAAGACACGAAGCATGACGATGCCTGGGACATGGCCACCAGCGCATCTGACTTCATGGAGTGGCTATTCGAGAAGAAGAAAAAATGACCCCCTCTGTTTGAGGGAAAAGATTTTTCCGATGGAAGCCCCATTTTTTAGAGTATTAAATTAAAACATTATTCCCCTGTATGGTTGTATTGGCAGTTGTGCTCTTCATGATCGCTTTGCTCATGATTGTTGGCATGGGGATATTGATGGCGAGTAATAAGTATCCCATGGAAGAAGATGTGGCGTGCCTGATCCGTCTTCTCATCTCGGTTGTCAAATGCGACGGGGAAGCGGATGCGAAGGAAATCGCCGCTGTCAAGTCGTATATCAATTCATCGCCGCGTTGGGGCAATTATATCATCAAATATTTTGACCAGGAACTGAGCGTTTCGAATATCAAGTTCTTAGGCTATGAAGGTTCCGGAGTTCCGTTGTTCGTATTGAATAGGAAAGAAAAAGAGGGGAGTGTTTCCAAATATAGAGTTTCCGACCTCTCTTCCAAAGCCATCTCAAAACTCTTCCACAAGTACTCCGAACGGATGGAGTTCATGGATGTTTTGTTCCAAATCGCTTATTCCCAGGATGGTGTGAGCGATGTGGAGGTGGACATGCTACGTGAGGTGGCACACTACCTATGCATCAAATCGTGGGATTTCACTGGGTTCTTGTACAAGTACGAGTACATGATGGACGAGCAACAGAAGAAGCAGAAAAGGCAAGAGGAGGAACGGAACCGTAAAGAAAAGGATAATGAATCAGCGGGGAAAAACGAACGAAAAAAAGCGCATGAGGCCCGTTTCAAGAACGTCACGAACGCCCGCACGAGGGAGGCTCTCCAACTCTTGGAGATTCCGGAGAATGCGGACGAGCAGGAGATCAAATCCGCCTACCGCAGATTGGCAAAGAAATACCACCCTGACACGCTCTCCGCTAACGTCTCCGAGGAAGAGAAGGAAGAGGCTGCCGCACGGTTCCGCTCGATCCATGAGGCTTATGAGTTTCTATTGTCGGCTGAAATGGTCCATGTGAGATAAATAAAGGCTCAGCGTTTAACGAATGGATGGAATTTTGAATAATTGTTGATTTCGAATTAATTGTTATGAGAACGATTTTATTGGCAGATGTCACCATGGATCCGATGCTCTTCTTGTTCCTTTTCATATTCCTTCCATTTTGTTTTTTAATATTTCTATTGAAGCTCATCGATGAAATTAAAAACATCCCTACAAAATTTAAATATTACCGCAATAAGATTAGCAGTTTCATCCATAATCCACGTATCCTCGTCCCAGAAAAGAACTTGAAGTTTATCACTCTCTTTGCCGCGGTTGTCAAGTGTGACGGGAGGGTGAGGCATAAAGAGATAGAATTCGTAAAAAAACATATTTTTCTGTCGTCCCAATTTAATAAATACAGGGAAGAGTCCATCCGTTTTTTCGACAGCGAGATAGAGGATATCAACGTCCGTTTCATAGGCTACAAAACGACGAAGGTCCCATTCTTCATATTGGATCGGAAAAATATGAGTGGGGAGTGTATTTCGGAGAAAGTCTCGGATATATCCGCTAACCTGTTCTCGACGGACTTGCTTTCAGCCAATGCCTCCGAAAAAGAGAAGGAGGAGGCTACCGCACGGTTCCGCTCGATCCATGAGGCTTATGAGTTTTTACTTTCCTTGGAGATGGTCCGTGTTAAATAGTAATAAGATAATGTTTGTAATTCATTGATTCTATGATTTATATATTTCCAATAGCAGTTATAATCAGTTTCATTGTGGTCTACATAATTCTGACGGAGATTTCTGGTGACCCACGCAAGGATCTGTCTGATATGGAAGCGAGGTTTGTCGATCTATTTGTGGCTCTAGCCAAATGTGAAGGGAAAGCTGATCCGCTGGAGGTCTTGTGCATTAAATCACATATTTGCAGGTCCCCTCGTTTGAGTAAAAGACACGAATGGATTATAAAGTGTTTGGATGCGGAACTGAAAAACACACAGGTACGTTTCCTCGGATACGATTACGAAAGATTACCCATCTTCATCATGAAAAGGAGGAAAAAAGACAAACAACAGACCACAGAAAAAGTTTCAGACATCACAATCCATCTGCTTAGGAATTATATGCGGACGTACTCCGAACGGATGGAGTTCATGGATTTTTTGTTCCAAATCGCCTATTCGCAGGATGGCGTGAGCAATGTGGAGGTGGACTTTCTACGTGAGGTGGCGCATTATCTGGACATCAAATCTTGGGACTTTACCGCCTTCCTGTACAAATACGAGTACTTGAAGAAAGAACAGCAAGAACAAAAAGAGGAGCAGAAGCGCACGAAAAAGAAGAAGCGGACGGAAAATGAGGAAAACGAGCGTCGCAAAACGCATGAGACCCGTTTCGAGAATGTCACGAACACCCGCAAGAAGGAGGCTCTCCAACTCCTGGAGATCACGGAGAATGCGGACGAACAAGAAATCAAATCCGCCTACCGCAGATTGGTGAAGATGTACCACCCGGACACGCTTCCCGCTAACACCTCCGAAGAGAAGAAGGAAGAGGCCACCGAACGCTTCCGCTCAATCCATGAGGCTTATGAGTTTCTGCTAGAGCAGGTTGTGCTCATGAAAAAATAAGAGCTTGTAATTATGCGAAGAAAATAAAGATGAGGCTGAACAAGTATAATATATCCGAATAAAAAATTTCTTTCACAAGATAGTTGTAGTCTTTGCGTGTAAAAGCAGTGTAATATTTGTCCGAAATATTACAACCGTTGTAATAGGTGATTATGAAGAATATGATCACCATCATTATTGTACATGAAACAGTTCCTCGAGTCGGTGCTGTGATAGCGAGCACAATATTCGAAATTACCATTTGAATGAAAAGAAGTAAAAATGAAACCGATCGTTTGTCGTTTTTGATGATGAACTTAGTATTTGTTTCTTTGTCGTTTTCTGTGCTTTTAGGGAAGATGTTGAGAACCACTTCAGGGTCAGAATAGAGTTCTGGATCTTTCTCTCTCAGATTCTTATAGAACCATTTGTCTTCGGATTTTGATTCGAAGGAATCCTTTAGCGTGTAAAATTCCTCCTTTGTCAGGAATTGATTCACGCATATTCTTTTCAAGTCAGTTTCTTCGCGTTTATTGATGTTGCCATCCATGTAGGCCAGTTGGAAAAGCAGGTACGAAAGGTATTTCTTTCGCTCTTCACTGAGGTAATCCGTTAATGAAAAGGCAAGTTCCTTGACATCATCGTCGGGCAAACCAAAATATTCATAAAGATTGAGCATCCCTCCATATACGGAATAGTCCTGTTTCCTTTTCAAATCACGGAGCCATCCTTTAGGGTTGAAGAGGGTTCGTCTAATGTTTCTTATGTGTGTGAAAATCTTCATCTCGAGAGTGAGGGATTGTGATGAAGTATACTTTAACACGTAGTGGTGGACAAGATAGTCGATGTCTGCTTCTTTGTCGAATGATGTGCGGATGTAATTGACGACAAAAGCTAATTTGTTGGCATACATGTCTTTTTCATCGCTCTGTAAGAGCTTGCACATGAGCAGAACGACCATCCTATTCAGTAAATTTTTTTCCTTTAATGTGGATTCGAAGTGCTTCTTTTCATTCCGTCGCTCAAATACGAATAGGTTTCCTCTCACTAAGAAATACAATGTAAGGATAGAGTATATGAAACAGGCAACAGCTACAACCACATTGACGTCGGTTTCGATGTTTATGGCTAAAATATTCATGTGCGACAATTGAAATAACGTTGTGATGTCCATCTCTTTCCTGTTATTTTTTTTGTTCTCCGATTCTTTCCGCACACAATATTCCGTCCATGGCGGAAGAGGTGATTCCTCCCGCATAGCCGGCTCCCTCGCCGCAAGGGTAGAGCCCCTTGATCTGCACATGCTGCATCGTCTCCGGGTCACGCGGAATGCGGACGGGTGAGGAGGTGCGTGACTCCACACCGATGATGATGGCATCGTTCGTGAGATATCCCCTCATCTTTTTGTCGAAATCCTTGAAGCCTAGTTGCAGGCGCTCCCTGATGAATTTAGGCATCCATTTGTGCATGTCGGATGGCACGATGCCTGGGAGATAGGAGGTCTCCGGCAGTGAGGAGGAAGACCTTCCATTCACGAAATCGAGCAGCCTCTGCGCGGGCGCCACCGCCATTCCTCCACCGTTCTGGTAGGAGAGCCTTTCGTACTCTTCTTGGAACTTCAATCCTGCCAACGCCCCGAACTGCTCGTACTCCTTGAGGTCCTCCGGCCTGATCTCCACCACGATGGCTGCGTTCGCGAAAGGTGAGTTACGATGCGAAGGGGACATGCCGTTGACGACACACTCACCCTCACCCGTAGAGGCGGGTACGATGAAGCCTCCCGGACACATGCAGAAGGAGTATACGCCTCGCTCCTTCACTTGCGTGACGACGTTGTAGGCGGCTGAGGGAAGGTATTTCCCCCGCTCCTTGCGATGGTATTGTATGCTGTCGATAAGCGCTTGCTTGTGCTCCACACGGACACCCATGGCAAACCCTTTGCACTCCATGAGAATGCCCTCTTGGTGAAGTAGGGTATAGATGTCTCGTGACGAATGGCCGGTGGCTAAGATGATGTTGTCGGCGAAGAATCGCTCTCCATCGGCTGTCTCCACGCCTTCCACATGGTCGTCCTTCGTCAGGATCTTGGTCATTTTCTTCTCGAAATGGATCTCCCCGCCATGACGGAGGATGGTATCCCGCATGTTCTTGATGACGACAGGCAGACGGTCCGTCCCGATGTGCGGATGTGCCTCATAGAGTATCTCGTCCTGCGCTCCATGCTGGTAGAAGGTGAGCAGGATGCGGCTGCAGTCACCCTTTTTCTTGGAGCGGGTGAAGAGCTTACCGTCGGAGAAGGTACCGGCGCCGCCCTCCCCGAAACAATAGTTGGATTCTAGGTTCAGTCCGTTATTACGGTTGAGTTGGGCGATGTCTTTCTTACGTTCGCTCACCTCCTTGCCTCGCTCGATGATAACCGGTTTGAGCCCTAGCTCGATGAGTCGAAGGGCTGCGAAAAGACCTGCTGGCCCCGCACCGATGATGAGTACGGGTTCATCCTTCGAGACGTCCCGGTAGTGGAACGGGTAGGTGATAGGCTCCGGTTGCGTTCCTTGGGTATAGACATTCACGCAGAGGTTGATCTTCACCTGCGTGCGGGAACGCGCGTCGATTGATTTGCGGACAATCCGCACGGTAGTCACTTGGCTGGGAGCGACATGGATCTTCTGGGCCACCTGCTCCTTCAGCCGAGCCTCGTCTCCTGCCTGTTCGGGCAATACGGTGAGTTGTATGTTGGGTAAAAAAGCCATTTCGGTTCTCCTTGTTTAGTTGGCCAACATCCTCTTGTCGATGAACTCCT
This sequence comes from Paludibacteraceae bacterium, assembly GCA_017527905.1. Taxonomy (GTDB): domain Bacteria; phylum Bacteroidota; class Bacteroidia; order Bacteroidales; family Paludibacteraceae; genus UBA1181. The sequence continues at coordinate 56,953 of JAFXPK010000030.1, forward strand.
GGAATACGTTTTTGTAGGAGTCGGAGACTGGGATATAGGTCTTTCCGAAAATAATTCTGTTGCGCTCCACTTCCCTGATTTTGCTTGCGTTCACGATATAGGAGCGATGGACGCGCAGGAACTGGCTGGCTGGCAGCGTGGTCTCCAACGATTTCATGCTCATCAGCGAAAGGATAGGGTATTGCTGGTCTTCCAGGAATATCTTCACGTAATCCTTCATGCCTTCGATGTAGAGGATCTTGTCGAACTGCACCTGCACGAGTTTGTAATCCGTCTTCACGAATATGGACCTTTCCGTCTCGGGCTGTTCCGTGGCGACTGGTTTATTCGCGTTAGCGGCCATCTCGAACCAACTCAACGCCTTGTTGGCGGCTTGCAGGAAATCATCGTAGCTAATGGGTTTCAACAGATAGTCCAAGGCATTCACCTTGAATCCGTCCAAGGCATATTGCTGGAAAGCGGTGGTGAAGATCACCTTTGTCTTGTCACCGATGAGCTTCGAGAACTCCAAGCCGTTCATTTCCGGCATCTGGATGTCGAGGAACATCAGGTCAGGCGTGTTCTCAGCAAAGGCTTTCGCGGCTTCCACCGCGCTCGAGTAGCTCCCAATCAGGTTCAGGAAAGGGGTTTTCTTCACGTAAGATTCGATGAGTCCCAAAGCCAATGGCTCGTCGTCTACTACGATACAATTGAGTGTCATGCGTTCTCCTCCTTTTTCGTGTTAATGATTAATAATGAGTGATATACATCACCCTCCACACCATATTCGAAGACGTGCGAATTCGGGTATATGAGTTCCAGCCTCCTTTTCGTGTTCTCCATACCGATGCCCGAACCGCTCTTGTCGTGTTCGGCGGACTTCGGGAAATAGCTGTTCCGCAGCTCACATCGTACGGTGTTCGCATCGGTTTCCTTGATGGAGAACTCGATGAATGACGACTGGTTGTTGGATATTCCATGCTTGAAAGCGTTCTCTATCAGTGATATGAAGAGAAGCGGGGCGATCGGCATCGTCGGGTCGAGGGAGACATCCGTCGTGACATCCACCCTGACGTAACTGCTCAACCGGAGTCTCATCAGCTTGACATAGTTATTGATGAAATCGATCTCCTTTTGGATCGGCACATACTGCTGCCCGTCATCGTAAAGGACGTAGCGCAACATCTTGCTGAGGTCCATGACCGCCTCCTGCGACTTCTCCGGACTAATGGCGATCAGCGCATAGATGTTGTTCAGCGTATTGAACAGGAAGTGCGGGTTGATTTGGCTCTTCAGATTCTTCAGCTCCGCCTCCACCTTCTGTTTCTCCTCCTCTTGACGTTTCTCTTCGGTTTGGAACCACCTTGAAGTTGTCTTGATGGCGACAGCGATGCCAGCCATGCAGATGAAAGAGAAGATATCAGTGATGATATGCCACCATCTGAAACGTTTACGGTCCCTTTGGATATTTTTGGAAATGTCCGTTTTAACGGTAGGAACCTCCACCTGTTCTTTGACAATGATGGAAGACTCGCTCTGTTTTAGTTCCTTGATTTCCTTCTCCAACAGCTCGATTTTCTCTTGTAGGCGAACACTGCGCGGTTGTATGTCCGGCGTCAGATAATTCTGCCAGCAATAATTCAATCCGCAAAGCAAGGCAATGAGCACCAAGTTATGCGTGATATAACTTTTCAACCGGTTGGCGAACACGTATTTTTCTATCAGCCAACAATAGTTGACGTAAAAGACAATCATGAAGGAGACTGGCGTGCAGACGTTCTTCCACCAAAAAATAACCCATTGGTTATCGTCGCTTCTGCTATAAAAGAAGATTGGGATGACGAAGATTAGTAGCCATGCTATCACATGGATCGAAATGATGAACTCTTTTTTGTGTGGAAATATGGATTTACTCATGGTTGATAATGTCTAAGTCTAAGAAAATGGGTAAATGATCACTATATCCGTAGGCGTAGAAGGCACCCATAAACGCTCGTTTAGGAGCCTTGCCCGTTTTGTCCTCCTTCAGAAGAAAATCCTCTCCGCAAATATGCACGTCATAGACGGAGGTGTGGATGGAATGCTTGGGGTCCAACAGGGGTCCCGAGACGATGAGCTGGTCCAGCATGCCCCATTCCCCGCCGAACTTATGGCTTCCCACATCCCCCCTCTCCGCGAATTGCTCGCAGAGATTGTATAGTTTTTGGTCAACGGAGTGGGGCGTCGGCTTTCCCGCACCGAGCACCTCCTTGATGCTTGCGTTGTAGGGGTAGTCATTGAAGTCGCCCATGATGATGATATTGCATCGAGGCTGGGCATTCTGTAGGCTATCCGTCACTTTGCGGAGCGCTTTCGCCGCCGTGAATCGTTTGTGCTCCGACTCAAGTTCCCCTCCGTATCGGGAAGGCCAGTGGTTCACGAAGACGTGGAGCGTATCACCATTGAACAGCACGCCTGTGGCATGAAGGATATCCCGTGTCGGGCGCCCCTCAACAATGGGTACGGGGATGAAATCCTCCCCGATGATGCGGAAACGGTCCGGCAAATAGGCGAGGGCGACATCCACGCCACGCTGGTCGGGAGAGTCCTTGTGGACGAACCGGTAGCCACACACCTTCAGTTGGGTGCGCTGCGTCAAATCCATCAACACTTTTTTGTTCTCCACTTCACAAAGCCCGATAATGACAGGCTTGGTCCATCCACCGGCGGCAGTGATGGCTCTCGATATGTTATTCAGTTTATTTTTATACTTTCCTTCCGTCCATTGGTACTCACCTTGAGGCGTGAAGGCGTTGTCGTCCGTCAAAGGGTCATCCTCGCAGTCGAAAAGATTTTCGACGTTATAACTGACAATGCGGATAGTTTCAGTTTTTTCTCCTTCAGCGAAACAGGGAAGGGTAGCCACAGAGCAGCAACAGAGACAAGTAAGAAAAAATATTGTCAACACCCTTCGCTTCATATCCGAAATTTATTGATTTACAACACTCGTGTCAGCCTTTACAACAATTTGGTAGGCACCCATATCAGGAGCGGCGTCCACATTCCTTAAGACCCCATCCTTGTCCAACTTGTAAGCTTCGTTACGGAGCACCAATCCGAGATCTCCCCTTTCCTTGCAAGGAGAATCTTCCATCAGGTGAAAATCGTACACGGAATTTGCTCGGTCCACACACTGAAAGCGAGGGTTCTCATTAGGAATAACCACATTGAAACGGTTGGTGTCCATCGCCATATCCTCAGGCGAGATACCGATGAATAGGAGGGAATGGTCGAATTTGAAATCCAACGAGTCCCCTTCAACATGAGGAACAACATTGATCTGGCTCCTAGGTTTTCCGAACTTTACCGTGTCCCCCGCCACAATACAGTTGTTGAACACAGCCTTAAACGGCAATCCGTCCTCCGAATCAGGCTCCGCATAGTAATCCTTGTCGGATAGGGTGAGCGCATAAGAGGAGGAATTATGCAAAGAGATGGTACAATGGTCAAACTGGTGTTTACCACCCTGCAGGACGACACACCCCCTGGTTCCGTTCGTGAACAAAGAGTTATAAGCCATCACGTTCGATTTATAGGCATATAGGCAAGAGCCATACGTGTTATGGATATGGCTATTAGAGATGACCAAGCTGTAATCGTCGCCATTAACCACGGCGGAGTCGACCAGGATACCGAAAGCGCCACCCTTGATGAGGGCATGGTTGATTCGGTTGTCCGTACTGGAGGAAGAGATGTTGATACCGCCCCACAAGTTCGTCATTTGGTCGAACTCCAACTCCCTCGATATGTTGTCGATACGGTTTGTGAGGAAAACGACCTCCTCATCCACAGAACCCTCAATATGGATACTACCGTTCACCAATATGGTGGCATTCTTTTTCATGTACAGCACAACACCTTCCTTGATGGTCAGGGTAGCGGCGGAATCCACGATGATGGAATCGTAGACAAGGAACGGTTTTTTGCCGCTCCATACCGTGTCAGAGGAGATATGCACCTTCTGTTTTAGATGGTACGCATCCTGGCCATATGCGGAAAGGACTACGCTTTGACAGTTCCCATTATAGAGCACGTTTATTTTATCTTCAATAAGCAGAGGAGCATCCTGCCCGCTCTCTCCTGCGACAATTTGGACAAAGACGTATAAGCTATCGCCCGATAGGATCTCCAGATTCGAGAACGATGTGCCCGATTTCCCGTTCACATTGATTTGAAAGTAGTTCGAATGCGACTCCAACACGAGGGAAGCGATCTTAATGTCCTCTTTCGTCTCATTGTAAATCTTGAACACAGCAGTCGGACTGATCGTTTGGGAAATGACCGTATCAAACGAAAGGGAGTCCGGCATTGTGAGTTTATATTCGGAATCCGTCGTGAATTCGTCTTTACAGCCATTATGGGAGAAGCAGATGCCCAGTAGAATCAGACTGGCCCATATGCCATTGAGGAAATATTTCACTTTTTTCACCATTGTATTTTTATCTCAGGGTTCAAAGTTAGTTATTAAAACGATACGAATAAGATGAAACCGCTAAAAAAAGAACAAAACGGGTATGATTTTATGGGTGAAAGCCCTCGTTTTTCGCATTATGGGAAAATTGTTGAAAAAATAATATTCTATAAATCAAAATTTTATTTATCTGACTATTGACATCCGTTATAAATAGACTTGTTTTTTGGATTATATTTGGATTTATTGAAATATTTACACTAAATTTGTACCGAATATTGGATTGTGTATGTCTTTACAACAGTCACAAGGTTACGGTTAAAATTAGATGTGCGTTGTCGTGCATCAGCTGAGTTTCGGGATGTTTACTTAAAGAATAGTGAATGTTAGCGGACGACCTTGGAGTGCTCGCATATACAGAAATGCGAGGAGAGATAAGTATGCTCAGTTACAAGTTATATATTCATTAAAAAATTAACGATATATATGAATATGATGATTCTGTAAATCAACTCAATAGAGTTGACAAAAAGGATAAGGTTGTAATAAGTCGCTTACCCAATGCGACATATGTTTGGTTTAATTTTTTCAATAAATGTCTGATTTTTTTATCACAATGTCTGACACCGCCTTTTGGCGGTTCATGATGGCCTCCGCATTAATCATGTCGATTGTCGCGGCAGGTATTTTGATTCCGCAAATCCTACTAATTGCGTTTAGGAAGAAGTTGTTCGATGAGCCTGATGAGCGGAAAATCCACCACAGTACAGTGCCAAGATTAGGAGGTATAGCATTTGAGCCTGTCATTCTTTTCACCATTTTCATACTTCTGGTATTTGACGTTCATGCGCTCAGATTCCAATTGATGGAAGAGTTGGGTAACAATGTGTTGAGCCTTTCGATTTGCGTTTGCTCCCTGATCCTTCTCTACTTGGTCGGCATCGCGGACGATTTGATCGGAGTGAAATACAGTGCGAAGTTTGTCGTGCAGATAGGGTGCGGCCTTCTGTTCCTTTTCGGAGGACTGTACATTTCGGATCTGCACGGGCTGCTGTTCCTCAACAGATTGCCATGGTGGGTATTCTGGCCCCTGACGGTCACATTGGTTGTCTTCATCATTAACGCGATGAACCTGATCGACGGCATCGACGGCTTGGCCTCGGGACTAAGCGGTGTCGCCTTGGGATACTACGGCTGCGTGTTCTTCGAAATAGGGGAGTACACTTTCGCGCTTGTCGCCTTCGCCACACTGGGAACAGTGATCCCGTTCTTTTACTACAACGTGTTCGGAAAAGCGGAGAAACAACAGAAAATATTCATGGGCGATACGGGTTCTCTCACCATTGGTCTCATCCTCTCGTTCTTGAGCTTCAGGATGGCCAACGTCGACATTTCGGCCGACCACACGTGTCTCTCAAGGGTTCATCCATTCTTCTTGGCCTTCTGCCCACTATTAGTGCCTTGCATGGATGTGATAAGGGTATTCATCCACCGTATCAGGATGGGGAATAGCCCATTCCTGCCAGATAAGAGCCATATCCACCACAAATTACTGAACTTGGGGATGTCGCAACACAAAGCGATGATCTCGATTCTGGTATTCTCAGCCTTTTTCATCGTCGTATGCTTGATTTTGTCAAAAATAATGGATCCTACGTTGCTGCTGATTTGCTGCGTGGCGCTTTACACCCTGTTGAATATTTGGATGTCCAAACTTATTAACAAGAAAGAACTGGAAAACAAATAAAGTATCGAAATATGAAAGTCAAATCACTCATTCTGACAGCGCTTGCTTGTTTGCTGTTGAGCTCATGTTCGTCTTACGAGAAAATTCCGTATTTTCAGGATGCGGACCGTGTCAAAGGCATTAACATCTCTGCGGTGCAGGAAATCACACTTCGCCCGAAAGATAAAATTTCCATCGTGGTGAACTGTAAAGACCCGCAGTTGTCCGCCTTGTTCAACCTTCCGTATGTCACACAGCGTGTGGTAGCCACGGGAGCCCGCAACACCCTGTTCGGTGAGGAGACGGGTGCCGTCTCCGGATATACGGTGGACAGCGAGGGTAACATCGACTTCCCTACAATCGGAAAGATGAATGTGGCCGGACTGACCCGTAGCGAATTAGCCACGCTGATCAAGGACGAAATCGAGTCAAGGAACCAGGCGAAGGACCCTGTCATCACCGTCGACTTCCTGAACTTGAGCTTCACAATCATGGGTGAGGTGGCGAACCCAGGCATCTACCGTATTTACAAAGACAACATGACTTTGCTCGAGGCCATCAGCAGTGCAGGTGACCTGACCATTCAAGGCAAACGCGAGAACGTATTGGTACTCCGTATGGAAGAGGGCAAACAAAAATCATACCGCGTCAACCTGACCTCGTTGCAGAATGTGGTGCAATCACCTATCTTCTACCTGCAACAGGACGACATCGTGTATGTGGAGCCGAACAAGATGAAGGCTAAACAATCCACCGTCAACGGAAACGAGGTGAGATCCACATCATTCTGGATTTCGCTCTCCTCATTGGCAGCCACGGTTGTAGCCATTGTGCTGAACAATAATAATAAGGATTAATACTTCGAAAAATAAATAGTAACAAAGAACAATAAAAATTTTATGGAAGAAAACAAAAAAAACGGTGGCCAAACGGAGGACTTCATCGAGTTCGGTGAACTAATCCTAATGTGTGTCAGGAAGTGGCATTGGTTTGCCGCATCCTTTGCTATTGTTTTGGCTCTAGCCATTCTCTACATTTTGAAGACTCCAGAGTCTTTCACCAGAACGGCTGAGGTCCAAATCAAGTCGGAAGCGAAGAACGGACCAAGTATGAACATCCAGAACGCTTTCAACGACATGGGTGGCATGTTCGCCATGAACACCAATGTCAACAACGAATTGCGCGCGCTGCTCTCTTCTGACGTCATGTTCGAAGTGGTTAGGCGTCTGAACCTGGACGTGAACTACACAATCGACGGTAGTTTCCACGACATCGTGCTGTATGGCTCTAATCTGCCTGTTCAAGTCTCATTCGTCGACTTGACGGACTATGACAACGTGTTCTGCGATGTCTTTTTGGGCGATTCAGTCGCTTCAAAGGACTACGTGAAGATCGACAACATCGCATATACCGTAAATGGTGAGGTGAAACAAGTGAACGAACCTGCGATGGCGTCATTAGGCGACACCATCAACACGGCCATCGGTCGTTTGGTCGTTCAACGTAACCTCCGATACACGGGCAACGATATCAGAAGCCTTCATGTAACCCGCACCAACATGTTCTCATCCCAAGAAAACTGGTCGGGTGCCTTGAACGTCACACAAGACGACGAGAAGGCGGACATCATCACACTGGAGGTGAAGGATGTATCCATCCAACGTGCTGACGATATCTTGGATATGTTGATCAAGGTGTACAACGAGAACTGGATTAAGGACAAAAACCAGATCGCTGACGGTACGTCCATGTTCATCAACGAACGTTTGAACATCATCGAGAATGAGCTTTCTTCTGTGGATAACGACATTTCCTCCTATAAGAGTAAGAACCTCTTGCCTGACGTGAAGGCCGTGGCTGAGATGTACATGCAAGAGAACGCCAACATCTCCAACCAGTTACGTGACCTGAACGCTCAGTTGTATATGACCAACTACATCCGTGACTACCTCTCCGTGCAAAAGAATCAGACAAAGGTTTTGCCGGTGAGCTCCGGTTTGCAGAACGCCAACATCGAGTCTCAGATCTCCGAGTATAACGACAAATTGTTGCAAAGGAACCGTTTGGAGTCTAACAGTAGTTCCGAGAACGACCTCGTGAAACAAATGGACATCGATTTGGGATCCATGCGAAGCGCCATCTTGGTTTCCATCGATAACCAAATCGCCGCCATCGACAACCAGATTCGCAACCTGAAACATAGTGAGAGACAGGCATTGTCCCGCATCTCATCCAACCCTAAACAAGCTGAGATGTTGCTCTCCGCCGAGCGTCAACAAGCGGTCAAAGAGGCCCTGTACCTCTTCCTGCTCCAAAAACGTGAGGAAAACGAGTTGTCCCAATCGTTCACAGCCTACAACACCCGTGTGATCAAACGTCCTGGTGGTAGCCTGCTTCCAGACGCACCGAAGAAGCGCAACATTTTGCTGGTCGCATTCGCCATAGGATTGATCATCCCTATGTCCCTCATCTACATCAAGGAAACGTTGAACACGACGCTCCGAGGAAAGAAGGATCTGGAACATGTGCCTGTTCCGTTGTTGGGCGAGATTCCTTTGTCTAAGCAACCAAAGAAGTGGTGGCAATTCTGGAGGAAAGAACAGAAAGTGCAGGATGCTGTGGTCGAACATGGCAACAGGAACGCAATCAACGAAGCCTTCCGTATCTTGCGTACGAACTTGGAATTCATGGTGAAAAAGGACAGCAACGTATTGCTCTTCACCTCCTACAACGCCGGTAGCGGTAAAAGTTTCCTCTGTGTGAATACTGCACTGAGTTTGGCGATCAAAGAGAAGAAAGTACTCGTGATCGACGGTGATATGCGCCACGCCTCTCTCTCCAAATGGGCGAACAGTCCAAACATCGGTCTGAGCACCTTCCTCAGCGGGAAAGTGAGCGACATCGAGGAAGTGATGGTGAAGAATGTGGACGGCAATGTCGGTTTGGATATGGTTCCGGTCGGCACCATTCCGCCAAACCCTTCCGAGTTGATCGGTAATGGTCTGTTGGGTGAGTCGATTAACAAATTGAAAACACAATACGACTATGTCTTCATCGATTGTCCACCAATTGACATCGTGGCGGATGCCCAGATTGTTGAGAACTATGCGGACAGAACGTTGTTCGTTGTACGTACAGGATTGTTGGAGCGTTCTATGCTTGAAGACCTCACCGCATTGTACAACGAAAACAGATTCAAGAACATGACTCTGATCCTGAACGGTACGCCAATGGAAAAAGGCAAGTACAGCTACCGTCACGGATATTACAACAGTGATTATTATTCTTACAGTTGATAGAGTAGGGTATGGAACAGGTGCATTCCTTATGACGCCATAAGGAATGCACCTTTAAATTAAACAGGAAATGTCTTTGTTCGGATTTTTAACCAAGAATGTGACATTGGCGGATTCCCACGTATGCAAGGGAATGGTCGACTGCCATTCGCACATCATTCCTGGCGTAGACGACGGAATACAAAAAATTGAGGATTCCCTCGCCGTGCTCGACTTATACGAGAAGCTAGGCATGAAAGAATTATACTGCACCCCCCATATCATGGAGGATTTCCCGAATTCAACCCAAAAGTTGAAGGATCATTTCGATCAGTTATGCGACGCCTACAAAGGTGGAATCAAACTACATTTGGCGGCGGAATACATGATAGACAACCTTTTGCTTCAACGTTTATCGGAAAAAGATTTGCTGCCTCATGGCGTGAACGGTGACCATCTGTTAATCGAGACCTCCTACTATTCCTCCCCCGGCTATTTCGACGAGGTGGTGGAGAAAGTCAGGTCAATGGGACTATGGCCATTACTCGCTCATCCTGAACGTTATAACTACATGGAGAAAGAGCGATACGAACAACTGAAATCGCAAGGAGTCAAATTCCAAATGAATCTGCCCGCCCTTTTGGGTAGATACGGCGACGACGTGAAGAAAAAGGCCAGCATGCTCCTGAGCAAAGGCATGTACGATTTCATCGGCACGGACGTCCACCGTTTCGAGCCGGACCTGGGTCTGCGGAAAATCAGGAAGAGTGACGTGGAACTGCTAAAGAGAATGAGATGACATAATGGATGTCCCATTACAGAATTCACTTAATAAACAAAAATGGATAATAGTTTGATTACCGTCACATCACCGTTGCTCCCAAATCTGGAAGAGTTCTACGGGTTATTGAAAGAAATCTGGAATTCCAAGTATATCACGAATAACGGCTCCTTTCACAAACAATTAGAGAAGGAATTGGCGACCTATCTGAAGGTTCCTTACGTCAGCCTTTTCACGAATGGTACGTTACCGCTCATCACAGCTTTACAAGCCCTTCGAGTGACCGGTGAAGTGATCACAACCCCTTACAGTTTTGTCGCGACCACCCACGCCTTGTGGTGGAACGGCATAAAACCAGTATTCGTGGACATTGACATGAAGACGGGCAATCTGGATCCGGACAAGATCGAGGCTGCCATTACACCGAAGACTACCGCCATTATGCCGGTGCACGTCTACGGAAAGCCATGCGACACGAAGAAAATACAGGAAATAGCAGACCGTTATGGCTTAAAAGTCATCTATGACGCCGCCCATGCCTTTGGTGTCGAGGTGGAGGGGGAGAGTGTGCTCAATGCGGGCGATATGTCTACACTATCTTTCCATGCCACAAAGGTCTACAATACGATAGAAGGAGGTGCGATGGTGATGCATGACGAAAAGACGAAACAGCGCATCGATTACCTGAAGAACTTCGGTTTCGCGGGCGAGACAACCGTCGTCGGACCGGGCATCAACTCCAAAATGGACGAAGTGCGTGCCGCCTATGGCATACTGAACCTACGCCAAGTGGACGATGCAATCGCTGCGAGAAGGGAAGTGGCTGTCGCATACCGCAAGGCTTTGCGCTCCGTCGAAGGAATCACCTTCTTCGACGACATGCCAGGCGTCAAACATAACTATTCCTATTTCCCTATCTTCATCGACGAAAGAAAATACGGAATGAGTAGAGACGACCTGTACATGAAGATGCGTGAAGCGAAAGTTTTGGGCAGACGCTACTTCTATCCGTTGATTTCTGAATTCTCCACTTACCGCGGATTAGAGTCCGCCGATCCTAAGAATTTGCCGAATGCGCACAAAATGGCCAATTCTGTCATTTGTCTTCCTATGCACCATACACTCACGGAGGAAGATATTCAACGAATCATAGATCAAATCATCAGATAAGATAACTGGGTAACACATTAGTTACAATAAAAAAGACGAGATATGATACTAGCATGCAATCAGCCCTATTTTATTCCTTACATCGGATATTGGCAATTAATTAACTGCGCTGATATATTTGTGATTGGCGACGATTACGCATACATCAATCGAGGATGGGTGAATAGGAACCGCATCTTGAACCAGAACGAACCCATGTACTACGGGTTGTCATTGGCCAAGGCGAGCCAAAACAAATACATAAACGAGATATCTTTGGCCGACATGAACTTCGACAAAATGTTGAAGACCATAACCTACAATTACAACAAGAGCCCCTACTTCCAGGAAGGATATGACTTGTTGAAGAGAATATTTGACTGTAAGGAAACGAACTTAGCCTACTTCCTGGGCAACTCCATGGAAGTGGTTTGCGATTACTTGAACATCAAGACCCGTCTGTGTTACTCATCCTCATTCCCTGAGAACAATAATTTGAAAAGAGAGTACCGCATCTACGATTTCTGCGAAAAAACAGGGGCAGACACTTACATCAACTCGATTGGAGGTACCGCCTTGTATGATTTCGACGAGTTCAGGAAGAGGAATTTGACGTTGAAGTTCATCAAATCCAACGAAATCGCCTATAAGCAATTCGGCAACGAGTTCGTGCCTTGGCTCTCAATTCTAGATGTCATCATGTTCAATTCCAAGGAAGAGATAAGCCGCATGTTGAATGAATATAGATTGATAGACAATAAAAACGATATACCTGTTGTCCACGAATAAAAGGGCGATGGGGCAACCCAAGCTCATCTGACGAAATCCGTTTCATTCTGTTTCTTAAGGGATTATGGAGAACAATAAAGACATCTACTTCGCACCCGTGCTGATCCCGACGTTATGTCGGTCGAAACACTTCATCCGATTGATGGAGAGCCTAAAGCGTAACACATGGGCCAAATATACGGATGTGTATGTGGGTTTGGACTATCCGCCGGCAGAGAAATACCGGCAGGGATGGCAGGAAATCTGCGACTATGTGGACAACGGCGACTTCTCATGTTTCGCCAAATTCGTCGTTTTCAAACGCACCGAGAACTATGGCAGTGCAAGGAATTCCTCCCATCTGATAGAATACGCCTACGAGCATTATCCATGTTGGATCCGTACGGATGATGACGTGGAATTCTCTCCCAACTTCCTGGAGTTCGAGGATAAATGCCTATGGGAGTATCGGAACGACCCAGACGTGATGTTCGTCTCCGGATACTGCTATCCCGTCACCTGGAAGGTGAACGAAGGAGCCACCTGCTTCAAGCAGAACTTCACGCTCTCCGCTTGGGGATTAGGCTTTTGGGCATCCAAAAAAGAGACCTATTCCTCCTACATTAAGTCCGGGAAAATGTTACGGGATGCAGACACAATCGTGAAGAAAGGATTATATCAACGGATGATAGACTCCTGTTTCCGCGATTATTTTTCGTCAGCACTTTCATACGGTAGCCAGACATCGTTGCTGCTAATCTGTTCCGATGTGGCGCTTCGGGCATATCTCGCCTGCCAAAACAAATACTGCATCTCGCCAGTCATATCGAAAGCCAGGAACTATGGTTTCGACGGTTCGGGAGAATACTGCACGGCAATTGAGGGGAGCGGAGAACATGCGCTCGACTACAATTATTCGTCGCAGGTAATCGACACGTCCGATAACTTCAATTTCATACCGGACGATTCGCTTCGTTACTCGGAGGAAAACAAGCAAGCCTTGAACGCATTCGACTACCGATCTCCAGAGGATATGAAACTTGCGAACCATAACTTCCACCTGATAAAACGCTATGGCTTGACGCTAGCCAAATTAATTCATGGAGTGGAAACAATTTTAAAGAACAAATTACACCTGTTTAAGTCATGATTCCAAAGGTCATTCACTACTGTTGGTTCGGCCATAACCCATTACCGAGTTTGGCAGAACAATGCATCGCATCGTGGAGGAAGTTCCTTCCAGACTACGAAATCAAGGAGTGGAACGAGGATAATTTTGACGTAAACATGGTTCAATATACCCGCGAGGCATATGCTGAACGCAAGTATGCTTTCGTGAGCGATTATGCCCGCTTCTGGATTCTGTACAACCATGGCGGTTTGTACTTCGATACAGATGTGGAAATCATCAAACCGCTGGACAAAGTCATCGAGCGAGGCGCATTTATGGGGTGTGAGCAAGACTATACACCCACTGAAAACGGATCCTTCGCACGAGGTGCCGGTTTCGCCGTTAATCCGGGCTTAGGGATCGGCGCGGAAGCAGGATTGCCGATTTACAAGGAGATTCTGGACAAATACGCGGCTCTCCGCTTCTTACATGCGGACGGAAGTCCAAACACGAAGACTATCGTATCTTACACGACCGAGCTGATGGAAGAGAAAGGGTTGTCGCAAGAAAACGCAATACAATGTATAGATGGCGTGTACATCTACCCGAAAGACTATTTCGGTCCGAAGGATTACGTGACCAACCATATAAATATCACGGAAAACACATTGGCGATACATCACTACAACGCAAGTTGGAGGGATAAAACGGCATGGGGACGTCTGTGCGCGACCATCAAGAACGATTTCTTGCTGAAATACCTGCCAAACAAACTAGTGAAGAAGATACTTCTCCTGAAAGAGAGAAAAAGAACTACGGGTTCTTATTTTAACTGATTGGATCATATGTTTCTCGCTTATTACGTCTATAATATACTGCTGATCGTCCTAATCTATTTGGCGTATCAGTATGCGATGACAAGTAAAAGAGTCTTCGCATATATGATTATCACCATATTCACCTTGGTGATAGGCCTTCGATATAATGTGGGCGACGACTACGTATCCTACAAGGGTTTCTTCTTCAACCAGAAGTTGTTTCCCCACATGGAGTACGGCTACACCTACGTCTGTAAGTTCTTCAATTACTTGAAGTTCCATTACAGCACCATATTCCTATTGATGGGTTGCCTAGAGATTTATTTCTTTGTCAGGGCGTTCCAGAAATTCAAATTTATCATGCCATGGGCATTCTTCTTCCTATTCACCACGTTGGAATTATTCATTTGGAACAACGCGATGAGGCAGAGTGTCGCCTTTTGCATCTTCTTGTACGCAATCCGTTTCATCCAAGAGCGAAGGCTGATACCATATGCCCTATGCATCGTGTTCGCCGCAGCTATCCACAAAACGGCCTATCCACTGATCGTATTCTACTTCGTGCTGAATTTCAAAATCAAGGACGATAAATGGCTACAATATTCGCTGCTCTTCAGCTCGGTCGTGGCAGGCGCATTCCTGAGGGAATTCATATTCAACAACATAAGCACTCTAGCGGGGGCCATCGGTTTCGGTGAGACTACGAACGATATAGAATACCTGAAAACCCTAGACTGGTCCAATAATAAGAATTCAATGGGTATCGCCACACTCATCTGGCTGATACTGGATATGACGGTGATATGGATGTACGATAAACTGAAACGGCTCCATAACGACGTCGGCTTCGAATTATACTATAAGCTATACTTCGTAGGCATATTCCTGCAGAACTGTATCGGAGGCACGTACCTAGACCGCGTGAACATGTATTTCCTTCCATTCCGTATCGTCATCTATTCATTCCTCATGTATGAATTGTCGAAAAAGAAGGATGTGCTGTACAGAGTTCCCATCATTATGTTCTGCGGCCTAACCTATGCACTCTGTATGTGGGCTGTGTATAACCACGCCGCGACATGTTCACCATACGAATTTGTCGATCTGGAGTTCTTCCCTTCCAAACAAACATTTTTCGACTAAGGGGAGTCAAATCGTTCAAAATCAGTTTAATTCATAGAAAAAAAAACTAAAAACCATTTGCATATGTTCCTTTCGATAGTAATGCCTGCATATAATGTCGAACAATATGTCAAAGATTGTGTGACAAGTTGCATTCATCAGAACATAGAGAAGGATGACTACGAGATAATAGCAATCAACGATGGGTCCCAAGACTCAACATTGGAGGTGATGAATCATCTAGCCGAGAGCAACCCTGACGTGAACATCCAAGTCATCAGTCAGGAAAATAGGGGATTGAGCGCAACCCGAAATAGAGGAACTACACTCGCCCAAGGCGAATATATATGGTTTTTGGATAGCGACGATTGGATTGCGGACAATTGCCTCCAAAAAATACGTGAATTCATCTATTCCCATCACAACCCCGACATCATAGCACTGAACACCATTCAGAGGAAAGGAGGAGTGGACACCCTGATCGACAGGAATTTAGCGTCCGAAGCAGGGGATGGGAAGTATATATATGACAATTCCTACATCTTCCCGTACAGCGGAGCAAACTTCTATATATTCAACCGGAAATTCTTGATAGACAACGAATTGTACTTCAAGGAAGGTATATACTTTGAAGATTGCCTATTCACCCCTACAGCTTTAAGCATAACGAGGAACTGTTGTTATTACGCGCAACCGACATATATCTACAGGATACGGGAGAATTCCATCACGACCTCTCCCATTTCCGAAAAAAAGCTATATGACTCCGTCACCGTCGCCGAAGAACTGATAAAAAGGCTAGGGAACGAGCAAACATTGTACAAAGATGTGATAAAGGATGCGGCTTGCAGAACTTACGAAGTCTTGTTCCGTTACTATATCCTCAAGTCTGATCGAGCCACACAAAAGAAGTTTTTGGGTATAATCAATGCGAATAACAACTGGAAGTCCTTGCTTTCGGGCGTACGGTTAAAGCATAAAATCTATTACCTCATCGCACGGGTCTATTCCGTATTCATGGGGTAATCGGGTATGAATCAGATTCAGATGAAGATAGCGGTTTTCCATCTCTTCAATGATTATTCGGGCAGTCCGAAGGTATTGAAAACAGTGCTTACCGGACTATTACGGAAAGGTTGTCCGATAGATATACTCACCTCCAAGGGGGGAGTACTGGATGAGCTGCAAGGGACGAACCTGCGACAGTATCACTACAGCTACCATTTCTCCATGAACCCTGTAGTCACTATGCTGCGGTACACGTATGCGCAAGTCTACATGTTCTTCTTCTCATGGAGGTATCTTTTCAAGAAAGACATTGTCTTTTACATCAACACCATACTTCCCGTAGGAGCCGCATTGGCAGGACGGATGATGGGGAAGCGGGTCATATACCATTACCACGAGAACTCATTCGCCAAAAGCGGTTTCTACCGAGGATTGGCATGGGCGATGACCCATCTCGCATCCGACATAATATGCGTCTCGGAGTTCCAAAAGTCCCATTTGGATAGGGTAGAGAGGGTACACGTGATTCCCAACGCATTGCCCGACACATTTGTGGAACGTTTTGAGTTCAACCCATCTTCCGCCTACTCGAAACAATGCGTGTTAATGGTCGCGTCCTTAAAGAAATACAAAGGCGTCACACAATTCTGCGAGTTATCCAATCGCCTTCCGCAATTCAATTTCGTGATGGTTGTGAATGACGAGCCAAAGACGATAGACGAATTCCTGAAAGAAAACAACATCGTCCTGGGGGATAACATCAAGATATATCCGCGGCAAGACGATGTGGCGCCCTTCTACGCAAACGCATCCATGGTGCTGAACCTAACAGACGCGAACATGGCGGTGGAAACCTTTGGGCTCACGGCACTGGAAGCCATGTCAGCCGGACTGCCGGTAATTGTGCCGACCAAAGGAGGTGTCGCCGAAATGGTGGAGGACGACGCGAATGGATACAAGATAGATGTAAAAGAGTTGGACAAAATAGAAAAAAAGATTACGACCATATTGACAGACTATACGTTATACGAAAGTTTGTCAGAATCTGCTTATAAGAAATCGAAAAATTACTCGGAAGAAACAATCAATGAGATGATATCATCGATCGTTTGGATTGAAAAATAATTAGTTTTTACAATGAAACAGATTGCGATAGTGGGATGTCAGGGAATCCCTGCCAATTACGGCGGGTTCGAATCCATGGTGGAGAATATTGTGGGAGAAAACGCTTCGGCGAATGTACACTATACAGTATTCTGCAGTGGAGTCGATATGCCAGGAAGACTGCATGAATACAAAGGATGCACACTAAAATACATCAATGTGAAGGCCAACGGCATGTTGAGTGTGATGTATGATATATTCTGCATGATGCATACCTTTAGAGGATATGATACGATTTTGGTGCTAGGAGTGTCAGGATGCATGTTCCTCCCTGTGCTGAAGCTGTTCAGCAAGAACCGATTGGTTGTGAACATTGACGGATTGGAGCACAAAAGAGCCAAATGGGGATGGTTCGCCCGCTGGATTCTCCGTTCGTCGGAGAAATTAGCGGTGAAGTGTGCGGATGTGATCATCGCCGACAACAAAGGAATACAGGACTATGTGACCGAAGTGTACGGCAAGCCTTCCCAACTAATCGCCTACGGAGGAGACCATGTGATCCGTGAAATCGAGCAAGAGAAATGCGACAAGATATTATCAGACTATGGGCTAACCCAAAGGAACTATGCGGTTTGCGTCTGTAGGATCGAGCCGGAGAACAACTGCCATATTTCGTTGAAGGCATTCTCCCAAAGCGACAAGCCATTCGTGTTCATCGGTAACTGGAACCATAGCGACTACTCGAAGAAGCTGAAGAAACAGTATTCCAACTTCCCTAACATCCACCTTTTGGACGCGATATATGATTTGGACATCCTCTACGTCATCCGTTCGAACGCATCCATTTACGTACATGGTCATAGTGCGGGAGGAACCAACCCATCATTGGTGGAGGCGATGTTCTTCGGTATGCCGATCGTGGCGTACGACTGCGTCTATAACCGCGCCACCACACAGGAAAAAGCCTATTATTTCAAAGACGACAAGAGCCTGTTGGAGCTATTGAAGAGGGAACTGGATGGAAGTCCGATGCGATCCATAGCGGAACAGAACTACATATGGAAAAAGATCGCAGAGCAATATGAACAAACATATTGACGAAGCAACATCGGAAATTCAACAAAACGAAGGATAAATTACACATACAACTATCAAAAACATATTTTTCACAATCTCCTCGTCTCAAATAAAGATTTTTACTTACTTTTGTAGATGGTGCTTTTGAAGGGGGAAAATAAAATCATGATTCCCCTCAGAAGACGATAAATGCAAATTTTCCTCATTGCTGTTTTGGTAGAGGGAAACGATTATTTGAGCGGGAGGTATGAATAAAGCACAGGAGTTCGGGTGGTTTGCCGTAAACGTCTTTTTCAATCGGGTCACGAAGATGTCTTCCATATTGGAGGGCGACGAAATTCGATATTATATACCGATGAGGACGGTCGAATCATTTAAAGACGGACAAAAAGTATATGAGAAAAAACAGCTGATTACCTCCTTGTTGTTCATAAAATGTAACCCGAAGTATCTAATTTCACTGAAAGAGAAGTTCGGCGACTCATTTTATGTATATTCCGACATTGAGACGAAACAACCCCGGCTTATTCCTGACAAAGAGATGGATTCGTTCATTTTGGTGACTTCTGTCGGGGATATGGGTTTGGAACTTCTTCCTGAAGGCACAGTCGACTATAAGATCGGAGACCATGTCAAAGTGATTGACGGCGTGTTCAAAGGTGCGGAAGGTTACGTGAAGAGAATACAAGGAAGGAAACGGCTAATCGTATCGATAGAGGGTGTGGCGGTTGTAGCTACATCATACATTCCAAGATCCTTCTTGGAAATCATAGATAATTGAATTAGAACTTAAGATAACAAGAAATTCATGTTGGATTTTTTCACCACAATGTCTGACACCGTCTTTTGGAGGTTCGTGATGGCCTTCGCCCTTGTGATGTCAATAGTTGCCGCAGGTGTGCTGATACCGCAAATTCTGTTGATTGCCTTCCGCAAGAAACTATTCGACGAGATAGACGAGAGGAAAATCCACCATAGCACAGTACCGAGGCTAGGAGGATTGGCGTTTGAACCCGTCATCCTATTCACAATCTTCATATTATTGGTTTTCGATGTCCACACCGGCAGGCTCCAACTAATGGAGGAATTGGGTGAAAACATATTGAGTCTATCCATCTGTGTATGTTCTGTGATTCTTCTCTACCTAGTCGGCATCGCGGACGATCTGATCGGAGTAAAATACAGTGCGAAGTTCGTTGTGCAAGTCATCTGCGGTTTACTGTTCCTATTCGGGGGATTGTACATATCCGACCTGCACGGGTTGTTCTTCCTCAACAGATTGCCACAGTTCCTTTTTTGGCCGCTGACGATTTTCCTAGTCGTCTTTATCATCAACGCCATGAATCTGATAGACGGCATTGACGGATTGGCTTCCGGACTCAGTGGAGTAGCACTTGCATTCTACGGATTCATATTCCTCGAAATAGAGGAGTACACCTTCGCTTTGGTCGCATTCGCCACGCTAGGGACGGTAATACCATTCTTCATCTACAATGTATTCGGCAAAGCGGAGAAACAGAAGAAGATATTCATGGGCGACACAGGTTCACTCACCATCGGGCTAATTCTCTGTTTCTTAAGTTTCCGCCTGGCGAATGTGGAAATTGCTCCGACGCACACGGTTCTATCAAAGGTGCACCCGATGTTTCTCGCCTTCACACCGTTGATGGTGCCTTGCATGGATGTGATCCGCGTGTTCATATTCCGTCTGAAGTGCAAGAGAAATCCTTTCATGCCGGACAAAAGCCACATCCACCACAAACTGTTAAGTTTAGGGATGACACAACACGTCGCAATGATCAGCATACTATTCTTTTCCGCATTCATCATCGTTGTAAGCCTAAACTTGTCCAAACAAATGGATCCGACATTGCTGTTCATGGGAATAGTTTTGTTCTACTCCGCGATAAACATTTGGACGCATTACAAAATAGAAAAGAATAAATTGAAGAATAAGGAATAATAAATAAAAAGATACGCCAATGAAAGCTAAATGGTTGATTTTTAACACACTATTCATTCTTGTATTGAGTTCTTGCTCATCGCACACCAAGATACCGTACTTCCAAGATGCGGATCGAGTAAAAGGCATCAACACCTCTGCGGTGCAAGAAATCACACTCCGTCCGAAGGATAGGATCTCCATCGTGGTGAACTGTAAGGATCCACAACTCTCCGCATTGTTCAATCTGCCATACGTGACACAGCGCGTGGTCAGCACGGGAGCGCACAGCACATTATACGGAGAAGAGACAGGAGCGGTTTCCGGATACACGGTGGACAGCGAGGGAAACATAGACTTCCCTACGATAGGAAAAATCAATGTGGCCGGCTTGACAAGAAACGAATTGGCGACACTGATCAAGGACGAAATCGAGTCAAGGAACCAAGCGAAGGACCCTGTCATCACGGTCGACTTCCTGAACCTGAGCATTTCAGTCCTCGGTGAGGTCGCACATCCGGGCATCTACCGCATTTACAAAGATAACATGACGCTTTTGGAGGCGATAAGCGGTGCGGGAGACATCACCATCCAAGGAAAGAGGGAGGACGTGCTCGTGCTGAGAATGGAGGAAGGGAAACAGAAGACCTTCCGCATCAACCTGAACTCTCTGCAGAACGTGGTTCAATCACCGGTTTACTATCTGCAACAAGACGATGTGATATACGTCACACCTAACAAGATGAAAATCAAGCAATCAACCGTCAATGGTAACAATGTGAGATCCACATCATTCTGGATATCCATCTCATCTTTGGCGGCGACGGTTGTCGCACTTGTCCTGAACAACAAATAAGGCGATATCGAATAGGCAGATTGACGTTGTATTGATGTATTGATGAGTATATAACGTGTATGGATCAGAATTGGATCTTTAATGAAGACATTATAGTTGAGGACTCGCTGGACTTTCAGGAGTTATTCGTTCAAGTAAAAAAGCATTGGCATTGGTTCGCCATCTCGATGCTTGCCGTATTATCATTGGCAGTACTCTATATCCTGAAGACCCCATCATCGTACACTAGGTCGTCGGAGATACAGATAAAGTCGGAGTCATCGGGCAATTCGGCATTAAAACTCCAGAATGCGTTCAACGATATGGGGTTGTCGTCTTCGGGAACTACCGTAAACAACGAGCTCCGCGCCCTGATTTCGCCTGACTTGATGTGCGAAGTCATCAAACGCTATCATTTGGATATCGAATACAAAGAGGTAGGGGGATTGAAGGGGCAAGTCCTGTACGGATCCAAGCTTCCGGTGATGGTCAATTTCCTGGACATCACGGATTATGTGGACGTGACATGTGTCATGGACTTAGACCGAAATGACTTCGTCGTACTCTATGATTTCACATTCCATGACCTTGAGGAAGGGAATAAGATGGAGAGTGGCGATAAATGTAGGATCCACATCGGAGACACGACAAACACGCCTGTTGGTCGAGTATTGGTGACCAGAGTGCCTGAATTCAACAACCGGAAGCAACTATCAACGATAGAAATCAAACGCACCAACCTCTTCAAGTCCCAAGAGAACTGGTCCGCCAGATTATCCGTTTCACAAGAAGATATTAAATCGAACATCATCACATTGATGGTCAGGGATGTCTCCACACAACGAGGAGACGCATTCCTCGGCGGTATCATCGCCATATACAATGAGAATTGGGTCAACGATAAAAACCAGATAGCGGAAGGTACCTCCATGTTCATCAACGAACGTCTGAAAATCATCGAGGAGGAATTATCCAACGTCGACAACAACATCTCCTCCTATAAGAGTAAGAACCTTTTGCCTGACGTGAAAGCGGTGGCGGAAATGTACATGCAGGAGAATGCGGCCATCTCCAACCAGTTGCGAGACTTGAATTCGCAATTATACATGACCCAATACATCAGGGACTACCTAGCTATCGAATCGAATCAAACGAAAGTATTGCCTGTAAGTTCAGGTATACAGAACGCCAATATCGAGAGCCAAATATCAGAGTACAACGACAAGCTCTTGAAGCGAAACAGACTGGAGGCGAACAGTAGTTCGGAGAATGACCTGGTGAAAGGCATGGATGCGGATTTGGCCTCCATGCGTAGCGCCATATTAGTCTCCATCGACAACCAAATCGCCGCCATCGACAACAAGATTAGGACATTAAAGCACAGTGAGCGTAACGCATTGTCGAAGATATCCTCCAATCCTAAGCAAGCGGAGATGTTGTTGTCCGCTGAACGCCAGCAAGCGGTCAAGGAAGCCCTCTATCTCTTCCTGTTACAGAAACGAGAGGAAAACGAGTTGTCGCAAGCCTACACAGCCTACATCACAAGAATAATAAAACGTCCCGGGGGCAGCATATTCCCGGATGCGCCAAAGAAGCGTAACATCTTGGTTGTAGCCTTCATGCTCGGTCTGCTCATTCCATTAGGCATCCTATACACCAGGCTCACGACAAACAACACCGTACGAGGAAGGAAAGATCTGGAGCAGGTACCTGTTCCGTTACTGGGAGAGATTCCGTTGGTACAGAGACAGCGAAAATGGTGGCGTTTCTGGAAGAAGCCACATCGAATACATACCGCCGTGGTGCAACCAGGCAATAGGAACGCTGTCAATGAGGCCTTCCGCGTCATGCGTACGAATCTGGAGTTCGTGTCCAAAAAAGGTTGTCAGGCCATCATGATCACCTCATTCAATGCAGGTAGCGGAAAGAGTTTCATCAGCGTGAACATCGCATTGAGTTTGGTGGTGAAGGACAAACGAGTATTGATGCTCGATTGCGACATGAGGCACGCATCCTTGTCAAAGTGGGCGAAGAATCCTACGACAGGACTCAGCGCATATATGAACGGGAAGGTGAAGAACCTGGACGACATTATGGTGAAATCCGCCGGAGGCTATGTCGGACTGGATATACTTCCTGTGGGAGGACTTCCGCCGAACCCAACGGAGTTGATCGGCAATGGCGTATTGGGTGAAATCATAGAGAAAATGAGGCCTGAATATGATTATATCTTGATAGACTGTCCTCCGATAGACATTGTCGCCGACACACAGATCATTGAAGAATACGTCGACAGGACATTGTTCGTTGTTCGCGCAGGCTTGTTGGAACGATCCATGCTGGACGAATTGACAAGCATGTATAATGAGCAAAGGTTCAAGAATATGTCATTGATCCTGAACGGAACCTCCATGGAGAAAGGCAAATTCGCCTACCGATATGGATACCATTCAGACTACTACATAAAATGAGCAAACGCAGTATAGATCTAAAAGTATTGAATGATTAATTTGGACCATTAATGAAGCAAATAATAATAATAGGCGCAAGAGGATTCGGAAGGGAGTGCTATGAACTATTCAAGAACAAAAAAGGATATAAGTGGCACTTTAAGGTAAAGGGATTCCTGGACGACAAAGCCGATGCATTGTCAGGCATGGAAGGTTATCCCCCAATCCTAGGCCCTGTCGAGACCTACCAGATACAAAAAAACGATGTATTTTTCTGCGCATTGGGAGATCCTATCCAGCGAAAAAAATATACGGAAATAATTTTGAGAAATGGCGGCGAATTTATATCTTGCATAAGTGATTACGCATTAATCAATTTCACCGCCAAGCTAGGAAAGGGAGTTTTTGTAGGTGCGCATTCAATTATTTCCGCGAATGTGATTGTGGGTGACTTCTCCGTAATCCATCCGTTTTGCAATTTTGGGCACGACGCTAAAGTGGGCAAATATGGAGAAATCGAGTCATACACAGCATTGGGAGGGTATTCCGAAATAGGGGAATACGTGACCATCCATCCGCACTCGACGGTATTACCTCGGATTCGTGTGGGTGACTATTCGACGGTTGGCTCAGGTAGCGTCGTACTGAAGGACGTGAAGGAGCGGACGACCGTATTTGGTGTACCTGCAAAGGTATTAGATATTTAACTTTATTTACTTTAATTAAACGATTACGAAATGAAAACTTTGGATGAATTTGTTGTTTTATTCGCAGAACAATTGGACGAAACAGATCCATCAAATGTAACTGCTCAGACTAAATTCCGAGATTTAGAGGAATGGTCGTCACTTTTGGCGCTTTCATTGATTTCCATGGTAGACGAGGAATTCGATGTGACGCTGAAGGGAGATGATGTGAAAAACTCCGAAACAATTGAGGATGTATATAATATAATTGTTTCTAAGAAGTAATGGCATATTTCGAATTTAAAGACGTTGAGTTGGTCGGTATGGCGGCAGGTGTTCCAAGTTTCATTGCGAACAACCTGCACCCATTACCGGACGACGATGTGTCATCTGACTACGCCCCAGAGGACTTTGTGAAGAATATTGGTGTGCTGGAACGGCGCATAACCTACACACAGACAACCTCAGACTTGTGTTTCCACGCGACGGAGAGACTGCTTGCCGACCTGAAATGGAAACGGGAAGAAGTGGATGCGCTCATCCTCGTCTCGCAGACCAGAGACTACGCCACACCACCTACATCATGCATATTGCAAGATCGTCTAGGTTTCAGCAAAGGGACTTACTGCATAGATCTGACTCTAGGTTGTTCCGGATGGGTTTACGGACTGCATACGGTCGCCTCTCTGCTCTCCACAGGCTGCATCAAAAAAGCCCTTTTAATGGCAGGAGACTCAAAAGCAGTACATCCGATGAAGCTCTCTCCCTTATTCGGTCATGCAGGTACGGTGACCGCCTTGGAATACAAGCCAGGAGCGAAAGGGTTTCAATTCCATTGTGGAACGGACGGCAGCGGATACGATGCGATTATCGTTCCGGATGGTGGCACACGTCATCTAATGTCCCCAAGTTCTTTCCAATATGAAGAATGCGAGGACGGCATGAAGATGAGGATCCAGCCACGCATGAAAGGTATGGATGTTTTCTCATTCGGCATCACGACAGCGCCAAAATCCATCAAAAAGATAGCGGAACATTTTGGATTCGACTACCAATCATACGACTATCTGGTGCTCCACCAAGCCAATATGGCAATGAATAATATGATTGCCAAGAAGTTGAAAATGCCTGCAGAAAAAGTTCCATCCTGCATGTACCACTTCGGAAACACATCCTCCGCCTCCATTCCAATGACGATTGTGACGGAACTGAAAGACAAGACGTCAGGGAAAGTGAATTTCTTATGTTGCGGATTCGGAGTCGGTCTTTCATGGGCCACGGTCGCTTTCACTACGGAGAACCTGTTCATCTCCGACCTTGTGGAAATAGACGAAGAAGGCAACGTCATTAACAAGTAATTCAAGAGACATGGCATTTCTAGAAATAAAAAACGTACGTATTACCGGTCTGGCTACCGCTGTTCCGAAGAATGTGATCAGCATTGACAATAAAGGATACGACGAGGAATATATCGAAAGATTCATCGACCAAACAGGTATCGCGGAAAGACGGGGAAGCAACGAGCTCACATCCTCGGACCTTCTCGTAATGGCTGCTGAGCGCCTGATGGAAGACCTCCATTGGGAAAAAGAATCGATAGACGCTATCCTGTGCGTCACGAACACGCCAGACTACACCTTGCCGATCAATGCTTGCATATTACAAGACCGATTGGGATTAAACAGGGAATGTTACGCCCAAGACATCAGCCTCGGCTGTTCTGGCTGGGTTTGTGGACTAAACGTACTATCCGCTCTCCTGCGC
This sequence comes from Paludibacteraceae bacterium, assembly GCA_017527905.1. GTDB lineage: Bacteria > Bacteroidota > Bacteroidia > Bacteroidales > Paludibacteraceae > UBA1181. The sequence continues at coordinate 82,998 of JAFXPK010000030.1, forward strand.
GACGGGAAAAACAAAAGGGGATTATTGCTGACTGGCGACTCGAAAAACACTTGGGGACCAGGCAACAACGCTCTATTGTTCGGATCAGCAGGATGCGCGACCGCATTGGAATATGACCCGAACAGCGATGGATTCAAGTTCGAGTTCGGCACCGACGGAAGTGGATATGATGCGATCATCATGCCAAAGAGCGGTATGCGCAATATGAAACTTGACGAAAACTCATACAAAGAATTCATAGATTCGTTCAAGGAGCCAAACACTGTGCCGGACTTGAAACCTATCGACATCTTTTCGTTCAGCATATCACATGCTCCGAAATCCATCAACGCATTATGCGAACATTTCGGACTCGATTACAAGGCATGTGATTATCTGGTGCTCCATCAGGCGAATAAGAAAATCAACCAGCATATCCAAAAGAAGATGAAAATGGAGCCAGAAAGGACTCCTTCTTCGTTGAGACATTTTGGGAACACGATGGCGGCCAGTATTCCTATCACCATCACGACTGAGCTCAAAGGTAAAGTGGAAAACAAGAAAACGAACTTCATCTGTTGTGGCTTTGGCGTAGGTCTTTCATGGGGAAGCGTCGCTTTCTCCACAGAAAACCTTGTGATTTCGGATATGATAGAAGTAGATGACAATCAATTTGAGAATTTAAAATGGGTATAACGAATAATCCATTTTCCTTAGAGGGAAAAACGATATTGATGACAGGTGCCTCATCCGGTATCGGTCAGGGATGCGCATTGATGGCGGCGCAAATGGGTGCGAAAGTCATCGTATGCGGCAGAAATGAGGAGAGGCTGAAGGAAACCATCAGCCAATTGCCAGGAGAGGGCCATTCGAGCTTCGCCGGCGAATTGACGGACCAGACAGTCATTGAGAAACTTGTGGCGGAAATACCTTCGTTGGACGGGGTGGTCTTTTCCGCAGGCATCTCCATGACAGCACCTTTCACCTTCTCCACTAGAGAGAAATTCGACAAAGTGTTCGACGTGAACTTCTTTTCCCCTATAGAAATCCTGCGACTTCTGGTGAAGAAGAAAAAGCTGGTCAATGGGGCTTCCGTGGTCTTCATATCATCCGTTGGAGGCAATTTCGGCTTCTCCGTGGGCAATGGAATCTATGGAGCGTCGAAAGCCGCTCTGAACTCCATGGCACGGTTATGCAGCCTCGAATTGGCGCCGAAGAAAATACGCGTCAATTCAATATGTCCAGGCATGGTGGTGACCCCTTTGGTGGAGGGATTCTCCGAGAACATCACCCAGGAAGCAATCCAAAAAGACATGGACTTTTATCCTTTGAAACGATACGGCAGACCGGAAGACATCGCCGGCGGTGTCGTGTATCTATTGTCCGAGGCGGCGTCATGGGTAACCGGACAAGCCATTTGTATTGACGGTGGCATCACAGCTTATTAGACTTTAGATTATAGTTCCTAGACTTTAGACTATAGTGTTTAGATGATTTGAGGGGAGTTTGAGTAATTTATGGCTGAAGAAGAATCATTAAGAAACAAGACAAAAAAGGGGCTTTTCTGGAGCGCATTGGAGCGTTTCGGAACGCAAGGCATATCTGCATTATTCGCCATTTTCCTTGCCAGGCTACTTTCGCCGGCTGATTATGGTTTGGTGGCGATGCCGATGGTGTTCCTTGCGTTGGCGCTATGCTTCATCGATAGCGGTTTCGGTTCCGCATTGATCCGTAAGCCAGACCTGAAAGATGAGGACATCACGACGGCCTTCTTCTTTAACATCATCGCAGGAGTTGTCTGTTATGGCATACTCTTCCTCACTTCCCCCTTAATCGCTGATTTCTACAACGCACCGATCCTCGCATCCCTGCTGAAGGTATCAGCCCTGAGCATGCTCATCGGCTCACTCTGCACGGTACAACAAGCGTTGTTGACCAAGCAGATCGACTTCAAGCGCCAAGCGAAAATATCGTTGTGCGCCTCCATCGTGGGCGGGTCCATCGGTGTCGGATTAGCGCTCTACGGCTTTGGCGTATGGGCTTTGGTCTTCCAAGCCATCTTCGCCCAGACAGTTCGCGCCATCCTATTGTGGCGGACGAGCACTTGGAGACCACACGGAAGATGGTCAAACGAATCATTCCACTATCTATGGAACTTCGGAAGCAAGATGTTGGCATCAGGCATCCTCGACACACTCTATGTCAACATCTATCCGATCGTGATAGGCAAGTTGTTCAAGCCCGCAGACTTAGGTAACTACACTACGGCAAACCACTTCGCCTCGATCCCCTCAAGCAATCTGACGGGTGTCCTGCAGCGCGTCACCTTCCCGGTATTGAGCACGATACAAAACGACGACGAACGTTTAGCCCGCAACTACAGAAAGATACTTCGGCTCTCAGCCTTTATCGTTTTTCCTCTGATGATGGGATTGTCATCCGCAGGCGAACCATTCGTCCGCATCTTCCTAGGAGACAAGTGGGAAGGTTGTATCATCCTATTGCAGTTAGCATGTTTCTACATGATGTTTTACCCTATACATGCCATCAACCTGGATCTACTGCAAGTGAAGGGAAGATCCGACCTCTTCCTCAGACTGGAGATTATAAAGAAACTGATGGGCGTGGCCATAATGGTCATTGCGATACCACACGGAATAGTGGTCATGGTGGCGAGCGGTATCGTGACCTCCATACTCGCATTGGCCATCAACACATACTATACGGGAAAGCTGATCAATGTGGGCTTCTTCAAACAAATGAAGGATATCTCACCAATCTTGCTAATCGGTATGTTCATGTGGAGCGTCATCATGATATTCAACCATTATGTCCATAACATCTACATCGCTTTGCCGTGCGACATCGTCATCGGTGTGTTTATCTATTTATGCTGCGCGAAGCTGTTCTTGAAGGATGACCTGAAAGAGATCATCTCCATGATGCCCGCATCTATCAGAGGGAAATTGTCAGGTTTTATCGACGTTGATGAAATAGAGGAGAAGTAAGGAAATGTCGAATTCAACCCGCATAGCTAAAAACACGTTGTTCCTGTACGTGAGGATGTTTTTCATCATGTTGGTCACCCTTTTCACGAGCAGGGTGATTTTAGAGGTGCTTGGCGTAAATGATTTCGGAATCTACAATGTAGTGGGGGGCGTCTCCAGTTCGTTCGTGTTCTTCTCAAGCGCATTGTCCAATTCCACCCAACGTTTCTTGAACTTTAAGATGGGTGAGAACGACATGGCGGGTGCGAAGGCCGTATTCAACAATAGCGTCCTCATCTATTCGGCGATTTCAGCCATCGTTTTACTGATAGGAATACCAGTCGGATACTGGTTTGTCACACATAAGTTGGTGATACCGGAAGAGAGGATGGACGCGGCGATAGGCGTATTCTTCGTGACCGTGTTCATGTTCGTCGCAACGATGATGCTCTCCGTCTACGATTCCGTACTGATCGCAAGGGAAAACATGAAGTGTTATGCTTTCGTCGGCGTGTTCGATGCGGTATCCAAGCTGGCGATTGTATATGCGTTGATGTTAACGGAAGGCGACCGGCTATTGCTCTACGCAGTGTTGCTCTGTATAGTGCACCTCATCTCGAAGATGATACCGGCGATCGTCTGTATGCGCAAATACGAGGAGTGTAAGTTCGCCTTGCACTACGACAAGACATTGGTGCGTCAATTATTCAGTTTCATCGGCTGGAACGGATTCGGATGTGCGGTTTGGATGATCAACGGGCAAGGCATCAACATTCTGATCAATACCTTCTTCGGAACGGTGGTCAATGCGGCGAACGGAATCGCCACGCAGGTGACGCAAGCAGTCAACAACTTCAGCGTCAATTTCTTCACGGCGGTGAGGCCACAGATCGTCAAATCGTTCGCCGCCAAAGATTACGAATATTTCAACAAATTAGTATACGCAAGCTGCAGGTTCTCCTTCTACATGACATGGATGGTATGTTTGCCTATCATGGCGAAGTCTGATTATATCCTGCAATTATGGTTGGGAAATCCACCCGAATACGCCAACAAGTTTGTGATCTGGACGTTATTGTTCAGCGCGATCAATGTCTTGACAAACCCAGTGTGGTGTGCGGCGCAGGCCTCGGGGAAAATAGCCAAGTTCATCATGATAGGAAGTTCGGTCTTCCTGATGGCCTTCCCGATCAGTTGGGTGATGCTTTCGTTCGGACATGAGCCGACCATTGTCTTTCAGGTAATGTGTGTGATGCGTTTAGCCTATCTGGTTACAATCACAAAGGTATTAGGCGGATACATCGACTTCCCGCTGAAACGTTTCTTAAAGAATGTGACATTGCCCGTCCTGAAGGTGGGCGCAAGCAGTGCGTTGGTAGTATTTTACCTCGCCGGATTTTTCTCCGACAACATACATATGCTCTTCCTATTCGTCTTGATCACGGTTCTCATCACAGGAGTTTTTTCCTACATGATCGGAATGAACAGCAAAGAACGACAGATGTTAAAGGACAAAGCGATGGGTATCTTGCGAAAGGTGCGACGATAGACATGCGTCTTTGAAAAATATAAATTGTAAATAGAAAACAGAGAATATAATTACTTGTGTATCAATGAAGAAGGTGATGTTAGTCTTCGGAACACGTCCGGAGGCAATTAAGATGTGTCCATTGGTTAAAGAGTTTCAAAAGCACCCTGATGATTTTGAGACCATAGTTTGTGTAACAGGGCAACACAGAGAAATGTTGGATCAGGTGTTGAAGATTTTCGAGGTGAAACCTGATTATGATTTGAACATCATGAAGCAAGGTCAGGACCTGTATGATGTGACGGCCCGTGTCCTGACAGGCATGCGGGATGTTTTTGCGCAATGCAAACCTGATGTCGTGTTGGTCCATGGAGACACGACGACCTCCACGGCGGCCGCGTTGGCGGCTTTCTATCAGCAAATTCCTGTAGGACACGTCGAGGCCGGTCTTCGCACGCACAACATCTACAGTCCGTGGCCGGAAGAGATGAACCGTCAGATCACGGGACGTATCGCGACTTATAACTTCTCTCCGACACCACTCTCTGAAAGCAACCTCAAGGAAGAGAAGGCTCACGGACAAATCTTCGTCACAGGCAATACGGTAATCGACGCACTCCATATGGTGGTCGACAAACTAAAGGGAGATAAGAAGCTCGCCGACGAGCAAATCCAAGTATTGAAAAACGCCGGCTACGATGTGTCCCGCCTGGACAACGGTAAGAAGCTCGTGCTCATCACAGGCCACAGACGTGAGAACTTCGGCGACGGATTCATCAGCATGGTGACCGCCATGAAGGATCTTTCAGAGAAATACCCGGAGGTTGATTTCGTCTATCCGATGCACCTCAACCCGAACGTCCGCAAGCCGATCCACCAAGTGTTCGGCGAAGACCTCACGGCGTACGAGAACTTCTTCTTCATCGAACCGCTCCAATATCTGGAGTTCGTCTATCTAATGGAGAAGTCCACCTTGGTCCTCACGGATTCGGGTGGAATACAGGAAGAAGCACCGGGACTCGGCAAACCAGTGCTCGTCATGCGCGACACGACCGAACGTCCGGAAGCGCTTTCCGCAGGCACAGTGAAACTAGTCGGCACAGACTACAACGCCATATTCGACAATGTCTCGGAACTATTGGACTCTCCGGAGGCCTACGAAAAAATGTCCAAGGCGGTGAACCCTTACGGGGACGGGCTTGCCTGCGGCAGAATCGTGAAAGCATTAAAGTGAATTTTATAAAATACAACTAATAACAGACACGAAAACGATTGGTTAACAGCCAATTCGTTTGTTCTTTTAAGATTATTTATGTCTATGATTAACGTAATTGGATTGGGTTACATCGGACTTCCCACCGCTCTCATGATGGCGTCTCATGGTGTGGAAGTGATTGGAACGGACTACAACAAGGAACTTGTAGCCACTTTGAACGAAGGAAAAACGACCTTCAAGGAAGACGGCCTAGATGAACTTTTCAACGCAGCTGTCAAAGCGGGCATCAAGTTCACCACCGAATACCAGAAGACGGACATGTACATCGTATCCGTGCCAACCCCTTACAACAAGTTCTCCAAGAAAGTGGACGCTTGTTATGTGGTGGCCGCAGTCAAGGAGGTGATGAAAGTTTGTCCGAAGGGCGCTACCGTCGTGGTGGAGTCCACCGTAAGTCCAGGCACAATGGATAAGTTCGTACGCCCGGTTGTCGAGGCGAACGGATTTGTCATCGGTAAGGACATCAACCTAGTACATGCGCCTGAGCGTATCATCCCAGGCAACATGGTCTATGAGTTGCTCCACAACAACCGCACAATCGGTGCCGACAGCAAGGAGATCGGAGAGAAGGTGAAGAAATACTACGCATCCTTCTGCCAAGGGGAAATCGTCGTCACGGACATCCGTACGGCCGAAATGACCAAAGTGGTGGAGAACACTTTCCGCGCAGTCAACATCGCCTTCGCGAACGAGCTCGCCAGAATCTGCCGTCACGACAACATGGATGTCTATGAGATCATCAAGATCTGTAACATGCACCCTCGCGTGAACATCCTTCAGCCAGGTCCTGGCGTCGGCGGACACTGCATCTCCGTGGACCCTTGGTTCCTCGTGGGCGACTATCCGCAGTTGGCGAAGGTGATTGACGAGTCCATGAAGACGAACGATAGCCAACCAACCTTCGTGCTGAACCGTATCTACGAGATCATGCAGGAGAACAACATCACAGACAACCGCAAGGTCGGCTTGTATGGCATCACCTACAAGGAGAACGTGGACGACTTCCGCGAGTCACCTACACTGCAGATGCTCGAAGCGCAAGAGCGCCATTTGGCTCGTCCGCTGAAATGCTACGACCCGTTCCTGAAGCAAGACATCGTGAAGAACCAGTTCCACGACTTCGACGAGTTCCTCAACGACGTGGACATGGTGGTGATCATGGTGAAACACGACCAAATCAAGCAAAACTGGGACAAGCTGAAAGGAAAGGTCATCCTGGATTGCCATAACATCTGTCCGTTGGAGGGTGTATATCACATCTAACAACCGGGCATCGTACCAAACGGAAGCAGCCACACAGGTGGAACGCAGGTTCGTGGTTCGATACCACTGGCTGCTACAAAAAAGAAAGCACAGAAAAGCAAGCTGAGTCATGTTAGAGAAAATGGTTTATAACACAGTATGGGACAAGATAAACGCTTATCTTGTATTTATGATACCCATACTGATAATAGGGGTACTACTGAACATCATCAAGTTCCCTATCATCGCCATGCTGATATTTCTATCCTTCATCTTTCTCTGCAACAACCATGAGAAGAGCGTAGTCTGCGCATTGGTATTCTGTAAGTTGTTCGGAACGTTCGGTCCCGCATTGGGAATCCATTTACCTGGTACGGTAGTCGCCTTCACCCTGATCCTAATCTTCATGCGGAAGGACCTTACAAAGATGTTCTCCAAGAAAACGACAAAGCCGATCATCTTCATCCTTTCCATCTTTTTCATCTTCATGGTCTATTACCTATTGACCGGAGAGACGAAGAATTCGGGGACGAAGTTCAATGTCATGCTCATCTCACTCTTTGTGGACACCATCGCATTCCTTATCCTCGTGACGTTCAACGACATCAGGATGGAGCGGGTGACGGTACCATTCCTGCTCTTCGCATTGATGCAGATGGGTTATGTGGAAGCGATGTCGGGACATGGTGCGGCGGGATTGCTGGACTTCTCCTTCTTCCGTAATGCCTGTACCGAGATGATGAAGAAGAACATGCCTGTGCTATCCTACCATAACATGGGTATCGCCGCCTTCATCGGAGCAGCCTTCATGATGAGCCAGCGCCGGAAAATCAACAACTACTTCGACATCGTATTCCTCTTCAGCGCATTTTGGCTGATTGTCTTGTCGGGCGCACGCCAAACCATCTTCGGATTCATATTCCTGATATTCGTTTGGTTAGTCTTCCGTACGGGAAGATTCAAACTGGCCACAGTCTTTCTGGCGGCGGCTGTGATCGTAGGTATCTATCTATGCCTACAGCTATTGGAGGTACCGATCCTTCAAGGAAACTCCTCCCGTGGAGCACACATGGGTAGCGAGTTGAACCGTAACTACGACTATCCTTTGATGATTATTTCCTACCATTTTCTGGATGGCATCGGGTTCGGCAACTACCACAACCCACACACAGGAGAGATCTATCCTCACAACATCATCCTCGAGATCCTTTGCGAAATGGGCTTTATCGGTCTAATATTCGTCAGCATGGTGGTGTTCGCCTTCGTACGGTCACACCACTTCCTTCTACGGAACGAGCTGCCGAGCGGAGGTATCTGCCTCCTTCTATGGATACCATACCTCATCCGTTCCATGATCAGTGGAGACCTGAGTGATAATATCTCATTGTTCATATCCATGTTCCTATTGTTCCATTATAGAGGCATCGTATTGAGCAGGAAACGGTTAGAGCAGTTGATGAAATTAAGACAGAACGCAAAGTCTGGATACTGGAAGAAAGCTGCGGAAGAGGTGCCAGCCGCCAACAATGACCTCATAGAGACTAATAAATGAAGCATATGTCAGCATATGTGATATTTCCGTATACGAATCACAGATCTTAAAGCTATCGGACTAACTCCAAAACTGAGCGATAAAGATCAGAATTATACCCAAGCATGAAAATATTCATAAATACACCTAGTTTCAAGTTATGCGGTGGCGTCGCGAACCATTTTATGGGGCTGGAAACCTTCTGGACGGAACAAGTGAAACACAATTTCGTAGGCAAACGTATGCGCCGCGCCCTATGGATGCGCTACCTCATTGTGCCGTATGACATCCTGAAGTTCACCATCCGCATATTGCTCTTCCGTCCGGACATGGTGATGGTGAATCCTTCCATGGCCCCGGTGGCGGTCAAACGAGACTTCACCTACCTGAAGATCGCCCGCTTTTTCGGATTCAAGGGAGCTGTCATGTTCCACGGATTCCACACGGAATCGGTGAAGGATATCAAACCATACATCGTCGAACAACTCAACAAGACAAGCCTGATCTTCGTCTTGGCGAAAGAGTTCAAAACCATTCTGGAAGAGTGGGGGGTAACCGTCCCGATCGAACTGACGACAACGAAGGTGGACGACCGCATGCTGAAGGGATACACGGTAGACCAACGACAAGGGAAAGTGAAGAACATCCTCTTCCTGGCGAGGGTCACAAAGGCGAAGGGAATCATGCTATCCCTAGAGGTGTTCAAGGAGCTGAGCCGTCAATATCCAGACCTGAAATATACAGTCGTGGGAGATGGCACCGACCTCGACGAGGCGAAGGCTTTCGTGAAAGAGCAAGCGATTCCGAACGTCACATTCACGGGCGCCTTGTCCGGAGAGAAACTGACCGAAGAATTCAAACGGGCCGATTTATACCTTTTCACCTCCTACCATGAGGGAATGCCTACCTCCGTGTTGGAGGCGATGGCTTTCGGACTGCCGGTCGTGACACATCCCGTGGGCGGTATGGTCGACTTCTTCAATGAGAACATGGGCTTCGCAGTCGACACCTTCGAGGCTGCCGACTTCGTTCCGCCAATCGCAGAATTGATCGAGAACCCAGAAAAGACAAAACAGATATCCGAATATAACTACCAATATGCGCATGAGCATTTCTTGGCATCCATGGTGGCAAAACGGATGGAAAACATTTTCCGCAGATACATATAATCTTATGATATGAAATTAAGTCGTATACGTAAACTGATATTCCTTCATCTGCAGCATCTGCCGATGAAGTCGAGGGGTTGGCGAGCCACTTGCTGCAAGTGGGGCGGCGTCAATGTCCTATGCCCACAACGTACCTTCGTGGGCGAGAATGTCACCTTCGACACCAACTTCCCTGAGGACATCACCTTGGAAGAGGGTGTCCGCCTCACTACTGGCGTCTGCATCGTGACCCACTTCATGAACCCAAAGACCGGCAAGTATGACCGAGGGAAGGTGCTCATCAAAAAGAAGGCTTATCTAGGTATGCACACATTGGTCGTCAAACCGGTCACCATCGGCGAAGGCGCCATCGTGGGAGCGGGGAGTGTCGTGACCAAGGACATACCCGCTTTCGAAGTATGGGCTGGTAACCCCGCACGTTTCATAAAGAAAAGAGAACTAGAATGAGCGCGGCATTAGAATCTTTCAAAAAGCTCAAGGCATATTGCGAGAAAGAGCAATTCAAAGGCTGGGATCCGTATGACGGACTGAACTCCAAACTCTTCAACGCAGTGTTGCCCCTGAAACATTCCGCCTTGCTACGACTATCCATCATACAAGGATTCAAACGGTGTCCGTTCAATCTCAGACGGATCGCCCTCGTCCCGAAACAGCATAACGCAAAGGGAATCGGTCTCTTCCTGCAAGGCTATTGCAACCTAGTGAAGGCAGTGGAACGGAACCCTGAGTTAGCATCCGAACTAGGCACAAAAGCAGCCTTGACGGAACGGGTGAACGAGTTGGCGAAGCTCCTGCTCTCCATGCGATCCCAAGGGGATTACCACGGCGCATGTTGGGGATACAACTTCGATTGGCAAGCCCGTCGGCTCTTCTTGTTCCCCGCCTACACGCCTACGGTGGTCGCCACGAACTTCTGCGCCTCCGCACTGTTCGCCGCTTATGAGGTGACGGGCGTGGAGGAATACAAGCAGGTGGCGCTCTCCTCCGCGGAGTTCGTCATAAAAGACCTGCACCGCCATACGATCACGGACGCGACAGAGGGTCGGGGAGAGTCCTTCCTCTTCTCGTACAGCCCGTTGCAAGGCAACGATACGGTCTACAACGCATCCCTACTGGGCAGTAAGTTGCTGAGTCAATGCTATAAGCACACGGGCAATGAGGAGTACAAACGTCTGGCCGCCGCCTCGGTGCGAGCCGCCTTGGACGGACAAGGAGAGGACGGCTCCTGGGTCTACGGACTGCTTCCCGTACAACAGTGGGTGGACTCTTTCCATACAGGTTATAACCTCGACGGACTCATCGCCTTCTACGAAAACTGCGTGAAGGGGATCGAACCGGACGAGGTGGCGCAACCAATACTCGCCGGGATAGAAAAAGGTTTCGACTTCTACATCAAAAACCTATTCGACGAGGGGAATGTGCCAAAATATTATTCCCACAAAATGTACCCGATCGACATCCATTGTCCAGGACAACTCTTCGTCACGCTACATCGGCTGCATAAGACGGACAACTACCTCAAGATGGAAGATGAGGTGTTGGACTGGACGATCCGAAACATGCAGGACCCTGAAGGTTATTTTTATTATCAGTTGAAACAGGGCATCAGCAGCAAAATCAGCTACATGAGATGGAGTAACGCATTCATGTTCAATGCCTTATCTTATTATATCCTGGACAGAGAGGTATGAACCCTTTCGACCATTTAGGATAAATGTTTATCTAGATCCTAATCGGTGAGTTTTTCGCACTCACCTTAACTATAACTATTTTTCGAATTGATTCATTGTCAATATTTATCAGAAAATAATATGCAAAAAGAAGCATGTGTTGAGGTGAATGGACTTAATATCTACCCATTCACCACGTTCGAGCAGTTATTGAATCATGTGGACGAAAACAAGGGTATTCTCGTCGCCATCAATGCGGAGAAAATCCTGCACGCCACGGATCAGACGAGGGATATCATCAACCGCAATATCGGCTACTGTGATGGGGCCGGAGCTGTGATGGTACTCCACAAGAAAGGTTACTATGATGTGACCAAAATACCTGGATGTGTGCTTTGGCTACGTATCATCGCCAATACATACAAGGACAAAACATTCTACTTCGTGGGTGGTAAACAAGAAGTCATCGAAGAAACCATCAACAAGTTGAAGACAGAATATCCAGGCATCAACATCGTCGGTTATCGTAACGGATACATCAAGACCGACGAGGAACGCAACGCTCTCATCGCGGATGTGGCGGAGAAAAAGCCGGACGTAGTGTTCGTCGCCATGGGCTCCCCGAAACAGGAACTGCTGATGATGGACATGGCCAAGCAGCATCCTGCCATCTACCAAGGCTTGGGTGGTTCGTACGACGTCTATACGGGTCATGTGAAACGTGCCCCGGCTTGGTGGCAGAACCACAATCTGGAATGGCTCTACCGATTGATCAACCAGCCTTCCCGCATCAAAAGGCAAATCAAGCTGCTAGGGTTTGTCTGGAATGTGAAAACGGGAAGATACTAGAGAATTAAGAATTAAGAATTAAGAATTTTGAAACGTCAGTTCGACGAAGTCAATTATGATAGTTCGTTAGAGTAGGGGATTTGTTCGACGGAACTATATATCAATAAATAATATCAAAAAAAATTGTATTTTCGCGTCATAAGCGGATGTGGAGAGAAAGATCTTCCGTGAAGGTCCTTCTATTGGTTGAAAGAAAATGCAATTAGATTATTAATTTTTAGAGTTTTATGGATAGATTGTTTAAGGCTTTACCGATTCTCCTGTTGGGTGTCATATTCTTTTCATCTTGCAACCCGCAAAAGAATGTGACATATATACAAGACACGGAAAACATGATGAAATTGCGTGCGTCGTATGAACAGAACATTGTGTTGAAGCCTGAAGACCAAGTATTCATCATCGTGAGTTGCCGGGACCCTCAAATCTCTGCCATGTTCAACCTCCCTTACTATACGAACCGTATCGGCGGGGTGGAGTCTTTCAGTTCCTCCAATTTCACGATCAACAGCTACTCTTCCGCCAACAGCGTCGTCGGCTACACGGTCGACAACGAAGGGAACATCGACTTCCCGATCCTTGGCAAAATCCCAGTGGCGGGCCTCAGACGTCAGGAAGTGGCTGATTTAATAAAACAGAAATTGATCGAAAGCAATCAGATAAAAGATCCAGTAGTGACAGTCGAATACATGAATTTAGGCGTCGCCATACTGGGCGAGGTGGCTCGTCCGGGACGCTTCCGCATCGACCGTGACCATTTCTCCCTCTTCGACGCATTGAGCATGGCGGGCGACCTGAACATCAACGGTAAAAGGAAGGACGTCACCCTCATCCGCCACACCTTGGAGGGTGACCAAGTCTATAAAATCGATCTGACTAGCGGAAAGGAGATTTACAAGTCACCTGCGTTCTATATCCAGCAGGGAGACGTCGTCTATGTGGCGCCGACCTCCAAACGCGCCCGTGAATCGTCCGTCAACGGCAACACCGTCCGCTCTACCTCCTTCTGGATTTCCGTCGCTTCCTTGGCCACCTCGGTAGCGGTGCTCATCAAGAAATAATATAGCTTAATTGATTGAATATAAATACATAGAAATATAAATTCCCAAAAGGGATGACTATCTCCTATAAACGAATATTATGACGAATAATGCCTCTCCGAAAACTCCCGTCAAAAGGGACGAGATCCTTTTGCAAGACATTTTCAGCATCTACATCTCCAATTGGAAGTGGATTTTGCTCTCGCTTTTCATATGCTTGGCGATTGGCACCTACCATATCCTGACCACTCCTCCGTCCTATAAATGCACCTCCTCCCTCCTGATCAAGCAGGACAAGGACGGACAGTCGCTTTTGGGCGACGTGGCGATGTCCATGACGGATATCGGTCTATCACAATTCAAGATCAACACCTCGAACGTCATCATGACGTTCCAGACGCCGGACATCATCCACACGGTGATCCAACGGCTCCACCTGAACGACAGCTATACGGTGAAGGGCACTTTCCGTGACGAGATCCTCTATGGATCCTCCCTCCCTTTCACCCTCTCCTTCATCGATATGCCGAACCATGGCAAGGGCAATCTGGTCGCTTGCCTCAAGTCGGACAGTTTGATCCATCTCACCAACTTCGCCATAGGAGATTCGCTCTTCAAAGAGGAGTATACCGTCCACATGGGCGACACGATCCTCTCTCCATTGGGGCACATCTCCGTGCAACGCAACAACTATTACACGGGGGACAGCTTCACCCAACCTATCCAGGTCGCTCACATCAGCGCCTATGACGCCATCGGCGAATTCAAGGAGAAGCTTTCGGTCTCCCTGCGTGACAAGATGGGAACGGTCTTCGACCTCTCCTTCACCGACCAGAGCCGCGAGCGCGCGATCGACGTGCTGAAGATGGTGACCAACGTCTACGACGAGTTCTGGATGCAGGACAAGAACAAGGTGACGCTGAGCACCGTGAACTTCATCACCCAACGCCTGCGCATCCTGGAGGACGACCTAAACTCCGTGGACGGGGAAATCGCCACCTACAAGAGTAGCCAACGCATCCCGGACATCCACGCCACCGCCAATTACGACCTGACTTTGGCGGGTGAGAACGAACGCAACCTGCAACAGCACGCCAACGAACTCACCGTGGCGCAATACCTACTAAACCACCTCAAAAACAACAAGGACCAGCTCATGCCGGCCAACGTGGGCGTCACGGAACAGAGCATCCAAGCACAAATAGCCGAATACAACAAACTGACCCTACAACGTAGTCGCTTCGTGGAAAGCAGTAGCGAGGAGAACCTCCTCGTGAAGGACATCGACAACCAACTCGTCGCATTGCGCGGAGCAATCATCTCTTCCGTGGAGAACTACATCGCCGCCCTGCAACTCCAGCTGGACTCCTACGAGTCGAACCGCCACGAAATCAACTCCAGAATCAGTTCCAACCCGAAACAGGCGGGACATCTGCTCTCCGCCGAACGTCAGCAGAAAGTGAAGGAAGGTCTCTACCTCTTCCTGCTGCAGAAGAAGGAGGAGTTCGAAATATCCCAAGCATTCACCGCCTACGACACACGCGTCATCATGGAACCTGAGTACGGCGGAGGCGATAAGCCATTCGCTCCGAATAAACGGAACGTGGTCGCCTTGGCATTCCTTCTGGGATTGTCCATCCCGTTCGTCTTCCTCTACGTGAAGGAACTGCTGAACACCAGGGTGCGCGGCCGCAAGGACTTGGAGTCGCTCACCATCCCATACGTCGGCGAGATTCCACTCGTCTCTCAGAAGAACCATATCAGCCCATTCTCCTTCCTGCGCAAGGAGGAGACGGATGAGGAGGTGGAGCTAGTGGTCAAACCGCAGAGCCGCGACATCATCAACGAGGCCTTCCGCGTCATCCGTACCAACACGGAGTTCATGTGCAAGGAGGACGGCGCCGCGACCATCATGATCACGTCCGCCAATATCAACAGTGGAAAAACATTCATATCCAGCAACTTGGCTCTCTCCTTCGCCATCAACGGCAAGCGGGTGATCGCCATCGACTTGGACCTCCGTAAGGCGACGCTCTCCAAGACGTTCGACTGCCCGAGACATCATGGCGTGGTCGACTACCTCAGCGGCAACGAGAAGGATTACCACGGGCTCATCATCCATCAAACCTTGGACATCCTGCCTGCGGGTAAGTTGCCACCGAACCCTGCCGAATTGCTCACCTCCAACCGCTTAGGCGACCTGATCACCGAGTTGCGCAAGGAGTATGACTATATCTTCATCGATTGCCCTCCGGTTGAGATCGTCACCGATGCCGATATCATCAAGCAATGGGCGGATATGACCCTCTTCGTCGTCCGCGCCAACCTCCTCGAAAAGGCGATCCTGCCGGACATCGAGAAGTACTATACGGACAAGCGCTTCAACAAGCTGGCCATCGTCCTCAATGGTACCGAATCCATCGGACATTACGGCTATAAATACGGCTACTACAAAGGCAAATACGGCTACTACGGCCACGAGTAATTCAAAATTGACTTCGTCGAACTGACGTTTCAAAATTGACTTCGTCGAACTACGTTTCAAAATTGACTTCGTCGAACTGACGTTTCAAAATTCTTAATTCTTAATTCTTAATTCCCATGCCCGCTATCTCCATCATCTGCCCAGTCTACCAAGCCGAAGCATACCTGGACAGATGCGTGCAATCCATCCTGGCGCAGACCTTCACCGACTTCGAGCTAGTGCTGGTCGACGATGGTAGCCGTGACCGTAGCGGGGAGATGTGCGACGAATATGCCCGTCAGGACAGCCGCGTGCATGCCTACCATAAGCCCAACGGCGGACTCTGCAGCGCACGGAACATGGGACTTGACCATATCTCGGGAGAATACTCCGTCCATGTGGACCCTGACGACTGGCTGGAACCCACCATGCTGGAGGAACTCTATGCGAAGGCGAAGGCGGAAGACGCCGACATGGTGATCTGCGATATCTACATCAACCGTTACGGCCAGCAATACTACTCCAAACAGGAGCCTGAGGCGCTGGACCACAAAACGGTCATGAAGGGGTTCTTCCATGACCTCCACTCTGCATGCTGGAACAAGCTGGTGCGCCGTTCCTGCTACACGAGCCGAGGCCTCCGCTTCCCCGACAAACTCTACATCTGGGAAGACATGTACTTCAACGCATCCCTCTGCATGGAGGAGATCAAAATCGTCTATTTGAACAAAGCGTTCTATCACTACGACTGCTCTTCGAACCCTAATTCCCTGGTGCGGACCTGCCGCCCGGAAACCGTCGAATCGCAGAAGTGGGTGATCAGTCATTTCGAGCAGATCTTGTCGGATCCCTCGTGGCTGGACAACCTCAAGATGGGCACGAAAGAACGCCTCTTCTACTCCAAATTGGCCAACGGAAAGAATTTGTACGACCTCTATCCTGAGGTGAATGATATATACCTTTCGGGAAACCGCTCCGCAACCATTGTGGGACGGTGGACGACCCATGCGCTCAGACATCCGTCGCTTTGTGGCGCATACCGACTGATGCTCTCCGCGGAAGAATCCGCAAGGACATTGGCCGGAAAATTGAAAAGATTCATTATCGGCTAACGGAGAGGGGAAACCTTCCTCGTTACAAACGCTATTTTGAATGGACAAACGAATTGGAATGGACAGTAACACTGTCCCTACACCGAAAGTTTCGGTCATCGTGCCGATCTATGGCGTGGAGCGCTACATCGAACGTTGTGCACGCTCTCTCTTCTCGCAGACTTTCAAGAGCGTGGAAATCATCTTCGTCAACGACTGCACGAAAGATGGCTCCATGGAGGTGTTGTCCTCCGTGAGGAATGAGTTCCCCGAGGCGAACGTCAAAGTCATCAACCACGAACACAACATGGGTCTACCACAGGCCCGCCGATCCGGAGTGGGGCAGGCCACAGGGGAATTCATCCTCCATGTGGACTCCGACGACTGGATCGAACCCGACATGATAGAGCGGCTCTACCAACGAGCGGAGGAGACTGGCTCGGATATGGTATGCTGCGATTGGAAGGAAGAGTACGAAGACCACGACAAACTCTTCAGCCACGATGAGGCTTCCCGCGACATCTACTACGAAAAGATACTCGCATTGGAAACGGACGCATACGTGTGGAACAGAATGACGAAACGTGAGATATATGACGGATTGGAGTTCCCGACATGCAATATGTTCGAGGACTTCGTGATCACCTCACAATTGATGGCCAAATGCCGCGCCATTGGGTTCGTCCATTCCCCGCTATACCACTATCGGAGGAGCAATTCATCCTCGATCCGCTCTTCCTCAGACACGAGGGAAATACTCTCACAGGAGATCCAGAATATCTTCAACGTCTACCAACGGGTGACGGAAAAAGAACCCGGGCAACATCAACGGGCGCTCGGAAGAATGCTATTCGCCATGGGGTACCACATCATGAGGCATAACCTACACAGCTGCCTCCCGAAGGAGCAACGGCGAATCATCTCCCATGGCATACGGACCCACCTCCCGAACAAGGATCTGGGATTCTCCATGGCCAAGCAAATCGCGCTCTGGATCAAGGAGAAAATCAAATACTGAATCAGACGACGGTTCGCCGAAAGGTCTCTTACCTTCGGCACCCATATGAATCCGAATAAATAGAATTTTATACAAAAGAAATATGAAGGTCATTTCCCACCAGACAATCCAATCATTGAACATCACGCCACGGCAGTGTGTCGTTTGGATATATGAAAGCTTCGCGCAAAAGGCGAACGCTCAACTTCCCGCAAAGATCAGTGTGCACCCCGCGGATTACGATTTCTTCACCTCGATGCCCTGCCTGCTGGAATCCAAGGAAGGCTCCAACCACCGCTATTTCGGCATCAAGGAGGTTCATCGCATCCAAGGAGCTGTTCCTTCGTTGGGAAGCGACATGATGCTCTATGACGCGAACAACGGTGACCTCCTGGCGTTGATCGACTGTGACTGGATCACGACAATGCGGACGGGGGCGGTGGCTGCCGTGTCCGCCAAGGCGCTTCGCAAAAGCGGGGCCTCGAAGTATGGTTTTATCGGCTTAGGGAACACCGCCCGCGCGACGATGCTATGCGTCTTAGAGGCCGAGCCGGAGAAACACTTCGACGTGAAGTTGCTCCGCTACAAAGACCAGGCGGAATCGTTCGCTGAACGCTTCAAGGGCTATACCAACGTGCGGTTTGAGATCGTGGACGACGTGAAGGAGCTCATCAGCGACATCGATGTCCTGATCAGTTGCATCACAAGCGCGGACGGTTTATTGGTGGAGGACGAGAAGCTCCTAAAGCCGGGCATCACAGTCATCCCAGTCCACATGAGGGGGTTCCAGAACTGCGACACCACCTTCGACAGGGTGTTCGGAGACGACACCGACCACGTGAAGGGTTTCAAGTATTTCAGCCAATTCAACGATTACAACGAGATCGGGGAGGTTCTGTCGGGGAACGATCCGGGCAGGAAATCAGACGAGCAACGCATCATAGACTACAATTACGGCCTCGCGCTGCACGACGTGGTCTATGCCAGCAAAATATTCGAGTTGGTGAAAGACAGCGACATCCCGGAGGTGGAAATCCAGAAGGAAACAGCCAAATTCTGGGTCTGATTGCCATGCGATACCGCACAGGCGAATAATAGCGCCCATCATACGAGGCGAGGCGACCTCCGTACAGACGCAAAATTCTGCGTCTCTACATTGCCTAACCGCACAGATGCACGATAATCGCACCATGCGATACCGCATAGGCGAATAATAGCGTCCACCATGCGATGCAGGTTCCGGTCCGTACAGACGCAAAATTTTGCGTCTCTACAATGCCTAACCGCACTGATGCAGCATATTGCGCCCCATGCGCCGCAGATCCTGCCTGTAAAAGGATGATGTGTAACGATAGATTGAATAGGGAGAAATCCACGAAAATATAGATAAACGACAAACGCATTATTTACGATGTCGAAAAACAACCAACTGAAAGCGGGTGCCGCGCTGAACTATGTCGTCATAGTCCTGAACATCCTAGTTGGCCTTCTCTATACCCCTTATATGCTCCGTATGATGGGGCAGAGCGAGTATGGTCTATACTCCTTGGTGGCCTCCGTCATCGCCTACCTGACGGTCTTGGACCTAGGCTTAGGCAACGCTATCGTGCGCTACACCTCCAAATTTAAGGCGGAGGGGAAACAGAAGGAGCAGTATGAGATGTTCGGTATGTTCCTCATCCTATACATCGTTATCGGTTGCATCGCACTGGTGGGTGGACTCGCCCTCTACTTCAACGTGGATAGGCTCTTCGACGAAACAATGACGGTGGAGGAGATCAGCAGGGCACAGACTATGATGCTGATTTTGGTCTTCAATCTGGCCTTCACCTTCCCAATGAGCATATTCGGCTCAATCCTAACCGCTTACGAGCAGTTCGTCTTCCCGAAAATCGTCAACATCGCCCGAATCATCCTGAACACGTGCATCATGATCGCCCTGCTCTCCTTAGGCTACCGGGCGGTCGCAATGGTGGTGCTACTCACCATCTTCAACGTAGTCACACTACTGCTGAACTTCTTCTACTGCAGAACCAAACTCCGCATTCAGATACACTTCGTCGCTTTCCGCTGGGACTTCCTGCGAGAGGTGGCGATTTATTCGTTTTGGATATTCCTCAACGTCATCATGGACCGCATCTACTGGAGCACAGGCCAGTTCGTTTTGGGGGCGGTTTCTGGCACCATCGCAGTCTCCGTCTTCGCTGTGGCGATTCAGTTGGAGCATCTGTACATGCAGTTCTCAACCTCCATTTCAGGCGTGTTCCTGCCCAAGGTGACAGGCATGGTGGCCTTGCAGAACAACGAAAAGGAAATCTCTGATCTATTTATCAAGGTGGGACGCATCCAGAACATCGTGATGAGTTTCATCCTCTTCGCTTTCATCGTCTTTGGCCAACCATTCGTCATCCTTTGGGCGGGCGAAGAGTACAAGGAGGCCTATGTTATGACCCTGCTCTTCTTTGTGGCGCTCTACATACCATTGATACAAAACCTAGGCATCACCATTCTGCAGGCACGCAACCAAATGAGGTTCAGGAGTTTACTTTACATTGTCATCGCCGCTTTCGCCTTGCTGGCTGAATACCTCTTGGCGAAGGTTTGGGGCGGAATCGGGTGCGCCATCGCCGTCTCAATCGCCCTGCTTTTGGGGCAAGGCCTCATAATGAACATTTACTACCAAGTAAAGCAGAAGCTGAATATTGTCGGGTTCTGGAAGGAAATCATCAAGATGAATGCGATACCCTTGCTGGTATCCGCTTTTTTCTACTGGCTGACCCATTCGGTCATTCCAATAGACTCTTGGTTGATTCTGATAGGAATGGCCCTATTGTACACGCTGGTGTATGTGGCCACATGTGGAAGATTCAGCATCAACGCCTATGAAAAGGAGCTGATTTTCGCCCCACTGATGAGAAGATTACGCAGATGATTACCATTACGGACAAACATAATTGTTGCGGATGTTCGGCATGTGTGCAAACCTGCCCTAAACAATGTATATCTTTTGAGGAGGATGAGCAAGGCTTCCGCTATCCCTTGGTGGACAAGGGGGTATGCGTGGATTGCGGCCTCTGCGAGAAGGTCTGTCCGGTGCTGAACGCAGGCGAACCCCGTCAGCCCTTGGAGGTTTACGCCGCCATCAATCCCAATGAGGAGATCCGCAGGGAAAGCTCCTCGGGAGGCATTTTCACAGCATTGGCGAAAGCGGTGCTCGACGAAGGCGGTGTAGTCTTCGGCGCCCGTTTCAACGACCAGTGGGAGGTGGTTCACGCCTACACGGAGAGCAAAGAGGGGCTGGCACCCTTCCGTGGCTCCAAGTACGTGCAGAGCAGAGTGGGGGAAACATACCGCCAAGCCAAAGCGTTCCTGCAGCAAGGGCGCAAGGTCATGTATACAGGAACCCCCTGCCAGATCGCAGGCCTAAAGCGATACTTGGGGAAGGAATATGACCAACTGCTCACGGTGGACGTGGTTTGCCATGGTGTACCCAGTCCCTTGGTATGGCGGGATTACCTTCGCGACATCACCGCAAATAATCTTTCACAGATTGCAAGCATAAATTTCAGGGATAAATCCACAGGTTGGAAGAATTATAGTGTGAAGATTAGCGGGAAAGAGGGGAAAGACTATGTGAATGAATCATTCAGACAGAATCTTTTCATGCAGGTCTTTCTGAAGGATTTATGCTTAAGGCCTTCTTGCACCAACTGCGCCGCAAAATCAGGCAAGAGCTGTAGTGATTTAACCATTGCGGATTATTGGGGAATGGAAGATCCAAATTGGGATGATAACAAGGGGACATCTTTGGCCCTGGTTCACTCCAGCCAAGGGCAACAATCGATGGATGCATGCGGTGTTTCCAAGAAGCAGACAAGCTACGAAGAGGCTTACAGACACAATCCATCAATCGAAAGGAGTGTAGCGGAGAACAAATACATAGCTCCGTTTTGGAGTAGCTTTTCAAGCAATGGTTTGAAGGGCGTACAACCAGTTTTGGATAAGATGAAACCTTCTTTAGTAAAAAGAATCTATAGGAAATTCAGAAGATTGTTATGAAAATAGGGATACTTTCACTTAATCCAGGTCATAATTACGGAGGAATACTTCAATCATATGCACTGCAGAAAGTGTTAGAACGCTGTGGGCATAAGGTTCATATCATTGCAAAGAATCATAAAGAAAAAGAAATATACTGGGGTATAATTCCAAAATTAGGAGTTCGACTTATTAGAAAAATTTATAAGAATCGTAACGCCCTTATTTTCACGGAGAGATATCATAATCGTATTACTCCAATAATCTTTCAACATACATTTCGTTTCTGTAAAGAATATCTAAACATACATCTTATAGACAAGTTTTCGGATATTAAGACTTCTGATTATGACGCTTTTATTGTTGGTAGCGATCAAGTATGGAGACCCCGATATTTTGAGAAACAATATAAAGAAAACATATCAAATGCATTCTTAAAATTCGCAGAAGGATGGAAAGTAAAAAGAATTGCATATGCACCTTCTTTTGGAACGGATTCGTGGGAATACACTTCTAGAAAGACAAAACAATGCAAAGAATTGATTAGAAAATTTAATGCAATATCAGTCAGAGAAGAATCTGGGATTAAGTTGTGTAACGAATATCTTGGTGTGGACGCAATACAATTATGTGATCCGACACTTCTATTAAAGAAAGAAGATTACGAGAGTCTTGTGCAATCTGCCCCCCAAGGAAACACTGGTTCGCTTCTAGTTTATTGTTTAGACAAATCGGAAGAACTTGACTCTCTTGTTGATAAAATCGCAAGACAAAAGAATCTTAAACCATTTTATGTTAATTCAAAACATGGAGAAAACCTTTCTGTCGAAGAGAGAATAAAACCATCCGTAGAATCATGGATACGTGGATTTATGGATGCTGATTATGTTGTAACAGATAGTTTTCATGCTTGCGTTTTTTCTTTAATTTTTCACAAAACATTTGTCGTATTGGGGAATAAGAATAGAGGCCTCTCAAGATTTGAATCTTTTTTAAAGATAGTAGGTCTAGAATCTAGGCTATTGTATAATAGTTTAGATTATAATGAAAAACTAAATGAAATTTCTTATGATGATACTGATATTATCATAGAAAAACTTCGACTTCAATCTATGAATTTTTTAAGAAATGCATTGAATGAATAATCCAAAGATATCCATAATTATTCCTATTTACAGAGCGGAAAAATATATTAAACGATGTATTGATAGTATATTGTCTCAATCACTCACAGATTTTGAAGTTCTATTAATAGATGATGGAAGTCCTGATAAAAGTGGAGAAATCTGCGATGAATACGCTAGAATTGATAATCGGATTCGTGTATTTCATAAAAGAAATGAAGGGGTTAGTAGTGCAAGGAATTTAGGCATAGAAAATGCAACGGGTGATTTTACAATTCATGTAGATTCTGACGATTGGGTTGAATCTGATATGCTTAAGGAACTATATTTAAAAGCAATGGAATCTAATGCAGATATTGTATTTTGTGACTATTTTCTGCATCAATTCGGGCAAGTTAATTATAGAACACAATGCCCAACATCCGAGGATAATCAACAAATTCTTTGTGAACTATTCAGTAAATTAAATGGTTGTTGTTGGAATAAACTAATAAAGAGAGAGCTCTATTCAGAATATAAAGTTATATTTCCTACGGAAATTTCCTTCTGTGAAGACTTATATGTTATTGCATCTTTTTTGAAAAATAAAATCAAGGTATCATATTGTAATAAAGCATTTTATCATTACATTAAGAACGAAAACCCAAGTAGTTTGTCTTCCGTTACAAATGGTTCATTTGAAAAAGACAAATTAATGTTTGACATGTTTGTCAATTTACTAAAAGGATTGCCTGCTGAGAAAGTATTTAAAAGAGTGTTTTCTATGCGTATAGCTCTGAGAAATTTTTGGAGAAATAAAGATTCTTCGTCTCAATTTGCCAAGCATTGTTTTCCTCTTCTCAGATACATAAATCCCTTAGATGATTTAAAGGGCTATATGCTTGTAATGCCATCCTCAATTGGATTATATTCGATAATTAGATCTATGTATAATGTAAAGCATTCTATAAAATGTCCCAATCAATAAAAGAATTCCTATATGGATTTTTATTCCTTATTTCAGCATTTAGTTACAGTATATACTTTATATTGTATTCGGGACTAAATTTACCTGAAAATGGTATCTTGTTCAAGATATATAGCGTTACACTTACCTTTCTCATTCTTATAATTTTTGTGTCTGATTTTAATAAATTACCTTTACAAGAAAGAAATAATTGTATATTAATATCATGTGGCGTCGTATTCCTATTCTTTATAACACGTTTAATCTACAATGAACCAAATGAATTATATAACACCTATTTTTTTTCAATGGGTGTAAGATTTATTCCTGCTATACTTTGTGGCGTTATAATGCTAAAAGAGGAGAATGCCCTTTCATATATGGAGAAAGCTTTATTACCATTCGTCTCCATATATACTATCGTGTTAGCTAGTGTTATATTTAATGCAAATGCAAATAGTAACATGGTACTAACATATAATGTTGAAGGAGGAATGAATTATCAAACCTTGTCGTATTATAGCGTATTTTCATTTGGATTAACCTTATACTTATTGGTTAATAGTTCATTTAGTAAATTGGTTAACTTCTTTCTTTTTATAATATCGTTTATACAAATAGTTATGGCATTGATGACAGGAAGTAGAGGAGCATTTGTGTTGGCTATTATCATTGTTGCATATTACATATTTAACCATTTTTCCATAAAAAAAGCAGTTTTAATATCATCTTTAGTTATACTGATATCGTATATCTTTTTCATGAACTTTGAAAATGGCTATTTATTGGATATGGGAATCAGTCGAATTATGAATTTCTGGAGTGATTCATCTGCTATTGAACAGGATTCTCGATGGATTCGATGGAATTTGGCATGGAATGCATTTGAGGAAAGCCCAATATGGGGAAATGGTATAGGATCTGTATTTTATAAAGTTGGATTTTATTCTCACAACATTTTTACAGATTTATTATGTGAAGGAGGTATTTTGTTGACTGGTGTGTGTATATATATATTATTTCGATTCCTAGTTAAAATCAAATATCTAATTTCATGCGATCGTAAATTCGAATTAATTTTAATTATATTCTTGTGCTCTTTTGTAAATATATTGTTTAGCGGATACTATTTATCAGAGACGGGTATATGGTTATCATTTATGTACATTCTAGGATATAAAAGTGACTGCAAGTGATGGTAGGTAATAAATACAAAATGATTCTTTCGTTTTCTTTTATCAAAGCAATTATTGATTTGATTTTCAAATACATACCAATAAGATTCTATGTAAAACTATTTTGCGACAAAGAACAATGTTGGTTAATTTCTGAAAGGCCAACAGAAGCTAGAGATAATGGGTTTTTCCTTTGTAAATGGATTCGTGAAAATCACCCTGAAGTTCGTATTATATATGTGATTAAACAGAATTCGAACGATTACTTTAAGGTGAAAGACTTATGCAAAACAGTTGAATATGGTTCCATAAAACATTGGTATTATTATTTTCATGCAAGTATCTGTTGTGACACAGGTTGGGGTATATGTTGTCCTAATTCATTCTGTTATATACTTATGCGCAACATATTTCCCCCTCAAAATAAAAGAGTATTTCTTCAGCATGGTATTATAAAAGACTATATGTCTCAAGGTATAAAAACAAAACTTAATGCGAATGTTTTTGTATGCGGGGCATACCCTGAATGGAAGTATATATCCGAAAATTATGGATATAACAACAATGAAGTTAGATATTTGGGATTATGTAGATATGATTATTTAGTTAATTGTGCAACAAGGGGAAAATTTCTTTTTATGCCTACATGGAGAAAAAATCTAGAAAAAAAAGATGACATAGAGTTATCGGACTATTATAAAACCATTTCAACATTTCTATCCTCGATAGAATTATATGATTTTCTAGAAAAAAATGATATTGAACTAATTTATTTTTTGCATCCTCATATAAAGAACTGTAAAAATCTATTTGATAAATTCGCAAATAAACGTATAAAAATACACAGCAATGACACATGCGATTTGCAAAAACTAATCTGTGATTGCAAGGCACTTATAACCGATTTTAGTAGTATTTATTTTGATTTTGCATATCAATATAAACCTATCATATATTTCCATTTTGATTATGATTCATATAGGAAAAATCACTATGAAGAAGGCTATTTTAATTATTCTTCTGATGGGTTTGGTCCTATTGTCAAAAACGGAAATTCTTTAGTACAAGAAATGAAAAAGATTATCGATAATAATTGGGAAGCGGATGATGTTTATAAAAAAAGAGCGGATGTTTTTTTCCCAATTAGAGACAAATGTAATTGCCAACGACATTATAATGTCTTATGTGAGTTGGAAGATGGCATATAAATTCTTTATTATCCGTTTTTAACATGAGCAAAACATGTCTTGTATATAACTTTGCACAACATTATCGGAAAGAGATCTTTTCTTTAATGGATAAGGGCCTTGACATTGTGTTCTATTTTGGAGACAAGATGGGCGATGTGAAAAAGTTAAACTATGATATATTCCAGCATCCCGTACATGAGGTGAAAAATTACCAGTTCGGGCCTTTGAAATGGCAAAGCCATGTGGCATGGTTGGGTTTTAAGAAAAAATATAAAACCTTTATAATGTTGGGAGAACCCATGACCATAAGCACGTGGATTCTTCTTCTGACAGGGAAACTATTGGGCAAAAGAATGATCTTTTGGACCCATGGCTGGTATGGTAGGGAAGGGGTCTTGAAGAAAATCATCAAAAAGGTTTTCTTTGGCTTGGCAGACTACACTTTAACGTATGGTGAATATGCTAGGAATCTGATGATTGAGGCGGGGCTTGATGGAGAAAAAATAAAAGTGATCCACAATTCTCTGGCATATAGTGAACAACTTTCCTTGCGTGAGCATCTTTCAGGAAAGCCCCTTTACACCGAGCATTTCCAGAATAATCACCCTGTCATAGTATTCATCGGAAGGCTAACACCCGTAAAAAAATTACACATGCTTCTTCAGGCATGTGTTGTCTCAAAACAAAAAAACAGCAACTACAATCTGGTTTTTGTCGGAGACGGAGAAGAAAAAGAGAGACTCATCCAGGAAACAAAGGATTTAGAAATAGAAGGAAACGTGTGGTTTTATGGACCATCATACGATGAAAAAGAATTGTCTGAATTATTATACAACGCTGATGTATGCGTTGCTCCTGGCAATATAGGCCTTACCGCAATGCATGCGATGTCGTATGGGTGTCCTTGTATTTCACATGATGACTTCACCTTACAGATGCCTGAATTTGAAGCTATTAACGAAGGTGTTACAGGCTCATTCTTCAAATACAATGACGTGGATTCTCTCTCGACGTGTATTGACAATTGGATTACAACACATTCAAACGATAGGGAACAAATCCGCACGAATTGTTTCAGGGAGATTGACGAGCGGTGGAATCCTTACCGACAAATGGATTTATTAAAACAAGTTGTGCAATGAAGAAGATAATCATAGGCCTATTACGGCAGGCCAAAAGGACTTTCTACAGACATAAATATGGCTTGAAAAAAATATCCAAAACTTGTCTGGTCAGCAATGGTTGCAATGTGTCTAAAGATTTAGAAGCAATGGATTATGTATATATTGGACCTAATTGCATTATCTATCCTAAAGTAAAAATTGGTAGATATTCGATGTTAGCTAACGAGGTTCAAATTATTGGAGGTGATCACAAATATGACAATCCAAACTTACCCATGATGTTTGCAGGACGAGAAACGATTGAGACCACAGAGATTGGTGATGATTGTTGGATTGGCGCTAGGTCAACAATCTTTGTCGGCGTAAAGATTGGGGATGGTGCTATTATAGCTGCTGGCTCCATTGTCACAAAAGATGTTGAACCATACTCCATCTATGCAGGTGTTCCCGCAAAAAAAATTAAGATGAGATTTACGGATGAAGAGATTGCTTTACACAAAGAAATGCTAAGAAAAAACTTTTCTTTCACAGAAGCATCAAAACTAACATGTGATAGACTAATATAACTATACCATACTAAATTCATAAACTAGAATGTTAGATCTAACCGTCATCATCCTAACCTACAACGAAGAGTTGCATATTCGTCGTTGCTTGGAGAATGTATGTCCCATCGCCAAAGAGGTCTATGTGATCGATTGTTTTTCCACAGACCAGACCCAAGAGATATGCGCCGAGTTCAAGAACGTAAGGGTAGTGGAACATGAATGGCCAGGCAACCAAGCCACGCAATTCAATTGGGCCATGGACCATCTGGAAATCAATACGGATTGGATCTTGCGATTGGATGCGGACGAATATCTACTTCCCGAACTAGCGGAGGAGATAACCCAAAAGGTTCCCACATTACCTCAAGATGTAACCGGCATAGAGTTGAAACGCAGACATATCTTCATGGGCAAATGGGTGAAGCGGGGTATATATCCAGTGGTGCTAATGCGCATGTTCCGAAAAGGAGAAGCGAGGTACGACGAAAGATTAATGGATGAACACCTTTCGCTACGAAACGGCCGTTCCATCACCCTGCATAATGATTTCTGCGACCACTCATTAATCTCTATTTCAGACTATTGCAGGAAACACATCGTCTATGCGCAACGAGAGGCTTGCGAGGTGCTCAACGAACTGTACCAACTAAAGGATGCGCCTCAGGAAGCGACGCATCTAGGCCATCAAGCCTCCGCCAAACATAAAACAAAAAGCGGATACAACAAACTGCCCCTATTCTTGCGTAGCTTCGCCTACTTCCTTTACCGCTACATCCTACGCGGTGGTTTCCTCGATGGAAAGGAAGGATTCCTCTTCGCATTTATCCAAGGCTGGTGGTACAGAACCTTGGTAGACGCAAACATTCTGGCCTGCAAAAAAGCTTGCGGAAACGACAAGGAAAGGATAAAGGAATACATTAAGAAAGAGTGGGGGATAGAAGTAAACTAATAATCAAGTACTTATGTTAATTAACTTTGTTCGGGCAGATAAATAGATTGTTCAAAAAAACGCAAAAACCCATTGTAAGAAATTTAAATAAATCGTATGTTTGCACCCAAAAGTGTATAATGTGTCACCCAAATATCAATTGAAGTAAAATCAGGATAAAAATGCAGAAGAAATCTGCACGGATGGATAAAAAACGTCAAAAAATTAACCGAATTGAGTATGTAAGCCGTTAATGTGTAAAGTTTCATATGACAAAGAAGATATCGATCATCACCACGTCGTATAACAGTGGCGAGACCATACGGGACACGTTGGAGAGCGTGCTCAGACAGACCTTCCGGGACTACGAGCTGATCGTCAAGGATGGAGGTTCGACAGACGACACCATCGCCATCTGCCGAGAGTATGAGCCTCGCTTCGGCGGTAGACTCACCATCGTCTCCGAACCCGACAAGGGCATCTACGACGCCATGAACAAGGGCCTCGCCATCGCGACGGGCGACATCATCGGCATTCTCAACTCAGACGACTACTACACCGCGGACAACGTCCTCCAAATGGTCGCCGACACCATGCGCGACCCTATGCTCGACGCTGTCTATGGAGACGTGCACTACGTGTCGCCCGAAAACCTCGAACGGTGCGTCCGATACTACTCCTCGAAGGTCTTCCGCCCTTCCCTGATGCGCTTCGGCTTCATGCCCGCGCACCCTTCCTTCTACTGCCGCAAAAGCGTCTACGACCGCTACGGCACCTTCGACAAGCGCTACCGCATCGCGGCAGACTTCGACCTGCTCCTCCGCTTCATCTACCTCGGTAAGATCAAGACCAAATACCTTCCCCTGGACTTCGTCACCATGCGCACGGGCGGCGTCTCCACCTCCGGTCTCCGCTGCCACCTCAAAGTGCTCAAGGAACACCACGCCTCCCTCAAACGCAACGGCGTCAAATCCAACTACTTCACCTCGGCATGCAGGTTCCTGTATAAGCTGAAGGAGTTTAGGATAGGGAAGAAGTTAAAAATTAAGAATTAAGAGTTAGTTGGGAAATTTAAATTCCAGCCCTGAAAGGACGTAATAACCTAGGCAGGTGTATGACCTCCTGTGAATCGAAGGGACGACACATTATCGACGATTCAAAAGAACAAGGGGAGATTTAATACCTGTCCATCTTCAGATTTTGCAGCATTAAAATATTTCTTTAATTTTGCAGTGTTCAAAATTTACATACGCGGTACATTAGGCCGATTTCGATCGGCTTTTTTGTGCCATTTTATACATACTGATAGAGATATCGGCACGAAGTGTGCGGTAGTGGAAACACCCGCAAAGTTTTAGCGTATGTAAACTTGAACAACACTTCCGTGCCTTTTTTATGTTCAAAAAATACATACGCATGAACAAACAATCAAAAAACAGCAAACTGCTGCAAGTCCTTAACAAAAACGAACAGCTTGGACGGCGGTTCGAAATCAATGGTCCAACCCAACAACCATCATCCAACCTAAACGTCAGACTATGAATCCAATAGATTTAATCAAAGGTAAAAAGCTGACAAAACAGGAAGCCTGGTTGTTTTTGTTCAATTACTTGCAGGATCTGGACGAGATTCCACAGGAAATCCTTGATGTCGCCGACGAAGGCATGCTGGCATTAATTGAAAGGGCTAAAATCTCTAATCTCTCAGAAGAGGAGCGTATTCAGTACGACGAAAGCCTGAAAAGGATGTAATGACCATTTTACTAAAACGGAAAAAGCAGCGAACAATCATATTCGCTGCTTTTTTCATATCAGATCGGATGATCACAGATTATCAATCTCCTCCTTCGTCAAGTGGGTCACCTCCATGATGACCTCCACAGGCATCTTGCTCTGTTTCATCTCTTTGGCGACTTGGGCGATACCCTGCTGCATACCTTGTTGCATACCTTGGGCAATGCCCTGCTGCATACCTTGGGCAATGCCCTTCTGCATGCCGTCCGCCATGCCACGCTCGTAGCCTTGCTTCTCCATGTCGATCTCGTCGGCCAGGAGCTTCATGCTGGCCTCATACTGGTCATACTCCTTCTCGCTGAGGGCTCCCACCTCGGCGCGCTTGATGAGCTGCCGAAGTCCCTCGTCAGCCCGCTCATATACAGATGGGTCTATAAATTCCATATTGCCTAGGTTTTTGAAGAAATAAATCCAAATGTTCCGCGTCGTGATATCTTTCCTATCAAACTCGAAATGAGGCAAAGATACGAAATATTTTCGCATTCTGTCCCAAAATTCTTTGCCCGTGTCCAGATCGCACTCGGCCGTGCGGGTCAGCACCTTGGTCAGGCCCATGCCGGGGCGACCCACGATGAAAATCCCCATGATACGGGAGATGTCCTCCTGCATCTCCGACCATTGGAAGCCCTTCTTGAACTTCCGCCGCATCAAATTATAGACATAAAAACTGGAACGGGTCTTGAAGAACCGTTGCGTGCTGTTCTGCATCTCGATCAGGATATGGTCGCCCGTCTCCGTCGTGCAGAGGAGGTCGAAAATCACCCCACGCCCCTCGTGCGCGTAACGGGGTGTCTCCACGTTCTCGAATTTCACACTCGTAATCTTCTCGCAGTCGCCGTCGAGGATAGCGTTCAGGAAAGATTTCATAATCGTTTCGTCCTGCATGCAGAACTTAAATCCGAAGTCGCTCTTCAGATCGATGTACTTTGCCATACAATTATTTTTTATGTAGTTAACAAAAAGGTAGAAATCATCTTCAGGGAAGAATCTTTCGGTGCAAAGATAGAAAAAATAATTAAAAACAAGCATCAAGAAATGTAAATTATACATGTTTGATTAAGGGTGGATTAACTTCCCAGCACTGAAAGGGCGTAACAGCACAGGCAGGGGTGTGAACCCCTGTGAAGCACGAACGTCTGTACGGTATCCCCCTGTTGACGACACGCCTCCTGCATATTGAAAAAAACCGCCGATAAATTGACAAATTAAAAAACATTTCCTATATTTGTACCGAACGATGTTTGGCATTTACCCCAAACAATCTATCTACGATTTTAACCTGAATTATTAACTTTTAAACCAATTGATTGTATATGAAAATCTTAGTGACAGGTTCGGCGGGATTCATAGGGTACCACCTGACGAAACGTTTGCTGGAAGAAGGCCACGAGGTGGTCGGACTGGATAACCTGAATGAATACTACTCCGTATCGCTGAAACGAGCGAGATTGGCCGAATCTGGGGTGGTGGACCCGATGCTACCGTATGGCGTCCACATCTGCAGCGAGACAAAACCCAACTATAAGTTCGTCCGCATGGACCTCCAGGATAGGCAGCAACTGCCGAAACTATTCGTCCAGCACCACTTCGACTGCGTCGTCAACCTGGCCGCCCAATGCGGCGTGCGTTACTCCACCGAGAACCCGTTCGCCTACATCGAGAGCAACCTGCTCGGCTTCGCCAACCTGCTCGAATGCTGCCGCCACAACAACGTGAGACACCTCGTCTACGCCTCCTCCTCCAGCGTCTACGGCGGCAACGCCAAGACCCCTTTCACGGAAGAGGATAGGGTGGACACCCCGGTCAGCCTCTATGCCGCCACGAAAAAGGCGGACGAGCTCATGGCCAGCTGCTACAGCAAACTGTATAACCTCGCCTGCACGGGCCTCCGCTTCTTCACAGTATACGGTCCGTGGGGCCGCCCCGACATGGCCCCCATGCTCTTCGCCGACGCCATCCGCAGCGGCAAGGAGATCAAAGTGTTCAACCACGGCGACATGCTCCGCGACTTCACCTACGTCGACGACATCGTGGAGGGAATCACCCGCGTCATGGGCAAGACACCGAAGCCCCAGGAGGACGGCAGACCGCATAAGATATACAACCTCGGCTGCTCCAACCCGATCCGCCTCATGGACTTCATCCAGACCATGGAGAGCATCTTCGACAAGGAAGCCAAGAAGGTCTTCCTCCCTATGCAACCAGGCGACGTCTACCAAACCTACGCGGACACTTCCGCCCTGGAACGTGACTTCGACTATAAACCGTCCACCGAACTCAAAACCGGTCTGGAGAAATTGGTGGAATGGTACAACGCATACTACAAGTGAATTAAGAATTATGAATTATGAAACGATAGTTCGACGAAGTCAATTAAGAATTATGTAGGGGGTGTCATAATTCGCAATGTTTTTTCATATTCTTTTTTGCGGTTAAGGTTTTTTGAGATAACTTTGCTATCTCAATTCGGAAACATACAGATAAGATGATGCATAGAGGATATCTTTCAGCAATAGGGGCGGCGCTCCTCGCCATTTCACTGAATTCCTGCAAAGAACAGCCGGAATACGTGGAGAAAATATATCCCATTCAAGAAGAGGTGGAACTCAAGTTGGCGGGCAAGTGGGAGATCGCTACCGTGGACAACGTGCCGGTGCTGACCAACGAGAAGCAGGTGGTCACCTACAAAGAGGGATGGACCGCCTTCAGAAGCGCATCAACCCCTTCGAAGGACCAGAGCTGGATGGAACAGGTTCAGATGAAATGCTCCATCTACGGCAACGACATCACGGAAGAGGGTCCCTTCAAGCTGACCACCAACGTCGAAACCATCACAGAGAACCAAATGACCGCCAACGTGAAGGATTTATCCACCACCGACACGGCTCAACAGAAAACGCGTTTCATCGTATACAGGAAGATCGACAAAGACTTCTCGAAGGATATCGTCGGCTATTGGGAGGTGAAACTGGCCTTGCCAGGCATCCCAGGCGTGACCGACCACCGGCTCTCTTTCAGGGAGGACGGCACCTTCCTCTCGTTCGACCGCGACACGATCAACGACGAATGGGTGGTGAACCATATCACCACCAACCAGTATATGGTCGACGGAACATGGCTTGCCCTCCGCAAACAGTCCCTGAACCCAACGACAGACACCCACGAGTGCTGGGACATCTCCGTCGAGGGAGACAAGATGTATTGGAGCGCCCTGCGCGTCGACAGCACAGGCCTGCGCCGCGAAGACCAACTGGAGTTGACCCGCATCACCGAATAAAGGGTACAACAACAACTATGTGAAGTCACCTCTTATTTAGGGGGAAGTATAGTTATATTTTATATAATGGTTAAAGACATACTAAAAACCATATTGTCCCCCTCGCTGATCAGCGAGGTGAAACGGGACATCCGACGGGCGAAAAATATGCTGAAGAAAGCGGACAAGACCTCCTTGTCCGACTTCAAGGAGGCACTCTCGCGGCTCGGGCTGCAACAGGGAGACAAGGTGTTCGTCACCTCCAGCTTCGGCAACCTGAACGCAGAAGGTTATTCCCCGGAGGAGGCCATCCGCGCGATAATGGAAACAGTGGGGCAGGAGGGACTGATCATGATGCCCTATTACCCTCCCGTATCATCGATGGATTGGGTAAAAAGCGGGGCGGTGTTCGACATGAAAAACACCGCTTCGGGCATGGGCGTGATGACCAATGTATTCTCCCGCATGGAGGGTGTGGTGAAAAGCGCGCACCCCACCAAGGCGGTCTGCGTGTGGGGCAAGGACGCGGAGCAATACGCCAGCCTGCACTACGAATCGGTGGAACCCTACGGCGACAATACACCTTACGGCAGACTGCTGGTGGCCCAACAGTCCAAGTCACTCTCGCTCGGCGTGGTCAACCTACCGATGTTCCATGCGATCGAGGACAAGTATCAACAGAAGGAGACGCTCTATTATGCGGAGAGAATCTTCGATGTGCCGCTGAGGAAAGAGGACGGCGAGGAGATCATCTGCCACACGAAGGTGCATGATCCCGCCAAAAGCGCGCATACAATGATGGGAGGCGAGTTCTCTAAACGTTTTTCGGAACCAATCAGGAAGGTCGTCCGCTTCGGATACGACAACCTGTATATGATAGACAATACACTGTTAGCCGAGGCCGCCCGCAAGGAATTCGCCTTAGGCCACACACGGAAAAAAGATTGAAGACATTATGAAAGAGATAATTCTAACACTAGACTATGAATTGTTCGGCAACGGAAAGGGGGATGTATTCCGCCATATTGTCGAACCGACCCAACATATAATGAAAATCGCCAAGCGACACAACGCGCACCTGACCTTCTTCTTCGAAGTGGTCGAATACTGGCGCATGAAAGAGGAGTGGGAGCGTGGCAATACAATGGGCTACACGGAAAACCCTATCGCCGCCATGGAGAAACAAATCCTCGAAGCGGTGAGGGAAGGCCACGACGTGCAACTGCACCTCCACCCGCAATGGGTGGACGCACAATGGACCGAGGCGGGATGGGTCGTGGACGACACCTCCCACAGGTTGGGCCACTACAGCAGGGAAGGGGAATACTCCATGGTCGAACTGCTCCGCAAGGGCAAGGAGACGCTGGAGCAACTCATCACACCCGTGAAACCCTACTACCACTGCACAGCACTGCGGGCGGGAGGCTACAACGCATTCCCTTCCGATGAAATCGTAAAAGCGATGCGTGAGGTGGGGATGAAAATGGACAGTTCCCTCTATCCCGGAGGTTTCGCCCAAGGAGAAATAGCGGACTACGACTACCGTACCCTGCCGAAAGACAAGGGAGTCTGGAGCGTGGAGAATAGGCTGGAAGAGCCGACGCAAGGCAAAACAGGAATCTACGAGCTGCCGATCTGCAGCCTGGAAATCACCCGATGGCGCAAATACGCCTCTTGGGAAAGAGTGAAGAACATCCTCTCCAACACCCAGCAATCAAAGGAGTTCTACGCCTCCAAGATGAGCCAAACATCCCATACGAAAAAGAGCATGACCGACAAGATAAAATTCCTGTTCGAGAAGGAGTGCCAGACATGGGACTACTGCCTACTGCCCGAAGCGGTGCACAACCTCTTCCTCGCAGAGATGGAGAAACAGACCGACAGGAGATATTACACCCTTGTGGGACATCCCAAGAGCTACATGGGAGAACAAGGATACTCGTTCCTGCTGAAAACGCTGAACGACAACGGATACCGCTTCACAACAATTCAAGAAATATTGTCAAACATAGAATAAAACCAATCATCCATGATCAACGCAATCTTCTTCTATCGAATATCGAGATGGCTCTATCTCCATCACATACCCTTTTTGCCGAAACTGATCACTTTGTTTATCTTTCTGATATACAACAGCAAAGTATCCTACAAATGTGAGATCGGCGCAGGCACGAAGCTAGGCTACGGAGGCATCGGCGTCGTGATCCACCAGAACGCGAAAATCGGAAGGAACGTCTCCATCGCACAACAGGTGACCATCGGCGGAGGCAACAGCCATTACCCGGGCGTGCCTACCATCGGCGACAACGTCCATATCCACAAGGGTGCCATCGTATTCGGAGGCATCACCGTGGGCAACAACGCTGAAATCGGTGCGAACGCAGTGGTGAATAAGCCAGTGCCGGAGAACGCTGTGGTCGTGGGGGTGCCGGGGAAGGTGATACGAATTAAGAGTTAAGAATTAAGAGTTAAGAGCATATTGCTTGCCTAAAACCGGTAGGTGGCCCAGACGCCCAATGAACCAATACCCACTTGAGGCACCCATGACCGATTCCAATTCTCCTGCACCCCAAACATGCCAATATCAGCGGAAATGTCCCAATGATCACTGACACGGAAACGCAACGAAGGAATCAATCCACACCGAAACAATAAAAAATTATCTTCCTCACCAAAGGCCCATCCCCAAGCAGCATCAGCCTTTAAATCAAAGAAGAAAAAATCACTGTGACAAGGAGTGAATCTAAGGAATGGTTCCATCAACCAAAAACTCGCATCAGCGTTAGAATTATAGCCTATACCAATACCCGTTCCCATAGCGAAGATATCGCTAAACTCATAGCCTATGGTCGGCTCCAAGGCGAGCGAAAAGTAATCCGCATAAGAGATTGACGTTGTGAAACCTAAGTCAAAATGTTTTTCGGCCATCATTGAAAATTGGATTCCAAGAGCCATTAGCAAGAGAATCAATAACTTCCTCATTTCAATTACGTTTAAATTAATTCCTGAAAATATGTGGCAAATATAATACAAAGTCATCCCAACTTCATATAATTCTTACCGTTTCATTCTAATATCTTAACTAAAATTCCTAATTTCGCGTTGTCTATAAACGCTAGATGTTTTTTTATGAGCGCATTAAAGAAAATTTGTAAGTTTATATTCGACCGAATCGGGTGGAAGGCGCAGTTGAGCGTGGCGATTCCACCGAAATGTGTATTCGTCGTGGCGCCCCACACGAGCAACTGGGACTTCATCATGGGCGAGATCATGTACCAAGCCTTCGAAGGCGATGGAAAGGTCAATTTCCTCATCAAAAAAGAGTGGTTCAAATTCCCTTTCAACTATATCATGGGACCAATGGGCGGCGTGCCGGTGAACCGAGGACACAGCACCTCACTTGTCAACCAGTTGGTCAACGAGTTCCAACAGCGCGACAAGATACGCATAGCCATCACACCAGAGGGTACCCGTAAGGCGAACCCCAAATGGAAGATGGGCTTCTACCACATCGCCAAGAACGCCAACGTGCCTATCCTGCTGGTCTATCTGGACTACGGCAGGAAAGTGGCTGGCATCGACGAGATCTTCATCCCGACGGACGACGAGGCGGCCGATATCCAATACATCAAGCAATACTACACCCAATTCCAGGGCAAACACCCTGAATCCTTCGCCATATAACGCACGATGAGAATAGCGATCGCACAGATGGATCTGGCATGGCGTGACGAGGCCGCCAACCTTCGAAAGGTGGAACAACTCGCCCAACAAGCCCATGAGGCGGACCTCCTGGTGTTGCCGGAGATGTTCACCACGGGCTTCTGCATGGACGCAGCCGAACTGGCCACCACCATGGAGGGCGCTGTCATCCAACAATTGAAGGAGATATCCAAGCGATACAACCTCGCCCTGTACGGCAGCCTCATTGTCGAGGAGAACAACCGCCACTACAACCGAGGGGTCTTCATCACCCCAGACGGCGCACTCCACACCTACGACAAGCACCACCTCTTCAGCCCAGGCACCGAGGCGGAAAGCTACAGCGCCGGAAAAGAGAAGGTGATCGTCTCCTACAAGGGATGGAACATCTGCCTGCAGATATGCTACGACCTGCGATTCCCCGTCTTCGTGCGCAACGTCGGCAACGAATACGACCTCATCCTCTACGTCGCCAACTGGGCGGAGTCCCGGATCTCCTCATGGTCCCGGCTATTGCCCGCCCGCGCCATCGAGAACATGGCCTACGTCTGCGGCGTGAACAGGATAGGCGAGGACCCCTACGGCGCACAGGGAGGCGAATCCGTGCTGCTCGATCCGTTGGGCAACAGCCTGCTCAGCTGCGGCAAGGAAGAGGTGCTCCTCATCTCAGAAGAGCTCACCAAGGAGCGCTTGGAAAGAATGCGCCTGAAATTTCCCGTACACAAAGACGCGGACCATTTCACTATTCAATAAAAAAAATTATATTTGCGTATAGGAGATGAAGGGTCAGACGCAAACGGCCCATTCCATCCCCGCAGATATGAGTATGAATGGTTTCGCTAAAATAATCACAATAACCGCTTTGATGGCGGGCGTTTCCCTGACGGACGTGGTCGCCGCGGATACGCTGACGGTGGATCTGACGCACACGATCCGCCCTGCGACCCATTGCGCTTCCGGTTCCCTCTACGGTCTGACGGAGAAACTTCCGGTGGACATCAACGAGATGGTCGCTCCCCTCAAACCCAACGTGTTCTGCCAACCCGCCTCGGCGTTGTCAAGCAACCAGCATGACTTCGGCGATGGATTCGTGGTGGCCGAAAGGTTGAAAAACACCACGGGAAGCGTACAGTTCCTGCTGGCCGACCTACTTCCCAATTGGCCCTACAAATGGCCAGGGCAGGAGAAGTGGCTGGAGCTGGTGGAGGAGGTCCTGAAGCGGCACGAAGAGACCAACCTATCGAACATAGACAGCTACGTCATCTGGAACGAATCCAACGAGACATGGCAGGAGTCCAACGGAGATTTCCTCAAGGATCTCTGGGAACCCACCTACCGATTGATACGCCGCTATCAACCCAACACCAAAATCGTGGGGCCCGCCACCTCCTTCTACAGCAGGGGGTACTTCGAACCGTTCCTGACGTTCTGCAAGGAAAATGATTGCTTGCCAGACCTGATCTGCTGGCACCAATGGGGCAGTGGCGGATTCGTCGCGGCCGTGGAGGACCTCCACAAGCTGGAGAAGGAATTGAAGATACCCGACCTGCCCCTCTGCATCAACGAGTACAGCGCCAGTTCAGACTACGAGATGAGGAAGTACGAGGGATGTCCCGGCTACAGCGTCCCCTTCATCTCCAAGTTCGAGCGCAACAACGTGGAGAGCGCCACCATCTCCTGGTGGTTCCCCCACCTGCCCGGACGCATGGGTAGCCTGCTGACGGAAAGCAACGAACGGGGCGGAGGCTGGTGGCTCTACAAATGGTACGGAGAGATGGAGGGCGACATGACCATGGTCACACCCCCTAACGACAAGAGCGATGGATTGGACGGCTTCGCCTGCGTCAACAAGTATTGGCACACCGCCAGCGTGGTGTTGGGAGGCAACTATGTGGGAGACGTGGATGTCGTATTCCCGCAACTGCCACAATGGCTGCAGGGCAAGGCGAGGATAAAGATAGAGCGCGTCACGTGGGAAGACAAAGACATCCCTGTGGACGGCACCGACCTGATCGACGAATATGAGACCACCCTCACAGGGAAACCCTTCACACAATCCGTGAAGGTCGAGAGCGAGCTATACGCCTACCGCATCACGTTGACCGCCATCGATGTTCCCCGCAAACCATACAAGAACACGATCGCCACCGTGCCGGGCACCATCGAGGCGGAGAACTTCGACGAGTCAGGTCAGGCCATCTCATATTACGACACCGACGACAAGAACAACGGAGGAGAATACCGTGATGAATGCGTGGATATCGTCGCAACAAAGGAGGGTGGATACGCCATCGGATACACGCAAAAAGGAGAATGGGTGGAATATACCATCCAAGTGGAGGAAACAGGCGACTACGACATCACCGCCCGCGTCTCCGGCACATGGGAACTGGACGGGTTCCATCTCTATGTCGACGGGAAGGAAATCACCGAAGCCTACACGATCCCAGCGACCTGCGACGATTGGAGCCAATACGAGGAAATAGGCGTTTCCACCGCACATCTGACCCAAGGGAAGCACATCCTGAGACTGCAGATCGAGGGAAGCTACGTGAACATCGATTGGCTGAAGTTCAAGCCAGCCCAATATACAAACATAACGGAGGTGCTGGCGTTCGCAGAGAGGTTCTCCCTGAAGGATACGCAGTTCTACGATCTCCTAGGGAACAAAATAGCCACAGAGAGACTGCAACCCAACACGCTCTACATCGCCGTGCAGGCAGGGCAAAGCAAGTTAATACTAATAAAGCAATAGCCTATGAACCGTCGGGAAATCATGTATAGTGCAGTGAAGGCATTGCCCTATGTCGCCATTTTACTCATATCGAGCACCCTTCTTTTCCTCTTCACCCCAGAAAAAATCAACGGGCATTGCTTACCACCGTGCTTCTTTTACATACCCGTATTGTTCTGCATCTCGCCCATATTCTTGTTCCTGCTGAAGAAATATCCCTATATACCAGGAATCATCTGGGGCATTATAGTACCCATATTGGCCTTTTTTTCATCAAACTACAAAAATGACCCATGGGTTTTGGTCCCTTTCATATTGTTCCCTATAGGGGTATGGGCCTTCACATACTATTACCATAAAAAAATGTACGATGAAATGGAGAATAACAAACAAACGCTGAAAACATCATTAACACTCTTTTTTATAATATCGTTCATTGCAATAATATCCACAGTGATCTTTTTTAGCGTGATATAGGCATTGTTCTATGCCACACCAACCACTCATCCCACCATCAAATAGGATACTTCTTACAATCAAAAAGCAAAATAGCGGAAATACCACTAATCCATCACAAATGTTCCCTTTTAGGAAATAACATATTATCTTTGTGGTACAAAATATAAACCGATAAAAAGGAGGTATTGAAATGTCAGTACACAGTGAAATCAAGAAAGTGACCACGAAAGTCCTCGCGGACATGAAAGCCCGTGGCGAGAAAATCTCCATGTTGACCGCCTATGACTACTCCATGGCGAGCGTCATCGACCAAGCCGGTATGGACATCATCTTAGTCGGCGACTCCGCATCCAACGTGATGGCAGGCAACGCCACCACATTGCCCATCACATTAGACCAGATCATCTACCATGCGCAATGCGTAGTGCGTGGTGCGAAAAGAGCCTTCGTGGTGGTCGACATGCCTTTCGGCACCACAGAAGTCGGCAAGGAAGAGGCGGTGAAATCAGCGGTCAGGATCATGAAAGAGAGTGGGGCGGACGCTGTGAAGATCGAGGGAGGCGAAGAGCTCATCGATTCCATCCGCGCCATCATAGCAGGAGGCATACCCGTCATGGGACACCTCGGCCTCATGCCACAATCCATCAACCAATACGGATCCTTCGCGTTGCGCGCCAATGACGACGCAGAGGCACAGAAGCTCATCAACGACGCCCTGTTGCTCGAGAAGGCGGGATGTTGCTCCCTCGTCCTCGAGAAGATACCTGCGGCGCTCGCCAAGAAGGTGGCCTCACAGCTCCACATACCAGTCATCGGTATCGGTGCGGGTAACGGAGTGGACGGACAAGTGCTCGTCATGCACGATATGCTAGGCATCAACAAAGGTTTCTCACCTAAGTTCCTCCGCCGCTACGCCAACCTATTCGACGTGATGACGGAAGCTTTGCAACACTACATCTCTGATGTGAAATCGGGAGACTTCCCGAACGAGAACGAATCCTATTGATTTTTAGGCACATAAAAAAATGCGACAGAAAAAAGGGGAATCTTCACAGACTCCCCTTTTCTACTTTATTTAACCTAAACCATAACTAAGAAAATATAATATGTTTATGCATTTGTAAAGTTCCCATATTTTTATGATATTTGAAAGTGCAAAACGAAAAAAATATGGGTGTAATCAAAAAAAATGTTAACATACTGAAGATATTCACACAAAAACCGGACTTGAAGGGGTGGAAAGGGGTCCTGAAATATGTGTTGAAGCGTGTATTGTTCATTTTTTTCGCATCCAGCATCTTCATGACCCTCCTGTATCGTTTCGTGCCCGTGCCCATCACCCCGCTCATGCTGATACGCTCCATGGAACAGCTGACCGACGGGAAGGTCGTCCAACTCAAGAAGCAATGGGTACCCATCGAGAAGATATCCCCCGAGATGGTCAATGCGGTCGTCGCCTCCGAGGACAACCTCTTCATGAGCCATTGGGGCTTCGACTTCGACGCCATCTCCAAGGCCAAGAAGATGAACGAGAAAGGGAAGAAGGTATACGGGGCGAGCACCATCTCGCAACAGACCGCCAAGAACGTCTTCCTATGGCCCAGCCGCACATGGGTGAGGAAAGGGCTGGAATGCTACTTCACCGTGCTGATCGAACTCTTCTGGCCCAAAGAGCGCATCATGGAGGTCTACCTGAACGTGGCGGAGACAGGCAACGGCATCTACGGTGTCGAGGCGGCCAGCAAACACTACTACCAAAAGAGCGCCAAGAACCTGACCCAAGAGCAAGCCGCCCTCATCGCGGCCTCACTGCCCGCACCCCGCAGGTACAACCCCGCCAACCCCACCGCATACATACGCAGTAGGCAACAGAAAATCCTCCGCCTGATGAAACAGATCGGGCCCATACAGCTGAAAAAGACCGATAAAAAGGAGAAAACGAAGGAGTCATCCCCCAAAAAAACAAAACAGAAAAGCACAAAAAACAAGAAAAAAACGAGTGCGAAGGGGAAGTGAGACCAACGACAAGAATAATGCGTGATGGTGAAAAAATAAGTCATTTCAAACGATTCCGAGGAAAAACTCTTTATCGGCACATAAGGAATTATATACCATATAACCAATCATCAATTAAAACGAATATTGTTAAATAAATTTGGACGATTTATTTTATAAATACATACATAATACATAAATTTGCGATGATTTATTTCTAATGGACCCTTTAAG
Organism: Paludibacteraceae bacterium; assembly: GCA_017527905.1. Taxonomy (GTDB): domain Bacteria; phylum Bacteroidota; class Bacteroidia; order Bacteroidales; family Paludibacteraceae; genus UBA1181. Next base: position 126,064 of record JAFXPK010000030.1, read on the forward strand.
GAATATGTAAATATGATGTATATAGATAATTTTATGTTATGGTAAAAAATTACTCATTCTCGGATATCCTCAACCTGACGATACCTGCCCAAGGCATCTATATCGTCAGAACCAACGGCGAGACCTTCACCACCGTTGTGAAGTAATCAGGAAGTTCGAACAATCGATAATCGTTAAAACCCCGGAAGCGTGAAATGATTTAGGTTCCACGTTTCCGGGGTTCTTTTTTTTAATAATAAAGACCCGCCACAATTGTCGGCACCATCTATTGCACGAATGAAAAAAATGTTTATATTTGTATGAACAAGTTTTACTTTAATACAATGCTTATGTTGAAACGTATTCTAATACCATGCTTGGCAACTTTGATGATGGCTTGCGGCAACTCGAACACGAGCGACAACGCAAGTAAAGATGCGAAGGAAAGTGAAGAGAAAAAAGTAGAGAGTAAAGAACAGAAGAAAGTATCGGGTATTGGTGAGATCACCCAGGACGCATTAAATGCGGAGATTCTTCCTCCAATGGAATATCCAGCCAACTCACCTGTTGGCAAATGGGGCAAACTGAAAATTGCGCCCAACGAGAAGGGTGTCCGTGTCTTGTGCGACGAAAAAGGGAATCCTGTTCAACTGAAAGGCATGAGCTCACACGGCCTGCAATGGGCGGGTGTGGCTGAAATCACGGAAGAAAACATCAAGGCATTGCGGAACGACTGGAACTGTTCCGTTTTCCGTATCGTCTTCTACGTGGACGAGGAGGGCGGATACGCTTACAACGAGACTCACCGTTCCCGTCACCTCGAAAACGCGGTGAAATGGTGCGGAGAGAACGGTATGTACCTCCTGATCGACTGGCACGTGCACAACCCTGGCAACCCGGAGGCTAAGCAATACCGCAAGCATCCATCGTCGGGCATCGATTTGGCGGGCGACTTCTTCACCTACTGCGCACGTCGTTTCCAGAACCAGAAGCATGTGCTCTACGAGCTCTGCAACGAGCCGAACCCTCGCAACGGCGCCACGACCTGGCCTAACCACATCAAGCCTTACTGCGAGGATATGCTGAAGATCATCCGCTCCTACGACAAGGACGTCATCTGCATCTGCGGTACGCCTAACTGGAGCCAGGACGCCCACGTGGTCATCGGCAACGAGCCTCAAGACGAGAACGGCAACGTCTACGACAACCTGATGTACTCCTTCCACTTCTACTCAGCTTCCCACTACGATGGCATAGACAAAGATTCCCCGTACAGAGGACATGACTACATGAAACCGTTACGTGAGGGAGATTCCGCTTCCCATACGCCTTGTATTTTGGCTACTTTGCCTATCTTTGTGACAGAATTCGGAACGACTGACGCAAGCGGTTGGAACAACTTCAGACCAGACATCACGGACCGTTGGTTGAAGATCCTGGACGGTGACAACCTCGGCGGACAAAAAGTCAGCTGGTGCAACTGGAGCTTCAGTGCGGAGGGTGGTGCCAGCGCAACGCTGAAGTGGAACGAAGGAAACCTTCTCCTTTGCGACAAACGAATCCTTACGGAGTCCGGCCAATATATTTACAAGAAGTTACATGAAAAGTAAAAGACTTATAACGAGGGCATTTGCGGTTATATTTTTTCTATTCGCCTCATTCTCTGCCGCTTCCGCACAGAAAAAACGTGAAATGCGGGGCGCTTGGATGGCGACCGTAGCCAATATCGATTGGCCCACAGACAAAACAGCTCCCGCTGAATCTCAGAAAAAGGAATTGGTCTCAATCATCGACTCGCTGCACCAATGCGGTGTCAATGCGGTCATGTTCCAAGTGAGACCGACCGCCGACGCGCTCTACAAGTCTAAACTGGAACCATGGTCCGAGTGGTTGACGGGGGAACAAGGAAAGGCCCCGTCAACCGACTTCGACCCCCTACAGGTGGCCGTGGAGGAGTGCCACAAACGTTGCATGGAACTGCACGCATGGATCAATCCCTACCGTGTGACCAACACGCCGACCTCCCAACTCGCCGCCAACCATATCTACCACAAAAAGCCTGAATTATTCATCTCCTACGGGGAGAAAATCTATTTCGACCCAGGAAAGGAGGAGACTGCGAAGTTCCTGCTGAAAGTGCTCAAGGACATCGTCACACGCTACGACATCGACGGTCTGCACCTTGACGACTACTTCTATCCATACCCCATCAAAGGAAAGGAATTCCCCGACGAAGCCACCTTCCGCGCCAACAGCCACGGATTCAAGGACAAAGGAGACTGGAGGCGCGACAACGTCAACCGTATCGTGAAACGCATCCATGAAATGTTGCTCGAAACCAAGCCTTGGGTGCAGTTCGGCATCAGCCCGTTCGGCGTGTGGAGAAACAAATCGCAAGACCCGAGAGGCTCCAACACCAAGGCGGGATGCACCAATTACGACGACCTCTACGCCGACGTGCTGCTTTGGGCGGACAAGGGATGGATCGACTACATCGCCCCACAACTATACTGGGAAGTGGGCAAGGCGGTGGCGGACTATGCGGTGCTGGCTCCATGGTGGCGCGAGAACGTGAAGAACTGCAACCTCTACTTCGGGCTCTACGCATCAGGCCTCGCCGTGAACAAGACCAAGGCGTGGAAAACGCCCAACGAGCTTGCCAGACAGCTACGCTTCAACGAGCAATGCGTCGACATTGAAGGGGTAATCTACTACAGCACCTGCTACTTCCTGCGCAACCCGCAAGGCTTGCTGGATAGCTTAAAGACAACGTACCAGCCTTACCCGGCCCTGCCACCCACGCACGGGAAGGGAGCGGAGGCGTTCTTCCCTCTGAATGTGCGCATAGACTCGGACACGCTCAGCTGGAGTCCGGTCGTGGCGGATGGGGGAGAAGCGATATCCTACTACGTGGTATACGCCTTCGAAGACACGGAGATCTGCGACTTCGACAACCCGAAGAACATACTGTGCCTAACCGCTGAATCGGAGGTCAACCTCTCTCAGTATAAACTCAACGACACGATCTATAACATAGTCGTCACGGCAGTGAACCGCTACGGAAACGAGTCCGAACCGGAAACCTTCCTATACTGGAAGAAACAACCGCCAATGAAACAGACCATGATAAAAATATACGAATAATGAAGAAGGAAAAACCAATCATACTGATCACCAACGACGATGGTTACCAATCGGACGGCATCACCAAGCTGTCGGAGGTGGCCCGCCAGCACGGAAAGGTGGTGATCGTGGCGCCAGACTGCCAACAATCAGGAAAATCATGCGCCATCACCCATAGCGTACCCCTGAAGATGACCTTAGTCTCCGAAAGCGAAGAGATGACCGTCTACTCCTGCAACGGAACGCCCGTGGATTGCGTGAAGCTTTCCCTCTACACCATCTTCAAGGAGAAACGTCCCGACCTAGTGATCTCAGGCATCAACCACGGATCCAATTCGTCGGTGAACGCAGTCTATTCCGGAACGATCGGCGCCGCCATCGAAGGATGCGTCAACAACATATCCTCCATCGCCTTCTCCAGCGTGCAATTCGCGGCCAAACTGGACTTGGAGCATGCGTTGCCCATCATCTCCCAGATGATCAGCGACGTGCTGAGCACACCGCTACCTTTGGGTACTCTGCTGAACGTGAACTTCCCGGAGGGAGAGGTGAAGGAGATCCGTTTCTGCCGCGAGGCCAATGCCCGCTGGAGCGAGGAGTACATGCCTTACGACGCCGATGCATACCTCTTGGCCGGAGAATTCCACAACCGTGAACCGGAGGCGGAGGACACCGACGAGTGGGCGCTCTCGCACCACATGGCCTCCGTAGTGCCTATGCTCGTGGACCACACAGACTATAATTATCTAAACAAACTGAAATACAAATATGGCAAATAACAATTTGAACGAAGATTATTTGGACAAAGACCATTCCGACGAAGAAGACGATGAGTTGGATGATGAGTTATTGCTCGGCGACCACATGGTCGAGGAACAGTTCGAAGAGGATTGGATGGAAGAGAAGAAACCGGAAATACCGTTCGACAACTTCTTTATTGGACTCTTCGGAGCCATCCTGATATGCATCATCACCATCCGTCTGGTGACCTACTCCGAATTGCCTGACGTGGGTCTAAAAGACCTCCTCAAGCAAGTATATAACAGCGAGGGCTTCCAGACCATCATGATGACCGCCATGATTCCGAACCTCATCCTATTCTTCATCCTATACAAACTGGAACGATGGAAGACGAATTACGGTGTGGTTGTCGCATCCCTATTGATCACAGCCTTCATATTCCTACACGTCGTATGAAATACTTCATCATAGCAGGAGAGGCATCCGGCGATTTGCACGCCTCCAATCTGATGGTCTCCATCAAGAAGAAGGATGCGGAGGCGGAGTTCTGTTTCCTAGGCGGCGACCTGATGTTGGCGCAAGGAGGCAAACTGGTGAAGCATTACAAGGAGATGGCCTTCATGGGTATCATCCCCGTGTTACTGCATGCCCGCACCGTTTTGGCGAACATCAAGCAGTGCAAGCAAGCCATCCTGGACTATGCCCCGGACGTACTGATCCTAGTCGATTACCCCAGCTTTAACCTGAAGATGGCGCAGTTCGTGAAGGAGAACATGCCATCCGTCCCTGTATATTACTATATTTCGCCTAAATTGTGGGCTTGGAAGGAGTATCGCCTGAAATCCATCCGCAAATACGTGGACAAGGTATTCTCCATCCTTCCGTTCGAGGTGAAATGGTTCGGAGAGAGAGGCTACACCGTCGACTATGTGGGCAATCCGTGCGTCGATGCGGTGGAGGCGAGGAAGCACAAGGACGAATCCAGGGAAGAGTTCGAGGCACGCACCAAGGTAGGCGCACAACCGATCATCGCCCTGTTGGCGGGCAGCCGTGTACAGGAGATCAGAAGTTCGCTTCCCATCATGCTGGAGGCCGCTTCGCAATACAAGGATTACCAGATGGTCGTCGCGGGCGTCAAATCGATCGATCCATCCGTATACGACCCCATCATAAAAAAACACAACGCTAAAATCATCTACGACGAGACGTACGAGTTGTTGCAGCAATCGGAGCTGGCCATCGTCTGCTCAGGCACCGCCACGTTGGAGACCGCCCTGCTGCGTGTGCCACAGGTGGTTGTCTATATGATATCGGGAGGGTGGTTGGTCCACCGTTTCCTGGAGCTCTTCATCCGTGTGCCCTACATCTCCCTGGTGAATCTGATCGCGGACAAATGGGTGGTGAAGGAACTCGTCTCCGAGAACTTCACGGTCCAGAAAGTACGTGAGGAGGTCGACAAACTACGCACAGGAAGCCACCGCGAACAAATGTTACGCGACTATGACGAACTCATCGAATTGTTAGGCCACGAATCCGCCTCGGACAGAGCAGCCAATGCGATGTGGAAAGCCATCAACGAAAGGAAAAAAGAATAATAAATATTTGATTATAAACAAATTAGAAACGGATTGAAAGGGAAAATAAAAAGTGTGGAATTATAAATAATCAATATAATAAAGTTCTTTAACCAATTGACACAAAATAAGTGTGGCAAACAGAGATTTAAAGAAATTTATTTGGAATTCAGAAATCGGTTCGCTATATTCGTATTAATGTGTGATGCAAGATTACAAATAAGGGTCACAAATTGGAACGATGTAAGTTTGATGTGTATATGATGTAATAACCATTTAGTGACTTTGGGTAATATATAAATTCAGTGTCATTAATTTTTTATTTGCATGCTAATGGTAAGTTGTAGTAAGTTGTTAAAACCAATTCAAGGTCTGTTAGCCTCTATGTCAAGGACTATTTCGACGGAGTCCAAATATTTGACGATAGAGACGATATCGGGGAAGAAGTTCTCTTTTTCGATCACGGACAATCCGATGATTTCAATTCGGAAAGGGTGTTTGACGGTCGAGAGTTCAGACGATCGGTCATACCGGGTAGAGAATGTCAAGGGCTATCAGTTCTGCGAGAACAAGTCCTCCATTCCAGAGTTATTATCCGATGCCATCCGCATCATCTCCAGCAAGAGCAGATCCATCCAGCTGACCGGTGTTCCGCCGTCCTGTGAGATTGCCATCAGTTCGGAGAACGGAAGCCTCCGCGACCGCATTCACTCCGACAACCAGGGGAATGCCTGGATATGCGACAAATTCTCGGCCGGCACATACGTGATCACGGTCGACAACAAATCTTTTCATCTCATAAAAAAATAATATAAGGAAGTTGCCTATGGGTAAATTTTTACGCTAACCTTAATAAACTACATATAATAAATTTCAGGTATCCCCTGATTCCTATTTCGATAGGGATATACTTTAATGCGTTCGATGTGAATGTGAAGTAATCCGTTTGAGATATAACTCTCCGCATTGCAAACCGGAGAGGGAACCAAAGAACCTGTAGGCAAGCATATAGACGCTAGACGGCTAGACGTTAGGCATTAGACTTTAGTCCACGGACTTTAAGCTAAAGTCTAATGTCTAAAGTCTAATGTCTAAAAATCCTGTTCGGGAGAGGAAAAGTGCAGAGTATTGCTTACCTTTGAGCCGCAATACACAAGAATAATGAAAGACTTAAACATATTGTTCATCATCGTCTTCTCCCTTTTCTTCGGAATATGCCTTTTCGTCTATTTCAGATCGAGCAACCGCTCCTACGAAAAGACCAAGGAGGGCAGGGTGGCGCGGGACATCATCGCACTCTTCTCCATCGTGATGAAAATGAACGGGGTGGTGGACAAGGTGGAGCTGAACATCGCCCGGAAATATTTCTTCCACCACTTCCATGGCCACCTGATTTGGGCGGTCAACATGCTGAATGAACTGAACGGTAAAAAACTGAAGCAATACATCGACTACTGCACAGACCTACTAAACCTCCATATACTGAAATACAACGACCGCCTCGAACTGCTCAATGTCCTTTTCGAGATCGGGTACACCTGCAACGGCATAGACGACCAGAAGATCGAACTGCTGCGGGGCATCGCCAAATACTTGCTCATACAGGATTGGGACCTCGCCTCGCTGGAGTACAAGTACGAATGCGGGAAGTACAGCAACAGGGAGAAGCAACAACAGGCGCTCGAACAAGCCTACAAATACAAGATGGAGGTGGCCTACACCATCCTCGGACTGAAACCGGGCGATCCGCTCAGCGCCATCAAATCCGCCTACAGGGAGATGGCGAAGAAATACCACCCCGACCACATCCCGGCGGAGTTGGACGAGGAGATGAAGGAGATGTCCGCCACCCTCTTCCGACAAATCACCGAAGCTTATAATTACTTGAACGAAATATTCAATCCATCCAACAGATAGGGAAAAATGAAACACGAACTATTTTACCACATGCGGGGGAAAAGATACCCGACGCTTCCTGATATACTCCTCTCCCTATTCCATATAATCGGGATACTATACACCATCACAATGGTTGTTTGTGCAATAATGTCACAGGAGAAGTCATTATTTGCCCTTATCATCTTCCTTATCATGAGCCTCGTCCTTATCTACTCGTTCATAGATTATTGGAAGGGGCGCAAAAACACCAGAAAATACTATATGTTTGTGAGTCAAAGAGGCATTTTTATCCGCCAGGAAGACACGATGGATATACTATGGTCTGATATCGAGCGGATTACCATGAACCGGGGGGGCATGTACATTTACTGCAAGCCCAAGGAGAACGAGGAGGAGCAGAATACGGAGGAAGAAGGGAAACCCATTTACATCGACTTCGACGACTTCAAGATCGACAAGAAGGATCTATGCGTGGAGATGATGCGTTACAATCCGTCGCTGGAGCTGGAACATCCCGTTTGGGATTCGCCCCTCGACATCTTCTACCACACCAAGCACGATGTACAGAACGCGAAGGAACTCAAATCCTTGGGCATATCGCAGGAAAAGATATCCCGCATCATACATTTGCCCGAGAAGGAGATTGAAAAGCTATAATATTTACTATTTAGCTATTTACGATTTACTATTTATCATTCACTATTTACTATTTAATTATTTACGATTTACTATTTTCAAGACACGGCGAGCACAATCTTTATGATCTCCATTCATCATTAATTTTCACAATCGTTTGAGAATTAATTATTTTTTGTAATTTCGCATCGTTTTTTACGACTGATGTGAGAATATTGAATTACGGTTTCCGAAACGAAAAAAACAAAAGATGGCTACAGAAAATATACTCCAAAGGAATCTCGGTTTAGACAACCTAAAGGCGCTACTAAGTATAGTTATCATAATTCTACATGTGACGGTGCCTTATACAAACGTGAATATTCCATGGTTTTACGAACCGGAGTTGCCGAACGAGACATTACCGATAAATCCGATCATAACATTCGCAAGGAACTGCGGTATGCCCATCTTTTTCATGATTTCGGGCTATTTCGTGCCAGCCAGCTACGACAAGCAAGGATTTAATACATTCCTGTGGAAAAAGATCAAGCGTCTGTTGATCCCCGCATTCACCATCTGGGCGATTTGCCTATTGCTCTATCCGATGTACCATGTGTGGTTCCTTCAGTGGCTTTTCCTCTTCTGCCTGCTATATGCACTTTTCAGACTAATCACGAAATGGCGCATAAAAGAAGGGAAGCAACTGGAGCTCTCAATATTTTTCTTGATAGGATTATTCCTGATCATGAGCTTCTTCACCCTAATTATCCGCAGGGAATACTACATCAACCAATTCATACTAGTCTTCAACATTTTCAGCTTCGAGCCAGCCAAAATGGCGCAATACTTCTTCGCGTTTTATTTCGGCATACTGGCCCGCCGCTTCGATTGGTTCACCCCAAAATCAAAGAAATTGGTCATCGAGGTCATTGCGGTGATAATTATCACATTCATAATAAGGAAGATACGTATCACCGAAGAGAACTATATCGGAAGCCGACTAGACGCAATATTGGAGACGAGCTTCAGTCTTTTCGAATCATTGCTGGTCATATGGATATTCAACAAATTCATAAACAAGAGCAACCGTTTCGTTAAATCAATCGCAGAGAATTCCTTTGGCATCTATTTGATTCACCTGCCGATTCTCTATTGCGTGCAGACCTATACGAAGATGTGGGAGTTTTATTTCCCGCTCAAACTGGTTCTCATCATCCTTTTCGTCGCATTCACAGCCTACATGGCAAGCTTTCTATTGCGGAAAATTAAGTTCTTCAGGAACTTCATATAAACCAAACAAACTCAATGCACGACGGTCATACGCAACGCAAAAAAAATGACCGTCTTCGCATTGATAGGATAGCAAAAAAATTAGTATAAACGTTTCTATTGGAATAAAAAAATGACAAACGAAAACGCACTTACCAACAAATCAAGGAATTATGGATTGGACAATTTGAAATTATTCATTTGTCTGATAGTGGTCACCGTACATGCCATGTTACCGTACACGCCGCTAAACGCACATTGGTATTTCACCCCATCGTTACCGGGGGAGAGCCTTTCGAACAATATCATAATCGATACGAATCAACTGCTTAGCATGCCCATTTTCTTTATCGTGGCAGGCTATTTTGTCCCGATAAGCTATGACAAGCAAGGGTTCAAACTCTTTGTATGGAAGAAAACCAAACGTCTGTTGATACCCGCATTTGTCGTCATGGCGTATTGCATGATTTTTATTCCAGAGCCAATGTACCACATCTGGTTCCTTCAGAATCTCTTTCTCTTTTGCCTAGTATACGCACTTTTCAGGAAGTTGACGCAATGGTGGATAAAGGAAGATTACCGACTTGACATCTCGATACCCGTACTGGTTGGCTGTTTCATAATCCTATCCGCCGTCAATCTGTTCGTCAGACAATTTTGCTATGTCAACCATTTTACTATATTATTCAACATACTCTACTGCGAACCCGCCAGATTCGCCGAATATTTCCTGTCATTCCTTTTCGGAGTGGTAGCCCGTCGGCTAGGCTGGTTCAAGAAGGATTCCAAACTTCTTATCATCGGAACAATCATCATACTCATCCTTAACAGTGTCATCATGTTCTCACGCATCAATGAGTCCAACTATATCGGCAGCAGACTTTTCACGATCCTGGAGGCTTGCTACGTGATCTTCGGTTCATATATAATCATTTGGGGCTTCAATAAAATCCTGAACAAAAGCGCCAGCTTCATCGCTTCGCTAACCGAGAATTCACTGGGCATATACCTCTTCCACGTGCCTTTACTCTACTACGTGCAGACCTACACGAAGACATGGGAGATATACTTCCCGCTCAAACTGGCACTGATCCTGCTTTTCGTCGTCGGCACATCCTATCTGTTGAGTTTTCTATTACGCAAGTCCAAATTCATCAGGCAATTCCTCTGATGACGCCCGACGGCTCCCCTCCATGAGGTGGGGTAGACCCGAATTTTCAGGGAAGGGATGCGCCACAACGTGTCTCCATAAGGTTTCATTGCCCTTACCGCAGTAACATTTCTTAACGCGAGCCCCTCTATTTTGTTCTCCCACGTTTCTTTTTCTATATTTTTCTTGTTATTTTTACTCCCATCCATTTGGATCTGTAATATTGTAGAAAAAAAAAGCAAATCGATATGAGGAAATACATCTATTTAGCGACCTTATTCCTGATGGGCGTATTCGTTCAAGGATGCAACAGCAACGACAAAAATTCGGAGGCGGAAGCAGAGATGAGCTATAATGACGAAGAAGAACCCAATCCGGAACCTGCCGCATCATATGACACAAACGACGAGGAAGAAAATAGAGAAGGTGGTTATAGCCAGGATAGAAGAGCAATGAGAGTCTCCTGTGAAGTCGCCGAATCCCAATCGGAAAGTCCAACAAAGAACCAGAACTACACCGTAGACTATTCCAAGAACCTCCCTGTCGGCAGGAAATTGGAGAAGAAAGCCAGAATATGCATCGAGTCATCCAACATCACCCAATGCAGGAAATTCACAGACAGCTTGTCCTCCCGATACGGAGCCTACGTGGAGAAAGAGCATTACACCTCCTCCATCCAGACATACTCCATAAAGCTGCGAGTCCCTTCCACCGCCTTGGATTCGTTCTTGTCCAGCATGCATGGAATAAATGGAACCATCACGGAGAAGAACGTGTCGGTGAATGACCGCACATCCGAATACCGGGACGATGAATCGAGACGGAAGACCCAAGAGGCCATGCTGGAGCGTTACCGCGCCATGTTGAGGAACACCACCAACACCTCGGACATGCTGGAGGTGCAAAGCCGCATCGACCAAATACAGATGGAGACAGACCGTGTGCAGGGCAGAATGAACGCGATCGACCACAACGTCAGCTATAGCGTGGTGTATATCACCATCCAACAAGAAAAGAAGGAAGAACCGATCCAGACCGTAGTGGAGGAGAAACCTAGCTTCTGGAAAGATTTGGGCGAAGCATTCTGCACAGGATGGGATATTATAAAAGCCATCATAGTAGGCATCATCACCATCTGGCCATTGTGGATCATCGCCGGAGTCATCATCTATATCTGGAGAAAAAAGAGGAAGAACAAACCAGCCCAGGATCAAAAGAAGCTTTTTCAATAGACTAAAAGACCATGTGGTACACATATCTGATTCCTCCCGTCGTGGGAGCCACAATCGGCTATTTCACGAATGAACTAGCCCTCATGATGCTTTTCCGTCCGCACAAGCCCAAATACCTTTTCGGACATAAGATACCCTTCACGCCCGGCATCATACCGAAGGAGAAGAGCCGCATCGCGACCGCCATCGGCGAGACCGTGAGCAACCACCTGGTGAACAAAGACACGCTCTCCCAAACCCTCCTGTCGGACGATATGATAGCGAAGATCGAGGCGGGCATCGACGACTACGTGACGGAGCTGAAGGAGAAGAAGGAGAATCTCCGCAGCTACATCACGCAATACCTTCCTAGCGACGACCTCGACACGGTGGTCAGGAAGGTCACCGAAGAGTTTTCTGGCAGGATAGGGGGGAAGATCGAGGAGAACAACCTCAGCCAAGGCATTTCGCACAAGGTGGTGGAATACGCCATGCAACAGACGGGGAAAGGATTCCTCGGCTTCCTGCAGGCCGACAAGCTGGTCGGCAAACTCTCCGAACCGATCGAGAAGGCGCTGAGCAAACACCTCGATAATATCCTCAAGGAGAACGCGGGTGAGATCGTGTCGAAACTGGTGGACCATGAAATCACCGCATACCTGGACACACCTGTCTGCGAATTCATCCAAAACAAGGATAATATCGTGGAGAGGTGAAGGAAATAGCCATCAACAGTTACAAAACCATCATAACGGAGCAACTGCCCACCATGATGGATTCCATCGACATAAAGAAAATCGTGGAGGACCGCATCAACGGCATGGACATGTCCGACACGGAGAAAATCACTTACTCTGTACTGAACAAGGAACTAAAAGCTATCGTTTGGTTGGGAGCATTGCTAGGCGGCATCATCGGACTAGCCAATATCATCATCCTGTAGATTTTTTCAGGGCAGTTGCGGAAAGACAGGGATTCGAACCCTGGGAACAGTTACCCGCTCACCGCATTTCGAGTGCGGCCCGATCGACCACTCCGGCATCTTTCCTTTATATTTGATTTTAGTATGCCCTTAAAATAAAAAATCCGAAGCAATCTTCGGATTACGCGGAGAGAGAGGGATTCGAACCCCCGGTACCTCTCGGTACGGCGGTTTTCAAGACCGCTGTAATCGACCACTCTACCATCTCTCCAAATCTTCTAAACTCACTCGCCTCCGCAAGTTCTTCGTCTTTGTTTTGTGACCCAGCAGGGGATCGAACCCTGGACCCACAGATTAAGAGTCTGTTGCTCTACCAGCTGAGCTACTGAGTCATTGTCCTTTCGTTTTGACGTTGCAAAAGTAGTGCTTTTGCTATGTTCCACCAAATTTTTGGAGCACTTTTTTTCACCTTTTTTTCAAATTATTTTTGGAAGCATTCTATTTTTTTCATTATCAGCGAAATAAGAAAATCGGGCAAATGCTTGCAGAAGGGCAAAAATAGGTAATTGATGAGTCCGGGTATGTATTGGCGCTTCTTTTTGAACATTTTCGCAATCGCTTTCTTCGCCAATTTCTCCGGTGGAATGGATACGCCAAGGCGGACCGCCAGCCGACGGAGGTTCATGCTCAGGTTGTAGAGACCCGTGTCCACCGCCCCGGGACACACCGCGGTGACCCCCACGCCGAACGGATTCAGTTCGTACGACAGCGCGACGGAGAATGATCGGAGATAGGCTTTGGTGGATTCATAGACGGAGATGCCAGGAAACATCATCCATGCGGAAAGGGAGGACATGTTCAGGATATACCCATGATTCTCCCGCTTCATATCTTCGCCGAAGAGACGGCACAGTTTGGTGACGGTAACGACGTGGAGCTGCAGCATCACGTCGATGCGCCTCATATCCGTGTTCGTGAGACTATTGAAGAAGAAGACACCCGCATCGTTCACCAGGATCTCGACCTTCTTTCCGGCCGATTGGCACATCCCGTACAACTCCTCCGCGGCCTCGCTCCTCGCCAAGTCCATACAAATCGGTTCCACACCCACATGGTAAGTCTCCGCAATCTCCTGCGCCACCTCGCCAAGCTCCCTTTCCTGATTGCTCACGATGATCAGGTCGTGGCCTCTCCTCGCCAATTCAAAGGCGTACTGCGCACCAATGCCCGAACTGGCACCTGTAACTAACGCTAACATCCCAATTGCCTCTCTATATAATCATTCTAGTCCGATCATAGATGGAACGGTTTATTCAACTCTTCCATCAACTCTTTGGTCACATCTGTACCGCTAAACGCCTTAAAGATGGATTGTATGGTATAAATCGGTCCCCAAGGAAGTCCCCACCATCCAGCAAATAGGCTGATCAACAGATATTTGTATCCGTACTTGATCGCCGATTCATTCGATTTGAGGAAGTAGATGTCACTGCTCCTCTTAAACGTCATGATCAATACAGATATCGCATAGGGGAAGACAACGAACTTGCCGCCTAATTCAAGTTCCCTGTTTATCTGCTCGTTCGTTAAATTTTCTAATCCTTTGATTTTCATTATCGTAAAATTATTTATAAAACATACTTCCCAAAGGAAATACAACCAATCTCTCCATAGGAAATTAAACAAAGTTAATCATATTTACCAAAAAACACTCTCCGTCCCTTAAAATCATTGGAAATACCGCAAAAAATCCATTTAGGCAAGGCGTCTATGAAATAGTAAATTGTAAATAGTTAAATAGTAAATCGTAAATGGCTAAATAGTAAATACCAAGGCCTTTTTTAGCCGTTACGGAACATTGCAACCCAGTTGCAGAACCCTCTTCCTACATTTGTACCGTAAACATAAAAGCATAATAAGATGGACGAAATACGGAAAGAAAAAATCAGAGACGCATACCACGACTCCAAGAGCATCTACGACGGAGTCCTGACGCAGGGGAACCTATTGGCCAAGGCTTATATCCAATTCTTTTGGGGAGGCACGGACGACGTGGCGCTCGCACAAAAGCTGCTGTCATACATCCCGGACGGATTTTCAGGAACGATACTGGACGTTCCCTGCGGCACAGCGGTCTTCACCGCCGAGAGATGGAAGGAGCTCAACGGCTCGAAGATTATCTGCCTAGACTACAGCGATGACATGCTACGGCAAGCGAACCAACGATTGGAAGGGGAGGAGCATATCCAACTTTGTCAGGGAGACGTGGGCGCACTGCCTTTCGAGAGCCAAAGCGTCGATATCGTCATGAGCATGAACGGATTCCACGCTTTCCCCGACAAACTGAAAGCCTTCGACGAGACCTGCCGGGTGCTGAAGGAAGGGGGAAAATTCATCGCCAGCTTCTATGTCCGTGGCAAATTACGTCGGACAGACTGGGTCGTGAACCACGTACTGGCCCAGAAAGGTTGGTTCACACCGCCTTTCCAGACGGAAGAGGAGGTTAGGAGGATTCTAGAGGAGCGTTATTCGGAAGTGGAGATCCATACGGATAATGCGATACTCTGGTGCGTGTGTAGAAAGTAAGTCCACAACCTGCTTCACCGCCCGCCGCAATAGTTCCACATCAGGATACCCTTAGGCGAGCCGTCGATGAGCGCCTTGGCCTTCCGGAAGCCCTTGGAGGTAATCGTGACGCACCCCGAGCAGGAGGCACCGTTCAGCGGAAGGTTTCTGCGAGGGATAAGCGACTGGCCATCAAGGAAATAGGAATCATGTATTAACAAACCCCTGCGCAGAGCATTGCTGTTGGAAGAGTCCAATCCCACAATCGCCCGGCTCCGTTTTTCCCCTAAGACCCTGCCATATTGGTTTTTCCGCACGGCGAACCTTCCCAAGGAGGAACAATTGCTCCCCAAATCATTGCTGAAGATAGGGGTGCTCTCCGTGTTGCCCTTCCCGGCGCCATGCATGCAAAAGTCAGCGAAATCAATCTCATCGGTCGCGAAGTTCCAGATGAAGAACCTAGGTGTGCCCGACGGCAGGGAATAATCCACCAAGAAACAATGACAGGTGTCGTAACCATTCCGGACCGCATAGGCTTTCAACGCATGCGCCTTCCCTTTCGCCGAGGCATAGACCGCACTCCCGCCACGGGGCGGAACCCGTTTGCATTGATGGATGATATAAAACACCCCCAGCACCAAGGCGAAGAGCGCCAAGCCACCCAATAGTATGCGAATGATGGAACGTTTCATATAAATACTAAAAAATTATGAATCAATCAATTATAAAGACACGACCATCCTTTCTGAAGGCAATGGTCAATCCCGTCTCTCTCCATCACAAATCTAATCATATTTTACCATATCTTAACAAGTCTGCGTTTCAAATCACCGCCAATTGACCCAACATACAAATTATTTCCTACCTTTGCCTTCGGAAGTCTAATAAACTTTTGAATTGTAAAACATGATAAAAATTCTTTTTCTATTATTGATTCCCGCCTTGTGCCTCTCGCTGCTGATAGGCTGCTCCTCCGTACAAGGTGTGAAGAACTTCTCGAATTGCCAATTCAACTATAAGGATGTCACGAATATCCATTTAGCCAGCATCGATGTCTCCCACATCCGCTCTCCCAAGGACCTGAGCTACGTCGATCTGCTCCAACTGATTCCAGCCTTCAAGGACAAGAGCCTCGGACTGAACATGAACGTGAACATCAACGTGACCAACCCCTACGCAGAAGAGGCGAAGCTGGAAGGGGTGGACTACATCGTCTGGGTCGATGAGCGGGAGGTGCTCACAGGCAACATGGACAAGAAAATATCCATCGGCGCCAACCAGACGGAGGTGCTGTCAATCCCTGTCTCCGTCAACCTCCTGAACATGGCGGCTTTCTCCACGATAGATGCGTTGCTCGAGTTCGCCATCGGACTCGCGGCCGACAACCCAGACGCCAGCCGCATGAAAGTCTCCCTGAAACCCTACTTCAACGTAGGCAACAAAAAGATTAAGACGCCTTTTTACATCACGGTCGGAGGGGATAAGATCATGCCTAAGAAAGATAAATAAAACCAAATCCTCAAGACAATGACCGGAAGGCACACCATACTCCTGCTCCTCGCTTGGCTCCTGGCGCCGCAACTGAACGCCCAAGAGAAGAACTTCTCGTACAACAACATGGACAGTTGGATACAGCGGGACATCAAGGAGAGCCGTCTCATCGGCGGAGAGACAAAAACCGTGTGGGAAGTGGGGGCGCCCGCTCACCTCACCAAGGCGGAGGCCTGGAAACAAGGGGATTCTCCATGGGAGACCTCCAGCATATACGCCCACGTCATGGGCATCGACAAGGTCAGCAGCACCGTCTTCCCGGAGAAGCGAGGCGAAGGATACTGCGCACGTCTGGAGACCCGTCTGGAGGAGGTCTACGTCTTCGGTTTCATCCACGTCACGGCACTGGCCACCGGCAGCCTGTTCACCGGCCGTCTCATCGAACCCATACAGAGCATCAACGACCCGATGCAAAAGATGTCGCAGGGTGTTCCCTTCACCAAAAAACTGAAGGCTGTCAAATTCGACTACAAAGCCAAAACGGGCGGCAAACGCATCAAGGCGTCCGCCATGAGCAAGGAGGACGTGGAAGGGAAAAACGCGGCGGAAGTGAGCGTGTCCCTACAGAAACGATGGGAAGACAAGGATGGTAACATCAAGAGCAAACGCATCGCCACCGCCTATATCCGCATCACGGAAAGCACAAAGGATTGGGTCAACGGCTATACCCTCGACCTGCATTACGGGGACATCACCCGCCAACCTTTCTACAAAAATTACATGAAACTGAACTATAAGGGGTATCCTCAATATGCGCTGAACTCCAAGGGGGAGATGCGCTTCGTGGACGAAATCGGCTGGGGCGACGAGAACGACGAGCCGACCCATATCGTGGTGAGGTTCGCCGCCGGATACGGGGGTGCTTACGTCGGTGCGGTGGGGGATTGCCTATGGATCGACAACGTGGAGTTTATCGAGAAGTGAGTCTACCGCTTATACCAGAGCCTTTCCCCAACCACCTCAAGCGGCCGTTCGACATTGTTCACGTACAATGCGCCCGTTCCGAGTCCCTGCGGGATCTCTATGCCTAGAGTGGCCGCCCATTGGGCGATGGCGTTGAGCCCCACATTCGATTCGAGGGCGGAGGTGATCCAATAACCTATATTCCTTCGTTTAGCCAAAGAAATCCACTCCTCCGAACCCCTTATGCCTCCATGCAAAGAGGGTTTTAGGATAATATATTGGGGACGTATCACATCCAACAGACGATTCTTCTCTTCCGTGTCGTTCACACCGATCAACTCCTCGTCCAGTGCGATGGGCAAAGGCGTGCGGGCGCACAGACGGGCCATCTCCTCCCACTGTCCCGCCATGATAGGCTGCTCGATGGAGTGGATGTCCAACGCGGCAAGGCGCTCCAGCCGTTCCATGGCCTCGGCGGGCTTGAACCCACCGTTCGCATCCACCCGCAAGGTAATGGTCTCCTTGGAAAATCGTCCCCTGATCTTTTTCAGCAAATCCATCTCGTCCTCAAATCGTAACGAACCGATTTTCAGTTTAATGCAGGAAAATCCAGCCTTCAGTTTCTCCTCGATCCGTGCGGACATCTCCTCATAGGTGCCCATCCATATCAACCCGTTGATCAGGATGCCGGATGTGCCTTCCGTGAAACTACTCTTCCACATCACACCCGCCTCCGATTTCAGGTCACGGAGCGCCGTCTCCAAGCCGAAGAGCATGGAAGGGTAGTCCTTCATCGCCTCGTAATCGATCGTACCGTCGAACCGGTCGCAGAAACCCTTCAGAACGGCCTCATAATCAGGCAAGTCGTCACAACTCAGCTTCACTAGGGGCGCACATTCGCCCCAACCGACCTTGCCGGGACGATTCGTGTCGGTCATCTGCAGATACCAAACCTGATGGTCGGTATAGACCCCGCGGGAAGTGCCCGCAGGCTGCTTAAACACTAATGTTTTGGGAATAATGGTTACGTGATACAAGATAATTTTGAATTTTGAATTTTGAAACGATAGTTCGACGTAGTCAATTATGAATTAATGGTTCGTCCTGTAGAGACGCAACATATTGCGTCTCTAACATATTGCGTCTCTAACATATTCCATATCTAACATATTGCGTCTATAACGTATCCCATACCTAACGCATTGCGTCTTTATGCCTCGCATCCCTAACATTCCATCAAGGGAATTTAGGGTAATCCTTGAAATTAGGCTTGCGCTTCTCCAAGAAGGCCTTGCCGCCCTCCTGCGCCTCGTCCAGACAGTAGTAGAGCATGGTCATGTCGCCCGCGAACTCTTGCAGACCCGCCTGACCGTCCAGCTCGGCATTCAAGCCACGCTTGATCATGCGCAGGGCGAGAGGGGAGTGCTCCATCATCTTCTCCGACCAAGCCACGTATTCGTCCTCCAGTTGGTCGAAAGGCACCACCTTGTTGATCATACCCATCTCCAAGGCCTCCTGGGCGGTATATTGCTTACAAAGGAACCATATCTCACGCGCCTTCTTCTGACCCACCAAACGAGCCAGGTAGGAGGAACCGAAACCAGCGTCGAAACTGCCCACCTTAGGGCCCGTCTGACCAAACTTAGCGTTCTCCGAAGCAATCGTCAGGTCGCAAACCACCTGCAACACGTTGCCGCCACCGATGGCATAGCCGTTCACCGCGGCGATCACAGGCTTAGGCAAGGAGCGGATCTGCTTCTGCACATCCAAGACGGAAAGCCTAGGCACACCCTCCTCGTCGATATATCCGCCACGTCCCTTCACGTGCATGTCACCACCGCTGCAGAAGGCCATGTCGCCCGCACCCGTGAAGACCACCACCTGGATGCGTTGGTCCTCCCTGCAACGCAAGAGCGCGTCGCTCATCTCCGCCGTCGTGGTAGGCGTGAAAGCGTTTCTGTAACGAGGACGGTTGATTGTGATACGGGCGATGCCGTTATAAAAATCAAAAAGAATCTCCTTATACTCCTTGATTGTTTCCCAATTTCTTGTTTGCATAATATCTATGGTCTATAATTTTAATTCATTCAAATTGACTATAAAAGAACTTGTGCGCCTGCTCGTCCAACTGGGCGTCCGTGAAGACCTCCATCACACGAGGAGAGTCTCCTTTCCCTAGAAAAGCCTCCAGATCCTTCTGGAAATCGGCCTCGTCGAACACAGGGAAGTATTCACACCCGACCGACTCCACCCAGCCCTTGGCCGTGGCATGGTGCGTGGCCATCACATACTGACGGGTACTCTCCGTATCCGCCAATCCCTTCAGGTTCCTGAATATCGCCCCGCCACCGTTGTTGAGGAGCAAGACATGAAGATTCGCGGGCAATTGGTTGTTCCACAAGGCATTCATGTCGTAGAAGAAGCTCAGGTCGCCTATTAACAAAAAGACCTCTTTGGAAGGATCCGCCGAAGCGATTCCCACAGCGGAGGAGAGCGAACCGTCGATACCGTTCACCCCTCGGTTGCAATAGACGGAGAGGTCCTCCAGCACATCCGCCAGCTGGGCGTACCGTACCGCCGAGCTGTTCGCCAAGACCAAGACGGAAGGGCGGGGTAGTCTCGAGCAGAAGTCCATGGCCACACTGATGGAAGAGAAAAGGGACGGAGCCTTCCGCTTCGACACCGTCGCGCGTTCCGCCTCCTCCCACCTCGTCAGGTACGCCTGCCGCTCGGCAGACCCGTATTTCTCCAACGAGCCCAAGAATGTAGCCGCATCCGCCACCACCACATCCGTCAGACACTGGAACGTATCCACCACAGCACCCTCCGGGGAGATGCGCCAGCACACCTCAGGACGAACCGTCCGCAACCATTGTTTCAGCCGTTTGGAGACCAGATGGCCACCCATATATATCACAAAATCAGGCGCCAAAGCCTTACGGTTGGCATCCGATAGCAACGTCAAGTCAAAGTTCCGCATCAGGTTCTTTCCCCGCAGATTTGCGAGCGATTCGCACAAGACCGGGCAGTCCAGTTCAGGCAACAAGGCGGAGAGACCTTCAGCGGTAGCGGTATCCAGCTGGCCGACAATCAGCAGTGGAGCCTTAGCCTCCCGCCAGGCACGGTTCAGCGCCTCACCATCCAATGCGCCCTTGCGCAAACGGATCACACGCTCCTCCGGCAAGTCCGTCGCAGAGCAGTCGAAGAAAGGTTCCGTGATAGGCACATTGATATGGACAGGGCCCTTAGCACCTGCGGTGAGGGCAATCAGCGCCTCGTTGATCAGCCTATTATTGTACCATCGTTGCGTCTCGTCCGAAGGCTCGCACAGGTTCGCCTCGAAGCGCACCAGCGAAGCGAACACGCCCGTCTGCGGCAATGTCTGGCCGTCCATCTGACCGATCCAAGCCTGCGGACGGTCCGCCGAGATCACCAGCAACGGAACCTGCTGGTAGTAAGCCTCAGAAACCACAGAGGCCAAATTCAGCAATGCGGAGCCCGAAGTGACACATACCGCCACCGCCGTGTTCTTGCGCTGGGCAATGCCCAAGGCGAAGAAACCGGCGCTCCGCTCGTCCGTCACCGCATGGCAGTTCATTCCTTCCAAGGCAGCGAACGTCTGCGCCAGAGGCATATTACGCGAACCAGGGGAGATGACCACGTCATGGATACCATGGCGAAGCATCAGGGACGCAAGTTGTCGAATATTATATTTTACAGAATACATATCAATTGAAAAGAAGACGTTTCATGGTAGTCATTTTCTCCTCCGTCTCGTTCCACTCGGAGAGGAGGTCGGACGAGGCGAGGATGCCACCGCCGGCGAAGAACTGCGCCTCCGAATCAGACATGCGCACGCAACGTATATTCACATAGAGGTGCGTCTTGCCGTCACCGTCCGTCCAGCCCAGGAAGCCGGAATAGTAGGAGCGGTCATACCCTTCGTTCTCCATGATGAAGCGCATGGACTCCTCCTTCGGAAGACCGCACACCGCCGGAGTAGGGTGGATGGCGGAGATGAATTCCGACCGACGATCCTTGTCCATGAAGAAGTAGAAGTCCGTCCGCAAGTGGGAGACATGTCCGGCCGAGACCGAATAAGGTCCCCACTCATCCTTCAACGTGCCGAAACAAGCGATGCGCTCACGGAGATAGTCCGCCACGATGCGTTGCTCCAGACGTTCCTTCTCGCCCCAGTCGGAGATCTTCACGGCATGTTCATTCAGGTTGCGCATAGTGCCCGCCAGAGCCACCGTGCGGAATTGCGTATCGTCACCCGTCAGAAGCAGTTCAGGCGAGGCGCCCAGCCAATCGCCCGAAAGGGGAGAGTGGAAGAGATAGACCATCGCGTCCGGGTATTCCGCGCACGCCTTGAGGAACAAGTCCAGACGATCCAGAGAAGGGATGCGGCAATGCGAAGTACGCGACAAAACCAGTTTCTCGAAACGACCCTCACGCACCGCCAAGACAAACCTATGGAAAGAGGAGCTGTAGGATTCATCCGGCATAGACCCAGACCGCTTGGCCTCCGAAGAGACACGGAGAGGCATCTCCTCCAAATCAAAAAAGTCCAAATTCTTCGATGGAATCGCCAAAATCGGATGATTATCCGTCGAAAAAGGGAACATCACGAACGAATCATTCAAACGCACAAATGAAGAGGGAAGATGATCCAGAACATCCAGCCGATCGGAGGAGATGAAGCACCCCCTCTTTTCGTTCGGCAAACGGTACAGCACGTAATTTTCCGCCGTCCGCATCACATTTCGTACCTCATTCAAAGTCATCTCAAAACATAAATTACCCCACAAAGATAGTCTATTTAAACAAAAATTGTGTTATCTTTGTTTGTGCAACCGTGAAAAACGAAGGAGATGTTTGTTTTTTCGCCAATGCGACTCTTTGTAGGACAAAAATGATGAGATGAAAAGACACCATGTCATATGGATCTTGGTACCAATGTTGCTGGCTTGTATCTCGAAGAGCGACAAAGGTACAAGCTGCTCGGATTTGGAAAAAATCTTAGCGGAAGACACTTTGCGGGTAGTCACTCTCTCACGCTCCACCTCCTATTTCGACTACAAAGGGGAGGAGATGGGCTTTGAGTTCGAGCTGGCCCAGCGATTCGCCCAGTCATTGGGCGTGCAACTGAAGGTCATCACGGCGAAGGACGAGCCCGAAATGATCCAGAAGCTGAACAACAAAGAGGTGGACCTCGTCGCCTATCCTGTAGTCATCTCCAACGAAAACAAAGAAAAAGTCACCTTCGTCGAACACACATTCAACTCCTTTCAGGTGTTAGTGCAACGGAAAAAGAAAAATAAATACGAACAAATCAACGACGTGGTGGAACTGATAGACAAGGAAGTGGTGGTCGTTGAAAATTCCAAATACCATAAAAGACTGATCAACCTAGACGACGAGGTGGGAGGCGGAATCGTCATCAGCACCGTCTCCAATGAAGAGGATGAAGAGTCCCTCATCGAGAAAGTTTCCAAAGGAGAGATAGACTACACGATAGCGGACGACAACATCGCCAAAGTGAACAAAACCTACTTCCGGAACATCGACATCAGCCTACGAACAAGCTTCACACAAAGGTTAGCATGGGTACTTCGCAAGAATTCGGATGAATTAGAAAGCACTGTAAATAAGTGGTTTGAGGCAACAGAAGGGGATTATACCTGCCAATATCTCTACCACAAGTACTTCGAGCAGGAAAAGAAGTATTCGAAGGAAAAACCCAAGTACCTGAGCAAGGAAAAGATATCCGAATACGACACGTATTTCAAGAAATATTCACAGGATTTGGAGTGGGACTGGAAACTGCTGGCGTCGGTAGCATACCAAGAGTCCAGGTTCAATCCGAACGCGAAATCATGGGCGGGAGCCATTGGTCTAATGCAGCTGATGCCCAACACGGCGAAGAAACTCGGCACCGACAGTTTGTCCATGCGGAAACCCGAAGTGAGCGTCAAAACAGCGGCCACCTACCTCAAAAGGGTGGACAATATCTTCAAATTCATAGAAGACAAAAACGAAAGGACCAAGTTTGTCCTGGCCAGCTACAATGCGGGAGTCGGACACGTACGTGATGCGATGGCTTTGGCGGAGAAGTATGGCAAAAGCCCCACGAAATGGGGAGACGTGAAGTTCTTTGTGCTTCTGAAGGCAAGGCCCGAATTCTTCAACGACCCGGTCGTAAGGCATGGCTATCTGAGGGGCGAGGAAGTATATAATTTTGTGGAAGAGATAATGGTACGATATCAAGAATATGTCGATGTGATAATTGATTGATCCACTGCCCATTATATTAGGAGCAAGATGAAATGAGTGATTTGATTTTCTACAGCATGGCTACAGGAAGTAGCGGCAACAGCTATTACTTCGGGGATTCTGAATGCGGATTTCTCGTGGATGTGGGAATACCGTTCAGGACCATCCGTAAAAGAATGGAGCAGATCGGCGTGCCCATGACACGCATAAAAGCGGTATTGGTCACCCACGACCACTTTGACCACGTACGTTCCGTAGGCTTTTTCAGCGAGAAACAACATATACCGATATATGCCACCCAGGCCTCCCATATCGGCATCAACACCAACTACGGCATCACCGAAAAGGTATCGCCATGGAATCAAAAGATCCTGACGAGGGGCATTCCCCTGGAAATAGGCAAATTCTCCATCACACCCTTCTCCATCCCGCATGACAGCAAGGATAACAACGGGTTCTTCATCAAGCATGGAGATGTACGGTTCACCCTCGCGACGGACATCGGCTGCATCACGGACGATCTGAGGAACTACATCTCCATATCCGACTACCTGGTCATCGAGGCCAACCACGACGAGGAGATGCTCAAGACAGGACCATATGCGCCCCAATTGAAGGTACGCATCATGGGTGGGGGAGGTCACCTCAACAACCAACAGGCGGCGGATGTCGTGTCGCAATATGCCTCCCCATTCCTGAAAAAGGTTTTCCTCTGCCACCTCAGCAAAACGAATAACAGCCCCGAAATAGCCTTGTCAACCGTACAAAAAGCTATTAAGACGAACACTGAAGTCATCGTGCTCAAACGGAGCGAAGGCATGTTGTTCAACCTTTAAATAACCATAAACAAATTTATGACGGGAACGTCCACAGTACAAGTATAATCCTTTCATTTCCAATAATATGAGCAAAGAAAACATCGTCTTCCTAACAGGAGGAAGCGCAGGTCTAGGCAAAGCGACCGCCGAACTATTGATGCGAAACGGCTACACAGTCTACTCCGCCTCCCGCAGATTGGCGGAGCGTCAGGAAGACCCCAACCACCAAGGGAAAATCATACCGCTACAAATGGATGTGACGGACACCCACAGCATAGCGACCGCAGTGGCCGAAGTTATGGAAAAGGAGGGAAGGATAGACATACTCATCTGCAATGCGGGGAACGGCATAGCAGGCGCAATAGAGGATACATCGGCGGAAGAGGCCAAATTCCAGTTCGAGACCAATTTTTTCGGGACGGTAAACGTCGTCCATGAGATTCTGCCCATCATGAGGAAACAAATGAAGGGGAAAATCATCACCACCTCGTCCGTGGCGGGCTTCATCCCCATCCCTTACCAAGGATTCTATTCCGCCAGCAAAGCGGCCGTCAAAATATTCACGCAGACGCTCTCCATAGAGATGAAACCTTTCAACGTACAATGCTGCTGCGTGATGCCCGGCGACGCGAAGACGGAATTCACCCAAAGCAGAAAGTTCACCCAGGCATCCCAAGCACCCGAATCCGTCTATACTGAAAAGATGAACAAGGCGGTCGGCATCATGGCGCACGACGAACAAAACGGAATGCTACCCGTCGAAATATCCAAGGCGATCCTAACACAAATACGCAAGAAAAAAATGTCGGCGGTCTCCATTCCTGGCATTAAATACAAAGTCATTTCCTTTGCGTTCAGGCTGGTCCCAAATAAGTTCCTGCTATTCGTTGTTGATAAGTTGTATTCATAATACAACTTTATTAACTTCTGATAATCAATACAATACAAAATCGTCCATACATTTTATCCATGTTATTTGACAAAATAATCCATGGATTTGGGAAAATATTACATATGAGGGAAGCGCTTCTCTCATACCTTTGCATATGTCGATGAGGAAATAATGTAAGCAAAACGAATACGGAATTTTTTCGGACTATTTCCCAAGGCTGGACGGATAAAGATTTTTATGAAAACTATATATTGAATAACTTTTAGAAAACCACGTAACTAAACTTTAATTGCGTATTTCTACAGTTAGTTTGCAAAAAAGAGGGGTTGATGAAACTCCTTTTTTTTTGCGCATACGTTACAGTTCATTACCTTCTCTTTAGCATTTACATTCTCTTTACCTTCGCGGAACATTCAGTAAGCTACCAACCGAGACACGCATCTTCAAACCAGGCAGAGCAAAACGGAACATGAGCCCCTCTACAACCCCTCCAATAGCAGCTTCGGACTGGCCATGTCAATTGACATTTAAACGAAGAAACGACAATAAACCACTTAATCAACACAACCATCGAATTTTTTTTCGACAAAACGTATCTTGTTTCCAAAAAAATAGTACATTTGCGGAGCTTGTGGAAAAGAGAATGAGAATATAGCGAAAGAATCGGGGACGGCAATGATAGAGAGACTTGTCCAGCCTGCCCGATAGACAAAGCATAAGTATAAATTAATTACATAGTGTGTTTTATTTGTTTTTATTAATTATTGATTATGTATCCTAACGAAGAAGAATGGCAAAAAGATTCCGGGAGGAACTACAGTGCCGAGAACAATGAGGGGGAACCTCAACGAGAGAGAAAAAGTTTCAACCCTAACTTCAGCAATGATAACCGGGTAGTGAGAAACAATGCGGACCCTTCTATGAAACGTCCTAGAAGGAGAATAGGGGAGTCAACACGCTACAACATGGAAAACGACGGCGAATACCAGAACAGTCGTCCTTACCGTCCGAACAACCGTTACAACAACGGTGGCGGATATGGCAACAACGGTGGCGGGTACAACAATGGTGGCGGATATAACAACCGCAACTACAACAACTACCGCGACAACCGTGACAACCGTGACAACGACAACCAAGGAAACGGCAACTACGACGGTGATTATCGCCCGAACAACCGTGGCGGCTACAACAACAACCGTGGCGGCGGATATAACAACAACCGTGGCGGCGGTTACAACAACAACCGTGGCGGCGGCTACAACAACAACCGTGGCGGCGGATATAACAACAACCGTGGCGGCGGTTACAACAACAACCGTGGCGGCGGCTACAACAACAACAACCGTGGCGGCGGATTCAAGAAGGGTGGTAACAACAAACAATTCAAAAATATCACAAGACCAATCGAATACCGCTCCATCGTGGAGGATCCAAACGAACAGATCCGTCTGAACAAGTTCCTCGCCAACGCGGGTATCTGCTCACGTCGTGAGGCTGACGAACTGATCCAAGCTGGTGTTGTGACGGTTAACGGTGTGAATGTCAGCGAATTGGGAACAAAGATTCTCCGTGGCGACAAGGTCATGATCCACGATCAATTGGTTTCCCCGGACAAGAGGATCTACCTCTTGCTGAACAAACCAAAAGACTGCGTCACTTCCAACGACGATCCATACGCAAAATTGACGGTGTTGGACATCGTGAAGAACGCTTGCCACGAACGTATCTACCCTGTAGGTCGTCTCGATAGGAACACGACGGGTGTGTTGCTCCTCACCAACGACGGTGACTTGGCTGCCAAACTGACCCATCCGAAGTATAACAAGAAGAAGATTTACCAAGTAACCTTGGACAAAGGCCTAACACAGGATGACTACGACAAGATCATGTCGGGCATCATGCTGGAGGACGGAGAGATCAAAGCCGACGAGATCAGCTTCTTGGACGAGGACGAGCACAGAAAAATCGGTATCGAGATCCACTCGGGAAGAAACCGTATCGTCCGCAGAATCTTCGAGCACTTGGGCTACAAGGTGGTTCGCCTGGATAGGGTCTACTTCGCAGGTTTGACGAAGAAGAACCTCAAACGCGGACAATGGAGATTCCTCTCCGAGAAGGAAGTGAATATGTTGCGCATGGGCGCATTCGAGTAAAATAAATTGCATATCAAATGAAAGTTGACGTATTGTTAGGTCTTCAATGGGGAGACGAGGGTAAGGGAAAAGTGGTTGACGTGTTGACACCCAGCTACGACGTCGTTACTCGTTTCCAAGGAGGACCAAATGCCGGACATACTCTCGAATTCGAAGGTCAGAAGTATGTGTTGCGCTCGATTCCGTCTGGTATCTTCCAAGGCGGAAAGGTGAATGTGATCGGTAATGGTGTGGTGCTAGATCCTGCTCTCTTCAAGAAAGAGGTGGAGGAGTTGGAGAAATCCGGCCATGACCTGAAAAGCAGATTGTACATCTCCAAGAAGGCGCACTTGATTTTACCGACCCACCGTCTGCTGGACGCCGCCTACGAATCCGCCAAGGGTTCCTCTAAGATTGGCACCACCGGCAAGGGCATCGGACCTACTTACACGGACAAGATCAGCAGAAACGGTCTCCGCGTGGGCGACCTGCTGAATAACTTCGAGGAGAAGTACAACAAGGCTATATCAAGACATAAGGAGATCCTAAGCCATTACGATTTCCAATACGACTTGGCTCCGATCGAGAAGGATTGGTTCGAGGGCGTGCAGAAACTGAAGGAGTTCCAATTCATCGACAGCGAATACGAACTGAACGGCATGCTCGCCGAAGGCAAGACCATCCTCGCGGAGGGTGCCCAGGGTACCATGCTGGACGTGGACTTCGGTTCTTACCCGTTCGTGACCTCCTCCAACACGATCTGCGCAGGCGCATGCACAGGCTTGGGCGTCGCTCCGAACAAAATAGGTGACGTCTTCGGTATCTTCAAGGCTTACTGCACACGCGTGGGCTCTGGTCCGTTCCCTACCGAATTGTTCGACGAGACCGGAAAGACAATCCGTGACCTCGGACATGAGTACGGAGCCGTGACGGGTCGTGAGCGCCGCTGCGGTTGGATCGACCTCGTCGCCCTGAAGTATGCGGTCATGATCAACGGTGTGACCAAACTGATCATGATGAAGAGCGATGTGTTGGATGGCTTCGATAAAATCAAGGCTTGCGTGGCCTACAAGGTGAATGGTGTCGAGACCGACGAGTTTCCTTTCGATGTGACGGAAGGCTCGGTGGAACCAATCTACCAAGAGATGGATGGATGGAAGACTAAAATGTCTGCCATGAAGAGCGAAAACGAATTCCCTGAAGAATTCAACGCTTACCTCGATTTCTTGGAAGATTACCTCGAAGTGCCTATCAAAATCGTCTCCGTCGGTCCAGACCGCGAACAGACGATCATCCGATACCGCGACTTTGAATAATAGGTACGGTTGGCCCGAAAAATCTTTCTGTACGATACCATCTCGTAGGGGCGAAAAATTTTTCGATAAAATACCGTAGGGGCGAAAAATATTTCGCCCCTACATTTTTTAAACATAATTGATACATCCTATGGAATTCATCATCAATCTTTTTGCGGGAACAAACATTGCCTCGACATTGATCTACCTATGTATCACCGCCTTTTTAGGTCTGACATTAGGCAAGATATCCATCAAGGGCATTCGTTTGGGCATCGCTGGCGTCCTGTTCGTGGGAATATTCCTGGCCCACGCCAAGGGATTCTTCGGCTCCACTCCGCTCGACGCGCAGATATTAGGCTTCGTAAAGGAATTCGGACTGATACTCTTCGTCTACTCCATCGGTATCGACGTGGGTCCTCGTTTCGCGGGCTCTTTCAAGAACGATGGTATGAAACTGAACCTGCTGGCCGTCGGCTACATCGTCGCGGGTGTGATCGCCACGATCTGCGTCTACTACGCGACGGGGCTGGACAAATCCGTGATCGTGGGTATCCTCTCCGGAGCCGTCACCAACACGCCTAGCTTGGGCGCCGCGCAACAAGCTCTCGGCACGGACGCTTTGGGCATCGAGCAATCGGGTATGGCTTACGCGATGGCTTATCCTTTCGGCGTGATCGGTATCATATCGACCATGCTCCTCATCAGGGCTATCTTCAAAGTAAAGGTCAAGGACGAGGCCGACAAATATACCGAGCAAATAGCCAACAACAAACGTGGCAAACTGGAAAGCGTGCAGGTGAAGGTCACCAACACCAACCTGATCGGCAGGACCATAGGCGACTTCAAGAACATGTTCGGCCAAAACTTCGTACTCTCCCGTGTGTTGCACAACGACCGCTTCGACATCCTGCACGACGACGATGTGCTGCAGGAGGGCGACGTCCTCTTCGGTGTCTCCAACAAGGACTACGTGCCTAGCTTGGAGATGGCGGTGGGTCCTGTGGAACTAGGCATGAAACGTGAGGTAGACGGGGCGCTGGCCATGTTCGAGGTGTTGGTCACCAACAGGAAGATCGCGGGAAGGACCATCGAGCAGATCGGTATCTACAGACGCTACGAAGCCAATATCACCCGTATTTTCCGCGCCGGCATGGAGATCTTGCCTACACTGGATACCACAGTCGAACTGGGTGATACCGTGCGCGTGGTGGGAAAGAAAACGTTGTTGCCTGAGATCCAAAAGGAGATAGGCAACTCGCTCCAGCAATTGGCCGTTCCGAACGTCGTGGCTATCTTCCTCGGAATCTTCCTCGGTATCCTGCTGGGAAGCGTTCCGTTCGCCATTCCAGGACTTCCAGCCTCCGCTAAACTGGGCTTGGCCGGTGGTCCGCTGATCGTGGCGCTGATCCTTGGCCATAAGGGTAGGGTGTTCGACATCAATTTCTACATGACCCCAGGCGCGAACGCACTGATGAAGGAATTGGGCATCATCCTCTTCCTGGGTAGCGTGGGACTCTCCTCCGGTACCAATTTCGTGGAGACATTCTCTAACGGAGGCTACGTTTGGATGCTCTACGGTATGATCATCACCTTCGTGCCTGCGATACTCATTTCGGTCACCGCACGCATCATGAAGATCAATTACCTGAAGATCTGCGGACTCCTCTCCGGCGTGACCACCAATCCACCGGCCTTGGAGTATGCCAACTCCATCGCACCCGTGCAGGCGCAATCCACCGCCTATGCTACGGTATATCCGTTGACGATGTTCCTGCGCATCCTGTCCGCGCAAATACTGGTTTTGATTTTGTAGGGCAAAAAACATTACATACAAAACAACGTAGGGGCGAAAAATTTTTCGCCCCTATATTTTTTCTCCAATATTACAGTACTCCCCATTTCTTGACAACTTGGTTAATACTTTTTCTCTTCCCATCGTTTTTAGATTTTTATAAATTTACATTTTTATCTGTACCTTTATCGTTATCTAAATTTTTGGGAGCATTATAAATAGTAAAGTCATAATTGAATTGTCATGAAAAATTTTGTTTTTGGATTCTTGCTTTTTATAGTAGTTTTTGAGTGCAATGCAACCGGAACTTATAAAACTCATAAACAGTGTATGCAAGGTATGTGGCTTCGGGAAAGCATGAACCAAATGGATTTTAAAATAATAAAAGGGAATACTTCTTTAAATTGTCATTTTGGACTCTATGAATTTGATGATGATCCTGTTTATTATTATACTATTGTAGGTTTCGCTGATTCTAGTAAAGTTGATACGACTTCTTATACAGCGACTATATCCACAGTAGAGTTTCTTGAAGCAGAAAACGGATATAGGTTTGAAATAGATTCGGATGTTAAGGAAGATGAATTTTTGAAAACGCAGAATGAGTGTCGTTATGCAAGAAAATGGTATGAAGACTCATATTGTGATGAGTATGTGTTTTGGTTTTCTATTACAGAAGATGGTTATTTTAGAGTTGATAATTTTCCCCCATATTTTATGAATTATATATGTGTTCATCATGAAGATGATTTGAAATATTTTTTCAATTTAAGTAGAAAAGATTTTAAGTTAGGTGTAGTTTGTATGGATAGTACTATC
Source organism: Paludibacteraceae bacterium (assembly GCA_017527905.1). Taxonomy (GTDB): domain Bacteria; phylum Bacteroidota; class Bacteroidia; order Bacteroidales; family Paludibacteraceae; genus UBA1181. The sequence goes on from JAFXPK010000030.1 coordinate 157,599, forward strand.
GTATATGATGAAAACAAGAAGGAGACTGAACGAAAATTAAAGTATGGTGAGATTGTAACTGTTTTAGGAAAGTCCAAAGATTTTATTAAGTTTAAACTTGAACGATTAGCGGATGATCCAGTTGTTGGTTATATCAAGAAAGAGAATCTTGATTTAAATTGGTATAAATCAAAGTAATTTTGTATGACGAAGATAAACTATAAGGTAATTAAAAATTGGTTTAAATAATAAGTTTTAAAATGAGGTTGAATTTTTTTATTTTATATATGTTGTTATTCTTCCTAAATGTAGAATCAAGTACGGCAACTGATTTAGACTGTATTCAAGGAGTTTGGGAAATAAGAAATGATGAAAATTCTTATCAATCAGAGTATATAGTATATAAAGACCATACTGGTTTGTCTATTATTCTAGATTCAGCAGGAATCGTGTCCCTTATTTCATATTCTACTGTTGGCTTTTTCGATACTGACGATCTTAATCAAGATGTTGATGAGAAATCTTTATTAGAGTCTAACACTGGAGATATGTTTGAGTATCTCGATACGTTGAAACAGGAATCATTATCCTTTAACACAAAATTAAATGATCCTTTATTTTATAGAGTAGAGTGTTCATTTTGTTCAAGTGAAGTATTGGTTAGTGGATGCCAACCTACAGCTTTCTATAGGAAAAGGGTAAAGCTGCCTTCTCCTATAATCAATTATCTAATTGCTTATAGGAAAGATGATTTGAAATATTTTGATATAGAATATGAAGATCATGACGTTTGTTCGGTCCTACCAGAGAAAATTATTTATGATTTGAATTTTAAGCCTGTTTCTGGCTTTGATACAAGTAATGTCTTGCTTTCTATCATTGGTAAAAAAGGGAGTTTTTATAAGTTTGAATATGAATCTTTAGATGGAAAAAAAATGATTGGTTATGTTAAAAAGAAGGATGTAGAAATAAAATAGTGTAATGATTATGCGAATGACATAACTGATGGTCAAATAGAAAGGATCCGAATTTCTCAGATGAGACCATAAAAATGGTTGGAGGTGCTGTGAATAGAGGAGGAATTAAAAATGACCCCTTTGAGGGAACAGACAGAAAAAAGAAAACAGAAGCTGTAAAAAATGTTTTAATTAAATAGTTTAGCAATGAATAGGTTTGTAATTTATATTTTACTTTTTCTCCCTACGGGATGTCTATTTGCACAGAAGATGAATTCAAGGGATAAATTACAGGGAGTATGGGAAATTACCTCTATTAGAGCATTTGATTATCAAGATAGTCATTCTTATGAGTACGAAGTTTATAGAAATAACGATATACTATATTTACATTTTGAATCAGACACGTTGGATGGGTATTATTCATCAAAATTCGGTTTTAGTCCCAAAGATTTAAAAGGTATTGATTCCGTACCATTGGATTCATTGTCAGATTATGATGGATTTGTCCTTGTTGAGTATAATGATTCTATAGTCGATTCTTTAGGTGTTATACATGGATTCGTTTTAGAATATGCTTTCAAAAACTATGATAATTATTATCGTTGCTCATCTAATATTTGTTGTTATAGAAAATCGGCTATTCCAACCCCGTATTTAGTTCTCGTTAAAGAGGTTGGAACAAAAGATGGTATTGATTATCTGAAAAAATATTTCGGAACAAGCTTGTTAAAAGTTTCGGTGCAAAAGGCAGCTGTTTTTGATAATTCTTTTCATCAAACAAAAAGTTTTTTTTATAAAAATGATGTTGTTGAATTGGTAAAAGAGGAGGGGCAATTCTTTAAAATTTTTTATCGTTCTAAAGACGACCATATTGTTGAGGGCTTTATAAAGAAAAATAATGTTTATACGAAATGGTAGATGAGGCCTTATTCAAAGATGTATTTATTAGAAGTTGTTTAGGTCTTATTAATGGTGGCAGTAATGGGGAAGACACAAGACTAGAAATGACTAAAAAAAGCATATAAGGAGCTAAATAAATGAGATTATTATGAGAAGTAGGTTGTTGATATTATTTATTTTGTTAGCAAATTATCTATATGCGGGTGATTTGCAATGTCTTCAAGGCGTTTGGAAAGAATTCGATATGACTCCTGATAAAAGTATGAGTTCTGTTAATGAATTGTATTTAATTGTTAAGAACAGACAAATGCTATATGTATGGGTCGAGCAAGGAAATGTTACGCATGTGCAACTAGAATATATGTGTTTTATTCCCGATGAACAACAAAATAAAAATGTCCGATATAAGGATATCAAAAATAATGAAAGTGGTGACGTTTATTTGGCGAAACATCCTTTAAATGATACAGCTATGATTAATAGTGAATGTTATCAGGAGATGATGAGTTGCTCGGAAGAAGATCTATATGTATCATCTGCAATGTATGGAAGAGGTAATTTAAATTTTGCATTAAAGGAATCGATATTTTATTATGATCCTGATTTTGGATATTTTGTAGATTGTGCAAGAATAAAGGTAGATAAGGCATATATATATGATTCTACAATGCATAAAACGAATGAGTTCCTTACAAAAGAAAAAGAATGTTTTGTCATTGAATCAAATGACAAATATGTGAAAATGGAATGTAGGGGAAAAAGTGGAAAGGCAATCGTCGGTTATCTCAAAAAGGAAGATATCGCCTTCAGTATATTCATTGAATGATTTACAAAATAATTAACCAAAAAATAATGACGAAAAACTTTCAATCCTAATCATCCTTCTCCTATCGTCGTTTTAGTTGGCGATGGCGGATGTTGTATCGGTAGCGGCGAAGCAGCTGGAGAATAATTATAACAATGTGGTCAATACTAAACAAAAAGCATATCAACAATTAAAATAGTGATAAAATGGGAAAAATAAAGTTCCTTTTTGCTTTGTTTATATTTTGCATAAATTGCTCTTATGCACAATATTCATATAACGATGTCCAAGGAATTTGGATGATGGAAGAGTCTTTGTCTTCTAATGAATGTACTATTCTAAATAATAATGTTTTTTTTGTTTTTTATAAGAATCATTATTTGATTATACCGACAACCGATAACGATTCAGTTACTTTATTCAGAGAAGTTAAGGTTGCGGAATATGGCTTTAGTGATGATTGTAATTCGCCAGATAGTATATCAAGCGAAGGAAGATTCCTTGTCAAAATAACGAATTCACCTAATGGCAAAGTCTTTTATGATGCATGGTGCTATTTCTTTGTCAATAAAAAGAAAATATTACATTATAGTGGTGCGGGATTTATATATCTTGAAAAATTACCAATTAAGGCCCAAAATAAATTATTTATGCAAAGTATAAATGATCATCACAATTATGCCCGTGAATTTCTAGAATATGATCTTTGTTGTGTGAAAAAAGATAATTGTCATTTGCTAGATAATCAAGGGAAGAAGACGGATATAATCGTACCCAAATTGTGTGTTGTAATTGTTCGCAACGTTTCAGGCAGTTTACTCAAGGTGGAATACGAAGACTCTCCTGGACATGTAGTCTATGGCTATATTAAGAAAAAAGATTTAATATTTGTCGATGAATAGGCGTTTGGTTGCGGTGACTTCCTAGTACTGAACACCTCCGTTATTCGGACCCTCTGTTTTCCTTCTTCTTCTTTGAAAAATCTTGCAGGAACCTTTCCACTTTTTTCCATTGAATATCCTTCTCGATTATATAATCCAATTCACGTAGGTATTTTTTCCCTTGGATGATAGATTGCAGGTATTGGTGAACAGGCTCTGGATCATACACTTGCCAATATACGTCCAACATTCCGTCGAAAGTCTCCCTGGCTAAGAAAAGTGCATTGGGATGTTTCGGATCGCCCTTAATGACTGAATCAAGTTGGGTAACCCAATTGACTACAAGATTATACTCCTCTTGCGATGGCATGCCATTGTTAGCCAAATCTTTGTATTCAATCGTAAGAGAACATGTCCATCCGAACACATCCCTATCCTTGAAATCACGCAAACTGGTGTTAACAACGGCAACCGCAGGTTTATTATCCTCGGACATGCTTTCCACAACAGAAAAAACTTCTTCAGGAATTGCGACACTGACATTTTCCCGTTCCACATATGACGGTTCCGTGCTCTTTGCCGCATAACCGTTGGAAAAGCCTGCGAACAACAGAAAAGAAGCAATTGCTATGACCAATACATTTTTCATCTCTCCGAATCTTATATTAATTATTTAATATTCAATATCTTGCAAAATAATTTACTGATTCAATCCCGTTCATTATTCTTCTATTCCCCACACAACAGCGGCCATAGAATCCACATATCTATCATACTCTTTATCTTCATATAATATGTGTTTTTTCACGCTGTGATCGTTATATTCAAGAAGTTGGAAGTCGCTTTCCCATATTAGCTTTTTCCCTTCCTTTTCGATTGACAATACGCCAAAATCTTTATTTAAGATATCATCTCTCTTCCCATCTGTTATACCTTTAAGGCCCAATAGTTTTATTTTTCCCGGACTGATAGACTTAGAATAAAACAGATAGGAAGTGGAAGGAGTTGAATCTGCGACCCATTGGAATTGAAAGATAATACTGTCTTTATTAATGGTTAACGAATAGGTGGGATTATCATCATACAATTCGTCCGTAAGATCCCCTTGCCCGTAATAGACTCCCTCCCAATTATACTGGTTATCAAATTCCAACACATAAGGAGCTGAACGATCTGAAGCTTCGGGGTTTTTAGAAATTGGCTTGGATTGGCCGCTATTGTTCATAACCCAAAGAGACAAAAGAACAACTACACAGGTTGTTAGATATTTGTTTGAATTAGATTGTTTTTCCTTCATCTTATTTACCGTTTCGTATTAGGATCATTGGGATACATATCACCGAACGATCTTTTGTCCGTTCACCACATACACGCCCGACTGGATCGGCTTCACGACACGCATACCGGCCTGCATATAGAACTGGTCCACCAACAGACCACGCATATCGTAAACCGTCACCCATTGCGCCTTGCCCACCGTCTCGAAGCAGAAGCCCTCCTCCTCATTGTAGACAAGCAGAGAAGTGGTCTCGTTCCGCAGTTCATCCACAGCCGTCAAATCACCCGCCAATGCCTTCACTTCGGCCTTGGAAAGGATGATCCACCTTTGCTGGCTCGCAGAGTTCTGGTGGTCGAATCGTGCGGCGGAAACACCGTTGTTCGCGGAGGATAAGGCCATCGGACGGTTCGTTCCGTCGGCGAAGACCATCCAATAGGACTTCAGGTTGAAATACTGGTTCGTGACATTCTGACGGGAACCCATCAGCTGAATACCATACTTCTCCTGCGAGCCCAAGGAGAGCCTAGAATTGGCGCAGGAGAGCGATTTATCCTCCGAAACGTTCCGAAAATCATACAACTGCGTTTCCGGCTCGAAATGGATCTTCCAGGCGTAGGCGTTCTCCTTCAACAACGTTTTCCAATCCGTAGCCTTCACCGAAAGATTACCGTTCTCCAACCGTAAAGAGGTCGGTGTACTTGCATTCTGAGCAGCGGACAAAAGGTAATAGGTCTCGTAATCCTCCTGCGTGAACGTGTAGGCTGGGGAAGCGAAGGCACCTGACACCGGCGGAAGGTTATCCTCGCCCAACGCTTGGATAATCAGCGCATTGGCGTAATATAGGATACGTGTGCCGTCATCCTCGTGCGCCCCATTGATACCATACGGCCAGAAGTGCGTGTTATCGCCCTTCAATTGGGCGGAGTTGTCATTCTCCAGGAAATGCAGGATTTGATCCGTACGTTCGCCTAACCAGAAGCCTTTGGTCGTCTCCTGACGGTAGACGGAGGAGTTCATCCAATTATCCGTCGTACCGACACCCGCGGCGTGGCACATCTCATGCTGGATCGTACCCGTACGCTGGTAGCTGGCGTTCGGTCCGACCCTCATCCAACCTCCATAGCTACAATCCGCGGTCTGGGTGCTCGCCCCGTACGAAACGGTCAGATGCAAGCCCCGGATGCTCGTGATGTTGTTCCAGACATCACACGCGTCCGCCACAGCTTCGTTGATACGCTTGTTTTCCTCGTCGGAGCCTCCGTTGTTGTACGACCAGGTGATGTCACCCTTCGGCAACGTGCATATCTTGATGCGCTCGCCATAGCCCACTGCGTTCGACCTCGTGATCGCATAAGGGCGGATATAATAGACCATGGAGGGGGTCAAGCCTGTCATGACATAGATGGTTCCGTTGTTAGTGTAGGATAGGGAAGAGCGGTCGTCCAACACCGTCGGGTTGGAGGAGGTGGACCAGCAGAAGCCCCGCTCCGTGATGTTATTGCCAGAGAACGTGGCGCGTCCGAAGGCCATCGTCGCACCCGTCGCATGACGAGGATCCGTCACGACCGTAGGGATATCCCCCGACGCATTCGCCACCTGGAACGTGAATATAGCGTCGTCGAGTCGCTTTACACACCCGTCAAGATCATCCACGCCCATCGACTCATTGCCTAAATACTTCTTCGCCTCGTCTATGGCCGCCTGCAGTTCAGCGCTACCATTCTTTCCCTCCTGATAGGTGTTCTCAGCCAAGGCTATCTCCTCCGCAAGACGCTGGAACGCCGCGGCCGACGAACCCGCCAGCTCGCTATACTGACGAAGACGTGTCGCGATGGAGGAGAGATCCTTCTCGTTCGGATTCCCCAACCACTCCTTCGCCTTGGCGACCTCACCCTCCAATTGGGTACGGTAAGTCTTGTAGATCGTTCCACTCAACAGATTCTCAGCCACTTCCACACGTCGCTGAATCTCCACTTCGTAGTCGTCCATGCTAGCCGCACTGTACAATAGCCTGAAATTATCTACCGACAGCCAGTTGCCGGAAGCGTTTTTAGCCACAAAACCTATTGAAAAGCTCTCCTCCATGTGGGTGAATTGTAGGGTATATTCCTTCTTTTCGGAGACTGCCACACTGTCACTGCCTGCGATGATCCATGCGCCTGTCTGGCCACTCCTTCCGTCCTGCGTGTTCTGCGCCGCCACCTTCAGCGTATAGACACCGTTGGGAGCCTCCGGACCAACTTCTTGGACAACACTCGCACTGCCCACCTTAGATCCTGCGGAAACCCATTTCTCCGCATAGTAGTTACCTGATTTCAGCGAGAACGACGTGTTAGACTGCGTCTGCAGACCCGACACGCTCCATCCCTCGAAACCATCCTCGAAGCTTGGGTTCACGATGAAACGGGTCATGTCTGAAGGATGATCCGAGGAGGAATTGGCCCAACCATACACCTCCAACTGATTCCTCAATGCCTCGTCCGCCTTGAAAAGGTCCGCATAGGAAGCGCTCTCATCGTCGCACACACGCTGCACCTCGTCCATCACAGCCTTCAGATCGGCCGCACCGTTCCCCGTACCGCTACCATAGGTGGTGCTGGCGGTGGAGAGGGTAGTCCGCAGTGTGGAACGCATCCCGGCGATCAAGGTGCCATTATCACCCACTAAATAGAGTCTCACGAAATCGACCATTACCTTGGCGGAATTGGCCGAACCGTTCGCCACGCCCTTGAAACCGATCTGCACCTTTCCTTCCTTCTCCGACGAAAGGGTAAAGGTGACCTCATCCAGCGTCCAATTCATGGGGAAAGAGGAGAGGCGGGAAAGGGAAGAGGATCCGTTGTCCGGAATCCATCCCAAAAGGCTATATCCATTGGTGGAGTTGCTACCGTTGTAGAAGGCGGCCTGCAGCTTGTACGAACCCGCCGGCAAGGTGATTTTCTGATAATACTTCAAAGACTCCTCCCAGCCCGTGCTGAGCACCAGACAGCCACCCTTCGAGCCCTCATAGCCCGACGAAGGAACCTTTCCGTTGGTGTTGAACGTCTTGCCCGTCCCTAACTCATAGACACCCGTCACGGTATAATCCACACCGATATCCTTGTTCCAACCATAAACGGGGAGAATCTCCTGCGCCACATTCCCTTGCTCATTCGCCTTATAATCAAAGTGTTCCGAGTCGTCGAACCCATAGTTCTGCAGATATAACTCCGAGATGTCAATATCAGCCCACGCCGAAGCGCAGAAAGCCAAGGAGAACGTAATAATGGATAACAAACGTGTTTTCATGATATGTACAATATAAAGGGCAAACGCAAGACGCATCGGCCTCGCATCTCCCCAACGTTCAGTATAGCGCAAATGTAAAATAAAAATCCTTAAATGCCGAAGAATTCGCCGAATTTTATAGGATGGACAACCCATACCTCACCCCCTTCAACGCCAACGAAAGAATCATGTAACGCATTGAGATAGAGTAGGGTAATATCCTTTCTTGGACTTCCCTTAATTGAATAACTTATCCAGCTTCTGTATGCTGGAGGACAAACAGAAAACGATCACATCGTCGCCCGGCCGGATATGGGTGTTACCGTTCGCGATTTCTCCCTTGCCGTCACGTATCACACCTCCGATGAAGATGTCGCGCGGTATCTTGAGGCCCTTGATCTCCGCCTTGGTGATATAGGCCCCCTCCTTAGGCGTCAGTTCGACAACCTGCGCGTCCACGTGCGTCAGACCCTTCACGTTCCTGACGTCGGCGTCCAGCGTGTATTGGTAGATATAGCTGGCGGCGATCAGTTTCTTGTTGATGACCGTACCGATGTCCAAATTCTCCGCCAACGGTATGTAGTCTATGTTCTCCACCTCCGAAATAGTCTTCCGAAGACCGAATCTCTTAGCGGAGATGCAAGCCAATATATTAGCCTCCGAGTTGTCCGTCAAGGCGACGAAAGCGTCCACATCCTCGATGCCCTCCTCGCGCAGCAGCTCCAGGTTCGTGGCGTCACCCAAGATAACCAAGGCGTTGTCCATCTTCTCCGCCAGCTTCATAATCTTGCTCTTATCCTTCTCGAGGACCTTCACATGGATATCGTCATGGAGCATATCAACAGTACGTTGCGTGATGTTTCCACCTCCCATGATCATCAGATCCTTCACTTGAATCACCTCCTTACCCGCCTGTTCACGCACATTGGCGATGAAGTCGCGCGTCGTGATGAAGTAAACAATATCGTTCGCCAAGATCTCGTCATCACCCTTAGGGATGATGGTGGACAAGTCTCGACGGATAGCCACGACACGATAGAACTCGCTGTGTTTCAAGTCTTTCAGCGGTTGGTTGATGATAGGAGCGTTACTCCGCACCTTCATACCGATCAGGGTCAATTCACCGTCGCTGAACTCCATCCATTGGCGGACCCAGTTCATTCTGAGCGAATTGACGATCTCCTTAGCGGCCAGCACCTCAGGATAAATCAGGGAATCGATACCCAGATCCTTAAATCTGGCGGTATTTTTAGGAGAAAGATATTCGTAATTATTGATTCGCGCCACCGTCTTTTTAGCGCCCATGTTATGGGCCAGTATGCACGAAGTGATATTCTGGCTCTCGTATGGAGTAACACCGACAAACAAATCTGCCTGGGAAACATTCGCCTCTTCCAAGTCCTTGATGGACGTGGTGCAGCCCGTGACCGTCATCAGGTCATAATTGGACTCCATCCTTTGCAGTTTCTCCTCATCATCATCCAAAAGGATGATGTCATGGTTCTCCCTCGACAACATCTTCGCCAAGTGAGTACCCACTTCTCCAGCACCTGCAATAATTATTTTCATAAATTCTAATTTGTATCCCGCGAATTTAGTGAAAAATATGATAGGTGTACCATAGAATCGTTTACAAGCGCTTTTTCTGGGAATCTACAACGTATGTATTCCCTCCCTGAACGTCGGATATTTCAGCTGAGGGAGGAGTTCCGCCCTCATGCGGCTCGTGTCCCCATAATAAGGCACCTTACCGATGGTGATGAAGTCCTGCGTCAATGGCGCGCGGCAGCCCGTGAGACTGGAAACCGTCTCGAACACCCATGCGGCGGTGCGGATCATCCACATCGGCATCACCCACGGACGACGGGTCCCCCATTCCTTAGCCGCCTCGTCCAAGAACTCCTTCAACGTCTGTACACCTTCGTCTCCGAGATGATAGATGCCCGATGCGGTCGGGGAGAGGATGGCCGCCTTTGTCGCCGCCACATAATCATCCTTGGAAATCAAGTGGATATAGTTCGGTTCTTTCCAGATGCCCAACAAGTAATGGCGGGAAAACCAGTGCGCGGCGTCTATCATCAGAATGCCCTTCCCATAGACCATCCCGCAACGTAATATCACCTTTTCAAAGCCAGTCTCCGCCAACAAGAGCTTCTCCTCCTCCAAACGGGTCTTCGCATGCACCGAATTGGGCGTGCCGTCCAACCTGCCTGTCGCAGGGTGCTCAGGGGTGGTATCCCCCTCCACATGCGGGAAACTGAACAGGATCACCTTCTTCACACCGGCGGTCTTCGCCGCACGGAGCAGGTTCGAGAAATATTGTGTGTTGGTGGTCGGAAGAAACTTCTCAGGATTTCCTTTGAACAGGATGCCTGCGAAATGGATCACCGTGTCCACACCTTTCAGTGAATCGAGCAGGGAGTTCTCATCCTGCAAATCCACTTGGAAGGGCTTCACCTTCTCATGATTCAGCAACGACTCCGGCAGAGGATTCTTATGCCATAGAAGATGCAACTCGACCTCGTCGGAGAGGAGCCCCTCAGCCAATAGACTACCCAAGTTACCAGCCGCTCCGGTTATCGCTACAACTTGTTTTTCCATACCTGCTTAATTTTTAGAGTTAATAGATTTTACACAATGTGCAATGCGGACAAAAATGCGTCACTTCGAGGGAATCTCCAGCGTCAGAAGAGGGTAGGCGACCTCCTTCATGTTATTGCAACGGCTCACGTTATAGAGGGTCATTCCCCTCCATTTCACCCTTTTATGATTGCCTTGGTGGATATGTCCGCAAAAAACGTAACGTATCTTACGAGACTCAAGCGCAGCCGTCAGCTCCGGACTTCCCACATCCAGACCATCCTCCACACCCGCCAATCCACCGACCTCGAACGGTGCGGCGTGGGCGATCAGGACATCACACCTTTCGGGTATCTTCTGGAACGTCTCCATCAACTGCGCCGACTCCTCGCTGAAGGCGATGTTACGCTTCGGCGGCAGGGTATTGGGCGTCCCGTAGAAACGAAGGCCTTCCAATGTCATCGAATTATTGCACAATATCTTCAGTTTGGACGAAGAGAGCGAAGTGAGCCGCTTCCCCTTGTAGAGCTCCTCGAAATAGTAATCATGGTTGCCTGGCACCAAGACAACATATTTACAAGGCAAGGAGGAAACCCATGGCGAAAAATAATCGTAAAACCACTGTTCCTGCGCCGCCGCATCCTTATCCATCTCCTTTGGAAAAACATCCCCTCCGACGATGACAATGTCACAAGCGGAGATGTTGGGCAAATGACCGTGAATGTCCGATGTTACCGTGAACTTCATATAGCTTCTCTTATATCCGCAAAGTTAATAAATGTTCCGTTCCCAGCGTCATTTCCACCCTTTTTTAATCGTGAAAACGAGCGGAAAATGGAGAGAAATCCGCCAACGTTAAACAATGTTAAATATTAGTTTACCTATTGTGTAGTTATGTTTTATAACATATTTTTGCAACATCAAAATTTAAGGAAAGTTAAACATAAAAATACTTAGCAAAATGGTTTGTTTGAACATGATCGTGATTGCCCTGATTAGAAAGTACGCCAAGTTCTAATCGGAAAAAAATTTCTTCATTTTAAGGTTATTAAATTGTTAAGCGCATTTGGTCGGCAAGCCAGATGCGTTTTTTATTGCAACAACACAAAAGGGAACACACACAAAAAAAGGATAGGATAGGGGAAAGAAAAGGGGAAAAAACATCTAACGAGCAATGTAAAACGCATCACATTCGTACATAAACATCTATAAGTTAAAACTATAGCAGAATAAAAACAGGGACTTACTAAAACAAAGAAAGGGCATCCTCCCGGATGCCCTATCCACAACAGTTATATATTAAAATAATTAACGTATGCAAATGTACCAATAATATGTGGAACACAAAACGTTTTACACTTTTTTTTTCGCTATAGGCATTATTTCTTTTCATATTTCAATAAAACGCAAAACAATCGAATAATGGAGAAAACAAAAAAGGGCGGCCCAATAGCCACCCTTTTTTACATCGTATCATATGTAAAACTATCAATTCACAATCGGTTGAAGGAACGGACCAGGAACGATCGATCCAGCAGCGCCAGTCTTAAACTTCTTAACGGAAGCGAAGAGACCCTCGTTCTTTTGAGGCTCCGTAATAGCCCACACGAAATAAACCGTATTAGGTTTCAGCTTGGCGAAAACATAGAAACCATTTTCGTCCACCCTGCAGTCATCCGTAGTCAACCCGTTTTCCTCGCGGAGATAGACTCTTTGATCCACACCTGGGAAATTCTCATCGACCTTAGGGAAATTGGCCTCCAAATAACCGACCACGCCACACAAATTGGCATTCTTCCCGTCATTGATGTAGAAATCACCACCATAGACCTGTCCGCCGTCCAATTTCACGTCATACACAACACCTTCTTTTCCGTCCATATTGTCGTTGTACGCAAATATCTTGTAATTACCATCATTCAAATAGTTAAACCTATATGTGCCATCGTAGGAGGTCTTCACCTTGTCATCAAAACCATACTCATGATTTCCATATACGATGAACACATCCTCGTCACATCCCACAATAGTATCCTTGCCGAAGTGGAACATACGGCCTAAAAGCAACGTATAATAATTGCAAATCGCCGTGAAAGAGTCCATTTCCGCTACCGAAGGAGCATTTTTGCCATACATCTTATTCAGGATGGCATTGTTAGCCTTAATAATGTTTAATAAATCAGTCTTACCTGAGTTGGAGTCAAACACAGAATTGTAACTATAGATGTATCCGTCATCCACAACTTTGAAAACCTTACCAACGATGGATCCCTCTCCACCTTCGCCTTCCTCTTTCTCACAAGAACAAAAGAACCCCGAAAAGAGCAGCAAATTAACTAAAATAATAAAAGTGTTTCTCATATTTTATAAATGGAACTATTTATTTCAACTCCAAAATTATAGATTATACGTTTCATACCCAAAACTTTTTCAACAAAAGTATTTTTTTCGGCGCAAAATACGTTTACTTCTCTATCATACGGTCATGGAACAGCAAATAGCCTATATTCAGGCCATAGTTCCAGTTCTTTTCCGGATATGAGTATCGATTCACATACAAAGCGGCGGAAATAAACTTCAGGTTAGCCACGAACGACAACTCATTAAAATAATAGATATGGGACAAGGCCGGACGATATATGGAACCATAACTTCCCGTCGGAGAGAGCGCCATATAAGGCACATACGCATAGTTCGCGAATCTCAACTGAAGGACTTTATTGAACTTATATATGGGAGCCAAACCTCCCGCCCAATATGTATGGGAACAAAATGCGGAATTAAACAAGAATTTGGTGTGGTTGGAAGGCGTGAACATAGGCGATATAAGCAGCCCCTCCATATAGTTGCCCATCAACACCACATTGGAATAAACCCCATCGAGATAGAGTCCCAATGAAAAATGATTACTAACATTAATATAATAATCCATATTATAGGAGAGCTGCACCCACCAGATACGATCAGAAGGGGTTCGTTTATAATCCAGAAAGCCTTCTTCATTCTTCAAATACCGTCTGGACCATTGACTGCCAAATATGTATTGTCCAGTCAGACTGATTCGCATTCCATCCACAGGATATTGCTTATGGGACAAAGAATTATGCTTATACTGCAACAATGCGATGCCTAAATTGTAGTTGGTGATGTTCCATTTATTCTTTTCGTCCGGCCAATAATGGTAATGGTCATTCTTATGTCCATAACAAAAACCGATGTCCATCTTTCCCTTCAAGTAGAACGGCACCATCATTTTCACTTTACCGTACAACTCCGAGGTGTAGGCCTCCGTCGATATGTTATTCTGGATATTGTCCTTATAAAACGGTTCCTGCTGATTCAAATAATTGATCTGACAATAATCCACAATCATCTTCAATCCTATCGGAACCCTTCCGGGGCGGTCCAAACGAACCTGCATATGGGCATCCTTGTACAATGAACCCACCTGGCCATCCAACGCCACGTTGTAGCCGAAATAATGCACTCCCCGCTTCTGAACTCCCAGGAATAGGCTGTTCGCCGCCGTCGAGGATATGTTTCCTCCAAAGGAGACCTCGAAATCACTGTTCATCTTCACATCAAGGACTAGATCGTACGTGCCCAGCGAATCATTATAATAGGCATGAGGAACTATCTCTGAAATCTTTTCGTCGGACAATAACTTAAAATATGCACTCTGAAAGCTATTGAGATCCAATACGGAATCCTTCTGTCCCGCCAAGAAACTGTTCATCAGATACTTACGCTGTACGGAATTGACCCCATGGATGGTCACGGAACCAAACACCAAATCCTTCTCCTTCTGAACAAATTCCATCCTTCGCTTCTCCACAACATCCGGACTGACACGACGTGCCACACGGTCCTTGATTCGCTGAATCATCGCTTTGGTGGAATCATACCCCAACTGCTCCAGTTCCTTGATCCGATGGAAATCCAACAATCCGACATCCGTGAAATGAAAATCGATCAACACCCCCTTCTCCTCCGGAATCTCATAGTTTGTCTCGTCCATGATTAACTTCTCAAGCAATGCCACCGGACTTACCTGGTTCCCCGCATCTATGGATGGATTGTCACTCACCGCACACCCGATGATGAAATCGGGATGGAAATCCTTCTCCATCACATCGACCGGGAAGTTATTGTATATTCCGCCATCCAACATCAACAATCCATCCACCTGTACCGGCTTGAACACAAAAGGGAACGACATGGAGGTACGCACCGCATCGCCCAAATCACCCTTCCGATGCACATACGCCCGCTTGTGCGCCACATCGGAAGCCACACAACGGAATGGCACAAATAAGCTATCGAAATTCCCCCCACACGCCGCATTCGCCTTGGAGAACAAATCCATGAACGCAATGTTCAGCTGGTCGGGAGGCAACACACTGGTCGGTATCAGGAAATTCGCCCCTGAACCGGAAGAATCACGCACATTGACCTTGAACTTAATAAAATCGGGAGTGGGGTCATCCCTCTTGAAAAAAAACAGGTTACGTTCATCTATGATTCCATTCTGCCACCTCATGAACTTCTCGGACATAATCAGCGAGGTCATCTGCTCGGGAGAATAACCCATGGCATACAAGGAACTGACTATGGCTCCCATGGAAGTGCCCGCCACATAGTCAATAGGTATGCCTTCCTCCTCCAAAGCGCGGATCACACCAATATGGGTACACCCCTTGGCACCTCCGCCACTAAGGACAAGTCCCACCTTTTGGGCGGACACATCCATCCGACCCACCCACAAGAGGAGGAAACACAGAAATAATATTCGACAAACAAAACCTCTGCTCATCCTAATGGTTATATTAGACCTCGACGATACATTCCGTCGAGTTTTTTTCCTTATTCATCACAATGGTGAGCCGATCACCTGCCTTCGGTGCCTTGTTCAAGACGGTTTCCGCCACCGGATCCTCAATGTATTTCTGCAAGGCGCGCTTCATCGGCCGCGCCCCGTACTGAGGATCATACCCCTGCTCCGCGATGAACGATTTGGCATCTTCCTCCAACGTGAGGGAAAATCCCAGTTCCTCCATGCGCTTATAGATGTGAGAAAGCTCCAAATCGATGATCTTCAAAATAGACTCCTTGTCCAACTGATCGAACATAATCACATCATCGACCCTGTTCAGGAACTCCGGAGAGAAAGTCTTGTTCAACGCCTTCATGATCACACTTTGCGCCAATTTCCGATCCCCCTCCTTATTCGTCATAGAGAAACCTATACCCTTACCGAACTCCTTCAACTGACGGGTTCCCGCATTTGAAGTCATGATAATCACTGTATTGCGGAAATCTATATGACGGCCCGTACTGTCTGTCAACCGACCTTCATCCAACACCTGCAACAACATGTTGAAGACGTCCGGATGCGCCTTCTCTATCTCATCGAATAAAACGATAGAGTAGGGTCTACGCCTAACCTGCTCCGTGAGCTGTCCTCCCTCGTCATAACCGACGTATCCCGGAGGTGCTCCATTCAGCCTGGAAACAGAGTATTTATCCATGTATTCGCTCATGTCCACACGAATCAGAGCATCCGCACTGCCAAACATCTCCTTCGCCAACGTCTTCGCCAAGTAGGTCTTACCCACACCGGTCGGACCCAAAAATATGAACGAACCGACAGGCCTGTTCGGATCCTTCAATCCTATACGGTTGCGCTGTATCGCCTTCACGGTCTTGTCCACCGCCTCGTCCTGTCCGATGATCATCGATTTCAGCACAGCGTTCATCCGCACCAACTGCTCGCCCTCCGAACGTGCCATACGCTGGACAGGAACGCCCGACATCCGGGAAACCACCTTCATCACGTCATCCTCGGAGACTAACAATCGATTCTCCTTCTGATCCTCCAACCATGCCTTCCGCTCCGCCGCCAGTTGGACGGACAAAGATTTCTCCTTGTCACGGTAGTTAGCCGCCAACTCGAAATCCTGCGACTTCACATACTGCATCTTCAATTCCTTCACCGACTCGATCTCCGCCTCAAGGTTCAATATGTTTTCCGGCACGGAAATGTTCGCTATGTGCATGGCGGAACCCACCTCGTCCATAGCGTCAATCGCCTTGTCAGGGAAACAACGGTCCGTAATGTATCGTCCCGTCAGACGCACACATGCCTCCAACGCCTCATCCGAATACGAGACGTTATGATGATCCTCGTAACGCTCCTTCACATTCTTCAATATCTGGAGCGTGTCCTCCGGGGAAGTTGGCTCCACAAGAATCTTCTGGAAACGACGCTCCAAGGCGCCATCCTTCTCTATCTTCGTGCGATACTCGTCCAACGTCGTGGATCCGATGCACTGGATCTCACCTCTGGCCAATGCCGGCTTCAACATATTCGCAGCATCCAAAGAGCCCTGCGTGCCTCCCGCACCGACCATCGTATGGATTTCATCGATGAACAATATGATATCCGGATTCTTGGACAACTCGTTCAAAATAGCCTTGATGCGCTCCTCGAATTGTCCCCTGTACTTCGTTCCGGCGACAACAGATCCCAAATCAAGGGAGACAAGGCGCTTATCATGCAATATCCTCGAAACGCTCTTATTCACGATCCGAGTGGCCAAACCTTCCACGATAGCGGTCTTACCCACACCAGGCTCGCCAATCAGTATCGGATTGTTCTTCTTCCTGCGGCACAAGATCTGCGCCAAACGGTCCATCTCATCATCACGACCTACGACAGGGTCCAATTTCCCCTCCTCCGCAGCCTTCGTCAGATCGACGCCGAAATTGTTCAGGACAGGCGTGTCGTTTCCCGTCACCACCGTGTCAGAGTCCCTCTTCGTGTACGTTGTATCCTCCGCACCCATGCGGGCGCCGCCACTCGGACGAGAAGTGCTGAACATCGAATCGTCGCTGTCATCATCATCCATGGAATCCAACTTGTTGCTGTAGTCATAGTCACTATGATTTGCCAATGAGAAAATCTGCTCATAGGTGACATTCTGCTGGCGAAGCGCCTCCGCCGCCAAACTGGTGTTCTCCCTCATGATGGCGAGCAATATATGGTCCGTGCCCATCTCGTCGCAATGAAGCATACGCGTCTCAAGGCTAGCATATTTCAGTATCTTTTCAGTTGATTTCAAAAGGGGCAAGTCACTATCGATAGCCACCTCATTCACTTGGCGAAGCCGATCTTCCAGATATTCCTTCACGACCTTTACATCCACGCTTAACATCGCCAAAAGCTTATTCGCAGGACCCGTGCCATCACGCAGAATACCCAGCAGCAAATGTTCGGGAGCCACACATGAATCCCCCAGCCTCTGCGCCTCTTCTCTACTGTACGACAAGACATCCTTTACGTTTTGAGAATATTTATATAGAGCCATTTTTTATCCTAGTTTATTTCGCAAATATAAGAAAACGGATAGACTCACACAATATAAAAAGGTGGGAATGCGACGAAAAAAGCCCCGATATTCATTTTTTAACCAAAAAAGCACAAAAATAATTCCTTGGTTTTGCTCCGTAGTGTTTTTTTTGTACTTTTACGATATTTTTACGGAGTAGAATAAAGTTGAATATATAATGGTTGATCAAGACAGAATTATCCAAATCGACATTGACAAAGAGATGCGCTCCTCGTACATCGATTATTCAATGTCAGTGATTGTGTCCCGTGCGTTGCCAGACGTCAGGGATGGCTTCAAGCCAGTTCATCGCCGCGTCTTATTCGGTATGAGCGAATTGGGTTTAGTATCCAACAAGCCGACAAAGAAATCAGCAAGAATAGTAGGAGAGGTCTTAGGAAAGTACCACCCGCACGGAGACTCTTCCGTGTATGGCACTTTGGTGCGTTTGGCACAAGACTGGACATTGCGTTATCCGCTCGTCTATGGACAAGGTAACTTCGGCTCCATCGACGGCGACTCCGCAGCGGCTATGCGTTACACCGAGGCACGCCTGCAGAAAATCACTGAGGACATTCTGGTCGATTTGGACAAGGACACTGTCGACTTCCAAGACAACTTCGACGGTGAGCACCAAGAGCCTACGGTTCTGCCAACCCGCATCCCGCAATTGCTGGTGAACGGTGCATCCGGTATCGCCGTGGGTATGGCGACGAACATGCCGCCCCACAACCTCTCCGACACGATCGACGCCTGCGTGGCCTACGTGGACGACAAAAACGTGGACATCGAAACATTGATCAAACTGATAAAAGCACCTGACTTCCCGACGGGCGGTATCATCTACGGATATGCCGGCGTGCGCGACGCCTATCTGACAGGCCGCGGTCGTGTGGTCATCCGCTCTAAAGTGGAGATAGAGAACGAAAACGGCAGGGAAAAGATCATCGTCCGCGAAATACCTTACTTGGTGAACCGCGCCGAAATGATCAAGGACATCGCCGACATGGTCGCGGAAAAGAA
Organism: Paludibacteraceae bacterium; assembly: GCA_017527905.1. Lineage (GTDB taxonomy): Bacteria > Bacteroidota > Bacteroidia > Bacteroidales > Paludibacteraceae > UBA1181. The sequence continues at coordinate 176,660 of JAFXPK010000030.1, forward strand.
ATTGGAGGGAATCTCCAACATCAACGACGAGTCGGACCGCGAGGGTATGCGTATCGTCATCGACGTGAAACGCGACGCCAACTCGAACGTTTTGCTTAACAAACTATACAAATACACGGCGCTTCAGTCTTCCTTCAGCGTGAACAATATCGCTTTGGTTCACGGAAGACCGAAATTGCTGAATCTGAAAGAATTAATCGCAGAATTCATCGCTCACCGCCATGAGGTGGTTGTTCGTAGGACACGTTACGAATTGGCGGAGGCGGAGAAGAAAGCGCACATCCTGGAGGCGTTGATCGTCGCTGTGGACAACATCGACGAAGTCATCCGCATCATCCGCTCCTCCGAGAACGTGAATGCGGCCAAGGAAGGTTTGATGAAACGCTTCGGGTTCGACGACGATCAGGCGAAGGCCATCGTCGAGATGAGACTCGGTGCCTTGACCAAACTCTCCATCGACGACTTGAGGGCTAAATACGAAGACCTCATGAAACTCATCAACCACTTGAAGGATATCCTCGCCAGCGAAGACCTCCAGATGCAAGTGGTGAAGGAGGAGTTACTCGACGTGAAGGCTAAGTACGGCGACGAAAGACGTACGGAAATCAAATATACTTCGGAGGAATTCAACCCTGAGGACTTCTATTCGGACGATCAGATGGTCATCACCATCTCCCACCTCGGCTACATCAAGCGTACTCCGCTCGACGAGTTCAAGGCGCAAGGCCGTGGCGGCGTAGGCTCCAAAGGAAGCAGCTCGCGCGACGAGGATTTCATCGAATACATCTATCCGGCGTCCATGCACAACACGATGTTGTTCTTCACCCAAAAGGGTCGTTGCTACTGGTTGAAAGTGTACGACATCCCTGAGGGAAGCAAGACGACCAAAGGCCGCGCCATCCAGAACATGCTCAACATCGACGCCGACGACAAGGTGAACGCATTCATCAAGATCAAGTCGCTGAACGACGAAGAGTTCTGCAAGTCTCATTACTTGATGTTCTGCACCAAACGCGGTATCGTGAAGAAGACCTCATTGGAGGCCTATTCCCGTCCTCGCGCCAACGGTGTCAACGCTATCACCATCAGGGAGGACGACCAGGTCATCCAAGTAAGACAGACGACAGGAAACAGCGAAATCATCTTGGCGAACCGCAACGGACGCGCCATCCGTTTCAACGAGACGAAAGTGAGGGAAATGGGTAGGACGGCGACCGGTGTACGAGGCATGACGCTCGACGGTCCTGACGACGAAGTGGTAGGAATGATCACCATCAACGATCCTCAAACGGAGACAGTGATGGTCGTATCCGAACAAGGTTACGGAAAACGCAGCGACATCGAAGACTACCGCATCACCAACAGAGGCGGCAAGGGCGTCAAGACGATGAACATCACGGACAAAACGGGTCTTTTGGTTGCCATCAAGAGCGTAACGGACGAGAACGACCTGATGATCATTAACAAATCAGGCATCACCATTCGTCTGAAAGTGACGGATGTACGCGTGATGGGCCGCGCCACACAAGGTGTCCGTCTCATCAACCTCACCAAGAAGAATGACCAGATCGCATCCGTATGCAAGGTCCTGTCACAACCGGACGATGAAGAGGAATTGGAGGGAGAGGAAAACCCACAAGAATCAGGAGATGAGAACAATATTAACGAACAAAACTAATTATTAATTAAATATCATGAAGAAAATAGCAATCACGGTTTTCGCCATGGCATTGACCATGAGCGGATTCGCACAAAAAAAGTTGGTAAGAAGCGCCGAGGGATATCTTTATGAGCAACCTATCAACTTCGACCAAGCAGTTAAGGATATAGAAACCGCCATGAAGGACCCAACCTCCAACAACATGGCATATACCTACGACGTGGCTGGTCAAATCTATTTCAAGATATATGAGGCAGAAGCCATCAAAAGGGATGGAAAGATGCAATACAACCAGGATCTGATGAGCGACAATCTGATAAAGGCAGTCGACGCTTACCTGAAGTGCGGAGAGTTGGATCAGTTGCCTGATGAGAAGGGCAAGGTTAAGTCCAAATATCTGAAGAATGTGAAGAAAAATGTCTCCACATACGCCAACTACTTGGTTGCGGAAGGCCAACAACACCAGAAATTGGCAGCGGAAGCATCAGGAAGCCAGAAGGACAAGGAACTTAACAAAGCTTTCCAATTGTATCAGAAGTACTTGGACTTGCCATCCAACAGCATCATGAAAGATGAGGGCATCGATAAAAGCGACTACTACAACGACGTTAAGTACCTCGCCGTCAACTTGGCCGCTTCAGACAGCACCAAACGCCCAATCATGATCAAGTACATGGAGGAGTTGAAGAAGATAGCCTTCAAAGAGGAGACCATGTACGAATGGTTGTGCGACGCATACAGCAAGGATAAGCAAAACGACAAGATGATCGCGACCATCAACGAGGGTCTCAAAAAATATCCTTCTAACCAATACCTTATCGGTAATTTGATCAACTATTATCTGAACAACGGAAAGAAGGAAGAAGCCATCAAGTATTTGGACGAGGCCATCTCTAAGAATCCAACCAACGCTCAATATTACAAGATCAAAGGTAATATGTTCTTGAGAGAGCAGAAATTTGACGAGGCGATCGCCAGCTTGAGCAAAGCGGTGGAATTGGCTCCATCTGATTTTGAGGCACAATACGAGTGCGGTTTGGCTTACGAAAAGAAAGGTGAGAAAATCATCAACGACGCCAACAGCATCAAGGATATCAAGAAATACAACGCTGAAAGAACCAAAGGAACCGCAGAGTTGAAAAAGTCTCTCCCTTACTTCGAGAAAGCACGCAGCATCAACGGTGAAGACCTGATGAACTTGCAATTCCTCCGTTCCGTGTACTACAAATTAGGCATGAACGACAAATACAAAGAGGTAAGCGACAAGTACAAAGAAGTAGAGGCGAAAAAATAACCATTTTCGCTCAACAATAAGGAAGGCGGGCTAATTAAGTCCGCCTTTCCTGTTTTTATTAAATATTTTTAAGCAAGGGGAATTGTTTTTCACATCTTTTTTTGTTATATTCGTTAGAAACGAGCACGGATATGAATAAAAAGGTGACGATCATAATTGTCGGCTACAATTCTTGGCACTACCTGCAAAAGAATTTTGCTTCCCTTGACTTCCTGAAGGACGACAAGGATGTCGAGGTATTGTATATCGACAATGGTTCCACCGACGAGACGAGGACTGCCGTGGAGTATTCATATCCTAACGTCAGAATGATATGCTGCACGGAGAACAAAGGTGTAGCAGCCGCCAAAAACATAGGAATCATCAACGCCTATCCCAGCGAATACCTGCTTTTCCTCGACTCCGACACGGAATTCAACCAAAACGCCTACGAAACGATGCTCAACTACATGGATGAGAATCCGGATGTGGGACTATGCAGCTGCAAACTCGTCGGACAAAACGGGGAGACGCAAAAAAGCTGCAGGAGATTCCCTAGAATCCGGCACTTGGTGAAAGCATACCTACACGACGTTTCATTGCGCTACAACATGGAATGGTTCAGCAAAGACTACCAAAACACGCTGTACGACATGAACCAAACCGAGCCCTTCGAGGTGGATTACACGATAGGCGCCTGCCATATGATCAGAAGGAGCGCACAAATAGCCGTAGGCTTTTGGGACGAGAACTTCTTCTTCGGACTTGACGACGCGGACTTCTGTTTCAGGATGAAAGGGGTAGGCTACAAGGTGATATGCCTACCGCAGGTATACATTCACCACGCATATGAACACAATACAACCACCACACAAAAATTCCTCTCCAGACTGACTTGGAAGAAAATATGTGGATTCTATCACTACTTCAAAAAGGTTAGATTGAAGAAATATTCGACGATAAAAAGCAAATTTCGATTCCACACAAGAAAAAAAAGTTAAAAAATTCTCCATCTATCACAAAAAAAATGTAACTTTGTGCCATGCAAACGTGTATCGATATGTACAGGACAAGAACATGTGGAGAGTTGAACATCGCGAATGTAGGTGAAACAGTTACATTGGCGGGATGGGTGCAGAAAGCACGTAAAATGGGAGGAATGACCTTCGTCGACATTCGAGATCGTTATGGTATCACCCAAATCGTATTTAACGAAGATATCAATACCGAATTATGCGGACAAGCGAACAAATTAGGTAGAGAATGGGTGATTCAAGTAACCGGAAAGGTTGCGGAGAGAAGTAGCAAAAACAAGAATATACCAACAGGCGAGATAGAGATCATCGCTGATAAACTTGAAATTCTGAATGTTGCGGAAGTACCTCCGTTTACAATAGAAGATAATACAGACGGAGGTGATGACCTACGTATGCAATACAGATACTTGGATTTAAGACGTAATTGCGTCCGTTCCAACTTGGAATTGAGACACAAAATCGCATTCGAAATCCGTAGATTCCTGGACGAACAACATTTTCTGGAAGTTGAGACGCCTGTGCTGATTAAATCAACACCTGAAGGCGCAAGGGATTTTGTCGTTCCGTCAAGGATGAATCCAGGGCAATTCTACGCATTGCCACAATCCCCTCAGCAATTCAAACAATTGTTGATGGTCGCTGGATTCGACCGCTATTTCCAAATCGTTAAGTGCTTCAGGGATGAAGACTTACGCGCGGATCGCCAACCGGAATTCACACAAATAGATTGCGAGATGTCTTTCGTGGAACAAGAGGATGTGCTCAACATCTTCGAAGCCATGATCAAACATATATTCAAGTACGTGAAGGGAATCGACTTCAAGGATCCTTTCCCTCGTATGACATGGCACGAGTGTATGCGCCTTTACGGCTCCGACAAACCTGATATGCGTTTCGGCATGACTTTCGTCGAACTGAAAGACTTGACGGAAGGACACGGCTTCAGCGTATTCGACAACGCCAAAATCGTCGTAGGAATATGTGCTGAGGGTTGCGCCGAATATACACGCAAACAGTTGGATCAACTGACCGATTTCGTGAAAAAACCTCAGGTGGGTGCGAAAGGCCTTGTATACGTGAAATACGAGAAGGACGGCTCATTCAAATCCAGCGTGGATAAATTCTATGCGCAAGAGGATTTGAAGAAATGGGCGGATCGCTTCAATGCGAAACCGGGCGACCTGATGTTGATTCTCTGCGGCGACGACGTGAACAAAACTCGTAAACAGATGAACGAGCTCCGACTCGAAATGGGTGAGAGACTCGGTCTAAGAGATAAAAACAAGTTCGCTCCGTTATGGGTCATTGATTTCCCTCTATTTGAATGGAGCGAAGAAGATAGTCGATTCTATGCGATGCACCATCCTTTCACCAGTCCAAAGACTGAGGATATTCAATATTTGGACAGCGATCCTGGACGTGTGCGCGCAAACGCATATGACTTGGCAATGAACGGTGTAGAGTTGGGTGGTGGATCCATTCGTATCCATGACTCGAAACTACAGAACAAGATGTTCCAATTGCTTGGATTTACGCCAGAAAAAGCGATGGATCAGTTCGGTTGCTTGATTAATGCGTTCAAATACGGCGCACCTCCTCACGGCGGACTAGCGTTCGGATTGGATAGAGTCGTATCAATGCTGGCGGGTTTGGATTCTATTCGTGACTGCATCGCATTCCCTAAGAATAATGCGGGAAGAGATGTGATGATCGATTCACCATCCGCCATAGATGAAGCTCAGTTGAAAGAGCTTTGTCTAAAAATCAATTTGTAATATTTTCCATATATTCATAGTTTTATTATTTTGTTGTGACACTGCTTCGTGAGAAGCGGTGTCCTTTTTTTGTGAATAACTTACCTATCTTTCCTTTAGGATAAACGAAAATCTTTATTATCTTTGGTAATATCACTAGTTAGATTAATATAAATTGTCATGCAAAATAGGATTATACCACCATCCGAACTGATCATCAATGAGGATGGATCAATTTTTCACCTTCATATCAAGCCTGAACAGCTGGCTGATACGGTGATTTTAGTTGGAGACCCGACACGAGTCAACATGGTCGCCTCGTTCTTTGACAGCATAGAATGTGATATCCAAAGCCGTGAGTTCCATACAATTACTGGATTCCACAAGGGGAAAAGAATATCCTGCGTCTCCCACGGCATCGGAACGGATAATATCGACATCGTGGTCACGGAACTGGATGCGCTGAAAAACATAGATTTCCAGACCAGATGCGTCAAAGAACACCATACCACACTGACAATGGTCAGAATCGGCACATCAGGTGGACTGCAAGATTTCACGCCTGTAGGCTCTTACGTGGTCTCTAAGCGCTCGATAGGCTTCGATGGCATGATACGGTTCTACGACCTCCCAAAAGACGTTACAGACGAGGATTTCGAGTCAAAATTCTGCGAACACACCAATTGGAGGAAGAAACTATGTATACCGTATGTCGTTTCGGCAGACGATGAATTAGTCAGCAGAATCGGAGAAGGGATGGTGATGGGCGTGACGATTTCCGCACCAGGCTTTTACGGTCCGCAAGGAAGGCACGTACGCATTCCTTTAGCAGACCCTGACCTGAACAGCAAAATTATGTCTTTCGACTATAATGGAGAGAAAATAACAAATTATGAAATGGAGAGCTCCGCGGTCGCCGGAATGGCAAAACTCTTAGGGCATAAAGCCATGACGGTTTGCTGCATCATCGCGGGTCGTGTCGACAAAAGCATGAACACGTCCTACAAAGGCACCATGGAAGGTCTCGTGAAAATTGTATTAGACAGGATTTGAGAGAGAGAAAAGAATGGGTAAAATAGAAGAATGTTCCTTCGCGGATCTTATCCCGCAAGGGGCCAAAATAATAGTTGGATTGAGCGGAGGAGCCGACTCCATCACACTATTAGATTCGTTGCACAAAAGAGGTTATATGTGCATTGCAGCACATTGCAACTTCCATATTCGCAACGAAGAGGCTAATCGCGATTCTAAATTTGCACATTCGCAAGCAGATGCGCGAAAAATTCCCTATTTTCAAATCGATTTCAACACATTGGAATATGCCGCCATCAAAAAGATATCGACAGAAATGGCGGCGAGAGAACTGCGATACAACTGGTTCGCCGAACTGAAACAGAGGGAAAAAGCAGACTATATAGCCGTCGCCCATCATGCGGACGACTGCATAGAAACCTTCCTGATCAACCTCTCCAGAGGAACTGGCTTAAAAGGATTGTCAGGAATAAAACCCAAACAAGGGGATATCGTTAGACCACTGCTGCAATTCACGAAGAAAGATATCCTCGATTATATCGAAAGGCAAAAGTTGTCGTACGTGGATGACTCAACCAACTTCGAAAGCGTCTATTTGCGCAATAAGTTCAGGAACCAAGTTATCCCTATGCTTGAAGAAATCAACCCGACCTTCCGACAGAATATGATACAAACCATATCACATCTGCGGGAAGCCGAGCAATTCATCAACCACCAATTGTCCATCGTCGCCACCAAAACGCCTCAAGACAACGGTTGGACAATCCCCAAAGAGGAGATACTTTCCAATCCGGACAGCCGATTCATCCTATACGAGACACTGAGTCCGCTCGGTTTCTCATCCGATGTCGTGGATAACCTGCTTCACATGGGAATGAACGGAACCGGGAAAAGATTTCTTTCAGACCAGTACGAATTGCGTTGCGAACGGACAGAGTGGGAGATAGTCCCCATACAGAAAAAAGAGGATGCCTCTTTTGAAATATCCACCATCGACGATGTCCAAAAACTCCCTATCAAACTAAAAATACACCAGGTTTCGACCCAAAATCTGACTATAAAGCGAGACAATAGCCTCTGTTATGCAGATTGCGGCAAGATATCCTTCCCTCTAACACTAAGAAAATGTAAATCAGGCGATTACTTCTATCCTTTCGGCATGAAAGGACGTAAGAAGACCAGTGATTTCTTTATCGACAACCACTATTCGCAGTCAAAAAAGGAAAAAACATGGGTTTTGACCACCGCAAATGGAGAGATAATCTGGATCGTGGGGGAACGGGCGGACAACAGGTTTAAAATTGAGGAAACGACCCAACAGGCCTACATCTTTTCCATAGAATAAGGATTACCTTTTCCTTGCTTCAACCTCTTTTTTTATTTTTTCCAGCCAAAGTCCAAAACGGATAAAGATATTTTGCGGCTGGACAGATTTTTCCTTCTGGGCATCCAAGACAATACGAGAGAAAGCCTTACCGGACTTCACCTGCCGATAGATGGTCGTCCAATCCGGCACACCTCCTAAATTACGGTCATCGATGAATAAATGAGCATTCACTTTATTGGAAATGGAGGAGCGGTCACAATTTTCACCCTCCTCGAAATAATGCGTATTGACCGCGTCGAACTCCAAGCCACGCTCCTCGCACCATTTCAACGCCTCGTCCAGGTATGCGCCGTTTCTGACAGTCCACAAGATCAACACATGGTGCTCCTCCCTGAATTTCTTCAGGACATCCACCGCGAAAGGACGCTCCTCACCGATTTCAGGGAAGCAATTCTCGACAATCGTACCATCAAAATCAACCGCTATTCGCATACCTTCTCCTCTCGCTCTGAGTTCTGCAAATAAGTTAATTCTCCCCGAATAGGCCTACAGAAGAAAAGAAATACCAAGCAAATCAGCACACATAAGAGACCTGACTGGGAGCCGAATACTACAAAAGCGATGAAATTCAACGTCAAGGCCATTAAAACGATGCCTAGGCGCAATAAAAACCATTTGACGATATGATTTACCAAACGCTTCTCGTCCTTCTCCTTAGGCAGTTTTTCACGCGTATAGACATGATATAACTTCAGAGACAAAGGTATACCTAAGAGCATGGTTAGAATGGCGATACCCTCGCCAATCGTCCTGTCCGACTGGTCATTCACGATTGTCACGCCATGACTCCAGTAGAAAGCCACGGCCACGGCAACCAGCACGACACCCACAATGGTCCAAAACATAATCGTCAATTTCTTTATCCAATCCATGGTACTAAATAAGAGTTTATCACAATTTATAAGGGGTCCGGTTCACGATGGAACGCCCGAGCGTCACCTCGTCCGCATACTCCAATTCATCTCCGATCGAGACGCCACGAGCGATCGTGGAGATCTCCACGTCATACTTCGAAAGCTTTTTATAGAGATAAAAATTGGTCGTGTCGCCCTCCATCGTCGGACTCAAAGCTAAAATCACCTCCTTTATGCCTCCAGCCTCCAGCCTGGCGACCAGCTCATCGATCGCCAAATCGGAAGGTCCCACACCATCCATAGGCGAAATAACGCCGCCAAGGACGTGATAGAGGCCGTGAAACTGCTGCGTATTCTCAATGGAAATCACCTCATTGATGTTTTCCACGACACAGATCAGAGAAGAATCACGCCGCTCGTCAGAACATATACCACAAATCTCCGAATCGGATATATTGTGGCATACCTTGCAGTACTGAATACCGTTGCGCAACGAGATGAAGGCATTACCGAACTGTTCCACATCCTCACGACTCTGGCGAAGCAAATGCAACACCAGCCTTAAGGCGGTTTTCTTCCCTATACCAGGCAACTTGGAAAACTCCTTTACGGCATCATCTAAAAGGACAGAAGAACACGGATTATCCATTCTCTAAATTCACACTAAACAATAATACATACAAAATTACAAAATTAAGATTTAAGAGTCATGAATTAAGAATTAAAAATAAAAGGCGAGTGATGGACGAGTAGGAATCCACATGGATTTCCATCGTGAAACATAGAGTACCACTGGGTTTGACGTAAATTAGAGCCTCAACTTAACTCCACGAGAATCGCATATTTTCTTTCAACCGTATATTGCACGGCAAATATTCAAATTTCACACTGTCCGGACATCACGGAAACGTAGGCTAGAAGGGCATTCCAACCATATTTTCCTTTCGTAAATATTCAGCTTGTAAAATTACACACTTGTAAATATGTAAATTCACAAAATAGGTATATTACAAATGTAAAACTGCAATTTTACAGCCACCCAACAAGGATTTTACAACGAATTTTTAGATGGATACACATATGTAAATACACATATGTAAAATTTTACAACAATAGAAACACACGTACAATATGCATATTAGTAAACACATGATTAAATACTTTATAATCTATATATCAGTATTTTAAATATTATAAATAAAACTAAAACTTCAAACAAAAACACCCAAAACGACAGAAATTCAGTTTTTAGCGGTTATTTACATCAAATAAACAAACTAAAAATTTCATAATAAATTTACAATCAGAAAATTAGCACATTAAAGTAAAAGCGATGATTTAATGGAATAAAAAGGAGGATAGAGAAGGCAAAAAGCTGTCCGGATCCGCATTCCCCCAACCAGAATGCATAACACACCTTATATCGCTTCATTTAAGATATATAAAGACAGAAACCACAATATCATAGGGATTCAGGGAAAAACAGCGCAGAAAAAGCGTTTAAAAGCCGTTTCCCCCCTCATTTCAGAGGAAATGTGACTTCTACTAACGGGAACCATATGCCAGACAGAAAGAGAGATACACATCCGTGAAAATCGTTAATGGCTGAATGACACAGACATTGTTTGTCAGCTATACGAAAAACAAGCGAAGAAGTGCCTAAATAAAAGGCGTACGGAACCAACAACCCCTTATAACTTAAAGATGGAATTTGTTTTTGCATCTGTAAACATACACATTCGTAAATACATATCGCCATATTTTACAAATGTATTTTACATTTTTAAAACAATACATTACATTTGTAAAAGAAATATTAATTACATTTGTAAATCAAACATTTTACAAAATAAAAATGACAAAAAGTGTAGCAGAACGCATTGCGGAGATCATAAAGATGGAGGATTTGACCAATTCTCAGTTCGCCCAGCTCATCGGTATACAACCGTCGGCGGTCACGCACCTACTCAGCGGTAGAAATGCGCCTAGTTTGCAGGTCATACAGAAGATTCTTGACACATTTCGAGGAATTAGTCCAGAATGGTTCGTGTCAGGCATTGGCGATATGTACAGAAAATCGCCCGAACAGATTGAAAACAAAGCAGATACAATAAAAAGGCAGCCAAGTTATCCTTACCAGCAGTCGTTATTTCCGGAGATTCCGATACCTACACAGGAATATGGCAAGGAAAACGAGATAAATTCCAACGAGGAAGAAAAGGAAAAATTTGGAACAACAGAGCCGAGACATGAACAAACTCCGATCCATCAACCGGAATTTCAAAATCCACAAAATACGCAATGGAACGGAACATACAACAACCCACCCCAACAACCGACGATGAACACACCGGTGCAACCCCAGGAAGAAAAAAAGGAGAAACCGGAACCAACTCCAGCTTCTCCCCGTATCGTGAAAAAAATCATCGTATTCTACTCGGACAACACCTACGAAGAATACGGTGCGCAGCTCAACAACTAATTATTAGTTGAACATACTCTTGAACCTAGACAAGAAGTTACGCTTCGCACTTTCCGTCGGAGTCATGTTCTCCGACTTGTCAAGCTCCTCGAAGATCTTCTTCTCCTCCTTCGAGAGATGTTCAGGAATGTAAACACCTATATTCACCAGCAAATCGCCGTTTCCGTAACCATTGACGGAAGGAAGGCCCTTCCCCTTCAGGCGCAAAACCTTACCAGGCTGCGTACCCGCCTCGATTTTCACCTTCACTTTGGAGTCCACCGAAGGAATTTCCGCCGTACCTCCGTTCACCAACATTGGAACAGAGAACAAAGCGTTGTAAATAAGGTCGTTTTCGTCGCGTATAAGCTCACTATCCGGCTCTTCCTCTATCAATACCTGCAAATCGCCGTCAATGCCGCCATTTCGAGCCGCATTGCCCTTTCCCTTGACGCTGAAATACATTCCGTCAGCCACGCCGGCAGGAATCTTAACTGGGATGATCTCCTCCTCCTGGACAATACCAGTTCCTCCGCAATGCTTGCATTTCTTTGTGATGGTCGTACCCATACCATTACAGTTCGGACATTCGGACTGAACCTGCATAGTGCCGAAAAGAGAGTTCGTGACACGGTTCACCACACCTGCGCCGCCGCAAGTGGTACATTTAACGACAGAATTACTGTCTTCCGCACCGCTTCCGTTACAAGCGGCACATTTGACATAACGTTTTACCTTCAGCTTCTTCTCCACGCCGAAAGCCACATCCTTGAGTGTCACCTTCACGCGGACGCGCAAATCGGAGCCCTTGCGGACTCTCTTTCCACCGCCTCCGCCACCGAAGCCGCTGAAACCGCCAAAGCCGCCACCGAAGTGGCCACCGAAAATATTACCGAATTGGGCGAAGATATCCTCCATGGACATACCGCCGCCATCGAAGCCGCCTCCGCCAGAGAAACCGTCCAATCCAGCATGTCCGAAACGATCGTAACGGGCACGCTTATCGGCATTGCTGAGGACATCATACGCCTCCGCAGCCTCCTTGAACTTCTCCTCGGCAGTCTTATCGCCCGGATTCTTGTCCGGGTGATACTGAATGGCCAATTTACGGTAAGCCTTCTTTATCTCATCAGCAGAAGCGTCTTTGGAAACCCCCAACACTTCATAATAATCTCTCTTTGCCATATCGTAACATATTATTGTCCCACAATAACCTTAGCGAAACGGAGCACCTTGTCTTTCAACATATACCCCTTCTGCGTACAGTCGACGACCTTGCCCTTCAGATCCTCGGAAGGAGCAGGGATCATCGTAATAGCCTCGTGAAAATCGACATTGAACGGAGCACCTTGCGTCTCGATCGGTGTGACACCGTTCTGAGCCAGGAACGAATTGAACTTATTGTAAATCAGGTCGACACCCTCCTTTACGGAAGAGACCTCCGTAGCGTTCTCCATCGCCTTCATCGCACGCTCGAAATCGTCCACTAGCGGTAACATGTTCGCGAATATGCCTTCGCCCGCAGACTTGATCAATTCCGAACGAGCCTTCAGCGACTGTTTCTTATAGTTCTCGAAATCAGCGTACAAACGGATGTAATCATCATGTAACTTAGCGCATTTCTCCTCCAGCTCCTTCACCTTATCCGCATCAGAGCCCGCCTCGGCCGTAGCCTCCTCGGAAGCCTCCGCCTTCGTATCCGCAGCCTCATCAGCGACAGATCCGTCGACTTTCACTTCTTCGTTTTCATTCTCAATCGGTTGTGATTGATTATCCATTGTTGCATTCTCTTCCATCGTATATTAAATTTTCATTATTAGCGTAAACATATAGTGTCTCATAAATAACCTATCAAAAAATTTGCCATCCCGCATATCCGCGCAAAAACATGACACAGTGGCACGACGACAGACATTCTGGCGGACTCCACACAGGCGAATATGACAGAAAATCATTTGCCCAAGTTCTTCAAACGGGCGAATTTAAGCAGGATTTTACGTTCTCCCTCGTTCTGGAATTTAATCGTCAGCTTCGCATCACCGCCAACGCCCTCAATCGAGAGCACGGTTCCTCGTCCGAACTTCTCATGTTCGACCCAATTGCCCACCTCGATGTCACCCGCCTTTGTCATGGTATTAGGCTGTGGATCAGGCGCTCCGGCCACAGAAGAAGAGACACTCGCAAGGGGTTTCAGATTCCTTGGCGCCACATAAGTGGTGGAGCGGGGCATAGGCTCAGGATCAGGCTGATACGTTTTCCGCCACGGCTTCGAGAAAGGGGAACTGCCACCCCTGCTCGAGAATGCGAAGTCATCCTCATCATCCCACATGGAATAACGTCCACGGGACTCCGAACGATTAAGAAACCCAGCAGGGCAATCCAGCAAATCCTCGTCTATATCCTTGAGGAAACGGCTTGGCAACGTGTCGTTCGTAATACCATTCCTGAACCTGGACTTCGCATAGCTGATGATGCAATTCTCCTCAGCGCGGGTAATCGCCACATAAAACAAACGACGTTCCTCCTCCACGCCATCCTCGCTTTTCAGGGACATATCGGAAGGGAACAATTCCTCCTCCAATCCCACGACGAATACATTCTTGAATTCCAATCCTTTAGCGGCATGGACAGTCATCAGCGTGACCTTATCCTCCACATCAACCCCGCCATCATCGATGTCCGACATCAATGAGACCTTCTGAAGGAAGTCGGAGATAGTGGCATCTTGACCCGTCTCCTCACGGCTGGATTCGCAAAACTCATGGATACTGTTCAGCAACTCGTCCAGATTCTCCAATTTGCCGATACCTTCCGTCGTCTTGTCCTCCTCCAGAGCCCTACGAATTCCAGATTCAGCCAACACCTTTTTCGTGAAAGAATAGGCATCCGTAGTCTCCATATCCTCGCTTAATCCATGGATCAGAGTGCGGAAATTCGTCAGTTTTGTGGCCGTGCCGGCATTCACCGGCAAATTATAGCCCAACGGATCAGATATGACCGCCCAATAAGAGATGCCGAAACGCAGGGCAACCTCCGAGACCTTAGCCATGGTCGTATCCCCGATACCCCTTGCAGGATAGTTAATGATACGACGGAAAGCCTCCTCGTCTTCATGGTTCAAAATCAGACGGAAGTAGGAGAGGACATCCTTGATTTCCTTGCGTTGGTAAAAAGAATGCCCGCCATGTATCACATAGGGGATAGCCCGTTTCCGCAATGCCTCCTCGAAGACACGCGACTGGGAATTGGTGCGGTACAACACCGCCATATCCTTGTAAGCATACTTGCCGGAAGAGACGAAACCACTAATCTGGGACACAACGGAAGTGGCCTCGTCCAAGTCCGAATAGGTGCAAACCACCTTCACCTTGCTGCCCTCCTTCTGCTCGGAATAGACATTCTTCTGCAGTTGCTTCTTGTTCTTTGCGATCAAGCTATTCGCCACCTTGACGATATTCGGTGTGGAACGATAGTTGCGCTCCAATTTGAACACCTTGCAATTCGGGAACACCTCCCTGAATTTCAATATATTATCAATATTCGCCCCACGGAACGAATAGATGCTCTGCGCATCGTCGCCCACCACACAGACATGATGATGAATCGCCGCCAACTTCTTCACCACAAGGTGTTGGGCAAAGTTCGTATCCTGGTACTCGTCCACCAGAATGAACTGGAACGCCTCCTGGTATTGCGCCAAGACCTCCGGGAAATCACGGAATAGGATGTTCGTATAGAGCAATATATCATCGAAATCCATGGCACAGGCCTTGTAACAGCGGGCGAAGTATAGGGAATAAATCTCCGACAGGCGAGGAATCTTCGCATAAGCGTCATTCTTCTGCCAATCCTCATGGGTACGGTAGACATCAGGAGTGATAAGGCTATTCTTCAGTTGGGAGATGCGGGAGAGAACCGCCTTAGGCGTGTATTTCTTCTCATCGAGCCCCATCTCCTTGACGATGTTCTTCACCAAGCTTTTAGAATCCGCGGTGTCATAGATGGTGAAACTAGGTTTATAGCCTATTTTTTCGGCCTGTTGGCGCAGGATACGTGCGAAAATCGAGTGGAAAGTGCCCATCCACAACCGTCTGGAGACCCCATCGCCGACAATACTATCGATACGAGACTTCATCTCGTCCGCAGCCTTGTTCGTGAATGTCAACGCCAAGATACGGTTGGGCTCATACCCGGATTTCAGTAATCCCGCGATTTTATAGGTCAGCACACGCGTCTTTCCAGAGCCGGCACCCGCCACCACGAGCGAGGGTCCATCATTGTAAAGAACAGCATCCTTTTGATTGTCATTCAGTTGGCTTAAAAATTCCTCCATACGATTTTTATCTCACATTATCCTCTGCGAAGATACGGAAATTTCTGCTAAATTCGCGCATAGGAAAAAACGATACTTGAAGAACTATTATGTTAGAGCAATATCATGTTATTTTAGCCTCCAATTCCCCACGAAGGAAAGAATTGCTGGCAGGGTTAGAGATAGATTTCGAGGTGAAAACCATCAAAGGGTTGGAAGAGCATTTCCCCAGCAACCTGCGGGAAGGAGAGATTCCCTTGTACCTGGCGAAACAGAAAATGCGGGCATACAGCCACCTCATACAAAGCAACGAGTTGATCATCACGGCCGACACGATCGTATGGAAAGACAACGGCCTGATGGGGAAACCCAAGACGAAGGAGGACGCCATACAGATGCTCAAAAGCCTCTCCGGCGACACGCACCAAGTATACACGGGCGTATGCGTCAAAAGCAAAGAGAAGGAAGTATCCTTCGTGGCGCAGTCGGATGTCCGTTTCGCCACGTTGACGGACGAGGAGATCACCCACTACATCGAGCGTTACAAGCCATTCGACAAGGCAGGCTCATACGGTGTGCAGGAGTGGATCGGCTACATCGGTGTGGAGCACATCAACGGCAGCTTCTACAACATCATGGGGCTTCCGATACAGAAGCTCTACAATGTGCTGAAGGAATTCTAGAGAATTATGAAACGTCAGTTCGACGTAGTCAATTTTGAATTGAAGGAGGTGGGGAATCACCTCCTTTTGTATTTGGAGGAGACCCTGACCTTCATCCGCAGTTCATCCCAATCCACCGCATCCAATGCGGCAGTAGCGTCCTCATAGCCGATTTGGAAGACCTCCTCGGCCTTAGAAGCGTCGAACATGCCATACGACCTCGCACGGAAGGTTTCTACCAGGATATCGCACTCTTTTTTCTGTTCGATGGTATTACCATTCACAGAGAGGTGGAAAACGCGCTCAGAAACGTCCTTTATCCCCTCAAATTTGTCCTCATGGGTGATGGGGTTGACATGTACACCAATCACGATGTCACAGCCCTTCTTACGCAAGATTTTAGCCGGCAAATTACAAAACAGGCCACCATCCACATATAACTTTCCGTTGATGCACATCGGTTTGAAGAAGATAGGCACGGAAGCGGAAGCGATGATACAATCGAGGAGAGGTCCCTTGTCGAAGTATACATTCTTGCCGTCATTCAGTTCCGTAGCGTTGACAACCAGCGGAATACGCAGATCCTCGAAGGTCTCAGCCTTGATTTTATCCTTGATGAACTTGCCGAACTGGTCCATTCTGGTTATACCTCCATGACGAGGCATGGTCAAGGAGAGCATGTGGTACATGTCACTCTTTTTGATGTACTGGCAGATATCCTCAGGCGTATTGCCGTCCGCATACAATGCGCCCATGATGGCGCCCGCACTCACACCGGAGATATGATCGACCTCAATGCCACGCTCCTCCAACACCTTCAGAACTCCCAAATGAGCGATGCCCTTCGCACCACCGCCGCTCAACGCCAAACCGACCTTATAACCTTCAAACATAATCGTTAAATCAATCTACAACTTAAAATCAAAAACGCCTTGGGCAGAGGGAAACTCCGCCAGCAATATGTTCGTAAAAGTAGCAAAAAGAATTGGATTAATATCCTTTTTCACGATTGTTTTCAAGTTCATCCAACAATGATTGAGGAATATTCTCCCCGCCATTCCGCAAAATGCACTGATGGCAAGCCATTTCCTTCGAATACATACGTCCGATGCAGTAGTTGGAATGGTCGCAGGAGACACGCGCATGCTCATCCGCCTGCATGTCATTCACGAAATGAGGGTTATTGAGCAGAGCCCTCGCCATCGCCACGAAATCGAAGCCATCACCCAGCACCTCATCAATCTTATCCTTAGAAACCAGACCGCCCACATAGCAGAGAGGCATCTTCAAGGCCTGACGGAACTTCAGCGCATCCTCCAGGAAATAAGCCTCCTTGAACTTAACAGGAGGAACCAATTTCGAACCACACGAACGAATCAGAAGAGGCATCAACTTCTGGTTCATGTAATAGGCCATCGTACGGAAAGGCATCGCACCACGCATCACATCCATCGGCGCACTGCTGACGAATCCGCTACTCAGCACCAGGCAATGGACACCAGAACGCTCCAGGGTCTTCGCCACCTCCAAGCTCTCGTCCAACTCCATGCCATGGCGGCAACAATCACGCATGTTCATCTTCACCAGCACAGCCATATCATCCTTGGCAGCCTTCATCACCTCGTCCACCGACATCTTCATGAAGCGCATCCGATTCTCCAACGAGCCGCCGAACTCGTCCTTCCTATGATTCGTGGAAGGGGAAAGGAACTGGCTGATCAGGTATCCATGACCGGCATGCAGCTCCACCGCATCGAAGCCAGCCTCACGGGCCAATTCGACGCCACGTCCGAACGCCTTGGCGCTCTGCTCTATCTCCTCCTTGCGCATTCCACGCACGATGGTCGGAGAATAAATGTTAAAGCCACTGGAAGCGGAAATAGGAGTACACCCGCAGATTTTCCTGTGGGACATATTCCCGCAATGTCCGATTTGAATGCTAACGGCAGCACCTTCACGGTGGATATCATCCGTTATTTTCCGCAACGCAGGGATGTTTTCCTCCTTCAGCCACAGCTGATGAGGGAAGGATAGTCCACTCTGCTCGACAGCGGAATAGGCGAGGGTAGTCATGCCCACACCCCCAGCGGCGACAGACACATGATAGTCATGCAACATCTGGGACGGTGCATTACCCGGACACATACCCTCGAAGGCGGCGGAACGTATCGTCCGATTTCTTAATGTCAAAGGCCCGATCTTACCGGGCGAGAACAACAATGAAGCCATACCAATTCGTTTTAATTCTGTGCTTTTCAGTAAAGAAATGGAATAATTCGCTTCAAATGAAGGTGTTCCATTTCCGGAAACATGCTTTTATATCTTTTGTATATAGTGTTTGCGCGTGGCGTCAAGTTAGCGAAGGTCCAAAGGGCGAAAACTGCCCCTGCCCAGGACCATGTCATGATGGCGAAACCGATCCATTCCACCAGCTCGCCGAAATAATTGGCTGAGGTGACATAGTCAAACATTCCGCCCTTAGGCAAGTAATGGTTCGGATCACCTGGTTGGCGAAGGTGACGGACAATATAGTCTGAATGCAAGTTAATGCCCATTCCCACCAGGAAGAGCAGCACACCCACGATGAACTGCGGAGTCGTCAGCCAATCAGCGGAATAGAGGCCATCCGGCGACACGAAGAAGATCCATCCCCCTTGCATCAGTCCATTCAACGTATTGAAAATAACGCCCATAGACATAATCAGCACAGGCATACGGCTCTTTCCCCGCATCAGGAAAGGGAATATGAATGATCGTTGGAAATAGTGCAGTTGGAACAAAAAGAAAAAGATGAGCGGAACCAACTCCCAAGTGCGGTCCGACAACCACCAGCAAGCCAGCATGACGAAAAAGACAGGAGCCTCCATCAACACCCAGCCGACCTTGTTATTCACGGAAACGCCCCATTTCTTATCAAACATGATTCCATAGCCCGCATCCACAAAATAGAGGGACACGAACACAATCACCGCAATAACGACCATTATTGCCAGAAACACATTAAAATAGGGCAACGAGAACAAATACATACCATTATCTTAAAAAAGACCTTGCGAATATAACATATATAGATTAAATTTGCACAGATAAAGAGACAATATTTTTTTATCAGATTTGATTTATTATCAAATATTACCTTTACCTATGATAGGGACGATTTGTCCCCTTAAACTAAAAGTTGTCTGACTGTCGTCAGACGTCGCCCGAAACGGTTTGCTTTAGTTGAAGGCGAAAAAAAACGCCGGTGGACTCTTACCACCGGCGTTTTTCATTGTATCACAGACGTTACCCGAACGATCACCTAATCAACACAGACTTGCCCCCGATAATATAAACGCCCAAAGGCAACTCCGTCACTTCCGTCTCGCCTTCCTCATAACGGATGAATCTAACCACCTGTCCCACACGGTTATACAAATTCGTGCAACCTGCTTTCTTAGACCTGATGTACAACCTGTCATCCACCGTATAAGCGAAGAACGGAGGCTCCGTTTCCGAGCCATATAGGTAATCGAACACACTAGCGCCCTCCGTAGCATTAAACTTAGGATAGCTAGAGGACTCTCCAGCGACCCACTTCCGATACACAATAGTATCCTGCGCTTTATTCAAGGAATCCACACACTTGTTCAACAGGTTGATGAAATCCTTGGATTTGATGAACTGCGTCGTGGTGGCGATGACAGAGTCATTCACCTGCCCCCAAACATCCGAATTAGCATAGAAAAGAATGCTATCGTAGTAGCAATTATCGACGTCGCCCACCAAGAACTCAAACATGAACGGGCTTCTCTGACCAGCCGATTCCGAAGTGCTAATCACCGAACATGACGCATAACAATTGACGATCCTGCAATTATCCTGTTCCAAGCCCAGGAATCCGCTGGCTTTGCCATCTCCCTGGATTTTACCCAAGTTATAGCAATTCACGATATCACAGTCAATGGCGACACCGATGAAACCCGCCACACCATCGACAGAGGTTCCCGAAACCTGCGCTTCGCTTCCGCAATTGGCGAACGTGGTCGACTCCGCATAGGCACAGATCGCCCCTGCATAATAGCCACTAATCGACGAACTCTTCACGATCAGATTCTCTATCAAAGCGCCTTTGGTACTGGAGAAAAGTCCGGCGAACACTTGTTTCTCTCCCGATTCCTTCAAGTTGATCACCGAGAAATTGGCGCCATCGAAGACCCCACTGAAAGGGGTGCCACAGCAGAGATCACGATTTCCGATAGGAATCCAAGCACCATCGGCAGACACATCACCCAAATCGATGTCAGAGGTCAGACGTCCCTTGATGGAGGAAGCGCCACCATTCACCGCATCACGGAAGAGGCCTAGATCCTTCGCACTACCAATCAGATAGAAACCATCACTGTCTTTCTTCAGGAAGTTCGACTTCAGCACCTTCGTCACGATAACGACAGTGTCACCCTTCACGTTCTTGCCATCAAACGAATTGGCGAACTGATAGGAGAAAACAGACTCGCTGCAAACAGGTAACGTCATCGACTCCGAAAAGACATCCATGCCGAAATAATCCCCTCTGTACGTCACGATGGAAACCTTTTTAGGAGGCAAAACGACATCCGCAAACATCGGATAATCAGAACCTTGCGTCCATTCCTTAAAGTAAACGACGCCACCGAACAACGATTCGTCTAAGGAAGGCGTAGAAGTAACGAAACTATTCAAAAGTTTCAGCAACGATCCATCCTTAAAAGCCGATGCAGTCTGAATTTTGAGAGTCGACTCGTAATCATTGACGTTCGCCATACCCTCCATTCCGAAGCAATTTGAGATCGTAGCCTTACCCGTACTGCGGATTTGTCCGGTCATATGTCCGTTAGACAAACCGCTGATTTTGTTATAGTTATAACAATTATAGAAAACGCCACCATCGAATGTGCCGGCGATACCTCCCGCAATGCCATTATAAATCACTTCGTTATCCGGTGCGATGTACGAAACCGCCTTCACACGGCCCAAATTGTAGCAATTGACAAAGGTTACACCTCTTGAGTACCCGGCGATACCCCCCACATTTTCTCCTCCGACAACAGTACCGCTATTGCTACAATTCACAATAGTGGCGGCAACCATATCCGCACCAGAAGTGATTGCCCCAACATTATACATTCCAATCACGGTACCATCGAAATGGCAGTTGTCTATCAGGCATTTACGCAAAGAACCATAACCACTCGCCACAATACCGGAGCAATTGTCCGCACCCTTCACGTAGGCATTTTTTAGGGTTAGGTTCCGAATCACATCCGCACTGAAAAAGAGTCCCTGATTGGTGTTTTTCGTGAAGATAAAAAGGTTGGAAATGGTGTGGTTCGCCCCATCGAATTGGATGGAGAGACGCTTCCTGTTGATAGGCACCCACGTCACTTTCTTTCCGTTGATGGTGCCACATACCGAACTCATGTCGATGTCGGCCGCCAAACGACCGTCCATCTGCGTACCACCATTAACAGCGTCCCTGTATTCAGCCAAATCGGCGGCGCTCTTAATCAGATAATATCCATCAGCATCCTGTTCCAAAGCTGCGAAGGAAGAGTGGCACGTCAAGAGGGCAATGATCAATGCACCTATATGCCTTAGATTCACACTAACGTATTTCATAAAAATCACTTATAATTTTCAATGATTCAAAAATAGCAAAAAAGTTGAATATATTCAACAAAGGAAGGAACATCCATAAACTTTCACGAGAAAACGTCCTATAGGAAACACAGACACCTCACAATAAGCACATAAGATTCTCCTTAAGAAAAAAATCCGAATCCCTTTCACAGGACTCGGATATAACATACGATGCGACTCATTAAAAATCTGCGGTCTTAGGTGTTCTCGGGAAAGGAATGACATCCCTGATGTTCTGCATTCCAGTCACGAAGAGCATCAAGCGCTCGAAGCCCAAGCCGAAGCCTGCGTGAGGGCATGAACCGTACTTACGGGTATCAAGATACCACCACATATCCTTCATAGGAATGTTCAATTCCTGAATCCTTGCCATCAACTTGTCATAATTCTCCTCTCTCACGCTACCACCGATAATCTCACCGATTTGAGGGAAGAGGACATCCGTACCTTGAACGGTCTTGCCGTCGGTATTCTGCTTCATGTAGAATGCCTTGATCTCCTTAGGGTAATCGATCATGATGACTGGTTTCTTGAAGTGTTCCTCCACCAAGAAGCGCTCATGCTCGCTGGCCAAGTCGCAGCCCCAATATACAGGGAACTCGAATTTCTTGCCCTTGGCGATCTCTGCCTCCAGGATTTTGATACCCTCCGTATAAGGCAGTCTGACGAACTCCGTCGAAACCACTGATTTCAGACGCTCGATCAGCCCCTTGTCGATCATATTGTTCAAGAACGTAAGGTCGTCCAT
This sequence comes from Paludibacteraceae bacterium, assembly GCA_017527905.1. Taxonomy (GTDB): domain Bacteria; phylum Bacteroidota; class Bacteroidia; order Bacteroidales; family Paludibacteraceae; genus UBA1181. Next base: position 199,498 of record JAFXPK010000030.1, read on the forward strand.
GCAGTGCTCCAACGCCCAGTTCACGCAATACTTGATGAACTCCTCCTCGAGATCCATCAACTCTGCCAAGTCGATGAAGGCAACCTCGGGCTCGATCATCCAGAACTCCGCCAAGTGGCGAGGCGTATTGGAATTCTCGGCACGGAATGTAGGTCCGAAGGTGTAGATGGCGCCCAAAGCGGTGGCACCCAACTCGCCCTCCAGCTGTCCCGAAACGGTAAGGCTGGTCTGTTTGCCGAAGAAATCATCGTCGTATTTGATGGAACCGTTCTCGTCCTTCTTCAGGTCGTAGAGGTTCTGCGTGGTCACTTGGAACATCTGACCCGCGCCCTCACAGTCGGAAGCCGTAATGATAGGGGAGTGCCAATAGAAAAATCCCTTCTCATGGAAGAACTTATGGATGGCGATCGCCATGTTGTGGCGGATTCTCAAGACTGCGCCAAAGGTGTTGGTCCTTGGTCTCAGGTGGGCGATCTCACGGAGGAACTCCATGGAGTGTCCCTTCTTCTGCAACGGATAGGTATTGTCGGCCAATCCGTAGATTTCAATCTCACTAGCCTGAATCTCAACAGCTTGACCTGCACCTTCAGACTTCACCAACTTTCCCGTCACACTCAGGCAGGCACCCGTGGTGATCGACTTCAGCAACTCCTCGTCAAACTTATCGACATCCGCAACGATTTGGATGTTATTGATGGTGGAGCCATCGTTCAACGCGATGAAATTCACCTGTTTGTTACCACGTTTGGTACGGACCCAACCCTTCACGTTCACTGTCTCGCCGTATTGAGTCATCTTGACCGCCTCGACAATCCTCGTCCTTTTCATTTTCTATCAGTAATTATTATATATTTCTCTCTTTAAAACAATCTGCAAATATAAAAAAATGTCGCGAAAGAACAATCATTCCGACAAAAACGCCTCCGCCCATTTCAAATCGAACACCGTGGTGATTTTTATGTTCTCACGGTTTCCTTCCGTTAGACTAACCTGGTGGCCAAGGCGTTCCACCACACTCGCATCATCCGTAAACGCCTCACAATAAGGTTGTTCATATGCCTTACGCAACAAATCCGAGCGAAAGACCTGCGGAGTCTGCACCAGGCGGAAATCCCCACGGTTCCTCGCCATATTCGAGCCATCCGACAAAACCTCACGGATAGAGTCCACCACAGGGACAACCGGCACAGCCGCCCCGGAGCGTTGAGCCTCAACGAAGGCTGCGTCTATGACCGACTCCGACACGAACGGACGGACACCGTCATGGACAGCCACGCACACATCCGAAGCATACGCCACGTACGCCAATCCATTTTTCACGGAATGGAACCTCGTCTCTCCGCCCAAAGCCAGCTGGTACGGCACATCGAAGTGGTATTCCGCGCAAAGGTCATTCCAATAGGGGATCTGGTGAGCAGGAAGCACGACGACAATGCCCATCTGAGGGTCGTAGTCATGGAATTTGCGGATGGTCCGCATCAGGATAGGCAAGCCAGCCACCGGCAAGAACTGCTTGGGAACATCAGTACCCATCCGCAGACCTTTTCCTCCCGCCACGATGACAACGTATTTCTTCATTCGGTAAACATAGACGTTTTGGATAAACAAAAAAGCCACCCTGACTAGGCGGCTCCATTTTTGTGGTCCCACTAGGATTCGAACCTAGGACCCTCTGCTTGTAAGGCAGATGCTCTAAACCAACTGAGCTATAAGACCGAAAGCACATTCATGCTCTTTTTACGAGGCTTCTCCCCTGAAAAGCGTTGCAAAAGTAGTGCTATTTTCGAAATATCCAAAGGAAACGACGCATTTTTTTTCAACAAAACGCGTTTTTGAATGTTAGGGGGAGGGAAGGAGGTTGGCACACACATCATTAGCTCGAGGGACGAAACCTCACGCTTCCAATTAAATTCCAGCCCAATAGCGGGGGACAGAAGAGCGTCCCACTCCACAAGAAGATACGCCCCACACGCTGTTTCGTGGCGCATGAATGCCCACACGCCTCTCAATCCAGCCAGGGGACTATGGATTTAGAATCCGTTTCAAGTCGCTTGCGAACACCGAAGAATAGAGTCTGGCGCCCATATCCCACAGATGGCTGGCGTCCTTGAAATACTCAGGATGATTCTGATACAGCCCTGACGTATGGTAGTCCAAAAACGGAACGTCATTCTTTCTCGCGATTTCCTTCAAAACATCGTAATAGGTGGAATCGACTTGGGTGAACCTTGGAGAAACCACGAAGACAAGTTTGACACTTTTCTGACGACAGAGATCCACAAAACGACGGACATACTCCAGTTTTTTTCCGTCTATTTCAGTGGGTGTATCGAATTTTTCAAGAACGCATGGATGTTGACGTGGTTTACGGGCAGGAATATAGCCATGATCTTCCCCGATTTGACGATTCACAAACAATCCCACGATATTCGATGAGGCCTTCGCATTGAAACGGTACAAGTGGGAGATACGGCACTTCCAATAGATTCCCGCCTCACGGAACAGTGAATCAGCCTGCTCATTCCTCCCGAAATAAGGGGCGAAGAAGGTTATCGTCTTGAAAGGATCCTCTTGCTCGGAAAAGTCATGCGTCAACACATCTAGGCAAACCACTTTCGGGGTATGGTGCGATAGGATATGGGTGAGTGCGACATAATGCGCGTATATGTTATTCGACGCATCGATTCCCCCATTGTATACGCTCATTCCGACAGAGTCGCTGATAATAGAGGGCACATAATGCAGGTTGCAACGAGATGTGCCCAAAAGCACAACATCCTCATGAACATCAGAAGCCAGATACTTGATTTTAGGGCCTGACAAATCATGCGAATGTTGGTTAACCCACCACATCACCACTCCGCCAACACGGTCGATGGCGAAGAAAGCGGCAAGGATAAAGGCCAAACTCATTACAAACTTCTTCATCTTCTCGTTTTTTTTTCTTAAAATTGGAAATAGATAAACTGGTCACCTCCCAGAACTCCAAACAACATGATGAAGGCAATCATAACGGACAAATAAAGATGGCGCACAAGCCAATGTCGGGATTCCGCGACACGGATTTCCCAATTGTATTCCTCCGAAAACTCCTTACACAATAAGACAATCATCGACAATCCTATAGCGAAGAAAGTGGCGAACTCAGGCTTGGGAGTACCCATATTCGTAAATATCCCCCCAATAATAGTTTTAGCATCGCACATAGTATTCGCGCGGAACAGAATCCAAGCAAAAGATACAAGTACGAACGTCAACACACCATGGAAGAACTTCCTCATCCCGGAATACGATTGACGTCCAATGCCCAATGCTTTCTCTATGCAGAGCAACGCCCCGTGCAGACACCCCCAACAGACAAATGTCCAATTGGCTCCATGCCATATGCCACTCACGACAAACGTAACCATCAGGTTGAAGTATTGACGCACAACCCCGACTCGGTTGCCTCCCAGAGGAATATAGACATAGTCCTTGAACCATGAGGAAAGCGATATGTGCCACCGACGCCAAAACTCACCGACAGAACTGGAGAAATAGGGGCGACGGAAATTCTCCATCAGACGAAAACCTAATATGCGGGCGGCGCCAATAGCGATGAGGGAGTACCCCGCGAAGTCACCATAAATCTGGAACGGGAACAGCAACGACGCGACAAGGAAACTGCCCCCATTGTGCTTGTCCACATGATTGAATATCGCATCAACATATATGCCGCAACGATCCGCCAACACCAGTTTCATGAAATAGCCCCAAACCATCAACCGTAAGCCAGCCATCACTCCCTCATAATCGAAACGATGCTGGGACTTGAACTGAGGCAGCAGATTCTTCGATCGCTCAATAGGGCCCGCGACCAGTTGGGGGAAGAACGACGCAAACAGAGCGAAGGTGAAGAAGTTCCGTTCCGCATTCACCGTGCCACGATATACATCGATGGTATAACCCAGCAACTGAAAAGTATAGAATGAAATGCCTATCGGCAATAGAAGGGAGAACGAAGGGATATCGATCCCCAATCCGCAACTATGGAGTGCCAATGCTATATTAGAGGCAAAAAAATTAAAATACTTGAACAGAAAAAGAATCGACAGATTCAGTACCACACCGCTGACAAGACATAATTTTTTCTTATTCTCCTCCCGGAAGTGTTCGATGCCAAGCGCAGCTGAATAGGAAACGATCGTACTGGTCATCAACAATATCGCATAAACAGGTTCCCAATTCATGTAGAAATAATAACTTGCCACCAGCAGCAGCAAATTCCTCGATTTGACATGCTTCGCGGGGATGGCGAAATAGCACACGCACACAATCGGGAAGAATAATAAAAATGCGATGGAATTGAACGACATAATCTCTTCTTTTCTTCACAAGAATCTTTCCGTCACACGATCTCCGCCACCACATAGGTGCTGCCGCCAACATAGACCACATCCTCATCGTCGGCATCGTCCAATGCGGCTTGGTACGCCTCAGGCACGCTAGGGTAGGTCTTGCCCTTCAAACCTTTCTGCTCGGCGAGTTCCTTCAGTTTCGTCTCCGGCATCGCCCGTTTGCTGTTAGCCTTCGTGAAATAATAGACCGCCTGTTTAGGCAATAGCTCCAACACGTGGCTCACATCCTTGTCGCCCACCATGCCGAAGACAATGCGCAAGGTCTTGCATGGCATGCTCTCCAATTGTCGGACGACATATTGGATTCCTCCCACATTATGACCCGTGTCGCACACCACGTAAGGGGTCTCCTTCAGCTGTTGCCAGCGTCCCATGAGGTGGGTCTGATCCAACGTGTGCTCGATGCCATGGCGCATGACCTCACGAGGGATATGGTAGCCTAAATGCCGCAACTCCTTCACGGCGCAGAGAACGGTCGCCATGTTCTTCCGCTGATAGATGCCCAGCAGAGGCGTGCGCACCATTTCCTCCCCGATACGGAGCAATTGGAACGGTTGCTTGTACGAAGCCTCCATGCCGATGAACTCGCAATCCTCCTGAGGGGCGAAGCAAATACGCGTGTTCACCTCCTCCGCCTTGCGTTGGAACACCTCCTTGACAGAGCCCTCCGCCTCACCAATCACGACAGGGATGCCCTGCTTGATGATGCCCGCCTTCTCCGCGGCAATCTGCTCCACCGTGTCACCCAGCAGGTTCATATGATCCATGCTGATATTGGTGATGACGCAGAGGTCTGGCGTGATGATATTCGTGCTGTCCAGACGTCCGCCCAAGCCGACCTCGATCACAGCCACGTCCACCTGCTCCTGTCTGAAATAATCGAAAGCGATGGCCACGTTCACCTCGAAGAAAGAAGGGCAGACCTTCTCGATCAAGGCACGGTGCGCCTCCACGAAGTCCACAACGAACTGTTCGGGCACCATCTCTCCGTTCACGCGTATGCGCTCCCGGAAATCCCTCAGATGGGGAGAGGTGAATAAACCGACCTTATAGCCAGCGGACTGCAAGATAGAGGCCAGGGTATGGGAAACAGAGCCCTTACCGTTTGTTCCTCCGACGTGGATCGTGCGGAAGGATTCATGCGGATGGCCGAAATAGGCATCCATCGTCTTCATACTCTCAATGCCCGGTTTATAACCAGAGGTGCCGACTGTCTGAAAACTAGGCATGCGGCTGAATATATATTCAATTGTCTCCTGATATGTCATTTTTATATCAATATGCTTTGTTTTTTCAAAATAATCACTAACTTTACCAATACGAAGGTAAGGATTATTTCCTTCAAAAAAAATAATGATTAACACTTAAATTGTATGACCATGGGCGCTAAGAAAAACTTCGTTTTGGATACCAACGTTATCCTTCACGATTACAAGTGTATTTACAACTTTCAGGACAATGACATATACCTTCCGATTGTCGTCTTAGAGGAGTTGGACAAATTCAAAAAAGGAAATGATCAGATCAATTTCAACGCGCGTGAATTCGTACGCGAGTTAGATTCCATAAGCGGTAGCAAAGACATTTTCCAGAAGGGTGTGAATTTGGGGGCAGGACTCGGAAAACTATTCATTGTCACGAACTCGGAGTATCCGGAGAAGATCGCGAAAGCTTTCTCCGAGAAGATTCCGGACCACAAGATACTGGCCGTGGTGGACATTGTCGCCACGAAATTCCCGAAGGTGAAGACCATCCTCGTCTCCAAAGACGTGAACCTCCGCATGAAGGCGAGGTCTTTGGGCATGGAGGCGGAAGACTACAGCACGGACAAGGTGACCAACGTCGACGTGTTCGACAAGGCGCAGACCGTATTCGACAATGTGGATGCGGACATGATTGACAAGCTCTACGCCTCACCGACAGGTCTACCGCTCGACGAATTCAAGCTGGACGGGGAAGTGGGCGCCAACGAGTGCTTCATCATGAAGAGCACCCGATCGACCGTAATGGCACGCTACAACGCCAACACGAAGTTGGTGGAGAAGGTGAAGAAGGAGAAGGCCTTCGGCATCGAGGGAAGAAACGCTGAACAATCGTTCGCCCTGAACGCCTTGCTGGATGACGACATTAAGCTGGTGGCCATCACGGGAAGGGCCGGAACAGGTAAGACCTTGCTGGCCTTGGCGGCGGCGCTGCAACAGCACGAGAAGTACAAACAAATCCTTTTGGCGCGCCCTATCGTGGCGATGTCCAACAAGGACTTGGGCTTCCTGCCAGGCGACGAGAAGCAGAAGGTCGCTCCTTACATGCAACCTCTGTTCGATAACCTGAACGTCATCAAACATCAGTTCGGGCCAAGCAGCAAGGAACTGAAGCTCTTGGACGACATGCAGAAGAGCGAGCAACTGATCATCGAAGCATTGGCCTTCATCCGTGGTAGGAGCTTGAGCAACACCTACTTCATCGCGGACGAGGCGCAGAACCTGACCCCACACGAGGTGAAAACCATCATCACAAGGGCAGGAGAGGGCTGTAAGATGGTATTCTGCGGCGACGTGCAACAGATCGATACCCCTTACTTGGATATGCAGTCGAACGGACTCGTCTACATGATCGACAAAATGCGCGGACAGAACATCTTCGCCCACGTGAACCTGATCAAGGGAGAGCGCAGCTACTTGTCTGAATTGGCAAGCACATTGCTATAAAAATAGAACTTAAAAATTAGGCAACGGGAGGGAACATGCTAAATAGTGTGTTCCCTCATTTTCTAAGTACATACAAGCCGTTCGTATCAGGATATACAAACAATTAATAATCATGCAAATACAAAAAAATGTCGACAATCGAAAAAATAAGGGAGAAGGACGCCCGGCGTTATAAGATATTTCCAATGCTGCATCTATTTATTGGATTCGTTTCCGCCGTGGCGCAGTGTAATAATCCGCACGACGATGAACAATATAGGACTATATTGGCCGTTTTTTCATTCCTTTCCATCCTGTGTTTCATATTCGCGATTACCGAAATGGTGGCGTTTTATGCGGAGAAACAGACCAGGAAAGCCTTTGGTTTGCTCATCTCGGAGTTAATCGCAATCCCGTTCAGTATCCTCTTCTTTTACCTGCCTTTAGTTTTGAACCTAGACCTGTGACCGAATGGATGTTCTGAAAATATTTTATATCTTTGAGGAACAGTTTCACGAATTGAGGGAAGATGAACAAGAATCGGAAGGCATACGATAAACAAACGCTCCATAGGGTGCTCATATTGGGCAACGGGTTCGATTTGGCGGTGGGTAGGCGCACTATCTACAAGGACTTCTATGACAGCAAGTATTGCCCGAAGGATTATCCCGCACCGTTGATCAAATACCTCAACGAGAGGCTAGGGAAGGAGTTGGATAAGGTGCGTTGGCTGGACCTGGAGAATGCGCTGCAGGAGTTCGCCAAGGAGCCCTCCAAGGACGATTATTACTCGAAGGACGAAGAGAAGATCGTGAAGTACTACCGCACCTACAGTGACTTCCCGCAAGGCGAACCTCAGTTCTGGGGCGATATGGTCCAGAACATGCTGAAAGAGGGCAAACTACAGTCTTCCCCGTCGGGTGGAGACCCCATTTTCCCTTATAGTGACGATTATTTCAAGTACACGAGGGAACAACGCGACGAGATTGCCCTGAAGATGATCGAGAAGGGCCTCGCCGATTACCTGGATGAGGTGGGGGAGAGGGCGCACGTGCAGGAGGCCTATGTGCTGGGACTTCTGCGGAACTTTTTGGAGGACGATAACGCCTCCGTCTATTCGTTCAACTATACCAAAGTGGGTAGTCTGATAACCACTGATGCGCTGAAAATCAAGGAATACGATGCGAAGGTGCAGTATATGCACGGTTCGTTGCAGGATGGGCATGTGATCATCGGAGCGAAGGATGGCGACTACGGCGACTACGATTTCGTGCAGAAAGCGTTTGATTCGCAGTTTAATCCGCCTCGTCTCCTGAAGAATCTGATGGAGGCGGACGAGGTGATCATCTACGGACATTCATTGGGCGATTGTGACAGCCAGTATTTCGAGCCATACTTCAGGTACCTTGTGACCAATTTCGACAACAAGGATAGGAAAATCACCATCTACACCTACGACGACGCGTCCGAAATCCAGCTCAAGAAGAACCTGAACCGGCTCACGGGCAACAATCTGCGCTCGCTGTACAACAATGCGTTTCAGATCATCAAGACATGCGATTCCGCCAACTCTAGCAGGTGAAAACCTCCGAAAATCTGCAAATGTTGGCAAAATATCCTCCGAAAATCTGCAAAATTATCGCAAAAAACCTTCTAAAATCTGCAAAATATGTTTTATATTTGTGGTAATCAAACATTTAAGAATATATGTTAAAGCGCAAGTTTACAGAATATCTAAAAGAGTGGAAGTCGGTCAAGCAAAAGGAGTGCCTTTTAGTGTGTGGAGCCCGTCAGATAGGCAAAACATTCACGATAGAGGAATTTGCGAAAAACAACTACGAATCGTTTGTGGAACTGAATTTCGAGCAATTCCCAGCATTGAAATCCGCTTTTGATGGTGAATTGACAGTTGCGGAAATGATAAAAAGGATTTCTGTCCATATTCCGACTGCGCGATTCATTCCTCATAAGACTTTGATTTTCCTGGACGAAATCCAAGCCTGTCCGCAGGCTCGCACGTCGTTGAAATTTTGGGCGATCGACGACACCTACGACGTTATAGCATCAGGTTCGTTGCTGGGCGTAAACTATAAGTCTGTCTCATCGTTTCCTGTCGGTTATGAGCGTCAAGTTAATATGTATTCATTGGATTTCGAGGAATACTTGTGGGCTATCGGATTGTCTGAGGATGTGATAGAATCGTTAAGAGAACATTTCATGAATAGAACCAAGGTGGACGAATCCATCCATCGAAAAATGATGGAGTATCTCCGCGAATATATGATTGTGGGAGGAATGCCGGCAGTTGTCAATCAGTTTGTTGACAGCCATAACTTTGGCATAGTCCATCAGGAGCAGGAGAAGATTATTTCTGCATATTTGAATGATATAGCGAAATATGCAGAGGCAACTGAGCGGACCAAAGCGAGGAACTGTTTTCTATCTATTCCACGTCAATTAGCGAAAGAGAACACGAAATTCCAATATTCGGTGGTGGAACGTAACGGTACGGCCCGCAAATTCGTCAATGCATTGGATTGGTTGAGGGATGCGGGCATTGTCTCATATTGCTATAACTTGTCCACTTTGCAGTTCCCTCTGTCCGCATACGTACGTGAGGATCAGTTTCGCATCTACATGAGCGACATAGGGTTATTGACATTCATGTATGGTTTTGAGATGAAGGCAGCCTTGATGGAGGACACATTGACAGGTCCTGCCAAGGGAGGTATCTTTGAGAATCTGATGGCGGATATATTACACAAGAAAAAATATCCTCTCTATTTCTACAAAAAAGACGATTCGTCTGTGGAGATTGAGTTCGTGCTTACATCAGGGATAAATCCTCTGCCATTGGAGGTGAAAGCCAAAAATGGTCGTACGCAGTCGCTCAACACAGTACTTACATGGAGTGGGGTGGTTGAAGGATATAAGTTTGGCAACTGCAATGTGGGTGTTGAGGATAAGAAGATAACGATGCCTATCTATTTGGCTATGTTTATTTAGCTATGTCGTTAGGCGGATTACCGTAGAGACGCAATACATTGCGTCTCCACAATGGAATAACGGCATGAATATACATTAACAAATTGATTTCAATGGATTTATATATCATTAAAAATATTGCGGTCGTAGGGGCCGGAAGTTTCATCGGTGGAGCGGCAAGGTATCTTGTCTCCGTGATGATGAAAGGCATCGGCAAAGGGTTCCCTTGGGCGACCCTTGCCGTAAATCTGGCAGGTTGCTTTCTGATTGGTCTATTATGGGGAATCTTCAGCCGAAGCGCCAGCGAAGGCGGCAAATGGGCCTTGTTTTTGACCGTTGGACTCTGTGGCGGTTTTACCACGTTCTCAACCTTCTCGAAAGAGTCTCTGATGATGCTTCAAGCGGGAAATTTCTGGGGCTTCGCTGGATATATCGTTTTAAGTGTTACTGCCGGCGTCGTATTAGTGGCGCTGGGGTATCATATTTAATAGTTTTCAGCAAAGAAGAAAAATCTGTAGAATTTAAAAATAAAGCCAAACAAATAAGGCGTATTTACTTGGATTGTAGCTAAATACGTGTTAGTACCTAATCCATCATAAATAAAACGACATGAGATGCTATTCTTTATTTATTTTTATTCTATGTTTCTCTTTTTTATCCAAGGCGGCAGAAAACCCTGATAAATACATGAGAAAGGGGAGGGCTATGTTATTTAATTCGGAGGAACTTAATGAGAAAGGAGCCTATCGGAATTTCATGAAAGCGCACGAATTACAGTCAAAAGATGCAGACTTGTACTTAGGGCTTTTTCTTTTCTTTGGCATCGGGACAGAAGAAGATCGTCCTCAAGCAATTTCCTATATGGAAAAAGCATCGGAGCATGGAGACCAATGCATCAATATCCTGTTGGGATTTTGCTATTACTATGGACTTTATGTTGAAAGAGACGAGGCGAAAGCTTTTCATTATTGGATTGAAAAAGGAGAATCACATAATCGAAGAGTTGGATTCCTAATAGAAGAATATTTGTTTGAAAAACCATGGAAATCAACCGTTTCCGGACATGTTGCGGTCAAGGAAAACTTTTGCCCCGTAATGGACTATATCCATTCGGTTGAACGTGAGAGGAAAAGGCATTACAATCGTATATGGATGCAAAAAGACAAATATGGGAATCTATGGGTGGATTATTCTGTACATTGGTTGGACAAACCGACAGAAGAAAAGATAATAAAAAACATAACACTCTCCGAAGCCTATTGTTACGACCAAGGAGTTTTAAACATCATCGAAGGCGATTCAACCTACTTTGAGAGTTGCAGTGACACGACCATCATCGAACGACAGTGGGATACTCCTAGTAATGGAATCGATGCATTGCCGTTATATCATTGTGGAGGCATCGGCATTCTGAAGGATGGACATTTTTATGTCGTTGATAAAAAAACATGGAGTTTAGCCGTGAATTTCCTAGACGTCACACCCTCACACATGGTGCCGAAAGGGCAGCCCATTCCCTCATGGTTAAAATCAAAAATTTATAAATTCATGAGGTCTTATTTGAACAAATGAAATGTTTTGATTTTCATCATTTTAAATTATATTTGTGACAAATGGAATTCTAATCCTTTCTAAAATCCTTCCTGGAATTTTTCGGATATTCTATTTAACATAATATAAATTATATAACAATTATGGGAAACGATTTTTCATTTCGTTTTTTACAGGCTGTCGGACGGTCACCGTCGTAGAGACGCAAGATTTTGCGTCTCTAACAATGAACCCAGCATTGCGCATCTTGTTTGTCGATCGGTCGATGGCACCGTAGAGATGCACGGCCGTGCGTCTCTACAACGTCCAACAATGAACCGCAATTCATGAACATCTCAAAAACGCAAGATTTTACGTCTCTGCAATTAAATCGAATATTGAGCAACAAAACATAAATAGATGCCGTTTTTAATTATATTTGCAATCATCTTATTTCATGAATTATGACGACAATGCGCAAAATCCTTTGGTGTATCCCATTATTACTTGCCACCATCATACTATTATCATCCTCTTGTAAATCAAGCCAGAAAAATGCTCAGATGGTCATTGAACCTGCGGAGAGCATTGTACCTATAATCCCTGATGACGACTTAGATACCTACGGGCCTGATTATAATGACTCCATTATGAGGGTTTTAAAGGAAGAAGACTCTATTATGGGGATTTTAAAGAAAAACGACCCGTATGCTCCCGAAGGTGTCCGTTTCGATGTGGAAGATGTTACCATCTGTGATAGATTCAGTGGTGAAAAGGATGCTAAAATTCATTTTGAGGAAATGACTATGAGAGAAATCTTGTATATGCCTGATGAGCATGCACAAAAAAGAATTGTGCCTTCCTCCGACCTTTTCAGTTCGAATGCTTTGCTTGAAACCGTAAGAGATGCTTACCACGGACATCATCCGTTGGCTCTTTCTCCCGATGTGATCTGGCTTACTATCTGCCAAGGTATGTCTATTCATATTAATTTGAATTTTAAATCGTTAGAGGGTAAAATATACAAAAATGGACATCCTGACGCAATCCAGGTGAGGGTTGATACCGTGGCATTCGATTCCACCCAATGGAGTGTCGCGGTCGACTCATTAGCCCAACATACGCGTCGATACACCGACCCCTATTTTTACGAGGCATTCGTGCCACAATTCAGCACAACCTCCCCTATCGATCATGTCGCCTACCAAATCACGCTTTTACATGCCCAACAAAAAGGCTTCTCATATTCTGTGGAATCGGGCTGTGGCATCCCTTGGATCGTTTTAAGGGGAACCACAGAAGATTGGGAACTGATAAAGAAGAAGTTATCCATTTTGAACTCCTTAGGGATGAAAAAATGGAAGGCTAGCCTCCTCCCTATCATCGACCAATTCATCGCAGCATCCAAAGGAAAGGCGGATAAGTCGTTTTGGGCGAATATCTATAAAGACAAAACATCATATGGTACATATGCCATTACAGGCTGGATTCACCAACTCTTCCCATACATCACGAGCCGTGATGGTTCTTCAACAACATATTTACAGGATAGGGGAATCTCGGTAGATGGAATAACATATCAACCCAATCCTTTCCTCAACAAAAAAGTTACATCCAGCGACAACCTAACTTCTGATTATTTCCCCAGCAGCATATTAAAGGTGCCTTTCGTTTGGCATAACCACTACGAAGGAAGAACCGACTCGTTGTATCTCTGGAGCGGAATCTGGGGTGCAAAACAATATGGCGACAAAACCTTGGAACCTTTCATCTCTTGGGTTTTGACCAAAGGGGAATATAAAAAGGGGAATTATCCTGTCGATGACGATGAAGAATAATCTTTGGCCTCCACAATGTCCACAATCAAATACATTGCAATAGGCACCGTAGAGACGCAAAATATTGCGTCTCTACAATCAAAAACACCCTCCGTATGATATCGCTCGAATTCTGGAAATATCTAAAATGCATGACCTTAATTTGCGTTTTCCTGCAAATAGGTGGTCTTATCGGTGCTGTTTGTCCTCAATTATTAGATTCAATAATTGAATCTAATAATGCAATTAATGCAATTATTGCCTCTGTCCTCTTTATAGTTACTGCATTGTCTCCTTTTTCCCTGTGGTACTACCGCCACACAAACGATGATCATCCTCTTTTGAGAGCCATCTTATTGGTCCTCTTTTCCACCATTTTAGGCATTGCTATTATGTTTCTTCTGCTGTATTTCATACTGGAGGGTATCGTCTATGTTTTTATGGGCTCTTCTACCGTTGTTGATACTATTGCTGTCATGTCGCTCATTGCTTCCCCATTCATATTGCTTTTATCCCTGCTATATACATCCTCGACGGTAGAGGGAACAATAGGCTCTCGTATGTGCCTCCTATTTTGGATATTACTGGCTGTCAGCCTGTTTTACTTGCCGTTGGTCGGATTGTTGTTTATGAAATAGGTTAAATAGGTCGGACACGCACCAAAAAACAATTATATTTAAATCCACAAATCCGTAACGTAAAGGAGATCCGATATGAAGCCCGTCAAGAACCGTATATTTTGCAGAGCAGCCAAACATACCAAGATGCTGTTCGAGACGCAGGAAAAGGCGGAAAACTTCATCAGATTCAATCGTGACGAGATACTTCAAAGCCGTGGAAAGGCTCCCTGCCGCTGTTACTATTGCTTTTTCTGCATGGGGTGGCATGTGACGAGCAATCCGTCTACGGAGGAAGGAATCCTTCTGGATCAGCGGGATGAAGCCTTGGCGAAGGATCTGCGCGAAAAATACCTGAAACGAAAAGAAAAGGTCTCCCCTATCCCACGACCTAAACTTATGCGATATGCCTTTTACGAACAGTTGCGTTTGGCTGATGTGCATATCTCCATGTTTGATGTCGAGAAGACGGAATGCTGTTTGGCTGAGTGTCGGCGGATACTACAGGAAGAGGAGCTTGAGTGGCTCAAGAAGGATGCCATGATCGCCAGTTATCAGCGCCAGCGTACCCTATTGGACGCTCTACGGGTGCTGTTGGAAGACGAGAACGCCCTACCCGACGAACAGATGATGACGATCCCTCTTTACAGAATCTGTGCGAACAATTTATCGCTGCTGAAAGAAATCGACGCCTCTTACGAGGCTCTGATGGAACTGGCGCAGGCGGGGAGCCCTCAGTTCCCCAAGGCTCGCCATGAGCACGTCACACTTATCGCAAAGATAAAGGGAATAAGCAAGGAGCAATTGAAGGCGGGGCGTATGGAACGGGTGAATGAGGCTGTGGAGATATACCAAACGATATTGAACAACAGGAAAATTGGAGAGGAATCACCGTAGAGACGCATCACATTTCCATGTGTTATCTCCGTGCCCTCCTCATCTTCGTGAGAGCCATTTATCGTGCGCAACAGATGAACGTGAAGAGGATGACCAGCAGGACGATGATCAACAGGTTGATGTCTGACTGAAGGAAGCCGGAGCTTGTGGTGGCTCCTGAGACCGTATAAGGTGCCTGGTTGACCGGAAATCTCTTCCGGAGATATAGATATACCCTATAGGAAAGAAAGCCCATCAGAAGGCCTAAAATCGTGCCGCAGAGAATGTCCAGCGGAAAATGAACGCCCAAATAGATCCTCGAATAGGCACATAATGCAGCCCAGCAGAAGGAAATCACCGTGTAAGGCCTATATCTGAATAGTAAGGAGGATAACATGCAGAAACCGAACGAGTTAGCCGCATGCGAAGACGGAAACCCAAAGAGTCCACCCCTATATTCGCGCACATAAGAGAGCATATCCATGACTGCGGGGTCCCTGCTGGGACGTAGTCTCGCAATCGTGGGTTTCAGAATGGACGATGAAAGCTGATCGCACAATAAAAATACAAGAATAACCGTCAAAAAGATAAAAATGGATTCCTTTCGTTTATTTTTTACCACCACATAGAAGAAGAGCAACATCATCGGCAGCCACACCAGGATGTCGGATACCATCCAAAAAAACGAGTCCCAAAAGGACGTGTGCGACTCCCCCAGATTGAGGAGGACCATCGCATTCCTATCCCATTGGATCAAATTCTCCAGCATCTAATGTCGCTTATTTTGTTGTAGTTGTTGTCGTCGTTGTTGTGGTCGTAGTAGTGGTTGTCGTTGTAGTAGTGGTCGTCGTAGTAGTGGTCGTCGTCGAGTTGTTTTCATTGAGCACAAGGCGCAAACCGATGTAATTCTTCTTGGTTGTCGGTTCGCTCTTTGTTCTCATGGCGTTTCTGCAATACTCGGCACGGTCGCTGAAGCTACCGCCACGCGCCACACGGAAGACGTTACCGCTTATAGGAGAGTCAGGACCTTGAGGGTCAACAGGAATGGAGTCGTCATCATACTCGTCATATTCATCGTACCAATCCGAGCACCACTCGCGCACGTTGCCGCTCATGTCGTAGATGTTCAATTCGTTCGCCTTCTTTTCGCCTGTTTTGTGGGTCTCCTCATTACTATTTTCGTCGCACCACCCCACCATCTTCATACCGTCACCTCCGGAGAACTTGTAGGACTTGGAATTTTTTCCTCCCCTTGCGGCAAATTCCCACTGCGCCTCAGTCGGCAACTCGAAGTTCCGTTTGGTCATCTTATTCAATTTGGAGATGAATTTTTGACAATCATCCCAAGAAACCCTTTCCACAGGATAATCGTCGCTTTTATTTCCTCCCTTGAAGTTGTCGGACGGGATTGTGCCCATCACCGCTTTCCACAAGGCTTGGGTGACCTCCGTCTTTCCGATATAATAATCCGACAGAATCACCTTATGAGTTGGGATTTCATCCTCCCAATAATCCTTATCCAGTACAGTATCAGCACCCATCACAAACGTGTCGCCCTTTACGAGAACCATATTGAAGTTAACGTTCGCTACGGAGATCGTTATCTCGCTAGCGACCGCAGAAGGGTCATTTTCGTCATCTCTGCAGGAAAAAACGACACAGCAAATCAATGTCAGTATGTAAGCTAATTTAATTTTCATGTTCAAATTCTCCTAACATTAAAGTTTGATTCGACACAATACGATTTAATTTAGTTGCATAATGAATATAATACGTTAATCTCTTCAGCCCATTTGCTTTCGTCGGGTGTTTCCAATATCAGCGGGATGTTATCGAGCCTTGGGTCCTGCATTAACGCTCTGAAAGCATCCAACCCTATCTCCCCCAAACCGATACTTTCATGCCGGTCGACATGAGAGCCTACTCCTTTCTTTGAATCGTTGAGGTGCATACCCTTGAGATATTGTAACCCGACGACCTTGTCGAATTGGCTGAGCATTGCGGAGACTCCGTCCTCCCCTTTCAGGTCATATCCCGCCGCCATGGCATGGCACGTGTCTATGCAGACTCCCACCCTATCCTTGTCCTCGACGCGACTGATAATGAACGCAATCTCCTCGAACTTGTTCCCCACATTGCTGCCTTGTCCCGCCGTGTTCTCGATGACCGCACAAACACCATGCGTCTTGTCCAACGCAATGTTTATCGACTCCGCGATGCGTGACAGACACTCCTCTGTGGAGATCTCCTTCAAAGAACTTCCCGGGTGAAAATTGAGCTTCGTGAGGCCCAATTGTTCACACCTACGCATCTCATCCAGAAAAGATTCCCGGGATTTCTCGAGTCCCTCTTCCTTCGGATGCCCCAGATTAATGAGGTAACTATCGTGTGGAAGTATATGATCACTGGAAAAACCCAAATCGGAACAGTTCCGTTTGAACGCCTCTATGCTCGACTCGCTGAGCGGCGTCGAGAACCATTGCCTCTGGTTTTTGGTGAACAACGCAAATGCCTTCGCTCCAATTGCCGCAGCATTGAGAGGTGCATTTTCCACCCCCCCGGAAGAGCTGACATGCGCTCCAATGTACTTCATACTTTGTTCCCCCCTATTTACTCTTTTCTGCAAAATAAGCATTTTTTTGT
Organism: Paludibacteraceae bacterium; assembly: GCA_017527905.1. Lineage (GTDB taxonomy): Bacteria > Bacteroidota > Bacteroidia > Bacteroidales > Paludibacteraceae > UBA1181. Next base: position 217,050 of record JAFXPK010000030.1, read on the forward strand.
TAAAAATGGAAATATTTTGTGTTTAAAAATAGCTTTTTCGAAGAACCCGTTTTACAAGTATTTAAATTTCAGATATTTATATTTTTTCTTTTTCCAACATGGGGAAAAAGCGTTTTTGGAACTCTAATGTAATATTTTGTAAACCAGTTCTCTCAACAGGTCTCCATCATCCGCGGAGGCGTTCCCTATTCCCTTCGCCATCGCGTCATAGGTGCGCAAAAGGGAGATAATCTCCATTGTCTTCTTCGGCTTGAAATTAACCGCCGCAGCCTTGTATTGCTTCACGGCAAACGGTTTGATCTTCAGTTCGTTCGCCACCTCCATATCATCCTTATAGTTTGTGCCAGGCACGTTGGGTATATAGAAATAGACCATCAGGTTGGAAAAAGAGGAGAAGAGCGCCGTAATGACGGGAATGATGCTGAATCCCTTTGCTTTACTCATCTGGCAGGTGATTTGGTTGGCTTTGGGCACATTCCTGGCAAATAATGCGTTCACCAACTCGAAGGCGTTGAAATCTTTGCTGATGCCCACGTTCCGTTCCACCAAATCACAAGTGATGGCTGGAGCATCCGCAGGTTTGGCTGTCAGTAGCTTATCGAGTTCGTTCGCCACCTTCTGAAGGTCGTTACCTAAGTATTCAGCGATGATCGATTTAGCCTTGGATTCGATCTTGGCACCCTTTTCCTGCACATAGTTTTCTATGAAATCGGGTATCTGATAGTCATAAAGTTTATCGAACGAGAAGAGGGCTTTCATCGCCTCCAGGTCTTTCGTGACCTTCTTGCGGGCATCCAACTTCTTGTATTTGTGGCAAATGACGAGAATAGTGCTGTTCGCCGGTTTCTGCAAATAGAAACTGAGGTCGTCCATGGAGAGTATCTTTTGCGCCTCCTTCACAATAATCACACGATACTGTGCGTTGATAGGGAAAGACCGCGCCAAGTTTATCACCTTGCGGATATCCGTATCTTGCCCATAGATGATGTCTTGGTTGAATTGACGTTCCTCCTCCGTGAGCACATGCTCCGCCACGTAGTTGGATATGATATCGATATAGTAAGTCTCTTCCCCCTGAAGGAAATAGACTGGCTTAAACTTCTTATTTGAAATGTCATTGAGAATAGTTCGATAATCAATCGCCGTTTTTGCCATCTTTTGCTTAATTTTGTCATCGCAAATATACAAAAATGTTAGATTTAAACTTACCTAAATATTCATTCAAGATCAAGGAGAATTCAGATGGCCGTTGCATTTTCGACAGATGCAGGAACAAATTCGTGGCTTTAACTCCTGAAGAATGGGTAAGACAAAACATGGTCGAATACCTTATCCAAGTCAAGAAATTTCCTCCCGCAAGGATCGGCAACGAAGTGACGGTCTTGATCAACGGTATGAGGAAACGATCCGACACGGTCATCTACGACAAAGAGATGGTCCCCCGCGTCATCGTTGAATACAAGGCTCCGACGGTCAAAATCACCCCCACAACATTCGACCAGATCGCCAACTATAATTTTGCGCTGAATGTGGACTATTTAATCGTTTCCAATGGCTTGGACCACTACTGTTGTTGGATGGACAAATCGTCCAAAAAATATTCTTTTTTACGTGAAATTCCTGACTATCAATCATTAAACTGGTAAAATCGGATGAGAAAAATTCTGTTATTGTCCCTATTATTCTGCTGTATAAACATATTCGGGGAGGAGCACAAGCTATATGGAAACATATTTGACCGATCTACAGGAGCAAATATCTCCGATGTATCGGTTTCCTGCGAGGGAACGAACAAGGGCTCTTTCTCCAACAAAAACGGGTACTATGAAATCATGCTCGCTGACGGAGAATACACGATCTCCGTTGAGAACATGGGCTACAAAACCATCACTAAAAAGCTAACCATCAAGGGTAAGAACAAGCATCAGGACTTTCACATGGACCTGGACTACGAGGAGCTGGACGAAGTAAAGATCACCAAGCACAAGCCTGACGAGAACGTGTCGATGCCGACGCTTGGCGTGCAACATGTCGACGCCCTATCCATGAAGAAGATGCCTTCACTCATGGGCGAGGTGGATGTCATCAAAGTTATCCAACTGATGCCCGGCGTGCAGAGCGCAGCGGAAGGAACGTCCGGATTCAGCGTCAGAGGAGGAAAGGCCGACCAGAACCTCATCCTATTGGATGACGCATGCCTTTACAATGCCTCCCACATGATGGGCTTCTTCTCCATCTTCAACAATGACGTGATAAGCGAGGCGACACTGCTGAAGGGTGATATCCCGGCGCAATACGGAGGAAGGCTCTCCTCCGTACTGAAAGTCGACACGAAGGAAGGCTTCCCCACCAAATTCCATGGGAACGGAGGCATAGGCTTAATATCCAGCCACATGATGCTGGACATCCCTATCGTCTCCAACAAGACCGCGCTGATGGTGGCCGCCAGAAGAACCTATGCGGATCTATTCCTCCCCCTTTCCAAACATGAATCGCTAAAAAAAACCAGTCTGTTCTTCTATGACATGAACGCTAAATTGTCCCACAAGATCAATGGCAAGAACAAATTGTTCTGGAGCGGATATTTGGGAACAGACAAAATGGGCATGAAAGAAAATCTGGGGCTGAAATTCGGCAACACGAACACAACAATCCGATGGAACCACATATGGAACGACCAGACATCCGCCAACTTATCCGTCATCGGCACGAGATACATCTACGACATAGATGTCTATTTATCGCCTTACGAGTGCTCGATAGACGCCGGAACGAGAGACTGGTCTATCATGTACGATTGGAAACACAAGAAAGAGAACGGCGACCAACTTCAGGCTGGACTTTCCTCCACCTTTCACCGATTCAACCAAGGCTCCCTCTCGACTCCAGAGAAGCCGCAAGCCTATTACAACCTCTTCGAAGAAGAATCGTTAGAGGTGAGAAAGGCCCTTGAGCATGGCATATACGGCTCCTACGAGAAAAACTTCTCGAAGAGATTCCTTGTCAAATTCGGGCTCCGCCTCTCCATGTTCCAGAACGTGGGGAAGGAAAGGTTTTACCTAATGGACGACAACCATAAGTGCATCGACACCATCGATTACAAAAAGGGAGAAATATTCAACACAGAGTATCATGCGGAGCCTCGCATGGGCCTGCTATATAAGCTCACCCCCACCTCCTCCATCAAGGCGGCCTACACACGGACGGTTCAATACGCGCAGGTGGCCTGCAACTCCACAGGCGGACTTCCATTCGACGTATGGTTCCCTACGAGCAAGAACGTGAAGCCACAGATATGCAATCAATGGTCCACCGGCTATTTCCGGAACTTCTCCGACAATAAATTCGAGACATCAGCGGAGCTCTTCTACAAAAAGATGCACAACGTGATAGACTTCAAGGACAACGCGAACATCTACGGCAACGAGAAGATTGACGGGGAGATACGGACGGGGTCCGGTTTCGCCTACGGATTGGAGGTAATGCTAAAGAAAAACAGTGGCAAGCTGACAGGATGGATCAGTTACACCTACGCACATACTTACCAGAAAATCGAGGAAATCAGCTTCGGGGAAAGGTACAAGTCTCCGTTCGACCGTCCGCACAACCTCACGGCCGTCCTCAGCTACGATATCACAAAACGGTTGAACGTATCCGCGAACTGGGTTTTCCTGAGCGGTCAGCCTTGCACCAATCCCTATGGCAAATACACGATCGAAAACACACCATATGCCATCTACACAGGCTACAGGAACCAAAGCAACTACCCCAACTACCATCGTCTGGACCTCTCCCTCACCTGGAAGACCAGGAAAAAAGAGAAGTGGGAAAGTGACTGGAACCTCTCCATCTACAACGCATACGCCAGACACAACACCTGGGCCGTTCTTTTCACACCTACGGACAACAACAACATAAGCACCACAAAAATGTATTTATTCTCCCTTGTACCATCTATTTCATATAATTTCAAATTCTGATGAAAAAACAAATCCAAATACTATTTTCCCTGTCCATGATCCTCGTAGCGTTAGGATCTTGCGAAGAGGACATTATCATTGACACAGAGTCAGGAACACCCAAAGTGGGCATCTATGGTAGCATTACGACAGAAAGGAAGCACCACCGCATCACCATCAGCCGCACATCGGATTTCTATTCCGACAAGGAGATTGAGATGATTTCCGATGCCGAGGTATTCATCGTGGACAAAAACACATCGGACACCTTTCGTCTGACGGAACGCACCTCGGGCATATACGAGACGGATTCCGTGGCGGGGGTCATCAACCATTCGTATCGGTTGGAAGCCAACCTGACCGACCATGGCGAAAAGATGCATTTCTATGCCGAAAGCACAATCGACTCGTGCCCGCGACAGATAGACTCCGTTCAAATCCACAAATACACCATGTTTGACGAGGTGAGTGATGATATATATAAGGTTTGCCCATTTTTCCAGACCTTGGAAAAGAACATCTATTACATGTTCGATTTATCCATCAACGACATAAACATCTCCGATACGTTATTTAGGAAAGCCCGACTGCATTTGGGGGCGATGAGCGGTCTATATTACAATGGTGAGGAGATGTCCATGATATACCAGGAACTCAACGTCTATCCTCACGGACTCTTCTATTTGGATCAGACATTGACGAGAGAGAAGCTTCACATCGGAGACGTTGTCCACATCACAATGTATGGGATACCTAAAGGATATGCGAACTATTTGGATGACATCACCAATAGTATAGGGAGTAATCCGTTGATGGGCAGTCCGGCCAACGTCAGGACCAACATCATGGGGAAAGAAAAAGAGGCCGTCGGGTATTTCTACGCAGCCTCTTGTATTCACTTTCGCCAAAAAATCAGCAAACTTCCTGGGGAATAGACTGATGTTCGTTACGAAGTAAATCATTGATGACCTTAACCGGACAGAATGTCTCGATAGGCACCTCAACGAATATCGTATTCCAATCAGACATGGCACCATTCCAGAGGCCTGGAAGCTCCAAAGCTTTCAGATCCTTGCCATTCTTAGATTTAATGGAGATGAATCCCGTGTTAGGATCCACATATTTGGCCAGGTCATATTTCTCTCCTTTATAGTTTTTCACGCCGCAAACAATATCCACAGGATTGAAGTGTGTCGCATTACGAAGGATGGACATCTGCTCCTCGTTGCTTTCGTCGAATTGGGAGCTCTCCAATATTTGTGCGGAGATGGTTCCGTTCGGGCACTGGCACATATACGGTCCGCCTCCAGGTTCCCCCTGGTTCTTCACCATACCACAAACACGTAATGGCCTGTCGAGCACCATCTTCAAGTAGGCGATTTTGTCCGCCTTCGTCTCCAACGGGTTAAATTTATTGACGACACACAATTTCTGCTGGCAGAAGTCCAGCATTTTTTGAATGCTATCGTCGGAGAGCGATGTCCCTGACTCCAACGCCGAATGATACTCGAATATTGTTTTTTGCAGTTTCACCAACATACCCGCCAACACGAATTTATTCTCGACGGTAGGCTGTTTATATATGTCAGGAGAGACGTTATCTATATTCTTAATGAAAATGATATCCGCATTGATGTCGTTCAGGTTCTTCAGCAGAGCGCCGTGACCGCCCGGGCGGAAAACCAAGTTGCCATCCTCGCCCCGCAACGGATTATTGTCCATGTCAACCGCCACGGTGTCCGTCGCATGGTTCTGGACAGAGAATGACACGTTGAAATCAGCGCCATAGCGGTAAGAGACATGCTCTTTCCTGCTTTCCCAAAGCAGCTTGAAGTAAGGGACATGTTCCTCTGAGACCGTGAAATGAAGGTTCACTTCACCCCTACTGTTTTTAGCGTACATCGTGCTCTCCACCAAATGTTCCTCGAAAGGAGTGCGCGCGCCATCCGCATAGTCATGGAAAAGCAACAACCCCTTCGGAAGGAACCCGTAATTCAGGCCTTTCTTGCCCAACAGGTTGTTAACCACATCCAAATACCTGCCCCTTTCCCTGAGCATCAAAGCGTCAATACCCTCATTGCGTTTGCATTTCGAATTCAAGGAAGAGAGAAAGGCAAAGTTCTCCAGATTATCGAAGAAACACGCCACGTCTTTGTCGTTCAGTTCATTCTTCCCCTTGGACAGGAACCCATAGAGGCTTTTGAACATACGGCTTGCCGCCCCCGAAGAGGGAACGAACTTGACAATCATCTTATTCTGCGTCAGATAATTACGCCACACATCAATACAATCATTTCGGTCAGATTCCTCCAAAACAGAGATTCCGTCGGACACAATAGCAGGCCGCTCGACTCTTATATACGGAAAACCGTTTCTGAATCGAGATAACTGTTCCTCAAACACCTCCTTGGAAATACCCTTCTCATCCAAATAAGTTATATCCACATCCGTCAACATCATGCTCATTTAATTTTCTGCTAATGTAGCAAAAAAATGTGTAAGAATCAATAGCAAAATGGTTATTTTTGTAAAAACTTGCAAGGAATTCGTAAAGTATGCCACAGGATTGTAAAAGATACTTGGATTATTCATCCCATTTAGCGGATATTTTCCCCCACAAGATGCAAAAAATTTCCGTCAATGGAGGCTTTTCATGCCCCAACCGCGACGGCCGGATTTCCAAAGGAGGATGCACCTACTGCAACAACCGGACTTTTCATCCCGACTATTGCCAATCCACCAAAAGCATTACCGAACAGATAGAGGAAGGCATCGCTTTTTTCTCCAGGAAATACAAATCCATGCGTTATTTGGCATACTTCCAATCATACACCAACACATACGGCGAGACGCAACGCCTCATCGAGAAATACGAGGAGGCACTCTCCCACCCGCTTGTGGACGGGCTCATCCTCGGCACAAGACCCGATTGCATGGCTGACGATCTGCTAGCCTATTTGTCAGAACTCTCCAGACGGAAGTATGTAATGGTCGAATATGGTGTGGAATCCACGGATGACGATTCTCTACGACTAATCAACAGAGGGCACACCTTCTCGGACGCACAGGCGGCAATCAGGAAGACCGCCTCCGCAGGTGTGCATACTTGTGCGCATCTAATCCTCGGATTGCCAAAAGAAAGCAGGGAGACCATGCTGGAACACGCCCGTAGAATAGCGGAGCTACCCCTCGACACGATTAAATTGCACCAATTGCAGCTGATCAAAGGGACAGTGATGGCTAGGCAGCATGAGGAACACCCCGAATGGTTCCACCTTTTCACAGCGGACGAGTATATCGACCTCGCCATCGATTTCCTTGAATTACTGCCACGCACCATAGTGGTCGAACGATTCGTCTCCCAATCCCCCAAAGATCTGCTGATCGCCCCCGATTGGGGATTGAAAAACTACGAGTTCACCGCCAAACTGGAGAAGCGGCTGGCGGAAAGGGACACCTTTCAGGGACGCTGTTTCGGCACATCGTCCCTTTAACGTCCACCCACCGAAGCACCGCCTGGAAATTTCAGATTGCAAGGATATCAAGTCTCGAAGCGCCCCATGCCAAGAAAAAACCACAGAGGCCAACCGACTTTTTCGCCCGTAGCGCATAGATTTAACGGGAAAATATGTAAATTTGCAAAATTTTTCATAGGAAGAAAAGTAACAAAATAGATATCATAGTATGGCCAAGATTCTAAATGACGTATCAAGAACATTCGGCGAGTTTCTTCTCATTCCCGGATTAACGACAAAAGAGTGTATTCCGAGCAACGTGTCGCTCAAAACGCCGCTTGTGAAGTTCAAGAAGGGCGAAAAATCTGCGATTAACCTGAACATTCCGTTCGTATCAGCCATCATGCAGGCAGTCTCCGATTCGGGTCTTGCCATCGAATTGGCGAGGAATGGTGGTCTCTCCTTCATCTTCGGTTCCCAACCAATTGAATCTCAGGCTGAAATGGTCAGGAGAGTGAAGAACTTTAAGGCTGGTTTCGTGATCAGTGATACGAACGTCAAGCCAGACACTTCGTTGGCGGATGCGATCAGCCTGATCGGGCTTACAGGCCACTCCACTATCGGCGTCACTTCCGACGGAACACCGAACGGAAAGTTGGAGGGTCTTTTGACCAGCCGTGACTACCGCGCGGACAAAGAGGACCTTACCGCTCCAGTGAAGAATTTCATGACTCCATTCGAGAAACTGACGGTCGGAAAATTGGGCATCACCCTCTCAGAGGCGAACCAAATCATCTGGGAGCACAAACTGAACACATTGCCTATCGTTGACGACAAGGGCAATCTGCAATATTTCGTATTCAGGAAAGACTACAACAGCCATCACGAGAACCCTAACGAGTTGTCTGACAGCGACAAGAAGTTGCTCGTCGGCGCAGGCATCAACTCACGCGACTATGAGAAGCGTGTCCCTGCGTTAGTGGAGGCTGGTGTGGACGTTCTCTGCATCGACTCTTCGGATGGTTTCTCCGAGTGGCAAAAAGAGACATTAGGCTGGATCAAGTCTAAATACGGCGACAAAGTGAAGGTGGGTGCCGGCAACGTGGTGGACGCAGAAGGCTTCAACTACCTCGTAGAGGCTGGTGCGGACTTCATCAAAGTAGGTATCGGTGGCGGTTCCATCTGTATCACCCGTGAGCAGAAAGGTATCGGTAGAGGTCAAGCGACAGCCTTGATGGACGTAGCTAAGGCGAGGGCCGAATACTTCGAGAAAACGGGTATCTACGTGCCAATCTGCAGCGACGGCGGTCTTGTGCACGATTACCACATGGTGTTGGCTTTGGCCATGGGTGCGGACTTCCTCATGATGGGACGTTACTTCGCACGCTTCGACGAGTCTCCTACTAAGAAGTTGACCATCGGAAACAGAATCGTGAAGGAATATTGGGGCGAGGGTTCCAACCGCGCGAAGAACTGGCAACGCTATGACATGGGCGGAAGCGCAGCCTTGAAGTTCGAGGAGGGCGTCGACAGCTACGTTCCTTACGCAGGTAAGATGAAGGACAACCTGAACCAAACATTGGGCAAGATCATCTCCACGATGTGCAGCTGCGGATCCATCACGATCCCGGAATTGCAGGAGAAAGCGAAGATCACCATGGTATCCTCCACTTCCATCATCGAGGGCGGTGCTCACGATGTTATTTTGAAGGAGCAGGGATAATCCATAAATCGACAGAAAAGCAAAGGCGTAACTCATTGAGCTACGCCTTTTTTTATTCTCTGTTATCGTAAAAAACGATGGTTTAGACTCTCACTTTGACCACAATCTTTTTCGTGATTCCCTCACCGATGATCGGCATGTGACCATCCTGCGGGAAGAAAATGGCGAAGTCCCCCACCCCCAAATCGATGCGGGTAGACACTGGAGCGTCATAAAAGGCGATGTCCTTATCCTTGTGGACCTCCACCGGTGCGCCTAAGGCGATTCGTTTCGCATAGACAACCGTCTCGCCAGCCGTGATAGGGATCTGTATGTCGATGTAATCGTCGTGCGTCTCATAGCGAGCCCCTTCCAGGGGACGCAAAGGCACTTCGTCCACGTTGATGTAGATATTATCGTCGACCACAATCCGTCCCGGCTTCAGCTTCGAGAAATCCAGCTGGCGGATAAAATCGAACGCCAACTCGAAGCGAGGATGAAGGGAGACGTACGACAAAAGATTGTCCAAAGAGTCTACCACCATAGTCTTTTATTTTTTGAAATAACGGTTATACAATCCCTCGAATCCCTTTCCGTGGCGGGCTTCGTCCTTGGCCATCTCATGCACGGTATCGTGGATAGCGTCCAGATTCAGTTCCTTCGCGCGTTTAGCGATTCTCATCTTATCCTCACAAGCGCCCGCCTCTGCGTTCTTACGCTTCTCGAGGTTCGTTTTAGTATCCCATACCACATCGCCCAGCAACTCAGCGAATTTAGCGGCATGTTCTGCCTCCTCCCATGCGTAACGTTTGAAAGCCTCCGCAATTTCAGGATAGCCTTCCCTGTCCGCTTGGCGACTCATCGCGAGGTACATACCCACCTCCGAGCACTCTCCGTTGAAGTGAGCGTTCAAATCCTTGATCATCTCGTCGTCGCAACCCTTAGCCACGCCAATCACGTGCTCAGTAACGAACGAAAGGGCCTCGTCAGACTCCTCCAACTTCTTGAACTTAGAGGCTGGCACCTTACATTGAGGACACTTCTCAGGAGCTGAATCACCTTCGTGGACATAGCCACACACTGTACAAATAAACTTAGCCATAAAATATTGTTTTAAAAGTATTTAATATATGATTCTGATAATTTCTCGTTGTCAAATGGTCCCTCTCAGGACAATAGCCACACATTCATTTCAAAGCCATAACAACGTAAAGTTACAATTTTTATGGCACAGAACAAATTACTGATGTAAAATATTTATCTTTGCATTGATATGAAGTATAATGTTTCAAATAACACTAAAAGATTATGAAAACAGATGTGAGAGGAAGATGGGCACTTATCACAGGCGCCAACAGGGGTATTGGCTACAGAGTGACGAAATTCATGGCATCGCAGGGCTGCAACCTAATCCTGCATAGCCGTAGCCTAGACCACACAAGGGACGTATTGGAGGAAGTGAAGGCGATGGGTGTCGAGGCCTATTGCGTCGCCGCCGAATTATCGAACCCGAAGGAGGTGGAGAAAATGATCCAGGAGATCAAGGGGAAAGGCACGCAGGTGGATTTGCTGTTCAACAACGCGGCGGTTCAGATCGCCTACAGGACGCAATATTTCGAGACGCCAGTGGAAGACTATTCCACCAGTTTCTACATCAACACAATCGCTCCTATGATGCTCTGCTACGCGTTCGTGCCGGACATGATCAAGCGAGGATTCGGACGTGTGATCAACACGACCAGCGGCATCAAGAACGAGCCGGAACAGGCAGGTTATTCCGCAAGCAAGGCCGCGTTGGACAAGGTGACCACCGATTTGGCAGGGACAGTAGACGGAACGGACGTGATCATCAGTTTGGCGGATCCAGGATGGTGCAGGACCGACCTCGGAGGACCTAAGGCACCGAACGACCCGGACTCCACCATTCCAGGCATGGTGCTTGGCGCATTCGTCAATGACAAGAAGAGCGGAAGACTCTTTGCGGCGCAAGACTATGCGGGACTCACGTTGGATGAAGCCTTGCAAAAGATATAAGCAGAAACATCCCCTCGGGAAAAAGAAAGGCAGCCTAATCGGTTGCCTTTTCGTTTATATAAGTTTGGGCGTCCAGTCCGGAAGAGACCTTATTCTTTCAAGGATACGCTTCCCTTCTTCTCCGTAAACCTTAATACAGGCACCATCACGGAACCCATCAGTCCCAACATTTGGTTGTTAGAGCGTTGGAACAAGTTCGCCTTGTTATTATCGTACAAATCGTTGAATCCATAGGAATAGCGGCACTCCACCAACACATGGACCAGTTTGCCAATCCTCACGTCGAAACCGCCACCACCCGTCAATCCATAGTCGACGTTATGGTACTTATCCCCGAAACGGTCATCCCCCTCTTGGAAAGCGGTACGACGTACATCATTCTCCGGGATGTTCCACTTCATCTCTCCGTATTTGGTCATGAAACGGATCTCTGGGCCCATATTCACAATGAAACGCAACCTTCTCTTGCCGAAGTAGATATGCGCCAAAACCGGGATGTCCATGTATTCCAACCTTCTGCCGAGTTTCACATCCTGCATATTGATGTCGTTCACCATGGCAACACCAGAATTCTCGTGGAATTTCTCCGACCATCCCGCCTGAACATAATTCAGCTCCAATTGCAGACCGAAATGATTTTGATGAATATACCTGGCAACAAAACCAAAGCGCACACCCTGCCATAACGATTGGTTACCTAGCTCGTACAACCTATCATTCATGTTATGGAGGAAACTGACCTTAGTTAAGTTCGCACCCGCATTAACACCCAAAGACAACTCCTGAAGGAAATCCCTTCTCAACTGTTGTCCATAAGAACATGATAGGGAAGCAACGGATAAAACGGCCGCTAAAAAAAAACTGCGCATAAAACTTGTCCGCAACATCAGATTACTTGTTTTTCTTTTCTTTCTCCCTCTCCTTTTCCTTCTCCTTCTGTTTTTCCATGAGAGGCTTGATTTCCTGAGGAACTGTGCCGCCCACCAATACCACACCGTCCTTGCGGTTATGTCTCACCAACATGAAGCTGCCATTGTAGTATCCACCATTCTCAAACTTATTGAAGAAGAAATGGGACTGTAGTCCATTGAGACGGATTTTGTTCATTCCATGCTCGAAGTCATGACCGTACTTGGAGATCGCCTCAGTGAGGTACATCACTACGTCATAGCCCAACATGCCATATTGAGGCTGGCTGTTCACCGGCTCCGCATTATAATACTTCCTGAACTGTCTCAGATAATTCAAGACTTGAGGGTCTTCAAAGTCCGTGTAGAACGGAGTGACGATGTACGTATTCAAGAGGAACAGATCCTTTGCGATGCTTGGATAGCTCTGCCACTCCGAGAAGCCGAAGACGGATACCTCCTTCTTGTCAGTATTCATCATATTGACCATAGGAAGCACCTGACTCAAGGAAACCTGATTGGAGGTCAATGGCACCACGATATTCTCTTTGTGGGCAACCAACTGTGTCCGTATCGCAGACAACGTACTGAAATTCACCATATTGAAGTTGATATTACGAGCCTTCAACATAGCGGCAAGCGTATCTCCGAACTCATTCTTATCGTTTTTGGAGTTGTTAAAGCGCACCAATACAATATTCTTTTCGGAGAAATTCTTGATGAAGAGATCCGCCATCAAATAATTCAATTGATTAAGCGGCGTGTTGACCTGGAAGATATTCGGATTAGAGACAGTCTCCTCTGATTTGGAAGAGAAAGGAATCACCATCTTCACATCGTGCAACTTTGTATATTCGGACATCGCCTTGATTTGACCCGTATAGGCTGGGCCCATCATGAAATCCAGTTTTTCGATGTCACGGTTCTCCAATAATTTGTTCATATCGGCCTCAGTCTCGCCAGAGTCGAAAATGTTCATATTAAAGGAAATGCCCGTCTTACGTAGACTATCCATCGCCAACAAGGCACCTTGGTAGAACTCAAGGAATTTATCCATGTTGCCATCTATTTGGCTTGTCTCGGAGTATTTGCTAAACTGGAACGGAAGGACAAGAGCCATGTTGATCTCCTTTTTAGGCGTTGTTTGAGGCACAAACACGACTGCAGGAGCCGAATCGACCGCTACGGTATCAACCTGCGCTCCCTCCGCCAACTGGCCTGAAGCGTCTTTATTCTGTTGGCCACCGACAGACGGCGGGATAATCAGCACCATGTTCGTCTTCAGTCCGTCCGCCGCCTTAGGATTCAGGCGAAGCAGCTCTTCCTGGCTGATACCATACTCATGGCAGATACTAAAGAGCGTCTCGCCCTTCTTCACGTTATGGTATTTGAACGTTTTAGGCACTTTGTTCTCGATGGAATTCTCCGTAAGCGCCGTGTTGGCGTGCACGGGAGGAATGATTAGTTTCTGGCCCACCTTCACGCCATCCTTCACATCCGGATTCAAACGGATGATTTCCTCGGAGGTGATACCATATTCACGGCAGATGCCATAGAGCGTTTCCCCCTTCTTCACCTCACGGATCACAAATGAAGGCTTCGTCTCCTTCTTCACCTTCGGCAGCGTGTCGCTCACCGTCATGTTCTGGCCCGTGATAGTCTTTTTAGTAGGAATCTTAATCTCCGTACCATATTTCAGCCCATCTGTCTTCAACGAAGGGTTGAGGGCATATAGATCGTCATAAGTGACGTCATATTTCTTAGACAACGAGTAAAGCGTCTCCTTTTTGTCCACCACATGAGTGATATAAGAATCCGCCTTCACAGGAATTAAGATGGTTGCATTCAACGTAAGACCATTCTCCGTGCCCGGATTCACGGACTTGATTTCCTCCTCCGTCACACCGAATTTTTTGGATATGGAATAGAAACCTTCGCTTTTCTGTACCACATACTCGTAATACTGCTTGCCGTTAATCTCCTTCTTAGGATAATTCAAGTCAACAGACCATGCTGAAATGACCATGGATGAGCAAGCGATCACACTACATAAAAATTTCCTCATAATATCTAAAAACTTGAGTTGCAAATTTACATAAATATTTCAAAATTCCCTTGAATATTTGTAATATTGCACTCAATTTGTAAATGATAAATGATGAAACGTAGGATTCTATTTTTGTTGATTTCTTTTTTCGCTGCAGCGAACAGTTTTTCCGGCACTTTCTCCATTACAGGAGGGAAAGGTATGGTCAGTGGGAAGAAAGCGGATTACATGATTTTCGAGAAAGCCAGCAAGGGTTCATTCTCTTTTTCGACGGACAGCATCGCCCTCAAAGGGTTGAAATGCTATAAAATCACCTTGGGAGAGGAAAAAATCGACTCTGTACTCCTTAAATCAAGCGAATACACGTTATCTACTGATTCACAGACGGTAACATTCGAAAAACTCTCTACGAACACAGGATATCTGATTCAATACAAAGATTATTCGTACGGAGAAGAGCTCGATTCTTACGCCTATACATGCGTGGTGGAGTTCAAACCGTTGAAGAGCGTTTCCTTCCCTAAGGATACGGTCATCTGCAGCGATTTGGAGCTCGCCATCTCACCTGTCATGGAGTACTTCAACGAGTATGGAAACGTGAAAAAGATCAGCAGAACACTCTCCGTGAAATATAAAAGTTTCCTCAAAAATGGAGAAACACCTTCCGTGGAGGAGGTGACCGAGGAAAAGGATGGCACGAGTTCCATCCTATTGGACGCGATGCCTTATGTGAACACACCATTCGAAGTGACCGACCTCATGGCGAAGAACGATCTGAAGTTGGACAACCAACCTATTGTGACGGACACATTCTATACGCAGGCGGTGGTGGCCTATCCTTATATGGAAACCAGCTCCAAATACGAACATGAAGGGGACGAAGGGATAGATAGCACGCTACATTTTTTTGCCACCTTAGAAGAGGCCAAGGATAATGCGGTCAAGTTCCGCCAATCGGCGACATTGGTTCTAAACCTCTATAGTTATCCGAGCGACATGGTCAACCACTATGAATGGGCTTTCGCAGAGGGAGAACAGGCCAAAAACGGGGATTTCCAAGGTGCATACACCTACTTCGGCAAGGATATCAACGCCTTTGAGATAAGCGAGCCGAACCTCCACTGCATCGAGCTAACGGTGAGCAACATCCGTAACGACAGCGTCTGCGACCATAAGTCCTACGCTTGCCTGCAAATCGCCAAGTCCCAACTCTACGTGCCGAACGCCTTCACCCCTAACGGCGACGACATAAATGACGAATTCAGAGTCGGCTACCGCTCCATCGAATCGTTCGAGATATCCATCTACGACCAATGGGGAAGACGGGTCTACAAATCCGACGACATCACGAAGGGCTGGGATGGCACATTCCGAGGCGACAGGGCCTCCATCGGCGCCTACTACTATGTCATCAAGGCGAAAGGAACAGATGGTGAGGAATACTTGAAAAAGGGTACTATTAGCTTGATTAGGACAAAGGAATAGGTTTTAGACGCTAGACGCTAGACGTTAGACTTTAGGCTTTAAATTTTAGACTTTAGACGTTAGTTTTTAAACATTTAGGTCTTAGATTCGGCCCCTAATTCTTAATTCTTAATTCTTAATTCCCTACATTCCCCTTCCGGAAACGACGGTCTTAACAGTGTAAATCAATATCTTCAAATCGACCAGAAGGGAGATGTTCTCCAGATAGATGATGTCGTATTTTAGCCGTTCGACCATCTTGTCCACATCCGTCGCATATCCGTATTTCACCATTCCCCAAGAGGTGATGCCAGGCTTCACCTTGTGCACGATGCCGTAATAAGGCACCTTTTGCGCTATCTGCGCCTCGTAATACGGGCGTTCCGGCCTTGGTCCCACAATAGACATATCTCCCTTCAGCACATTGATGAACTGGGGAAGTTCGTCAATACGGAACCGTCTGAGGACACGGCCGATCTTCGTGATTCGCTGGTCATCGCTTGAAGCCAACTGCGGACCAGCCTCCTCCGCATTGCAAACCATGGTCCTGAACTTCAGGATATGGAACAACTTACCGTGCACCCCCACCCGCTCCTGCTTGTAGAACACTGGTCCGTCGGACGTGAGTTTGATAAGGAGCGACAATATCAGGCAGAAAGGTGAAACCAGCACAATAACAACGCATGAGAAAATGATGTCGAAGAGCCGCTTGAGGTTCTTCTCGAACTCGTTCATCCGAACATCCATCGCACTGACGAGCGGTGCGCCGAAGATAGAGGTCATACGCACACCACCTATCAGATAATCATATAGTTGTGGAGTCACCTTCACGGTCACATCGTGGTGGTACAGTATATTGAAGATGGGCAGTAAGGCATTTCTATCATTGTTGTCCAACGCAATTATCACCTCTTCTATCTGGTTTTCTTCTATGATATTGTTTAATTGGGACATATCTCCCAATATGAGAGAACCGTCGACCACAGTATTCTCTTCACAGGACACGAATCCATTGATGAAATTACCCGAAGAGAGCTTCATGGATTGTAATTGCCCGTAGATTTGCTTCGCCTTTTCCCCCGTGCCGATGATGATGGTGTTGAAACCGATGGTCCGGTTGTGGATCCTTTCGGTCGTCTTCCTCGTGATCATATACCGGAAGAGATATACCACAGAGAAATAAATGAAGAACAGGACGATAAACGACAGATAATAATCCTTATAGCTGATGACAGGGTCGTTCAGCAACAAGAGGAAGAAGAGTATCGTACAGCCAATCAGCGTGCTGAGAAACGTCTGGGCGAACTCATGGAGGCGTGATTTCAGGAAGGGTTTGTTGTAGTATCCCGAAACCCAGAAAATGAAAAGCCAGAAGAAAGGTATTCCGATGATCAGTTTCTCGAAGTTGTAGATAGGCGAAAACAGTTGGATCTCCCGCACCACATTCGATTCGATCTCTACTCTTCGGAAAAGGAAGAAGAGTGCCCAGGCCAATAAGACCGCCACCACATCAAATAGGATGTACTTGATGCGTTGCGTTTTCTTGCTACCGTGGTTCCTCTTGTTCTGTTCCATTCTTACTCTCTGATGATGGTGACTACTCCACCCTTGCCCAGCTTGATGATGGAGGAAGGCGTGGACGATGTCTTCTCATCCTGCCTATACGAGACGACGTAGTCGACACCCGCCTTGATGACTTCGCTGACCTCCGAGAAGTTGTGTGGCGACGGCTCCCCGCTTATGTTAGCGGACGTGGAGACAATCGGAATGCGGAACTCCTCGCACAGTTTCTTGGAGAAGGCCTCGTTCGTGATGCGGATACCCACGCTTCCGTCCTCCGCGATCAGGTTGGGCGCTAGGTTCTTGGCGCCGTCGTAGATGATGGTCAGCGGCTTGTCGGCGCACTCCACCAGGCTATAGGCCACTTCCGGCACCTCGTCCACCACCCGCTCCACTCTGAATATGCTATCGGTGAGCACCAACATGGACTTGGCGTCCGAACGGTGCTTCAGTTCGAATATGCGCTTCACGGCAGCCTCATTCGTGGCGTCGCAACCTAATCCCCAGATCGTGTCGGTCGGGTACAATATGATGCCACCGGCTTTCAACGTCTTGAGGGCGTTTTTTATGTCTTCCTTGAAATCTTCCATGTCAATTCAATTTATTCTTCAAAAATTCCGCCGTATATGAATTCTTGCATTTCACGAGTTCCTCCGGAGTTCCCTCGAAGACGAGCTTTCCGCCCGCATCTCCGCCCTCCGGACCGATGTCGATGATATGGTCCGCACATTTGATCACGTCCAGATCATGCTCGATGATGATGACGGTGTGACCGTTCGCCACCAATGCGTTGAAGGCTTTCATCAGCGTCTTTATATCGTGGAAATGTAGTCCTGTCGTAGGCTCGTCGAAGATGAATATCATCGGCTCAGGCTTTTCCATGCCTAATATCTCCGCCAATTTCACGCGCTGGCTCTCACCGCCGGAGAGCGTGTTGGAGGATTGTCCTAGCTTCACGTAGCCCAAGCCGACGTCCTGCAATGTCTTCAGCTTACGGATAATCTTCTTCTCGATGTTTCCAGGCTGCTCCGAGAAAAATTCAACCGCCTGATTGACTGTCATATTCAATACATCGAAGATATTCTTGCCTCGGTAGAGCACCTCCAGCACATCTGGCTTGAACCGTTTGCCGTGGCAGGATTCACACTCTAGGATCAGGTCCGCCATGAACTGCATCTCCACCGTGACGGTTCCTTCGCCCTGACATTCGTCGCAACGTCCTCCCTCCACGTTGAAGGAGAAAGTGGCTGCCGTGTAACCCATCTGTTTCGCCAAAGGTTGGTCGGCGAAGAGCTTGCGGATCTCGTCGTATGCCTTGATGTAGGTGACTGGGTTAGAACGGGACGATTTGCCTATCGGGTTTTGGTCGACGAATTCGACGTCGTGTACCAGATTCAGGCTTCCTCTCAGCGAGGAGTGCAGTCCCGGTTTGTCCGCCACACCGTCCAGCGCACGTTTCAGCGCATTGTAGAAGACGTCCTGCACGAGGGATGATTTGCCCGAACCGCTGACGCCCGTCACCACGGTGATCACATTCAGCGGGAACTTGACGTCTATGCCCTTCAGGTTGTTTTGGCGGGCACCGACCACCTCGATGTAGTTGCTCCATTTCCTGCGCAGGCTCGGCACTTCGATCTTGTCCGCACCCAGCAAGTATTTGATGGTATAACTCTCCTCCTGTAGTTTCTTATCGTTCAATAGGTCATCGGTCAATTGGCCTTGGAACACCACATTACCGCCCAATCGTCCCGCATTAGGGCCAATGTCGATGAGGTAATCCGCAGCCCGCATGAACTCTTCGTCATGCTCCACGACGACAACCGTATTGCCTAGCTGCTGTAGCTTCCGTAGTACGAAGATCAGTTTGTGGGTATCCCTTGGGTGGAGACCGATGCTAGGCTCATCCAAGATGTAAAGGGAACCTACCAAACTACTGCTCAGTGAGGTGACCAGGTTGATGCGCTGGCTCTCTCCACCCGACAAGGAATTGGAGAGACGGTCCATCGTCAAATAGCCCAGCCCCACATCCATCAGGCATTGCAGCCTCAAATTTATCTCCGTCAGCAACCGTTTGGCGATCTTCATCTCGTCGTCGGTCAGGGTCAGTTCGTCAAAGAATTTCTTCAGTTCGATGACGGACATGGAGACCAGCTCAGTGATATTCTTCCCACCCACCTTCACGTAATTGGCGGACTCCTTCAATCGGCTACCGTTGCAGGTCGGGCAGGTGGTTTTTCCCCTGAATCGGGCCAGCATGACCCTATATTGTATCTTATATTGATTCTCCTTTACGAATTCGAAGAAATCATCTATGCCATGGAAATAAGGCGTTCCCTTCCATAGCATCCTTTTCTCCTCCGGTGTGAGGTCCGCATAGGCGGTATGGATCGGGAAATTGACCTTCGATGCGTTGTAGACCAGTTCGTTCAACCACTCCGACATCTTATCACCCCGCCAGCAAATGACGGCGCCATCGTAGACGGAGCGTGATTGGTCAGGAATCACCAAGTCCTCATCGATACCCATCACCTTACCGAAGCCTTCGCAGGTAGGACAAGCGCCATAAGGACTATTGAAGCTGAACATCAGGTCGGACGGTTCCTCGAATTGGATACCATCCTCCTCGAACTGTTTCGAGAAGCGTTCCACACTCTCCTCCCCGTTCTCGTAGAATCGGACGAAACAGATGTCTCCGCCCTCTAGGAAAGCGGTCTGGATCGAGTCCGCCAGTCGGGTGCGGGTATCCGCGTCATCACGCACGGAGAAACGGTCCACCACCAAGTTCACACGGTCGGCTTTTTCGCTCAGCTCATTGATGCGCTGGACCGCCTCGTCCATCTTGATCATCTCTCCGTCCACCTCCACACGGCTATAGCCCTGCATGCGGAAGACCTCAATCTGCTGGGACAAGGTACGTTCCTTCTGCAGCATGATCGGGGCGAATATGACGCCTCTGGTACCCTCTTGTTTCGTGTAGATATAATCCACCACATCGCTCACCGTGTGTTTCTTCACCTCACGGCCCGAGACGGGGGAATAGGTCTTTCCTATCCTAGCGAACAGGAGTTTCAGGTATTCGTATATTTCAGTGGAGGTGCCGACGGTGGAGCGCGGGTTACGTGTGTTCACCTTCTGCTCGATCGCTATGGCGGGAGGCAGTCCCTTGATATAGTCCACCTCCGGTTTCGACATTCTGCCGAGGAATTGTCTGGCATAGGCGGAGAGGCTCTCCACATACCGCCGTTGACCCTCCGCATACAAAGTGTCGAAGGCCAAGGATGATTTGCCAGAACCGGATAGTCCCGTCACGACCACGAACTTGTTTCTGGGGATCGTGATGTCAATCCCCTTCAAATTGTGGATATGGGCGTTTTTTACGCTGATTTCACCAATGTCGGACATACGATCATCTATATTTATTCAGCAGTGTCTATTCATTTTTGAGAGGAAGAAGAAGACTGGGTTGTCTTTTTGATAAGCCCCAATTTCTTCTTCTTGAGGAATTGGGCTTTCTTCTGCTCATACTCCTCGTATTTCTTTTCCAAATAGTTGTCAGCCATGGCTTACAATCCGTTTTCGACTAAATAACGTTCGCAATCGATGGCGGCCTTGCATCCGCTCGCCGCTGCGGTGATTGCTTGTCTGTAGCGAGGATCCGCCACATCTCCCGCGGCGAAGACTCCCGGCACATTTGTCTCTTGCGTGCCATGGAAGGTCTTGATGTATCCAAGCTTATCCAGTTCAAGGTATTGCTCGAACAACGTGGAGTTCGGATGATGGCCTATCGCGATGAACAGACCGTCGACAGCGATGCTGTATTCCTCTTGTTCCTTCTCTCCCCTGTTTTTCATCAGAATAGCGCCCTCGACACCGTCCTCGCCGAAGAGACCGATCACTTCGTGCTTGAAGAGGATTTCGATCTTCTCGTTGCGCAATACGCGTTCCTGCATCACCTTGGAGGCGCGCAGGGAATTCTTTCTTACGGCCAGATATACTTTCTTGCAAAGTCCTGAGAGGTACATGGCGTCCTCGCAGGCTGTGTCTCCTCCGCCTACCACGATCACTGTCCTGTTGCGGTAAAAGAATCCGTCGCAGGTCGCACAGGCGGAAACACCCATGCCCGCATATTTCTTCTCGTCCGGCAATCCCAGATACTTGGCGGAAGCACCCGTTGAGATAATCACGGTGCTTGCTTGGATCTCCTTCTCGCCATCGATGGTGATGATGTTCTCGTTAGGCTGGAGGACCGCCTTGGTGGCGATACCCACACGGATGTCCGCCCCGAAACGGATCGCCTGTTTGCGAAGATCTTCCATCATTTGTGCGCCTGAGATACCATCCGGATAGCCTGGGAAATTCTCTATCTCCGTCGTGGTTGTCAACTGACCTCCGGGCATCGACCCTTCGTACAATACGGGGGACAGGTTCGCGCGGGCGGCGTAGATGGCGGCCGTGTATCCAGCAGGACCTGATCCAATGATTAAGCAACGTACTTTATCCATTTGTGTGTGTTTTTTTATTGTAAATCGACCACTTCAACCCCTGGGTGTTGCTTCACATCGAACACGAAATCCGTGTCCTTGAACTCCTTAGGGGATATCTTCGTGACAGTGAAGTAGGTGTGGATTCCACCCTTGCCGCGAAGCGATATGCTTTCCAGTAATAATGATTTCTTTTCGAAAATAAGATGGATGATCGAGTACGGACTGTTCAGGTCGTCCGGATATAGCTCCACCTCCTCGCAAGGCTTTCCATTGACCGTAGAGACGCCCATATAACGCATCTTGTAGCCTGTTTTGTACGATTTCATCAGTAAAATCGGGTTCACTTCCTTCAGATCGTCCTTGTCCGGTCTGCTGAGGGTGACCTCCTTTTCCTTCACCATGTGTACCGCTTCTACTTTTCCGTCGAAATAGGTATCCACATCCTTGAGGGACAATTTGAACTTCTCGCCCTTCAGCATGGCACTACCATTGTATGTGTCCGACTTCGAGTCACGTACGTTATCCACCTTGATGGTGAACTGAATCTCCATACCCTTCTTGTTCTCCATCACAGCCACGGCCTTGTCCAGCAGTGATTTAGCCTTTGGGTCGACGCTCTCCTCCTTCGCCGCGTTTTGCGGGAAGGCGATGTGGGCTGTCAAACATACCCATATGAGTAATAATATCTTTTTCATGTTCCCGTGTTGTTTATTGGTTCTTTATTTTGCTGATTATCATATCCAATTGATCCAAGTCGGTAATCTTGACCTCACGAGGCTTGCTACCCTCCTGCGGACCGACGATGCCAGCCACCTCCAACTGATCCATCAAGCGTCCCGCGCGGTTGTAGCCCAAGGAGAGCTTCCTCTGTATCATGGAAGTGGAGCCTTGTTGCGTGGAGACGATCAGCGCCGCCGCCTCCTCGAACCGTGGGTCGAGCTTGGTCAAGTCCACATCCTTCGGTCCATCGCTCTCACCCTCCGACGGAGGATCCGGCAATGCGTAAGCCTCCTGATAGCCTTGCTGCTCGGAGATGAACTGCGTGATGCGCTCCACCTCCGGCGTGTCGACAAAGGCGCACTGCACGCGCTCGAAGTCATTGCCTTGGCTGATGAGCATATCACCTCGTCCGATCAATTGTTCGGCACCATTTTGGTCCAAGATAACGCGAGACTCCAATCCGGTCGACACCTTAAAGGCGAATCGTGCCGGGAAGTTGGCGCGTATGACACCCGTGATGATATTGGCGGATGGTCTTTGTGTGGCAAGGATCATGTGGATACCTACGGCACGCGCTTTTTGGGCGATACGGGCGATCGGCTGCTCCACCTCCTTGCCGACCTGCATGATCAAATCGGCGAATTCATCGATGATTACGACGATATAAGGCATGAAACGATGCCCTTTCAGCGGGTTGAGTCTACGGTTGATGAACTTCTCGTTGTATTCCTTCAATTGACGCACGTTAGCGTCTTTCAGCAACATATAACGGTCATCCATCTCGACGCACAATGATTTCAACGTCTCCACCACCTTGTTCACATCCGTGATGATCGCATCCTCAGCATCTGGTATCTTAGCCAAGAAATGCTTCTCAATAGGTGCGTACATGCTGAATTCCACCATCTTAGGGTCCACCATGACGAACTTCACCTCGGCAGGATGTTTCTTATAGAGGATGGAGGTGATGATGGCGTTCAGACCCACGGACTTACCTTGTCCGGTCGCACCTGCCACCAGCACGTGCGGCATCTTGCAGAGATCCACCATGTAGACCTCGTTCGTGATGGTCTTGCCGATCGCAATCGGCAGTTCGTATTTCGACTCCTGGAATTTCTTACTGTTGATGATATCCGCCATCGGAACCGTCTGAGGCTTGTTATTCGGTACCTCGATACCGATGGTTCCCTTGCCTGGGATTGGTGCGATGATACGGATTCCCTTTGCGGCGATACAGAGGGCGATATCATCCCCCAAACTTCTTATGCGGCTGATACGCACACCAGCGGCTGGTGTCACCTCGTAAAGGGTCACCGTAGGACCCACCGTGGCTTTGATGGAAGATATCTCGACGCCGAAGCTCTTCAATACTTCGACGATCTTGTTCTTGTTCTGCGTCTGCTCCTCCATGTTGATGGTCGGACCACTTACCACGGATTCATCGAACAAATCGGTCGATGGTTTCTTATAGAAGCTAAGTTCTTTTGTCGGATCATATAGTTGCATATCACCCTGATCCACGAAGTCATCCTCCTTGATTTTATCCACCTGGAAATCTACATTGTCCGCCCCCTCGGGAGCATCAGCGGCAACCGGTTCTTGCCCACCCTTCGGTGTGTCGGTTCCTTCATTGGTGGACGATGTGAGGTTATCTCCTTCGTTATTCGCCTGAGACGAATTGTTTTGCGGTTCGTAATTCTCCGTGTTGCCCTGGTTGACAATGAATTCGGGTTCTCCGCCTTTCGTACTGGAAACAGCGTTGTTATCCCCCTCCTTCTCACCCTCTTGTTTGTCAGTGAAAATGATCGTGTTATCATCGGTCGGGTCATTCCCCTCCTTGCTCGGATCATCGGTTTCACCGTCGTTTCCATCCATGTTTTTCACGGTGGATTCGCCATTCTCGCCCTCACCGGTCACGTCATCACCCTTCGGTCCTTCCGGTTCAGGCTCACCCTCCGCGCCTACGACGGCGGGATCCGTTCCATCGTTCAAATTCTTCACTTTGGAAATGAAGGTCTCACCCATCATTTTCGCCCGTGAAATCGCTGTTTTATAGGCGCAGATGACGAAAAGGATCAATGACAAGATCAGCAACAGCGCCGTTCCCGCCACACCCACGTTGGAACGTAGCCAGATGGACATGAAATAACCATGCTCGCCACCCCAGAAAAGATGGGTGGATTCGTAGTTTTTCACGAAGAAGAAGCCGAAGAAGAGCGACAGCCAGATCAGGAAGAAGGAGCAGATCAGGAATGTCCTGCACATGCGGAAAGGGCGGATGTGCATCAGCCACAGCGCACAAAGGAAGTAGAAGAACAGATAGAGGAGACAAGAGATGCCAAAAGTTCTGTTGATGAAGAAATCAGCCAGTTTCGCGCCTCTCAGGCCCGCCCAGTTCCTTACGTTTTCGTTGATGTAATCGATGGTGAATCCCTGTGTGTTCTGCACCAAGCTTTGGTCTTGCCAGCCTGTGAAGAAGAATGAGACGAAAGCCAACGCCAAGTAGAGTCCAAACGTCAGCAGCACCAGCCCGATAGCCGTCTGTATACGTTCGTCCTTCATTTTTTTGAGCAATGGATACAAACCACCCTTCCCTTCTCCTTCTGTGTTTTTCTCCACGTCTGCTCTCTTATCTTGCTCTTTTTTGCCCATTCTATCCAGTTTTCTATAACCGCAAAGTTAATAAAAAGAGTCAAAAAACACCATAGAGAGGAAAAACCTTAGGGCGTTTTTTAGGTGTTTTAACAGATTGCCCGTCATCACCCGCGCAACAACATCCCCGCAACCATCTCTAATTTTCCAATTCTTAACTCTTAACTCTTAATTCTTAACTCATTAGCGTTATTTCTGCCTAATGAAGATGTTGATTGGCGTGCCGGAGAGCTCCCATTGCTCCCTCATCTTGTTTTCGAGGAATCGTTTGTACGGATCCTTCACGTACTGAGGAAGGTTCGCATAGAAAACGAACGATGGAATCTGCGTATTTGGCAATTGCATCACATATTTGATCTTGATGTACTTGCCCTTCGTGGCAGGTGGCGGATAGTTCTCGATAAGCGGCAAGAAGAACTCGTTCAGCTTGCTGGTCGCGATCTTCCGCTTCTTGTTGCCATAGACCTCCATGGCGGCCTCTATCACCTTGAAAATGCGCTGTTTGGTCAGTGCCGAGGTGAATACGATAGGGAAATCATCGAACGGTGCGAGACGCTCCCTGATGGCCTTCTCCATCGTGAGGGTCGACTTCGAATCTTTCTCCGTGATAAGGTCCCATTTGTTGACGCACACGACGATGCCCTTCTTGTTTTTTTGGATCAGTTGGACGATGTTCATGTCCTGCGCCTCGATGCCTCTTGTCGCGTCGATCATGAGGATGCAGACATCAGAATCCTCGATGGAACGGATGGAACGGATGACGGAGAAGTACTCGAGATCTTCCGTCACCTTGCCTTTTTTACGGATACCCGCCGTGTCGACGAGGTAGAAATCGTATCCGAATTTCGTGTAACGGGTGTGTATACTGTCGCGGGTCGTCCCGGCGATGTCCGTCACGATATACCTGTCTTCTCCGATGAAAGCGTTGATTATGGATGATTTTCCCGCGTTTGGTCTACCCACGATGGCGATGCGCGGAAGGTCTTCGTCCATCTCCTCCTCCTTCTTCTTCGGGAGTTTTTCAAGGATCAAATCCAACAGGTCACCCGTGCCAGAGCCCGACATGGAGGATATGCACTGCGGATCGCCCAATCCCAGCTTGTAGAACTCCGCCGAGTCATAACGTAACTCGTTGTTATCCACCTTGTTGCATAACAAGACAACCGGTTTTTTGTTCTTCCTGAGGATTTGTCCCACCTGCTCGTCGAGGTCGGTCAAACCGCTGCTCACGTCCACGACGAAGAGGATGACGTCAGCCTCTTCGATGGCTATCTTCACCTGTTTACGGATCTCCTCCTCGAAAATATCATCTGAGTTGACCACCCAACCGCCTGTGTCGACGATGGAAAACTCCACACCGTTCCATTCCACCTTTCCGTACTGGCGGTCACGCGTGGTGCCGGCCTCGTCATTCACAATGGCGCGGTGTGTTTGGGTCAGTCTGTTGAATAGTGTAGACTTACCGACGTTCGGACGGCCTACTATAGCTACTAAATTACTCATTTCCTTTTCGTTATTCTGTTAGGGTTATCAATGGTTATTCAGGTTGATAGCCAAAATCCTTCAAGTCTTTGTCCTTGTTTCTCCAATCCTTCTCCACCTTGACGAAGAGCTCAAGAAAGACCTTTTTATCGAAGAAAGCTTCGATATCCTTCCTAGCCTCCGTTCCGACCTTTTTCAGCATCTTGCCGCCCTGACCGATGATGATGCCCTTTTGGGAGTCTCGTTCGACGTAGATGACGGCGTTGATATGGATGAGTTTATTATCCTCCTTGAAGCTCTCCACCACGACCTCCACGGCATAAGGCACCTCCTTGTCGTAGTTGGTGAGGATCTTCTCGCGGATGATCTCCGTGACGAAGAACCTAGCCGGTTTGTCGGTCAATGCGTCCTTTTCGAAGAACGGCGGTGAATCCGGCAATAAACTCTTGATCCTTTTCAGCACGTAATCGAGGTTGAAGTTGTTTTGCGCGGAGATAGGGATGATTTCGGCGTCCGGTAGGATACCCTTCCACTTCTCCACCAACTCGATCAACTTAGGCTGGTCGGTCAGGTCTATCTTATTGATGATGAGCAGAACAGGAGCTTTCTGCTTCTTCACTTTCTCGATGAAATCGGCGTTTTTTTCCGCGCTTTCCACTACGTCCGTCACGTAGAGCAGCACATCCGCATCGGTGAGTGCGCTGGTGGAGAAGTTCAGCATGGACTCCTGAAGTTTGTAGTTCGGCTTCAGGACGCCGGGCGTGTCCGAATAGACGATCTGGAAATCCTCCCCGTTCACGATGCCCAAAATTCTATGTCGTGTGGTCTGCGCCTTCGAAGTGATGATGGAGATCCTCTCGCCCACCAAAGCGTTCATCAACGTCGATTTGCCGACGTTAGGGTTGCCCACAATATTTACAAAACCTGATTTATGCATGAGAGATTATTTTTTGCAAAGTTAAGGATTTTTCCGCTCAATAGAAAATTATTTTTCATGGGGGATCGAGCGGTGCGCCTCCTGCGCCGCACAACCCCCTCCATGATGAAGGTCTTATCATACCAATGATTTAGAACGGATACACCCCCTCGTTCGCGCCTTTCAGCAAGCCCTCCATGGCTTTTTGGTTCCCGACGGTGCACTTGTCTCGGTCGATCACGCTTTTGGATCCGTTCGGTGTGTCCCATAACACGGGGACAATGCCATAATTCTTTGCGGTTTTGGTCAGGAAATAATAGTAGGCCGCGCGACATTCCTCAAACTTCTCCTGCCATTCTGCGGATAGTTCACGGTTCATGATGGCGAACTCACCCATCACGACGGGTATGCCCTTATCGACAAATTTCGCTTTGATGGCGGAAAACTCGGATATGACGGTCTCCTCCGTATGCCAAGAGCAGGAACGATTCACTCCATCCACGATTATGTTCTGATAATCCTTTCCCCAGAACCAATGGGCGGGTCCCCAATCGGCATCTTCCTCCATCAACGCATAGGTGTATGGGTAGTAATGGAACTCCATCAGCAAGCGATCTGGAACAACATCGGTCGGCATGTAGTCATACTGCACGGCTTTGTCGGCCGCCGTCCCCGCACACTGAATGACTAGACAACGTGTTCCATTGTAGCCTCCCGAGGCACGGACCGTGTTGACGAAAGTCTGGTGATACGTCTTGAGTATGGCGGCTTGCTCGTCATTTTCCGTGTCTGGCTCGTTGGCACTGCAGAAGACCAGATGCTCGTCGTAGTTCTTGAAATGGGAGGCGATCTGTCCCCATAGGTTCTCCTGCGTTTTGTTCACAGAGGATTGTGAAGCCGCCTCCACATGCCTCTCCAACCATCCCCCATCCCAATGGATATTCAACAACACGTACAAATCATCCTTTATGCAATAGTCCACCACCTCCTGTATGCGGCTCATCCACCAATCCGGTATAACACCGCCATTCGCCTCCGCATAGGTGTTCCATGCCACAGGGATGCGCACGGTATTGAATCCAGCCTCTTTGTAGGCGTCGATGATCTGTTGCGTGATTTTCGGGCTACCCCAACAGCTTTCGTTACTGGAGGTGGTGGAACAGCCGACGGATTCGAACGTATTACCGATATTGCAGGCCAGGAACATCTTTGAGGCTAATTGCGTAGCCGTCATCTTCAGCTCCATCTCAGCCGGTTCGTCGGACATGGAGAACGTGATGCTATCCACATCGGCCACATCAAACTGGGTGACGGAACCATCTTTCTGCCAAACATAAAAATGATCTTGCGCACTACTACTGAGATGCGCACAAATAGCACAAACGGCTAAAAATAAACCTCTTATCCTCATAATAGCTTTTTTAGGGAGGGGTTAAGAACCAATCGTCTGGCAAATCAACACCCCTCAATTGACAATCGCTGGTAAAGATATGAATAAATTTACGATTTAGCTATTTACAATTTACTATTTATTAACTATTTACGATTTGGTTATTTACGATTTACTATTTTGGATTTACTATTTAACTATTTACTATTTTAGAATGTGGGGCACACGGGTTTAGTATCCTCTTCTAAAATCTTTGTGTAAACTATAGAAAAAAATATAAAATGGATGGTTGTCAATGATAAATTGTATATATTCGTTTAAAATTACTCACTAATCATTAAAACTAACTATCATGAGGAAACTTTTATTAACCCTTGTCACGTTGATTGTGGCCAGCGCCTCTAATTGGGCACAGGAAACTGTTTTTCAACTCCATGACTCAACTGCCTATGATAAGGAGAAACACATGTACAATGTCACCCTCATCTCCGAGTTTGAAGGGGTAAAGCTTACGGTCAGTGGCAAAAACGGGAAGCATGATTATGTGGATTTAGGATTGCCAAGCGGTGTCTTATGGGCTACCTGCAACATTGGTGCGAAATCACCGGTGGAAACGGGCGATTTTTTCTCTTGGGGAGAAATCAAGAAGAAAAAGGAATACAACTGGAACACATATAAGTGGTCGAAAATCACGAAAAACGGAACCTATAAGGACGCAAACGGGAAGGAAAAACCCGCTTATAAAAAAGTACAAACAAAATATTGCGCCAATAGCTACATCGAGTACGAAGGAAAGAAATATGTGAAGAAAGGGGCGGATATGGACAGCTTGAGAACACTTCTCCCTGAGGATGACGCGGCCACCGCACAATGGGGAAATAAATGGCGCATGCCTACCATAGAGAATATGGAAGAGCTTATCGAATGGTGCGATTGGTTTTGGGTCCCAAACTATAACAAAACTGGCGTTGCAGGTATCATGGGCGTTTCAAAGAAGAATGAGAGCTTCATCTTTTTCCCTGCAGCGGGATTTATGTTTAACAAGTCCCTTAACGAAGTCGGCAAATTCGGAGCCTATTGGTCGTCTAACTTGGAAAAGAACGTGGATTATATGCAAAACATGTTAGATCCTAGCGCCAAATCGATGGGATTCTATTTCGCATGGAGATGGGTACGCACCAATTGGGATGACCGTATGTTCGGCATGCTTGTCCGTGCGGTTTGCGACCCTAAATAACCTTTTGTGATTTACTATATAACTATTTACGATTTACTTTTATCATTTTGATATTTAACCATTTACGATTTATTAGCGCAGGAATAATTTTCTGGTCGGAGGAAACAAAGAGAGAGGGTTTTCCAGTTCGGGAAGCCCTCTCTATCTATTACGGTTCTTGTCAGACTTCTTACTTCATCCACGACCGGTACTTGATCCACACATGTAGCCAAATACGGGCGACGGAGTCGATGGCGTCGCTGAAAATCATCTTGTTATAGTCATCGAAATGTTGTCCCCACTCCGTCTGTTCCATAAATTCGTTGATACCCTGCGTGTTTTGGAAGGTCGGCGGTATCAGGAAGTACGAGAAGAGGTAGGAATATTGCGAAACACCGCTCATGTAGTCCCACGTGCTGGAGTTTCCATTCCCCCACCCGTGCACGTACTGACGGCTCGAAATCTCTTCCAGCACGGACTGTACGAACGTCGTGGGCGTGGTTGGAAGCGGATATCCGTCCGGTGCATAGAAGAAGCGGTTGTTGTCCGTGTCTATCTTGAACGACTTCTTAATCTGATCCTCCCACTTCTTCTCGATGGCGCCATGAATCCCCTTTTCATCGGAGAAAGGACGGTTGTCGCAGTGAAGCGGCATATGGCAATCCGCCACGTAATGGCTGAGGATGAAGAAACGCATAGCGATATGGTTGTTGGTCGTCGCGATAGGGCATCCCCTCTCCTCCCTGTAAAGCATCTTGAAGTTATCCACGATGCTGTGGGCGATAGACTCGCAACGGTCCGCGCAGTTGCCTTGCGTAATGTCATACGGGAGGTTATAGAGCGATGATTTCCTCTTCATCAGCGTTGTGATGGCATGCATCGACGGCATGCTACGGAAAGAGCAGTACTTGCCCTCCTCGTTCGGCTTATACTTGACGATATGGCTCGTGCTCATGTCCTTGAACACCTCGTCCGGATACCAGGCTCCCTGAATCACGAAATCCCTGTAATCCATGAACCACTTCACGAGCGATTTCGCCTGTTTCCTGACATCCTCGCTTACGCCTTTCACAACGACAGAATCGGACGACGCATTCGCAATCGTCTCCAATCGCTTGATCGCCATAAAAGCGATCCAAGCATGTGAATACTTTTTCATATATCCTTACCAATAAGTTTTCCTATTCCAAAGATATAAAAATAGAGACAACGCACACAAGATGTGAATGAAAAAACACGGCGAACATGCGCCTCCTATGCGATAGAGACCACCTAACATGGAGAATTCCAAACATAAAAACACCCCGCAGACACATTGAATACGTGTTCTGCGGGGTGCTTTTTGATTCACTATATTCTTACCAATAGGTTACCGGACAAGGATACTTCTCCGTCTTCTTGATGATGTAGATGAGGGTCAACTCATGCGACCATGACCCGTTCTTCTTCGACGAAGTGAAGAGGTCATAGACGTAGAAGGCCTGCAAACCCTTGTAATGCGCCCCCACCATCAGACCGATCACGTTGATGCCAGAGAGCGAATTCTTGTCGCACACGCCCACCACCAACGGCTCCCACGCCACGCCCAAGCCGGCGTTCAGCATCTGGAACTCGTCCTGCTTCTGGTAC
>JAFXPK010000031.1 GCA_017527905.1 Paludibacteraceae bacterium
ATGGGTTTAATCTGCGTATTGCCTCAAGTCGCATTGTGGTGTAAGGGGAAGGTATGCACAAATCGGACAAAATTCACGCTCATACTATCATGATGCATAGTGTTCAAGCTCTTTACTGCAATTGAGATTGCCATTGAGATTGCTTGCGGATTTTAGGATATCCAAATTTTTTAAAATATAGAGCAAAAACCAGCCTATTTTTAACAAAAAATAGAGCATAAACGGATCGGTTTTTAATAAAAAGTAGAGCTAAAGCCGATAAACGTTCATAACGCATTAGGCCTATTCCCCCCACGGAGACCTCGACTCCATCATATCGCGAATCCGATGCAGGTGCTTCTCTTTTTCTCCAACCACTCATTTTCGCAATGCTGAACCAGGGAATCGAACGAAGTGGAGTCCTCGCCGTTCAGGATGCCGTCGATGGTGTGGTGGCGGGCGATGTTCTCAATCTGTCCGCCACTGAAGTCGTATCGGGTAGCCAAGATGCGAATGTCGCTTTCATCCAACATTGGAAGCATATTTTGCCAAATGCTCATACGGGCTTCAACCGTGGGTTTCTCGAACTTGACTTTATAAAGGAATCTACGTTCAAAAGCCTTATCCATGTTCCGTGCCAAATTGGTCGTGGCGATCAGGATACCGTCGAACGTCTCCATCTCCTGCAAGATGATGTTCTGGATGGAGTTCTCCATTTTATCAACGGCTCTCTCCGCGCCCTCCTGACGTTTGCCGATAATCGCGTCCGCTTCATTGAAGAGCAGGATGGGCGTGATGTCAGATTCCTTCACCTTCCTCCTATAATCATCAAAGACTTGCTTGATGTTCTTCTCACTCTCGCCTACCCACATGCTCTTTATCTGCGAGATGTTGACCTGCAGGATGTCACGTCCTGTTCGCTTCGCCAATTGAAGAACAGTCTCTGTCTTTCCCGTGCCTGGATCTCCATAGAAAAGGCATGTGAACCCGCAGTGAAAACCCTTCTCCTGCATTCGTTGATGGACAATCCTGTATTGTTCCCGATCCAAAAGTTGCCTCAGTTTTTTTATTTGTGAATCAATCTCCGTGTCATAGAAAAGTTCCTTGCCGATGATTTCCTCGTGTTTGATGATGTTTTTCTCATCACTTTCCAACTCGCTATCGCTTAACACATCACCACAGAGTTCGATAATGGTTTTTTGAGAAACATGGTAGGTACGGGTACAGCAATATCTCTCTTCACAGCGACAAATTATGCCTCGCTTCTCCAACTCGTCAATATCATTCAAATAACGCAAGAGGGCTATCGTACTACAGCCACATTTTTCAGCAATAGTATCAATGCTAATGTAGGACGAGAAACACTCAGAGGCGAAAAGAACAAACACTGCACTTTGCCTCATGGTTAGATTCATCCTCATGGAGATAAATCTAAGGGGTTTTTCCGCCACTTCGAAGAATCCTTTACTCAATGATGAATTTTCTAAAAGCTTGTCTACCTGACACACGGCCGAGATCAAATCCATCCCTTTGAATGTATCCTCATTGTCCTCACAAACCTCCACTAAGTCCAAACGACTTTTGAGGAGTTCTATACATTCCAATGTTTCCTTTTTCATTAACGTAATGTTATATGACACAAATGGTTATGAAGATGCACTGTTAAGTAACAGAAAATCGTAAATCTTTTTCATCTGTAGCTAATCGGGAATGGGTCTTTTCAGACACCCCATGTTGTAACATCATGATAGCCCGAATCGCAGGTTGTTGAGACGGTACGAAGACTGAGCCCCAGATCACCTCGGATAGTCCATAATTCAGATTGGTATAATCCAAGAAGGTATTCAATTCGTCCATCGTCAAAGGAAAATCTTGAGGGACAAAAAAATACATGAGGAGTTGGTTGAAATATTCGAGGTGCGCCACCTCCTTCTCGATAACCTCCATCAGCTATTCCATTCGCATCTCGCTCATCTCATTGACGGAGATCTCCAAAAGGAGGATTTCTTCATCCCCCTGAAACAACTCGCAAATGTCTTTGGCTTCAATGTTTATGATGCTTTTAGGGGCATTTAGCACCTCCATGACAAGTTCCTCCGCCTTTTTATGATTACTGCCATGTATAAGGCGGATTCTACGCATCACCTCTTGTAGAGAAGCCAAGCTGTCGTAATTTGGATGGTCGTGAGTATTCATATCTCTTTTTTCTTTTGTTTTTAGAATGATGAGGGCAAAGAAAAAAGCAACCTATGCCAAATGGCGGCATAGGTTGAAAAATGTTATTCCCGGTAAATTTTATGCGGTGGTGTCATAAATGGGACGTACTTCCATGTCATGGTAATCTTTTTCGAATAATTCCGCCATCTGAGCCTACGACAACCACACGGTTTCATTTTCCAAACGGACGTCAATCTGTGATTATCCGTCCTCGGTTTGGTAGATTACAATTTTATTCCCCCTTGTTTATAGAAGACAATGCATACAGCGGTATAACCTTGATGGTGTTGCCGTTATGGACAAAGGACGAGAAAATATAGAGCAGAAAATCGCCTGTTTTTAATAAAAAATAGAGCAAAAGCCAATCTTTACCTTAAAAATTCGCAACACTACTGCGAATTTTTATTGAAGATGTGAAGTAGTACTGCGAATTTTTAATCATTACAACCATCCGAAACGAGGAATTTTGGCAGGAAGTAATGCTCCACAACACACCTGTTACGTTCTGAATCTTTGAACTAAGGTTATTATGGGCAAAGAAAAAAGAAACCTCTGCCGAATGGGGGCAGAGGTGGGAGTAATAATGGGTTTATGAAAGATAGCTGATTAGAGGATGATAGGTTACAATCTTTTGTCATTGGGTAAGTCTCCTAGAAGTGATCTAAATGGACTAAATACTTTTTCTAGGAATATCCAATCGTCCACAACAGCGGAGGGATGATATGAGTTAATGACAACAGTATTATTCTGTTCGTAATAGTTCAGGCAACAATTAAAATTAGCATTATCATATATATATCGTTTTTCTATACTTGGTTTTACCCCCATAAAATATTCGTCCGTTATATATTTGAAAATATTGTTATCACCATCAAAGCATACGATTATATTAGGTCGAAGGATGTCTATTTCTTTTGCTAAAAAAAGTTTGTCTCGAGTTAACGCTTTCTTTATAGTTTCTGGACTTACATCTTTTCCTCCTGCTAATTTCTTTGTTTCAATAAAGGCAAACGGCACAGTATTCCAAATGCGTTCAGCATCACTCATATGTTCGTTGACGTATTTATCATGGACTTCATTTCTTTCTTTGTTTTGTAATCCGTACAATATTTTGGCTAAATTTCTTGTGAATTTATTTTTTAAAGTTCTATTCTCTTCTCCTTTTTTTTCGTCTATAAGCATTCCCCGTGTGTCATATCCCCATCCATCTGGACAGTCTTTCAAGAGAAACATTATTCTTCTTGTGGACTTTTCCCATTGCTCATCGACATCGATAGACTTGTCGTATTTTAACATAATACCGTCTTCGCAGAATTTCTTTCTGTCTTCCTCACTATAAGAGTTTTTCCATTCTTTGAAAAGAGTGTCTAGTAAATCGTTGTATTTAATCATTGTATATGTGTATTAATTGGTTAATAATGAACTATGTTTATTCTTCACTGACATCGATTGTTTCACGAAGTCGTTTTCATGTCTATCGACAGAAGATTTATGAAGTTATGGCATTGGTATTCCTTTCCTATCGATTTCCTCCAATGCAGACCGTACCAATTTTTTAAAATATTCACCTCCATCTTCTTTCATTTTAGATAGATTCTCTGCTGAGGTCCAATTACGGAATTGATCTAACCAGCTATGACCATATGGCCAGTAATCGTTGGGCTGGATATCAAAGCAGTCTAACTTTTGATGTTCAAACTTCTCAATTCCGTTCGGAGTGTAGTTGGAAATTCCCCAATAGAAATTATATTCGCCACGACTTTCTGTCCAAATATAGATAGCAGCTGTATGCCATTCCTCACGACGGAAAAAAAAACCTCTCCCATCTCTACCTTCCTTAAACATATTTGTTTCTTCAAAAATAAGATTTTCTTCTTTTGCGAATTCCTCAAGATTGGGTCTAACAAACTGTTCATATATGTATTTTTTGTACTCTTCCTGAGCATTGCATATTGCGGCTACTGCATCTGAGTTGTCTGCCATGACCTTAAGTAAATTTTCTTTGTTTATTGTTTCCATGTCCTGATTGGTTAATTGCTTAATATGATTTCTATATTGTATCAAAGTTTCTCTAATCAATGGATTGACCGCACTTTCTTTTATACATTTTTCAAGCCAATCTAAGATGTCTTTTGAGTACGAAATGCATTTGTAACTTATGTCTTTTGCACTATCCTCACTGGCGTCTGTGCCTGTGAGTGTCAGGTAGTAGATTGAGTAATTATCATTATGATATTTACTCTGTGCAAACTTATCATATCTATTTAATTGTTCAGGCTGATCTTCAGCATATATTTTATTTTCAATTATTATTCCGTGGGTATGATTTTCATCTTCAATGAGAATGTCTATTCGTCCATCAGGTGTGGAATACTCCGTATAGACTGTTGCTTGTGATGTATTGTTAATTATGCTGTCGCCAATTGTATCAAGAAATAGCCGTAGGAATTTGTCTCCTTGTCCATGGGACTCCTTCGGATTTAAAAAACATGCAATAATTGCAGAGTGAGTTACTTCATAATGAGCAACCCCTAAAGTACTGAATATATTAAACCTTTCGCCTCTTCCTAAGCTTTCTTTCTTTTTAATATCGTCCTCCTTTAATATGGAGTTTATTTCGCTTAATAGATCATTTATATTGTTTTCCATTTTGACATATTGTTTTGTGATGAATTATTTGCATGTAATATAGTTGAATTACATTCTTGTGTAAATTGTTTTTTTTCGAAAATAGTAAAAATTCACCACAAAAGTGTAAAAAGCAGTACAATTCCGCACTCCCGTGGCGCAATCGCCCTAAAACCCCACCTTCTTCCTTTCTCTTTTCTCTAATCGTTCGTTGTCGCAGTGCTCCATCAGTTTTTTGATGGTGTGGGCGCTCTCGCCGTGCAGGATGGTGTCGATGGTGTGGTGACGGGCGATGTTCTCGATCTGTCCGCCACTGAAGTCGTATTGCGTCGCCAAGGTGTGGATCTCTTCGTCGCCCAAAGAGGGGAGCATCTCGTGCCAGATGCTTTTGCGGGCCTCCAAGGTGGGTTTGTTGAACTTGATCTTGTAGAGGAAACGTCGCTCGAACGCCTTGTCCAGGTTCTGGGCGAAGTTCGTGGTGGCGATCAGGATACCGTCGAAGGTCTCCATCTCCTGCAGGATGATGTTCTGGATGGAGTTCTCCATCTTGTCGACCGCATGCTCCGCACCCTCCTTCCGCTTGTTGATGATGGCATCCGCCTCGTTGAAGAGCAGGATGGGCATGATGCCCAACTTTTCCGCCTTCGCACGGTATTGCTCGAAAACAGCCTTAATGTTCTTTTCGCTTTCACCCACCCACATGCTCTTGATTTGGGGAATGTCCACCTGTATGACGTCACGTCCCGTCAGTCGCGCGAGTTGCATTGCGGTCTCGGTTTTGCCCGTGCCGGGTGCCCCGTAGAAGAGGCAGGTGAGGCCGCAACGGAACCCTTTGTCCGTCATCTGTTGACGAATCGCCTTGTAATGTTCCTCCTCCAGGATATGCTTCAGATCCTCTATTTGGAGGGTGATCTCCTGATCGTAGAATAGCTCCTTCGCAGTGATTTCCTCGTGCTTGATGAGATTATTGCGCAGGATCTCCTGATTCATCGAGGACAATTTTAGTTCGGGGAAGAGTGCTTCTTTGGCTTGCCAGGTCATGCGGAACGACTCCTTGTTGACAAAACCATCATCGTTGTTGTGTTCGATCATCTTGCTTTTCAATAGAGGATGAGAACCATGGCTCAGGCTTGTTTTCGTCAGGCACCATTCCGATCTTTCATCGAATAGGGGACTTAAATCATGGAATCCAATCGAATCGTCATTATGGTTAACGAACAGATGCGAGATGTATACTAAGAGCAGTTCCTCCCCTTCGTTAAAACCGAAACTTCGCAGTTTTTGTACAAAGACGAGATGTTGGTTGTCATCTAATAGCCCTTTAACACGGATTTTGGTCAGTTCGAAGGAGAGTCCCTCTCTAGTTCGCATTGAGAAGATGTCCTGCAGCACGAGGAATAGTTCGATGCAAGTGATGTTAACGTGTCTTTTCGGAACAAACTTCTCATCCTTTCTGAAGGCATCAATGACTTCCATGGGAAGGCGATAGTGTATGTGTTGCCCATCACGAGCGCAATAGACTATGCCACGTTGTTCCAATCCGTCGATGTCGTTCATAAGTCGGAGGATTGTAGACGAACTACAATCGAATTTCTCGGCAATATCACTGAGGCTTATATTGTACCGACTAAAGAAAAATTCGACGAAGAGAGCCAACATCACACTTTGCTTCATAGTGATCTCCTGTTTCTCGGAGATATACTTTAGCGGTTTTGCCGCTTTCTTGAAAATGTCATCACTCAAGTGGGTCTCTTTTGATAGTTTCACTACCTGCTCCACAGCCGTGATCAGGTTCATTTCTTCCTTTGTCCTTTTCTTTGTTCCCATACGCATTAATGTTTTTTGCAAAGGAAGAAACGAGGTGTGCCAAATTATGGCAGAGGATCAAGAAATCTTCTTGCCGTGAATGACGGTCTCAGGGGACAAGGTCGGGGTGAGAATGCACAAGGTCGACAGATTACGGATCACACAGAGACCTTGCCCGCGATGTGCGGGTGCGGATCGTAATTCTCCAAAGTGAAATCCTCGTAATCAAAAGAGAAGATATCCTTCTTCTCAGGATTAATCCGCATTTGTGGCAACTGGCGAGGTTCCCTTGTCAGCTGCAGTTTCACTTGCTCCAAGTGGTTCGTGTAGATATGCGCGTCGCCCAACGTGTGGACGAAGTCGCCCGCCTTGAGGCCCGTCACCTGCGCCATCATCTGGAGGAGCAAAGCGTAGGAGGCGATGTTGAAAGGAACGCCCAGGAAGATATCCGCGCTGCGTTGGTAGAGCTGGAGGCTCAGTCGGCCATCCGCCACGTAGAACTGGAAGAAGGCGTGGCAAGGCGGCAGGTTCATCCGTTTAAGATCCGCCACGTTCCATGAGCTGACGATGATGCGGCGCGAGTTCGGGTCCTCCTTGAGGGTCCGCACCACCTCCGCTATTTGGTCAATATGCCCGCCGTCATAGTCCGGCCAGGAGCGCCACTGGTATCCATAGATATGTCCGAGGTCACCGTCCGGGTCCGCCCATTCGTTCCAGATACGCACACCATGCTCCTGCAGGTACTTCACGTTCGTGTCGCCCTTCAGGAACCAAAGCAGTTCATAGATGATGGATTTCAGGTGAAGCTTCTTCGTCGTGAGCAGGGGGAAACCCTCCTCCAGATTGAAGCGCATCTGATGTCCGAAAACGCTGATAGTACCCGTACCTGTGCGGTCGCCCTTCTGCGTGCCCTCGTCCAGCACACGCTGCAAAAG
Source organism: Paludibacteraceae bacterium (assembly GCA_017527905.1). Classification (GTDB taxonomy): domain Bacteria; phylum Bacteroidota; class Bacteroidia; order Bacteroidales; family Paludibacteraceae; genus UBA1181. Next base: position 7,566 of record JAFXPK010000031.1, read on the forward strand.
ATCCAAATATTGTTTCATGCCAGTTCAGTCAAGTCTAGTCTTGTCAATTCGAAGACAAAGATAAAAAAATTTACTATTTAGCTATTTACGATTTACTATTTTCATGGCGGAGGGAAGCGGGTTGGGGTTTGGGGTTGGGCGGTGTGATTATTTACTATTTAGCTATTTACGATTTACTATTTTCATAGCGGAGGGAAGCGGGTTGGGGTTTGGGGTTGGGCGGTGTGATTATTTACTATTTAGCTATTTACGATTTACTATTCGAATTTCACTATCTTTACGGCGAAACTTTATCAAGTGTCAAAATAGATGATATCAATATGAGAAATTTCGTATTTGTGGTGATGGTTTTATTGAGTGCAAATTTATACGCTCAGATCCTCAATTTCAGTGACATACCGAATGAAAACATATCCCAATTGGATAAAATGGGGGGTGATGATTCTCCATTCCTGAATGAGTATGAAAGTGCTTACCTTGGTATAGTTTTCAAAGACAGTACAAAGATAGTCCGCAAAGAAAGTCTGAATGGATTTAATTTTTCAGGGAAGAAAATCGGATTTATTTACGGCGGAGCAAGAAGCAATAAAAAGGAATATTTTGACATGGAGAAAGGAAGATTTAAACGTGGAGAAACTCCTAATTCTGGTACGCTGTATATCTTTGATGAAGCCCAAAAGGAAGAATCGGGAGGATATGACGCTGTAATTGTTTATTGGAGCAAATTTCTTTATACCAGGGAACAGATTATGAAAAAGATGAAAGACTAATTGTATATGAATTATAAAGAAGTCATACATATGATCCAACCTTTTTTACAACGTGGATGCGATAGGGAGCATGACGCCTATTGCCCAACAACAGCGCCATTGGAATTCAACGACTTTGTATGGCATGATTCCTCCCTTAGGAATATAAAGATTGATAGGACCCAACCTGGGGAACAAGACACGATCGAGTTCGAAATAGAGTTTGATGACGGTCTGTACCAAATCGTTTTCGAATCCGTATATTGGGCCTCTTTCCAAATGAATTTTGGAGTTCAAGCGATAGAGTCCATATATTTTGCCCATCAGGAGGGACCGGAAAGTGAGTTGGTGCAAGATTTCTATAAATCGAGGAAGGACTTTTTGGATGGTATTCCCTTGAATTACTATGAGATCGAGACGAATTCCACTGGTAGTAAACTCCAGATCATAGCCAAAGGGTTCACCTATAAGATCCTTGAATAGCCCACAAAAAAATATTTTTTGGAAACGATTGCGGTATCAGAAAATATACTTAACTTTGCGGTCGATTTTTAAACATTAAAATTTAAACATTATGTATTTAGATGCTGCTAAGAAGCAAGAAATCTTCGGTACATACGGGAAGTCGAATACCGATACTGGCTCACCTGAGGCTCAGATAGCGTTATTTTCATACCGTATTACTCATTTGACTGATCACATGAAGTCAAATGCGAAGGATTATAGTACGCAAAGATCATTGAAGGCCTTGGTAGGTAAGCGTCGTCGTATGCTTGACTACTTGAAGGAGATCGATATCGAAAGATATCGTGCCATCGTTAAGGCGCTCAATCTTCGTAAGTAATCTCGAAGGAGAAAAGGTAAAAGGGTGGATCCGATGGGTTCACCCTTTCTTTTTCCCGAAAAGGAAGATAACTTTGCATTTTTAGTTGTATTTTTGCGGATATGGAAGAAAAATCAAACGAAAAAAAGCATCAATTCGACCTCCGCTACATGCGCATGGCCAAGATATGGGCGGAAAACTCCTACTGCGAGCGCAGGAAGGTGGGCGCCCTCATCGTGAAGGAGAGGATGATCATATCCGACGGATACAACGGCACACCGTGCGGCTTCGAGAACGTGTGCGAGGACGAGAACAACAAGACTAAACCTTACGTCCTACACGCCGAGGCCAACGCAATCACGAAGGTGGCCCGCTCCTCCAACAGCAGCGAGGGCGCTACCCTCTACGTCACCTCCTCCCCCTGCATCGAATGCGCCAAGCTCATCATCCAAGCGGGCATCCGCCGCGTGGTCTACGAGGAGGAGTACCACACGCCCGACGGAATAGACCTGCTGAAAAGGGCGGGCGTGGAGATCGAACACCTGGAAATCGACAACAACAAAGACTGACATACCATGCAAAAAATATTCAACCCTCTATTCGTGGCGATCGCAGCCATCTGCGGAATCCTAGCGGGCTCCATCATCACAGAAAGGCACAACGAGCGCATCACCCGCACCCATAAGAAACTGGACAACAAAATCGACATGCTGCTGAACCTCGTCAACCTGCAATATGTCGACAAGGTGGACATCGACTCCCTCGTGGAGCAGTCTATCCCTAAGATCTTGGAGGAGCTTGACCCCCACACGGTCTATGTGCCCGCCAAAGACCTCCAGATGGTGAACGACGAATTGGAGGGCAGCTTCTCAGGCATCGGTGTTCAATTCAACATACAGAACGACACGGTGATGATCATCAGCGTCATCAGCGGCGGACCCTCCGAGAAACTCGGTATCCTGCCGGGCGACCGTATCGTGAAGGTGAACGACACCCTCTTCGTAGGCGAGACCATCAACAACGAAAAGGTGATGCACAAGCTCCGCGGACCTAAAGGGACGCATGTGACGCTCGGCATCAAAAGACATAGCTCCGACTCGCTACTGTCCTTCGACATCACCCGCGGGGACGTGCCGGTCAACAGCGTAGACGCCCACTACATGATGAGGGGGCATACAGGATACGTCAAGGTGGGCAAGTTCGGCGCCAACACCTATAGCGAGTTCGTCCATGCGCTGGAAGAACTCCAAAGCCAAGGCGCCAACGAGTTCATCGTCGACCTCAGGGGCAACTCGGGTGGTTTCCTGGAGGCCGCCAGCTACATGATCAACGAATTCCTGCATCCGGACGATATGATCGTCTACACGGAAGGGAAGGCGCAAAAACGCCAGGACATCAGGGCGGATGGCCGAGGAATGTTCCAGCAATATCCTTTGGCGGTCCTCATCGACGAATGGTCCGCCTCCGCCAGCGAGATTTTCGCGGGGGCCATGCAAGACAATGACAGGGGAACCATCATCGGCAGACGCTCCTTCGGAAAGGGATTGGTGCAACAACAAATCACCCTGAACGACGGCTCGGCCATCCGACTCACCGTGGCCCGCTACTACACGCCTTCGGGACGCTGCATCCAAAAACCATACGGGGACAAGAGCAAATACCAACAAGAAGTGTACGACCGCTACTCCAGCGGAGAAATATACAGTCAGGATAGCATGAAGACCTCCGGTGACACGGTGAAATACTACACGGCAGGCAACCGCGTGGTCTATGGCGGTGGCGGAATCATGCCGGACATCTTCGTCCCTTATGACACCACCTACATTTCGGCCTACTACACCAAACTGATCAACTCCAGCATCCTCTACGACTTCGCATTCAAGTTCTCCGACGAGCACCGCCAAATGTTCAAGAGCTTCGGAGACTACAAAACGGCGAACGAATACTTGAAGAGAGAGCCACTCTTCGACCAAGTGCTGGATTTCGCCGAGACGAAGAATATCAAGAGGAACCTATCACAGGCAGAACATTCGAGGAGGAAAATCACACAGTTGGTCCGTTCCTACATCCTGCGCAACATCTACGGGGAAAACGCCTTCTACGAGGTATTCCACGAAGATGATCCTGTCGTCAAGGAGGCGCTGAAGGCGTTGAAGGAGGGCTCGAAGTAAGTTTCCCCAAAGGTTAATATCCAACAATCATTTCGTCAGTAGACCCAGTTCCCGCTGGATCAGGGGAACATTGTCGATGAAGGAGCGCATGTCGTTATAGATGTAGCTCTCCTCGTACGTTGTCTTCCGTATGCCCTCCTCGCTGAGATGGTAGATCACCGCCCCGGGATAGGCGAGGAGCACAGGCGAGTGAGTGCTGATGATCAGCTGGCTACCCGCATCCACGGCCCGTTTCATCCAGACGAGGAACCTCAACTGGTTCTGGTACGACAGGGCGGCCTCGGGCTCGTCGAAGAGATAGAACCCACGCCTCAAACGATTCTCGAAGAAGAGGACCATCCCCTCCCCATGACTATAATCGTGCAAATCCACGCCCCCGTATGACCGGAAAGGATCGTCGTCGAGGCTGGCGAGGTAAGAGATAGCGTTGTAGAAACTCTCCGCGCGATAGAAGAACATATCGCTGAGGCGATAGGCCGTTTTGGCCAAACGAAGGGATTCGTTGAGGTTCGAGTGGGTCTCCTTGGTGCTGAACCGGAAGTTCTGTCCGCCCCCCTCCGCATTCATTCCCATGTTCACGGCGACGGCCTCCATCAGGGTCGATTTACCGCTACCGTTCTCCCCGATGAGATAAGTCACGTCCGACGTGATCTCCAACGTCTTCAGCGCCTTTATCGCAGGGATGGAGAAAGGATACTGGTCGTCCTCGCACGGGACGTGGGTATTCGTGATGCGGGAAAGAAATATATTGGCCATAGGACGTTGTGATTCGTTTACCAATTAATTAGATAGAGCTTTTTCGTCGCACGGGTAAAAGCAGTGTAGAGCCAGCGGAGGTACTCGGCGTTCACCATATCGTCCGTCACGTAGCCCTTATCGAGGAAGACGTTGCTCCACTGCCCGCCTTGCGCCTTGTGGCAAGTGACCGCATAGGCGAACTTCAGCTGCAGGGCATTCAGGAAAGGGTCTTCCCGCATCGCCTTCAGGCGGTCCCTTTTGTTGCCGATGTTCATGTAATCCTCCTGGACGGAGAGGAAGAGACGGTTGCTCTCCTCATAGGTGAGGGAAGGCGATTCGCTCCGAAGTGTGTCCAGCAATATTTTCGCCTCTATTTCAACCTCATAATCAGGGAAATAGAGCGTCGCTTCAGCGAAGTGGAAGCCATAGACCTCCGTACGTCGGCGCACACGGCGCACCTCGGAGATATCACCGTTCGCGATAAAGTCCAGCTTACCGTCCGTCTGTCTAGACCAGAAGTAGTTGTTCTTCACCACCATGACCCAATCGCCCGAAGAAAAATCCTCCTCACGGTACAGGATCCTGTTGCGTATCCCCTCGTTGAAAATATTGGTGCGTTTGTTAGACCGGGAGACGATGATGGTCTCGTCCATCCCCTCACGGTTATAGGCGGAGGAGATCTCCTCGATCAGGTCCTCGCCCGAGACCCTCTTGACGTCGGGGAAGTCCATGTCCACCGTCGGGAAAGCACCCTCCGCGCCCTGCATCAGGAGGAGACGGAGAGCGGTCGCGTTGTAGAGGATGCCAGACTCGTTCGCTTGGCGCACCACATCCGTCAGGAGAAACTCGTCGACAGGGAAGCCATACCCCTTCATATACTCCGCGCACAAGGCAGGGCTCTCTTCCTGGCCCACAGGCGGAAGTTGCGCCGTATCGCCCACCATGATCATGCGACACCCATCCCCGCCGTAGACGTACGACATCAGGTCGTCCAGGAGATTGCCAGTGCCGAAGACGGAGTCGCCCGCATTCGCGAGCATGGAAGCCTCGTCCACGATGAAAAGCGTATGCTTATGGAGGTTCACGTTCAGGGAGAAATCCGCCTCCAGACTACCCCCCACCCGCTGGCGGTAAATCTTCCGATGCACCGTGGAGGCGGGATGACCCGAATAGGAAGAGAGCACCTTAGCGGCACGCCCCGTGGGAGCCATCAGGACGACAGGCTGCTCCAGCTCGTCCATCACCCTAATCAAAGCCGAAACGACCGAAGTCTTTCCCGTACCTGCATATCCCTTCAGGAGGAAGATATGGTCCAAGCCATCCACCACGAATGCGCTCAACAAGTCAATCAAGGCCTGTTGTTGCGAGGTGGGTTCATGTTCGAACGAGGCGATTATTTTATCCGACAAGAATCGTTTCATCACTTTTTTGCAAAATAACTTTCGTTAAAAGCCCATGTTAAAACCTTTTTTTTTATTTTTGTGCACCAAAAAGAATAGAGAACAAAAATAATTATTAAAAACGATATGAGAAACGTATTAAAAGCCCTTTTGATTGTCGCCTCTGTATTATTGGCGTACATGTGCTATAGAAGCGTGAGAAACCCTATTGAATTCGAGGAAGAAAAGGCAGCCCGTGACAAGGTAGTCATCGAGAAGTTGATAAACATCCGAAAAGCCCAAATCGCCTACAACGAGGCAAACGAGAAGTATGCTAGCAACATGAAGGATCTGATCAACTTCATCAACACGGGTGTGATTCCAAAGGTCGCTAAAAAGGGAGAGTTGACAGATGAGCAACTAAAAGCCGGACTGACTGAAGAGATCGCAGTGAACCTCCAAGCAGAGGATGCGGCAAAATATGGTATCGCGGACTACGATTCATTCATGACGAACTTCCGTCGTGACACGAACTACGTAAGTGTGAAGGCTTCCATCTTCGGAGAGAACTTCAACACAGACTCATTCGATATCGTGCCTTTCACTAACAAACAAGTTAAATTCTACATGAAAGACACAATGTTCCTCACTAAGTCAAACGTTACAGTTCCTTTGTTCGAGGCTAGTGTACCTTACGACGTATACTTGAATGGTCTGAACAAGCAGGAGATCATCAACCTGAACGAAAAGGCTAAGACACTAGGAAAATTCGCAGGATTGAAGGTGGGTGACGTCAATGCACCAAATAATAACGCAGGAAACTGGGAGTAATCATATGGTAGAAATAGCGGAGTCATCTTTCGACCCGGCGAATTCGCCAGAGCATACATTATCCATTCGGTTCTTACCGGATGGATTTTGTTTTGTTGTCTCCTCTCTTTCAGAGAAGCGTCCGCTCTACTTCTGCCATGTGGCGGAGAAGGGCAAGAGCGTCATGCAACTGTTCTCCGAGCAATTAAACAAGCTGGATTCGTTCCGGCGCAAGTACAGCGAGGTCATCTTCCTGAACGACGACAAAGCGTACACGCTAATGCCCTCCGCAGTCTTCAACGAGACGGAAATGGCCGCATGCTGGAAGTTCTGCACCAACGGAGACCCAAGCGGCGTCAAGATCCTGCAAGACACCATGGAACTGTGCGACGCGGTACTTCTCCACAGCATACCAACGGAACTGGCCGACCTGCTGGAAGAACGATTCCCCTCCATCCGATACATCCACAAGCAAAGCATCCTCGCCACCCAGACGATGATGAAGAGCAAAGCGTCGGGAGAGGAATCCGTCGGCATCCTGATGGGACACGACTCCTTCGACCTGGCGGTCGTGAAGGACAACACCCTACAGATGGTCAACACATTCCCCCGAAAGGACGATGAGGGATTCCTCTATTTCACCCTCAACGTGTTCGACCAACTGAAGATAGACCCCTACAAGGCGAAAGTGACCGTCCAAGGGGAAGTGACAGGAAAAACACCAGCGATAACCAAACTGGGCAAATATGTCAGCGACATAAGCATCTGCGACCGCCCCAACATCGAATTAGGCAAACAGTTCGCCAAATCCGACATCTGCAATAAACAAACCCTTCTTCTCGACTTACCAACATGCGTGTAATCAGCGGAAAATATAAAGGGAAACGATTCTCACCTCCCAAAAACCTGAAGGCCCGTCCTACGACAGACGTGGCCAAGGAAGCGTTGTTCGACATCCTCAACAACCGTATCGACTACAAGGAGACAAGGGTATTGGACATGTTCGGAGGCACGGGCAGCATCAGCCTGGAATTCGCCTCCAGAGGGTGTCCGAGCGTCACCTTGATCGAGATGAACAGCACCAACTACCTGTTCATCAAAAAGACCATCGCGGAGCTGAAAGCCGACGAGATCAACGCCATCAAGGGAGACACGTTCAAGTATGTGGATCGCTGCGCCTCGCAGTTCGACCTGGTCTTCGCCGACCCTCCGTACGACCATCCTAAACTTCAAGAAATTCCAGACCTCATCTTCCAGCACAATATGTTGAGCGATGAGGGTATCCTCATATTGGAGCACCCTAAGGATTTTAATTTCGAGTCACACCCTAACTTCCTTGAACACAGGAAATACGGGCATGTGAATTTCACCTTCTTTAAAAACTCGGCAGAATGAATTACCTCATAGTGGACAACCTACAGATATATGCCTACCACGGCGCGATTCCCACGGAGAATGTCGTGGGAGGAGAGTATAGCGTGTCGCTGAAGATCGGTTACGACTTCTCGAAGGCCGCCCAAACGGATCGCCTGGAGGAGGCCATCAACTATGCGGAGCTCTGCGAACTGATAAAGGAAGAGATGCGAAAGCCTTCCCAACTGATTGAGCATGTGGCATGGAGAATCCAACAGTCCATACTGTCTAAGTTCCCACAGATTGAGACGATGGAGACCACCGTCCGCAAAATGCACCCACCCGTTCCAGCGCAACTGGAAGCGTCGGCCGTGGTACTGAATTATGTGAGGGAGTAGGCCTACCCCCTCGGAATCAACCCTTTTCCTTACCTGACTCCCCTGCCCTATCACTTATCCGCAGGCAACTCCTTGATATAAACTGTGCGCTGAGGGAATGGAATCGTCACGTTGTTCGAATTGAGGGTGTTATAGATGATTTCCTTCGCTTTGCCGCAAAGGAACAGTTTCCTTTCCACCAATCCCCAGAAGGTGACGAAGAGGTTCACGCTATTGTCCCCGAACTCGTCCACAATCACATTGATGCCTCGGTTAGGCTCGATAGGCGAGATGCCTGTTTCGTCCGGCTTGGTCAATACGGACAGCGCCTCCACCAACACCTTCCTGACCTGATTGATATCCGAGCCATAGCTGACTCCGACGGAGAGCTTGATGAACTCATACCCATGGTTGCGGGTGAGGTTCTTGAAGGTCTTGTTGAACAATGTCGTGTTGAGGAAGGCAATGACACAGCCGTCCAAGGTGACGATCTGCGTGCTCTGGTAGGTGATGGTGTCCACCCTTCCCCTGATGCCGTCGCATTCGATATAGTCGTTCACCCTGACACGTCCCGTCATGAGCGAGAGTCCATAGATGAAGTTCTCGATGACATCCTTCATGGCGAAACCGATACCTGTCGCCAAACCCGCCGTCACGATGGAGATGCCGGACTTAGGCACCTTCAGGAAGACAAGGACAAAGATGAAGAAACCACCCCACACGAGGATGGAGATGATGTTGTTCGCCAGCGTGATGTTGGCCTCCCCATTGAAGGTGAAATGTTTGACTCGGTATTGCTTGTATATCGCCTTCATACCGTAGCAGATGAAGCGGCAGACGAAGAAGGTGACGGAGATGACCAGCATCTTGAAGAGGGAGAGTTGGCAAACACCCTCCACGTTGATGAAGTTGGTGTAGAACATAATCTTGAAGGTCTCCGAAAGGTCGAAGATGCCCGCCGCCAGCACGACGCAAATCAGGACGGAGCTGATGATGAAGATAGGCACCAGGGTCTTGATGAAGAGGTCGTACGACCAGGTGATGCGTATATGGTCACCCAACGTGTGCTTGTTCGGATGCACCATCTCATAGGCCAATTGCCTAGCCTGCCGGAGGGACAAGCTCTCGTCCTTCTTGATAGCCCGCGCGGTGAGGAAGCGGAACTCGTATTTCTTGATGAGGTAGTAGAGGCAGGTGATGGTCTGTATCGCCATCAACTGGAACAGCCACCAGATGAATATCTGCACGGCGAGCAGGGAGTACCCGCACCAGCTGGCGACGCAACTGGTGATGATGATGATGAGGGAGACAAGCGTGTACAACCCGTCGCTGGTATGTATTTTCTTCCTATGTCTTTTCAGGGAAATAGCCTGCCAAATGGTGAAAAGGAGCAGGACTGGAGGGAATAGGATGCTCACCACACTGTTCGTCACGAAGATGATACGGAACACGATGATGATGAAGCCCATCAGGAGGATAGGCGTGTAGATGATGAAGCTGCTCTTTATCTGCTTGACGCTGGAGCGTATCAGCAACGAGAAGAGCACCGCCGAGACGAGTCCGGCGTACTCGATCAGCAGTCCGCTCGCCATCATGAAGAAGTTATGCAGGGTGAAGAGCCTGAGGATTAGGAGCACGACGACAAAGAGCACGAAGGAGAACGCCAAGATGTAGTACGGTTTCTTGGCGATGAACACATTCGTCTTGAAGCGGGAAGGCAGTGCAAAACGGATGATGACGTTACTGAGCAGGAATGCCACAATCAAGTAGAAGACGATGAAGATGGCCAGTCCGATGACGATCGGTCCGCGCCATTCCGACTTCACGCTTTTGTTCTTAGGTTGCGTGTACTTCTCTATGATATCTTCCTTGGCGTTGTTGTAGTAGAAGTCCCATCGTTTGAGGATCGTGAAGTAGTTCACGTCACCGTTGATGAAGATGAGTTTCTTGATATCGGAGTAGCGGTCCATGGCGTAGTCGTTCACCTTCTTCAGCCTTTGGGAGACGAACTCGTAGTGCTCGCTGTCCTTGGAGACTTCGTTGTAGAGGTAGACGAGGTTGTCACGGATGATATTCGCCAAAGCGAGGCAAGAGTCCCTGCACACCTGCCCCTGTTCGCTTAGCAGGAATATGTTCTTCTTCTTCGCGCTGTCCGCCAATGCCTTCACATCCGTCTTGATCGGGGCGGGGAGCACACGTACCGAGTCGATCAGTTCCCCCTCCTGGTTCATGCGGACGTGGGTGATCGGGGTCTTAAAGGCAGTGTCGTTGGCGTTATGTTCCTTCCTGATGCGGGGAGGAAGCATCTCCAGGATGTCGATGATGTTATTGTATCGGTTCACTTCCACCTTATACATGTCCTGTATTTTCTGGAAGGGAAGCATATTCTTCGAGAAATTATTGTATTGCTGGGTCGCCTCGTGGCAAGCATAGGCGAGGTCGAAGGTGTAGTCCTGCTTCTGGGAGTATAGCATGAGGGCGGTCTGCTCGCTCTTCTGCATGGTGTTGATGAGGTTCTGATGCTGCATCTTGCTGATCACGTTGTACCGCTTCATCATCTCCTGCTGCTCCGCATTGTAGGTCTCCAGCTCCATCAGGAGCACCATCAAGGTTTGTTCGAGGTCTTTCTCCTTCAGCACTGCGGAGGCAGGAACCGCCAGGAAGGCGAACAGCGCAGCGAATATTAATTTCTTCAATTTGCCGTTTATCATATAATCATACACTGGAATTAGTTAGCTTCACAAAAATACAATAATAAATCGTCCCACAGAATTCCATGAATATAAAAATATCGTAATTTTGTGGAGATTACGATGCATGGTGATGCCATGGAATTCACCGTTATCAATAAAAAGGACAAAACAATGGGCTTGAGAAGTGATTTGGAGAGCCCGTCTAAAATATAGTTCAAATGGTAACGTTCATTATTTCGATGCTGGCATTGGTGGCCGGCTATCTCTTTTATGGGAAATTGGTGGAGAGGATCTTCTCTCCGGACCCAAGTAGGGTTACTCCTGCGCTTTCCATGCAGGATGGTGTGGACTATATTCCATTGCCCACATGGAAGATTTTCATGATTCAGTTCCTGAACATTGCGGGGACGGGTCCTATATTCGGAGCCATCATGGGCGCCAAGTTCGGGCCTTCCGCCTACCTGTGGATTGTCTTGGGATGTATCTTCGCGGGTGCGGTCCACGATTACCTCAGCGGCATGTTGTCCATCCGCAACGGAGGGGCCGGATTGCCCGAATTGATCGGCAAGTACTTGGGACAGAACACGAAGAAGGTCATGTTGGTCTTCACGGTCTTCCTGATGTTGATGGTCGGCGCGGTCTTTGTCTATAGCCCAGCGCTCATCCTAGGAAACATGACGCAGGACTACATCGGCAATTCGGTCTATGTATGGTGCGGCATCATCTTCCTCTACTATCTGATAGCCACCCTGATGCCTATCGATAAGATTATCGGTAAGATCTACCCTATCTTCGCCTTCGCCATCATCTTCATGGCGGTCGCGTTGGGCGCCAACCTCTTCATTAAATGGCCATCATTGCCTGAGTTGTACGAGACGGGCGTATCCACCCTTTCATTCAACGGGAAGGATATTTTCCCTGCCTTGTTCATCACGATCGCCTGCGGTGCGATCAGTGGGTTCCATGCGACGCAAAGTCCGCTGATGGCGCGTTGCATCAAGAACGAGAAGTATGGCCGTCCGGTCTTCTACGGCGGTATGATCACGGAGGGCATCGTCGCCCTGATCTGGGCCACCATCTCCATGTACTTCTTCTATGGAGGAGGAGCGGGGGAGTTAGGCGTTGAGACATCGCTTCAGGCTCCGCAGGTGGTCACGGCGGTCAGCGAGGGTTGGCTGGGTCTCGTCGGAGGCATCTTGGCGCTGATGGGTGTCGTAGCCGCCCCGATCACGAGTGGTGACACCGCCTTGCGTTCCGCCCGTCTGATTGTGGCGGAGTTCCTCCACATGGAGCAGAAGAGCATCCGCAAGCGTCTCTATATCTGCGTGCCGATGTTCGCGGTCACGATGGGTTTGCTCGCCTTCAATATATCGGACAAGGAGGGATTCAATGTGATATGGAACTACTTCGGGTGGAGCAACCAGACTTTGTCCGTCTTCACGTTGTGGACCATCACGGTCTATCTGGTGTTGCATAAGAAATGCTTCTGGATCACCTTCGTTCCTGCCGTCTTCATGACGACGGTGAGCGTCACCTTCCTGCTCATCGCGAAGGATTGCATAGGATTGGAGCCTGTGATTGGCTATACGGTGGGCGCTATCGCCGCTGTGGCTTCTTGTGTCATTTTCTTCTTGTGGTACAACAAGAGAGGTAGCAAGCAAGTAGAATCGTAAGTGACTAATAAAGAGAAATATCGTCTTGCGTGTGAGCGGCATCCCGAGGTGCCGCTCTTTGCTCAATATTGGTGGATGGAGGCCATCTGCGTGGGCAAGGAGTGGGACGTCCTGCTCGTCGAGGAGGAGGGGGAGGTGCGTGGCGCCATGCCCTATCTGTGGGTGCGCAAGTACTTCCTCAAGATTATCCTGCAACCAGTCTTTTCCCAGAACAACGGCATCCACTTCTTCTACCCTGAGGGGATGGACGAGGCCGGCAAGGAGGCTTTCGAACGCAAGGTCTGTGAGGATATCCTCACCCAATTGAAGGCCATGAAGGTGGATTGGTACGAGCAGGATTTCGACCCGACGTTCAGGCATCACGCACTCTTCGAGGCGGCGGGCTACCACGTCTCCGAGAGGGTTACGTACATCATCCCCGACATCTCGGACCTGGAGAGCCTCTTCAAGCGGTTCACCTCCGCCAAGCAACGCCACATCCGCAAGGCGGAGCGCAACGGACTACAGGTGGGTTGGAACATGGATGTCTCCGCCTTCCACGAGTTCCATACCGAGACGCTGAGGCTCCGCGGGCGCACCAACATCAACTCCCGCCTGCTGGAAGAGACAGTCTGCCGCAGGGCGATCAACAGGGGGCAGGGGAAAATCATCACCGTCCATGATGCGGAGGGCAACCTCCATAGCGCCCTATTCTTCGTGTGGGACGAGCGATTCGCCTACTACCTGATACCCGCCATCCACCCCGCATTCAAGGCCTCCGGCGCCTCCACGCTGATGGTGTGGCGCACATTGCAGTTCCTGCAGGGCAAGACGAAAGCGTTCGACTTCGAGGGAAGCATGGACCCGCAGATCGCCAACTCGTACAAGCAATTCGCCACCGAACCACGGACTTATCGCAGGATAGAGAAGGTCAGTTCATTGATTTGCGGAGCATATAAGTGGCTGAAGAACATCCGCTCCTAATCCGTAACATCCAAAATCCTATTGGGAGACCTGTTGTTGCGTAGTTATTTAATTTCCAAGTACTTAATAAATATACCCAACTGACTTTCCATACCCGATCATAAAGCCCCGAGACTATAAATAAATTTTTCGTGGGAATACATTCCTTTTCTTCCCATAACATCTTGACGTTTTAAATCATTTTTTTTATATTTGTATTATGGCGGATTTTCGGATGTGCCATTTTATTTTTAATATGATAGATACATTAGAACCCACCTTAAAAAGGGATGCTGAAGCGGATTAATTTAGTGTTAATGAAACAGTTATTAGTATTTATTATCGAATTGAGTTTGTCGCTAAGTTTGTGTGAAGCCCAAGCATTAGAGAGCTACATGTCGCGCGTCATTCCATCGTCCACGCAGTTGAAGATGGAAATGATGAATCAATTGCTGCAATCCTACAAAGAGAAGAATGAGGAGAGCAAGGTGATCAGCCTCTACCGGGACACCTGCCGGCTGATCGACTATGAAGAAAACAACTACGCACTGTTCCAGACCTCCAGTCAGGGGTATGTCTCCGTCAAGTTATGGCAATTAGAGGATTCGCTTTCCGTGTTTGGATTCAGTTCATGGGTATGTGGCACGATGTGTGACGGATGGTGGCGCATACAGACGGTAGGGAAGAAAGCTGTCCCGTTCCCTGAGATAAAGATCTCCGACTTCTTCGACAAAGATTCGCTGGCGGCGGACGGCATGGATACGGACTCACTGGCGAGTCGATTCGAGATGACCTTCCTGCACTGTGAATTCAGCAGAGGGGACAGCGTGCACATATACAGCGACACGGAGCGTTACCTTGAGAAAGACCGCAAGAAACTCTATTCCAAATATTTCAAGGGAAACAGGTTGTCGTTGTTGCCTATCGATGGAGAGTTCAAGATCGTGGCGATCAAGCGGGATGAGCGTTTCAACGAGGCACATTAGTCGAAATAAATGATTTAAAATATATTTTTATGAGGCGATTTATCAGGTTGTTTATGGCCATGCTTTTGGCCGTCATATCCACAGGATGTGGCAAAAAGGCAGTTGTCTCTGATGACACCCAGTTCATGGAGTTCATCAGCAGTTATCCACAGAATAAGATATCCCGTCATGCGGCTATCCGGATCGTGCTAGCCCACCCTTCCGAGAAAGCCAAGCCAGGCCAGCGGGAGGAGGAGAATCTATTCTCATTGAGCCCGAAGGTGGAGGGTGCCACCTACTGGATAGACAATAGGACCCTCGAATTCCAGCCATCCAATCTGCTGGAGAGGGAGAAGGAGTACCAAGTCACTTTCGAATTGGGCAAGGTGGCCGAACTGAACGGACGAAAGGAATTCAAGCAATTCGTATTCCCTATCGAGGTGGTCAAACAAGACATACATGTAACCTACGATGAGCCTCAGATGGACGACGAAGGAGAGTACTTCGTGACAGGAATCGTCTCCCTGAATGACAAGGAAGACCTGGAGGATGTGCAGGGTTGCTTCTCCGCCCAGATGAAGGAGCCGACGAAGAAAACGTTGGACATAGAGTGGACCGAGGCGGTTTCCGACTACAATCCCCAATATGCGTTCACTATCAAAGGATTCGGCAAGAACATCAAGAAGGACATCAAACTAGCATTGGAATGGGACGGAAAGAAGATCAGCTGCGAGGCCAAAGACAAGATTGAAATCGAGATCCCTTATGTCGCAGGCATGAAGGTGACCAACCTGCAAGTGGTGAACGGCGAGCAAGCCTACCTGAAACTCTTCTTCAGTAAGTCCATCCGCCCGAACCAATCATGGCGCACATACGCGAGCATAAAAGATGAAAATGCTTCATACATGCGGGAAGGAAATGTGCTGAAGATCTATCCTGAAAAGATTAATTTCCAGGAAAGTACCCTGAACGTCTATTCGGGTTTGATGAGTGTGGACGGAGAAAAGGTTGAGCGCGACACCGTGTTGAAATTCTGCTTCTCCAGCCTTAAACCGGCTGTCCGATTGGTCAAGACAGGTGTTATCCTCCCGTCTTCGGAGAAGGCCACCTTGCCGTTCCAAGCCGTCAACCTGAAGTCCGTGGACGTCAGCGTGATCAAGATCTTCGAGAACAATATGCTGCAATACCTGCAGTCGAACGAAATGAACGAAGGCAACAACAACGATTTGAAACGTACCGCCCGTCTGCTGTTCCAAAAGAAAATCGATTTGGAGGCGGACAATACCTCCGGCTACTCCCAATGGAGGACCTACTCCTTGGATCTCTCGCAATTGTCGCAGGAAGATCCGGGGGCTATGTACCGCGTCGTCTTCTCCTTCAAGAGGGCATATTCCACCTATCCTTGCGAGATAACGGATTCCATCAACGATATCGATCATGACTACAGCGGTGTCGAAGGCATCGAAGACAATGGTTCGGATAGCTACTACTGGGATTACTACGATGAGGGATATAGCTACTCGGGCGACTACGCCTACGTATGGGATGATCGTGATGACCCTTCTAAGATCACCTACTATCTGGAGAGCTCAAGAAGAGTGGCGACGAACATTTTCGTCTCTAATTTCGGTATCACGGCGAAGGGCGGAAAGAGCAACATCTTTGACGTCATCGTGACGAATATCCTCACCGCTATGCCTGAGAGCGATGTGATCGTGAAGTTCTACGACTATCAAATGCAATTTATCGATGAGGGCGAGACGGACAAGGACGGTTTCGTGAAGAAGAGACTCCCAAGATCTCCTTCCTTCATCGTGGTGGAAAAGGATGGCCGCATGGGTTACCTCCGCGTACGCGACAACGCGGCACTCTCGCTCTCCTCTTTCGACGTGAGCGGCGTGAAATCCGCAAAAGGTGTGAAAGGCTATATCTATGGCGAGCGCGGCGTATGGCGTCCGGGCGACACGCTGAACATCTCCTTGATGCTGCAGGACGCGGACGGCTCGATTCCAGCCGGACACCCAATCACAATGGATCTGACGACCCCTCGCGGACAACGCTACGCTCATATGGTCCAGAAATATGATCCATCCAACTATATCTATAGCTTCAGAATCCCTACCCTGATGGACGACCAAACGGGTGTCTGGCATATCTCCTTCACCATAGGAGGCTCCACTTTCCAAAAGAGCCTGTCCGTGGAGACGGTGAAACCTAACAGACTGAAGGTGCAACTGAACACCCGGAACGCAGTCCTCTCCACAGGAACATCCGAAGAGATCACCGTTCACTCCGAGTGGTTGCATGGTGGACTCGCCGCCGATAAAGATGTGAACGTCACGATGAGATACCGTCGTAACCCTAATCCGTTCCCTGAATACTCCGACTACATTTTCGAATCTCCTTCCGCCAACGAGTTCATAAGCGAGGAGTCCACAGTGCTCGAGAGCCAAACAGACGGAAATGGTAATGTGACCGAACACGTCCATATCCCTGAACTGACAAACGCTCCAGGAATGTTACAAGCCACCTTCACCACCAGAGTGGATGAAGGAACAGGCGATAACAGCGTGAATTACAAGAATATACCATTGTCTCCTTTCTCCCGCTACCTAGGCGTTAGATACCCTATCAATCCGGGCTACAAATATGTGTTCACGAACCGCAACCAAAACTTCCCTATCGTGTTGTTGGACGAGAACGGAAAGCCTATGAGCGGAGACGGAATCTCCTTCAAATTGTACAAACTGCAATGGCACTGGTGGTGGGATTCCAATGAGAACTCGGACGCCTACTACTCCGAAAACAGTTCCCGCACTCCTTACTTCGAGAAGAAGAACATCCATGTAAGTAACGGAAGGGCGACGGTTACCGTTAATGTGCCTGACAAAGATTGGGGCCGCTACCTGCTTGTCGTTAAGGACGGCAAGAACGGACATGAGGTGGGTAGCGTGATATTCTTCGATTGGGAGAACTGGTACTCACGCGCGCAGAGCGACGGCTCTACCGCCGCCACATTGCTTACCTTCAAGCTGGATAAGGAGTCTTACATCGTCGGAGACAAGGTTAAGGTGACGGTTCCTACCCCTGAGAAGGGACGTCTCCTGGTTTCGGTGGAGAACCGTTCCAAGGTGCTCACCTCGAGATGGGTGGACGCACAGGCGGGCAATACAGTCGTGGAATTGGATGTGACGCCTGAGATGTTGCCGAACGCTTATGTCTACGTGGACCTGCTGCAACCATACAACAAGACAGAGAATGACCTCCCTATCAGAATGTACGGTGTGAAGAACTTCATGGTGGAGAGCTCGGACAGCCGCCTCAACCCTGTCATCAAGATGGACGATAAAGTTGAGTCCGACAAAGAGTTCGAAGTGGCCGTCAGCGAAAAGGACGGCAAAGAGATGTGCTACACATTGGCTATCGTGGACGAAGGTCTGCTGGATCTCACGAACTTCAAGACACCGAACGCCCATGACGAATTCTTCAAACGGGAGGCCCTCGGCGTCAACACATGGGATGTGTTTGACATGATCATCGGAGCATATGGTGGAAAGATCGAGCAGGTATTGGCCATCGGTGGTGACCAAGCCCTGAACCGGGATGGCATGAACAAACGCTTCGAGCCTGTCGTGCGGTTCTACGGACCTATCTCCCTGAAAAAGGGCGAGACAAAGAAGCATAAGGTGACGCTACCGACCTACTTCGGATCAGTCCGTGTCATGGTGGTCGCAGGTAACAATGCCGCCTACGGAAACGCGGAGAAGGCTGTCAAGGTGACAAAGCCGCTGATGATATTGCCAACCGCTCCGCGCGTCATCGGTCCTAACGAGGAGTTCTCCATTCCGGTGAGTGTCTTCGCCATGGATGGTAACAAAAAGATGGTGACCGTCTCCATCTCCGCTGGCGACAAGGCGAACGTTGTGGGCAATTCAATAATCCAACAGAGCTTCAACGCGAACGAAGATAAGATCCTCACCTTCAAACTGAAGACGAAACCTATCATCGGAAAGAATAAGATCACCATCACAGCCACCGACGGCACCAACAACGTGAAGAGTGATATCAATCTGGATGTCCGTAACCCGAACGAGCGCATACAGAAGAGCAAAATGTTCGAAATACCAGGCAACAAAGAGATAACTTGCCCTTATGACTTGTTTGGCATGGAAAACACCAACCAACTGATGGTTGAGATCAGCTCAATGCCATCCCTGGATCTGGGACGTAGCTTGGAATACCTGATCGGCTATCCTCACGGCTGTGCGGAACAAACCTCTTCCAAGGCTTTCCCTCAACTGTTGTTGCCTGAGATCATCGAGATGACTCCTCAGGAGAAATCGGAGTGCGACAAACACGTAAGGGAGGCTATATTCAAACTAAGCCAAATGCAGATGAGCAGCGGCGCATTCTCCTACTGGATGGGCGGCAGCTACGACTATCCATGGGTGACCACCTATGCGGGTCACTTCCTCCTGGAGGCAAAGAACCATGGCTTCGACGTGTCGAACAGCGTGATCAACAACTTCCTGGCTTACCAGAAGCGGGAGGCCTCCTCTTGGACATACAAGGACAATAACGAAAACACATTGGTTCAGGCCTATCGCCTTTACACCTTGGCGCTTGCGGGCAAGGCGGACTTGAGCGCCATGAACAGGTTGAAGGACAAAACGTTGGACAACGTCACCAAATGGCGCTTGGCTGCCGCCTACGCGTTGTGCGGCAAAAAGGACGTCGCAAAGAATCTATGCTCATCCTTGAGCCCGGAGGTGCGCAACTACACCTACAGCAACATCACCTTCGGTTCAAGCCTGAGAGATAGGGCGTTGATCCTGGATGCCATGACACTGATCGGTTCGGATAAGACCGCCACCTTCTCCATCCTGAAGACGATGTCCGAGCAACTCAACAAAGGCAAGCAATATAGCACGCAGGAACTGGCACAGGTTCTGATCGCCTTCTCTCACTACTCCAAGCAATTCAAGGAGGGTAATGTCAACGCAGCTTGCATCAAGGACGGCAAGTCCATCGCCTTCAACTCAGACAATAATGTGGTGAAGAAATCCCTCGAAGTGACAGGAACGGGACAACAATCCCTGAAGATAAAGAACAACGGATCCAACACCCTGTTCGCCTCTGTGGTCACTTCCGGTATTCCGATAGAAAACGCGGGCGGCGCATTCCAGAACGGCCTTAACATGTCGGTTTCCTACACCGATATGGACGGATCGACGATAGATGCGAGCCAATTGACGCAAGGCACGGACTTCAAGGTGAAGGTGACCATCAGCAACTCCTCATCATACGAAACGTACAAGGAGGTGGCTTTGACACAAGTATTCCCTTCCGGTTGGGAGATCCGCAACGAACGTCTCTTCGGCGTTTCGGATGAATCCGAGAACTACAATTACAAGGATGTCCGTGACGACCGAGTGATGACCTACTTCTCCTTGGCGCCTCGCCAGACTAAGACGTTCACCGTCAAGCTGCACGCCTCATTTGTAGGTAGGTACTTCGCTCCTGGCTTCCTGTGCGCTTCGATGTACGACAGCGATATCAGCGCAAGAAACCTTGGGTACTGGGTTGTCGTCAACGAATAATATGAGCGGGAGGGGGCTTCCTTGGCGATGCCCCCTCCGCTATCATAGCGTCGTCCACCCCAAAATGACATTTTATTTTATCGTTTAATAATATTGATGGCGGGAAATATTATCTTTGTGCGATTTAACGTGGGATATGTTCCCCCCACATATGTTTGAAATTTTAAGATTGTTTTAATATGAATAAAGATTGGATATCCCTTTTTCTAGCCCACAATTCGGGCTGTTTCGACGAGTGCCACTTGCCAAGAATCGCGGATGGTTTGGAGATGGTCCCAGACGACAAGGCATCATACATTCTAGGTGCGGACTTCAAAAAACCGTTGCACATGCTATTGGTATCACTCGGTGGTGGTGTACTAGGAATCGACCGTTTCGTTTTAGGACAAACGGGCGTCGGAATCGCCAAGTTGCTGACATGCGGTGGCGCTAGCATATGGACAATCGTCGACTTATTCCTTATCATGGGTGAGACAAGGACCTACAATGCGAATAAGATCATCGATTTGATCAACACGTATTCAACCAAAACGGAAAGGCCTTCTCAGGATACCCGTCCGAGGAATCCCACGGAGCATATTGAGAACTCCATGAATCGTGGAAGTTCCCAAACCCAATACACCTCAGGTTCGAACTTCGAAGAGGACACCAAAAGCTTGCCTGAGCAATCATCCAGCTCCCATGCGCCAGGCGAGGAGAATCCTTACGATTACGCTCCTAAGTCAGACTATTCCTCATATGCCCCTAAGGGATATGATGATTATACAAAGAATTACGATTAACCCCTTCGCCGGTAAGTTAGCGTAACGTTGGGCTCCTTCAAGACAAAACGTAACTTTCTCCTATTTTCGGTCGTCTTGCTGCTAGCCGCCTATGTGTGGCTGGCGATTAACATGATGCTCGAAGAGGGGGAAGGTTTCATCGTTTGCCCGTTCCGCAGGCTTACCAGCTTGCCATGTCCGGGTTGTGGGCTGACCACCTCCATCCTCCTGATGCTGCATGGGGAGTTCGCCACCGCCGTGAGTCTGAATCCGATGGTTCTCCTGGCGGTGCCAGTGTTGGTGGGTTCCCCTATCCTCCTGCTACTAAAGGCGGACAAGTGTTTCGAGCTATGGTGCCGGTTTGAGGATTACATCACGAAGGGGAAATGGGGATGGCTGATATTCCTTATCATTGCAATTAATTGGATATACTTGATAATAAGTTCGCTGTATGAACGCATATAAATTAAGTGAGACCGAAAAAGAGTCGGCAGTTAACGGTTATCTGATGTCGTTGGCGGTTTTCGCCACAACGATGCCTATCCCTATCATCAATTTGATAGCGAACATCATCTACTACATTCGGAGGAGGAAATCCACCTACATCACGAGGTGGCATAGTATGAACGCCTTCGTCTCCCAATTGCCTCTCTTCTGCATCAACTCCTTCACATGGTATTCCATATGGCAAATGCTATGGGACGAGTGGCAACTTAACAACTATCTCATCGCCTACTACATCTTGGCGGGTATCCTCAACATAGCGGAGATCGTATTATCCGTCATCTGTTGCATCAAGATAAAGCAAAACAAGGAGGTCAATTGGGTTATCATTTCGCCTTTGTGCCATTTCCTTTGCACAAAGAAATCGTGGGACATGTGGCAAAAGTCATGGGTGCCGGCGGACCCTGTGTACGAGCAACTGGCGCAGGAGGCCAAGCCCAAGTTCATACGCGACGTGGTCATTTCCTGCGGTTCATTGCTTTTCTTCTTCCTGCTGATTTCCTTCGGGATCTCCAGGCAGAACTACGAATACCCTGACCTCTCGCTATATCCAAGCATCGAGTCGTCCATCTACAACCGCTATGTGAACGGAAGCGAGGTGGACGATGACAAGGCCACGAAGACCTTACGCAGATGTGTGGACCATATCTGCAAGAAGAACAATATCGACAGCGTGAACGTCTATTTGGTGAAGAGCAACCAAATCAATGCGTTCGCCTACTGCGAAAGGAACTTGGTCGTTTTCTCAAGGCTGGTTGAGACCTGCGACTCGGAAAGCGAACTGCTGGCCGTCATTGGCCACGAACTGGGACATATCGAGCGTGACCACGTGAAAAAGTCCGTGAAAAAGAATGTGGGCATCAGCGTGCTCTTCTCCGCCCTGTTCGGAAACACTTCCTCCATCATGACGACGATGACCACCAATCATCTGAGCCGAAAGGCGGAGCGCGAGGCGGACACCCTGTCCGTCCGTTATCTGTACAACGCGGACATCGATCCCGCCGGATTCGCCTCCTTCATGAAAAAACTGCTGGATGGATCCATCACCGACGACATAGGATTCTTCTCCGACCATCCCGCAACGCAGGAGCGCATCGATAAAAGCATGGAACAAGTCTCCCGACTAGCTCCGAAAAAATACACGACAGTCCTGACCGAAGAGGAATGGAAGGAGTTCAAGAGCCAAACCGCCAACGCAGGAAAGAAGACTTGGTCTTTCTACAGAAAAATATTCGATCCTGACAGCTCCGATTCTGAGGAATCAGAAGAGGAGGAATCAGAGGAGGATTAAATACTAGGCAAAAGAGGTATCCCTTCGTGGTTGTGGGAACTGAAAGGTATTTCCTTGACATAATCGCATGTGCGCTTTTTTTTGTCTCCATTAGATAAGAAATAATGTGAATTTAGTGGTGTTCATATTGTGGAGACGAATTATTTGTATATTTGCGAAACCTAGCGTGAGTTAGAAGGATTGATACATAGTGTTGAAAAGTAGATTAGAAGATCTTGAACTACTGATTTTAAGGATGCAAATTGCTAGTGTAGCCCTTTTGAACATGAGGAGATGTTCAGCAGGGTTTTTAGAGTAAAAATGTATTACACTTTTATGAAGGATTATGAGAACAAAAGTAGCCATAATTGTCATCGGACATAATTCTTGGCATTATCTACAGAAGAACTTCGCTTCCCTGGAGTTCCTGATGGATGATCCAAGCGTAGAAATCATTTATGTGGATAACGCATCGGTTGACGAATCCCGTGCCGCTATCTCTTATTCATATCCATCAGTGAAGATTATCACGTGCGCGAACAACCAAGGTATCGCCGCAGCCCGCAACATGGGCATCGTAAATTCCCTGAGCGAATATGTCCTCTTCTTGGATAGTGATACGGAAATGAATGAGGAGGCTTACCGCGCGATGGTCGATTACATGGACAACCATGAGGATGTCGGCGTGTGCGGTTGCAAGCTGATCGGACAGGACGGACTTCCACAGGCAAGCTGCAAACACTTCCCTACCCGTGTGGGCATCACGAAGAGCGGACTTCACAACATCATGGTGCGCTATGGCTACAATATCTTCGAGGATTCCTATTACAAGACACTTTACCCTGCCGAGCAAACGGAAGGGAAGGAGCCGTTGGTGGTCGATTTCGTGATCGGTGCCTGCCAACTGATTCGTAGGAAGGCGCAGGTGAAGGTGGGTTTCCTGGACGATAGAATCTTCTACGGTCCTGAGGATGCGGATTTCTGCCGCCGGTTGACCACCGTAGGCTACAAAACAGTGTACCTCCCCTACGTCTCCATCCAACATGCTTACCAACGCCCTATCTCGCAGAAGTTCTTTTCCCTGCAGACCATACGGCAGATCAAAGGCTACAGCTTCTACTTCAGGAAAGTGGTGAAGGAACGCATGAGAGGCGGTAAGATCGATGTGATCACCAAGGATAGCTACACCAGTAAATGACGGGACGGAGGCATTTCTTCGTCCTCCACTCACCCGTCAACCTCTCCGTTCCGCGCCAATAGGTCGGTCCCAGAAGAGTTTGCCGCCAGCCTTCTCCGCCAAGGCGTCGATGTGCTGCTCCAGCTCAGAGAGCAGGTTCTCTTCCCTTTTCTTGGAACGTCTACCCTTCGCCTCAAAAAGGATTTCACTGTAATAGGCGTCATACGACACGGCAAAGTCCTCCGCATCTTTGTGAGGGAAGAAGGTGACCGCCGCCTCGTAGCGGATATTCCCGCCTTCGGAGTCTGATATCAACATGACCAATGCGCCTTTGCGTTGCACACCATTCGCCATAAGATCCGCCTCGTAATAACGTTCGTATACATTAATGGTTGCCATAATTCCAATCAAATAGTCTAATTATTCCAAACGCTTTTCTCCATCGCATCCCACATGGGGATTCCACAAGAAAAGGAAGGCGAACCCTTGGGCCCGCCATCCTTCATTTTATCAATACCATCACTTGATGATCTTCTCCAATTTATCCACGTTCGCCTTGATCACCTCATCCGGCAATTCGTAGTTGACGAGGTCGCCTTCGATGAACTGGTCGTAAGCGGTCATATCGATCAATCCGTGTCCGGAAAGGTTGAAGAGGATAACCTTCTCCTTGCCCTCTTCCTTGGCCTTCTTCGCCTCGCGGATAGCGGTGGCGATAGCGTGGGAGGACTCTGGAGCAGGGATGATTCCCTCTGTGCGGGCGAACAACGTAGCCGCCTCGAACGTCTCCAACTGAGGGATGTCCACACCCTTCATCATACCGTCCTTGATCAACTGGCTGACGATGGTTCCCGCACCATGGTAACGGAGACCGCCGGCGTGGATGTGGGCTGGCGCGAAGTTGTGACCCAACGTGTACATAGGCAACATTGGCGTGTAACCCGCCTCATCACCGAAGTCGTATTGGAAGACACCACGGGTCAACTTAGGACAGGAAGCAGGCTCAGCCGCAAGGAACTGCGTGTTCTTGCCGTCCAAGATGTTATGTCTCATGAACGGGAAGGAGAGTCCGCCGAAGTTGGAACCACCACCGAAGCAACCGATGATGATGTCAGGGTATTCGCCAGCCATCTCCATCTGCTTCTCAGCCTCCAAACCGATGATGGTCTGGTGGAGGGTCACATGGTTCAAGACGCTACCCAACACGTATTTACAGTTAGGCGTCTGCATGGCGAGCTCCACCGCCTCCGAGATAGCGGTACCCAAACTACCTTGGTAGCTAGGGTTAGCGGTCAAAATATCTTTACCGGCACGTGTGCTCATGCTTGGGGAAGCGATCACCTGCGCACCGAAGGTCTGCATGATGGAACGACGATATGGTTTCTGGTGGTAGCTGACCTTTACCATGAAGACAGCCAACTCCAGGCCGAATGCCTTCGCAGCGTAGGAAAGGGCGGCACCCCATTGTCCCGCACCGGTCTCCGTCGTGATGTTGGTCACACCCTCCTTCTTGCAGTAGTAAGCCTGCGCCAAAGCGGAGTTCAGTTTGTGTGAGCCGACAGGGCTGACGCTCTCGTTCTTGAAGTAGATGTGGGCTGGCGTGTCCAATGCCTTCTCCAATCCGTAAGCTCTCACCAAAGGCGTGGAACGATAGCTCTTGTAGAGGTCGCGTACCTCCTCAGGGATCTCGATCCATGCGTCCGTCGTGTTCAACTCCTGCTCGGAACATGCGCGGTTGAAAAGGCCGCACATCTCATCAACTGTGATAGGCTTCTTTGTTTGTGGGTTCAACATAGGGAGCGGCTTGTTCTTCATATCCGCTACGATGTTATACCATTTCCTTGGTATCTCATTCTCCTGCAAAAAGAATCTTTTTTGTTTTTCCATTTTGTTATGTTATTAAAAATATTGTTTCCTAAAAGCAAAAGAAAAACCGCAAACCTCGGAGGCTTGCGGTTTCACTATCTTGTTTGAATATGTCACATACGCTAGTTGCAGACCCTCCGTTTGAATCAGAATCTGCGCCACCAACGTTTGCTATAGTTCCTAAACACATTCATTAAAATCATTCCTTTTTCTTATTCACAAAGGAATATAATTTTTCCTTACGCACAAAATAATTTCGAAAAAAAACACAAGTTTTGCCACAACGACTTCAAAAAACAACACCTCCTCCCCTCTTGCACATCTCCGTTTTTTTTGCGAATATTGCGTAAGATAATGACAAGAGAGGGATTCACCCGCAACATATTAAAGATAAGCGAAATGAAGATTACGTTTAATTCACCCATCATACTGACATTCGCCTTTATATCGGCCATCGCCCTCGTATTGGGCGTACTCACCAACGATTGGACCACTAAGGTATTCTTCTCCACCTACGACTCGTCCCTGCTCAACCCCCTGACCTACGTGAGGTGCTTCACCCATGTGCTGGGCCACGCCTCCTTCTCCCACTACATCAACAACATGCTCTTCTTCCTGCTCTTGGGACCTATACTGGAAGAGAAATACGGCAGCGAGCGTATCATGATCGTCATCGGGGCAACCGCCCTCGTCACGGCCATCATCAACAGCATATTCACATCCTGTGCCTTATTGGGCGCTTCGGGCGTCGTGTTCGCCTTCATCATCCTGGCCTCCATGACCTCCTTTAGGGAAAAGGAGATACCGCTGACCTTCATCCTGATCATCTTCCTATACCTCGGCAGGGAGGTCTTCAACGGAATATTCTCTTCGGACAATATCTCACAATCCGCCCACCTCATCGGAGGGGCGTGCGGCGCCATCGCCGGATTCGCCTTCGCACCGAAGAAATGAGCATCTGAGCGGATTCCAGCATCTGCCTGATTGATTATTATGCACCAAAAATCCAATCATTTGAGGAGATTATCATAATCATTTCCCCATGGAAAGCATACCTTGCGCCCTGAAAAACATAAATTCTACATCCAATGAACAGCACTCATTCTCGACTCAGAGGATGGAGCACAGCGGCGTTGATGCTTCTCCTCACTTCCTACAACGCGTTGGCTGACAACCCGATTGTCCGCTACACCTACACACCCGACCCCGCACCGGTGGTCTTCGGTGACACTTGCTACGTCTACACTGGCCACGACGAGGATGGGGCGGAATACTTCGAGATGAACGAATGGCAATGCTTTTGGACGACCGACATGGTCAACTGGACCCCTAGGGGCATCATCATGCGCTACACCGACTTCAAGTGGAGCACAGGCGAGGCGTGGGCTTCCCAATGCATCAGGAGAAACGGTAAGTACTACTTCTACGTCACCGCCGTGAACAATGCGCGGTGCATCGGCGTGGGCGTCGCGGACAACCCCGGCGGACCCTTCAAGGACCCTCTCGGCAAACCGCTCTGCGGACCGATCAACTGGGAACACATCGACCCGACCGTCTTCATCGACGAGGATGGCCAGGCGTACCTCTACTTCGGTAACCCGAGCGCCTACTACGTGAAACTGAACGAGGACATGATCTCCTACTCGGGCTCCATCCAGAAGACTAATATGAGCTCCGGCTTCGGACCGAACGGCTCCATCTACACGGAGGGACCTTGGTTCTACCGCCGCAACGGACTCTACTACCTCCTCTACGCGGCATCCGGCATACCAGAGGATATCGCCTACTCCACCAGCGACGGCCCGACAGGCCCTTGGACCTACCGCGGAAAGATCATGTCGAACGGCGAAAGCAACCTCGCCTTCACGAACCACTGTGGTGTGGTGGACTTCAAGGGCCACTCCTACTTCTTCTACCACAACCAATCCATCAGCCACAACGGATTCGACCGATCCACCTGCGTCGAGGAGTTCACCTACAACGCAGACGGTACCTTCCCTACCATCCACGTCTCAAGCCAGGGCCCGAAGCCTATCGCCTACCTCAACCCCTACAAGCGGGTGGAGGGTGAAACCATGGCCTACGAGGAGGGCTTGAAGATTCAGGAGAACAGCGTATGCTCCAACAAGATATGCCTCGGCTATATCTCCAAAAACAGCTTCACCAAAGTGGCCAACGTCAACTTCGGAACGAGCGGCGCCACTTCCGTGACCGTCAACGCCAGCAGTAACAGCAGCAGCGGCGGAAAGGTGGAGTTCCACCTCGGCAGCAAAAACGGCGACCTCATCGCCTCCGTGGAGATCTCTTCAACGGGCGGATGGGACACGTTCAAGGACTTCGAGGCGGAGGTGACAGGCGCCACGGGCGTGCATGACCTCTACATCGTCTTCAAGGCAGATTCGGACTACCCTTGCAACGTGGACTACTGGCAATTCTTCGGCGACGGCTCTGAAGAGGAACTGGAGGAGATCGCGGAGGAGAAACAAACTCCTTTCCATGGAACACCAGCTTCCATCCCTGGCAAGATCGAGGCGGAGGACTATGACCTCGGCGGCGAAGGAAAGGCTTACCACGACGAAAGCTCGGAGAATGAAGGCGGCGCCTACAGAAATGATAAAGTGGATATCGAGGAGACCTCCGCTTCCAACTATGTCGTGGGCTATAACATCAAGGGAGAATGGCTCGAATATACGGTCGACGTGAAGGAGAGCGCCGAATATGAGTGGACCGCCCGCGTCTCCTCCACCTTCGAGGAGTCCGGTTTCCGCCTCTACCTCGACGACAAGGATATCACAGGCCGCATCACCGTGCCGCAAGGCGAGGAGTGGTCCGACTATACCCTCATCAAGGGCAAGACGAAGGAACTCTCGGCTGGCGAACATGTCCTGAAACTAGCGGTGGAGAGCTCCTACTTCAACATCGACTACATCGAGTTCAAGGGCGGAGATGCGACGGGCATTGAAACCATCAGCCTGACGCCGAACCTCCAACCAGGCGATTACATGATCTACAACGCCACGGGCGAATTCATCGGAAGCATCCGATTGCCGGAGGAACAATCCTTCCTCGAAAGCAACGGACCTGACCATGGCATGTATATCCTGGTATCCAAAGAGACGGGTACCCATTACAAGATCACTAAGTAAACATAAAATAAGATGATGATGAGAGCGGGTTGGGTTCTGGAAAGATCCAACCCGCTCGTTTTCCCATAACCAATAGCAGAAAACGATAAAAACTACCACCTAATAGCAAGCGGGGCCGCCACATCGTGACAGCCCCGCGTTCTTTTATATGTTCCGTACGATTAGAAACCGCTCGGCTTCAGCTTCAATCCGCAAGTCTCCTCCAGCCCGAACATCAGGTTGAAGTTCTGGACAGCCTGACCGGAAGCGCCCTTCAGCAAGTTATCGATCATGGAGATGATCAACAACTTATTGCCATGCTTCTCGACGTGGACGATACCCTTGTTCGTGTTCACCACCTGCTTCAAGTCTGGGTTAGCGTCCATCACGAAGGTAAAGGCCGCATCCTTGTAGAAATCCTTGTAGAGCTTCTGGATCTCCTCGATCTCCAAGTCGCACTCCGTATAGGAAGAGACGAAGATGCCCCTCGCGAAATCACCGCGCACAGGCAAGAAATTGATATCGTGGTTGAAGCTAGGCTGCAACTGACGCATGGTGCGGTTGATCTCCAGCAAGTGTTGGTGCGTGAAAGCTTTGTAGATGGAGATGTTGTTGTTTCTCCAACTGAAGTGGGACGTTGCGCTCGGCTTCACACCCGCACCCGTGGAACCCGTGATACCAGTGGTGTGCACCTCGCCCTTCAGCAATCCCTTAGCCGCCAGCGGAAGAAGACCGATCTGGATAGCCGTGGCGAAACAACCAGGGTTCGCCAGCTTAGTGGCCTTCTTGATGCGCTCACGGTTCACCTCCGGCAAGCCATAGACGAAGCCGTCGCTCTCGTCGCGGTAATCCTGCGAGAGGTCGATGATCTTCACGTTGGAAGGCACCACATGCGACTCCAGGAACTTCCTGCTATCCCCATGACCCGAGCAGATGAACAAGGCGTCCACCTTATCCAAAGGGAGCTCGTCGGTGAAGGTCATCTCCGTCTCACCGAAAAGACCCTCATGGACGTCATAGAGTTTATTACCCGCATTACTGCTACTGTTAACGAAGACCACCTCCACCTGAGGATGGTTCAAAACGATGCGAAGCAACTCGCCTGCCGTATAGCCGGCACCGCCTATAATTCCTATTTTTACCATAATCAATCACAAAAAACGCTGCGCGAAGTTAGGGATATTTTTTAAGTTATCAGACCAATGGCTTTATTGTTTAACTAAAATAGTGGATTTTAGTGCTGCTCTACCATGGTTTGTGAGCGCTCAAGAAAGAATCTCTTTGCGCACTCGGGAAAGTTTGCGGTCCAATGGCACCTCCTTCATACTCAAAGACGACAGTCTCGCTGTAGGGTATATACGCCGGATCTTCCATATAATACTCTTTCTTCTCTTCGCCCATAGGCTCGTCATACAGGATGTATGAATACAATCCCATGGCTACCCTGCGAAAACATATTACACATGAGGCTCTGTCTTTTCTGGTAATAATTCCGATACAACCCAACTCATCAAGACGGTCCTGTATCTCTTCCAACTCATCGGTGGTAAGTCCCACCAACGCCATAATAGAATCCTTCTTACCCTCAGCATCCTTGTCCCAACGCTCCGACCATGAAACATTCTTGGAGGAAACATGGAAAATAGAGATATCACCATGCTTAAACTCCAACTGAATGGTAGCCGAATCATCCAATGCCTGATTCGTATATTGAACCAACTCCTTCATTTTCACCGCGTTCTTCTCATAATGCTCCGCCATTATATCCGGATCACAAACATTATTTGGAGCCTCAAACACATTGTAAACAACCACAAGGAGTATATCAATGACTCCCCATACGAAATAGACCTTCCAGCTGGTATTTGCAAAAGAAAAAGATTTTATAAAGAGAACGATTGAGGCACCAATAACAGGAAGAACTATAAGAAAGAAGAATAAGCAGATCAAATCTGCCATGAATTTATCATAGAAATGTAACAAAATAATGATTGTCGTCGCCAGCAACGGAATAAACTTCAAAACCTGCTTCATGCCTAAAAAATAATTAGTTCACAACCCAAAAGTAAAAAGAATATCTCAATATGAAAATATCTTATCCCCTCTGCGGTTATCTGTAAAAACAATTAAAAGTTTTCGGTTATAATAGAAAATTATGTCTGTTTCGATAAAAGTTTCTGTTATAATAGAAACTTTATTGTTTTTGTGGAAAAGTTTCGGTTATGATAGAAACTTTTGTATATTTGCGGAAAAGTTTCGGTTATGATAGAACAAATGGGAAATATTAGGGGCTACAACCCGTGGGGAGGAAACGATATTGCTCTAGGCTATAGACGTGACTTCTATATGACAAAGATTACCCCTTACATCGGCAATTCTTTGGTGAAGGTGCTTACGGGACAGCGAAGAACAGGCAAAAGCTACATCCTTCGTCAAATAGCCATGGAGCTTATACACAAAGGGATAGCACCTGAAAACATATTGTTTATCAACGCCGAGTTCTCCGCCTTCAACTTCTTGCAGACGCACGAAGATCTTGAGAAACTCATTCAGGAGTACCGCAAGGAATTGTCCCCACGAGGCAAATTCTTCCTTTTCATCGACGAAGTGCAAAACATAACCGGTTGGGAAAGGAGCGTCAACTCGCTATCCCAGGACTTCACCACCCCCTGCGAAGTATTCATCAGCGGATCCAACTCGACCATGCTCTCGGGAGAACTGGCGACGCACCTGTCGGGGCGATATGTTCAGTTCGAAATACTCCCTTTCTCCTATAGGGAGTGGTGCGATGTCCACCATAAGGAGCAAGGCTTAGATAGTTACGAGGAATATCTTCATGATGGAGGACTACCCGAGCTGATACACCTCAACGACGACGAAGTGAGACGTCATTACATGTCCAGTCTCAAAGACACCATCCTGCTTCGCGACATTATCTCACGGTACTCCATCAGAGACCCCAAACTGTTGGAAGACCTTTTCGTCTACACCGTGAACAATGCGACAAAGCTCACAACGCCCAACAATATCGTGAAGTTCTACAAAGGGAAGGGGAAGAAGGTGAACTACGAAACCGTAGCGTCGTACCTCGCCTATATGACAGAGACCTACATTATCCATAAAACCGAGCGATACAACATCCAAGGCAAGGAAACCATTGCGGGGAACTGCAAATACTACATCAACGACCTCTCTTTCTACAATTATCTCTACAGAGGCTTTTCTTTCGGGGCAGGCTATGAACTGGAGAATTTAGTCTATTTGGAGCTACGCAGAGCCGGTTACGAAGTCTATGTGGGGACCATACAGGGCACCCACACAGATGAGCAAAGCGAGGTCGATTTTGTGGCCATAAACGGAGACAAAAAAATCTACGTGCAGGCTTCATACGAGACAAGCGATTCCAAAACGCTGGAGCGGGAATACTCCTCTTTGGAGCTCATCCAAGACCACTACCCCAAATTCGTCGTAACCCTAGATAAGTTCCAACGTCCCAACAGAAACGGTATTGTGCATGTACTGGCACCGGAGTTCCACAAGGTGTTGGAGAGGATTTGACGGTCAGGAAAATGTGACAGATTCCGCACTTCATGGTTAGGAAAATGTGACAGGTTTAGCAATTCATGGTTAGGAAAATGTGAAAGCGTATTATTTATGTGATTGATATATAACGTATTAGCATAAAAATTACCCGCAGCGATTATTACCAAAAAAGCCGACAACGCAAAACATTGTCGGCTCCCATCATCATTAACTTAAAACATTTATTCACCCTTTGGCTCCTCCGGGATCACGATCTTGTAGCCTTTGCCATGCACATTGATGATCTCCACTTGAGGATCTGCCTTCAACAATTTACGTAACTTAGTGATATAGACATCCATGCTCCGCGCGTTGAAATAGTTATCGTCCACCCAAATGGTCTTCAGGGCACGGTTGCGCTCGAGGATGTCGTTCTTGTGCTCGCAGAGCAAGGCGAGCAGTTCGGACTCCTTGGTGGTCAGTTTCGTGGACTCGCCATCGATGGTGAGGAGTTGCTTCTGGGAGTCGAACGTGAACTTGCCCAACTTCTGGATAGGATCCGCCGCACCCTTCTTGCCGTTCACGCGACGGAGGATCGCCTCGATACGAAGCAACAGCTCCTCCATGCTGAAAGGCTTGGTGATATAGTCGTCGGCGCCGATACGGAAGCCCTCGACGATATCCTCCTTGAGCGTCTTGGCCGTCAGGAAGAGGATAGGCACCTTCTCGTTCACCTGCCTGATCTCCTGCGCCAACGTGAAGCCATCCTTCTTAGGCATCATCACGTCTAGGACACACACGTCATACTTACCCGCGAAGAATGCGTTGCCACCCTCTTCGCCATCCAGCTTCAGGTCCACATCGTAGCCCTTAGCGTGCAAATACTCCCTCAGCAACATGCCAAGGTTCTCGTCGTCTTCGCACAACAGAATTTTTATCTTCTCGTCCATATCTTATCTCGTCTTTTAAATTAAATATTTTTCTTAATAGGAATCTCAATGATAAACTTCGTGCCCTTCTCGTACTCGCTCTCCACCCGTATCGTGCCGCGATGGTCGGTGACCACCTTCTTCACGTAGGCCAAGCCTAGGCCGAAGCCTTTCACGTTATGCACGCTGCCCGTCGGCACGCGGTAGAACTTATCGAAGATACGTTTCAAGTTCGATTTCTTGATACCGATACCGTTGTCCTCCACCGAGATACAGAGCTTGCCGTGCTCGTTCCACGTCCTGATCCTCAACACCAGCGGTCCCTTGCTGTACTTCACCGCATTGTCCATCAGGTTATAGATGATATTGGTGAAATGGATCTCGTCCACCATCGTCTCGGAATCCTCCGCATCGAGCTCCGTCTGGATGTCTCCGCCCGTGTTCTGCACCTTCAGGGCGAAGTTGCCGGCGATGGTGAGGATGAGGTCGTCGATGTCCATCAGCTCCAGTTTCAGGGCGGAGCTCTCCTTCTCGAAAATAGACATCTGCAGCACCTTGTCGATCTGGCGGGTCAGACGTTTCGTCTCGTCGCTGATGGTCTTGGAGAGTTGGTCCACCATGCCCTTCGACTTGGAGATGGAGTCGTCGTTCAGCATCTGTGCGGCAAGCGAGATGGTGGAAACTGGCGTCTTCAGCTCATGCGTCATGTTGTTCATGAAGTCCGTACGCATCTCGGAGAGTTGCTTCTGCCGGGAGATGATCACCAAGGAGAAGACGAACGTGAACAGCAGGATAAGCGTGAAGAGGATCGAGACGTAAAAGATCTGGTTCGACCCCAAGTACCTCGATTTGGAAGGGGTATAGACCTTCAACATGTTGGATGTCGGTGCCGGGTCGTTCGGGAAGAGCAGCTGTGAATAGCACACCATGTCCTTCGGGCTCCACCCGTCCTCCTCGAAACTACCGCTGCTATAAATCTCACGGCCCTCCTTATTCACGACGCAACAATAGTACTTCAGTTCGCCCAACCCGTTGTTGTCAAGCTCACGGTCGACAAGCTCGTTCAGCTTCTGGAAGTCGATGCGCTCCTCGATCGGCTTCACGTAGGTCTCGCTCAACAGGCGCACCAGGATATCATCCAGCAAGGCCCTGCTCTGCAGGAAACGTTCCTTGAGTTTGTTCTGGATGATGCGGGAAGACTCCTCGATGGAGTTCATGCCATGCTTCATGGAGATGAAGACGGTAGGTCGCACCCGCACGCACGAGTTGAAGGAGGAATCCGCCCGTTGGCTGATATTGTTCATCTGTCCGTTCATCGGCAGAGGAGCGGGCCCAGGCTTCGTGGTGATGCGGGTTTTGGAAGACGGGACCGCCAAATTCTTGTTCAGGTATTGGAGCGTCTCCTCCTCCTCCAGCAGACGGGCGACCTCATAAAGGCTACGCTTCACGGCCTCACCGAACTGCTCCTCTCGCATCTCGGCGGTGGAGCGTATGTAGTAAGACTGGAGAAATATCAATCCCAAGAACGAAATCGACATTACAATACCCAATAATATGATCGTCGTCTTCTTCATCAGCGCAAATATAAACAAACGATTTTAACATTTCGCGTAGCTTAACTTTATTTAATAAATAGGGGAGTAAATGGGCGGTTAAATGTGAAAAAATGAGTAAATTTGCATGAAGTGAATTGTAAAATTCGCTAAATTTACACAGCAGACAGAACCATAGGGTTTAGAAAACATACATAAACCCCATCATAAGAGGAAGATAGCATAATGGAGAATATACCATCGATACTGGCGGATTTAGCACTGATACTCATATCAGGAGGCGTCATGACCATTCTATTCAAATGGTTGAAGCAGCCGGTCGTACTAGGGTATATCGTGGCTGGCTTTCTTGTCAGCTCGCAGATTTCCTTGACTCCTACCATCTCTGGCACTTCCGACATAGGCACATGGGCGGACATCGGCGTCATCTTCCTGCTCTTCTGCCTCGGTTTGGACTTCAGCTTCAAGAAATTGATCAAGGTGGGTCAGACCGCAGCCATCGGGGCCATCACCATCATCACCTTCATGATCCTGCTAGGGTTCCTTGTGGGTGTCTCCCTGGGCTGGGGCAT
The DNA here is from genome assembly GCA_017527905.1 of Paludibacteraceae bacterium. Classification (GTDB taxonomy): domain Bacteria; phylum Bacteroidota; class Bacteroidia; order Bacteroidales; family Paludibacteraceae; genus UBA1181. The sequence continues at coordinate 43,118 of JAFXPK010000031.1, forward strand.
CTTCAACAGCCTGCTCCTAGGCGGTATGATCTCCATGTCATCCACCGCCATCATCATCAAAGCATTCGACGACATGGGGCTGCGCAACCAGTCCTACACCCGCTACGTCTTCGGCATCCTCATCGTGGAAGACCTCATCGCCATCCTCCTGATGGTGCTCATCTCCACGCTGGCTGTCAGCAAGTCATTTGAGGGGGAAAGCCTCATCATGGCCATCCTGAAACTAATATTCTTCCTAGTCGTTTGGCTGATAGGCGGCATCTATTTCATACCGATCATCCTACGGAAGGCGAAGAAGGTGCTGAACGACGAGACCTTGCTGGTCTTCTCGCTGGGCTTGTGCTTCGGCATGGTGCTCTTCGCGAAGACGGTGGGTTTCTCCTCCGCGCTAGGCGCCTTCGTTATGGGCTCCATCCTAGCGGAGACATTGGATGCGGAAAGGATCGAGCGGTTGGTGCGCCCCCTGAAGGACACCTTCGGCGCCATCTTCTTCGTGTCGGTCGGCATGATGGTGGACTTCGCCGTCATCACGCAGTACATCGTGCCGATCATCATCATCACCTTGGCGATCATCTTCGGACAGATCATCTTCGGCACCTGCGGTCTGCTCTTGGCGAACCAGCCCCTGAAGACCGCCATCCAGTCCGGCTTCTGCCTCACGCAGATCGGCGAGTTCGCCTTCATCATCGCCATGTTGGGTATCAACCTCAAGGTCATCGACCCGTTCATCTATCCCGTGATCGTGGCGGTGTCGGTCATCACGATTTTCCTCACGCCTTACATCATGCGGCTTTCGGAGCCGGCCTACAACTTCATATCGAGCCACATGCCCGAGACATGGGCGAACGCCATCGAACGCCGCTCCACCTCCGGGAAGTCCGCTCACGTGCAGAACGTATGGTACAGCCTGCTGTCGCAGATCATCCGCATCATATTCGTCTACTCGATGCTGACCATCGCCATCGAGCTGCTCTCCATCAAATACTTCATACCGTTCGTCACCAGCAAAATCGAGGGCTATTGGGGCGCCATCGTGGGCGCAGGCATCACCATCCTGATTATCTCCCCTCTCCTGCGCGCGATGGTGGCGAAGAAAAACCATTCGCTGGAATTCAAATATCTCTGGAAGACAAGCAAATACAACCATGCGCCCTTGCTGGCCACCATCTTGCTGCGTTTCTTCCTCGCCGCCACATTCGTCTACTTCATACTGCTGAAGACGGCGGAACTACTGCACATCAACATTGGATTCCTCTTCATCGCGGCATTCGTCATATGCGCCGCCGTCATCATCGTCCTGATGCTACGGTCCAGACGTATCAAATTATATTCCATCACCCTGGAGCGCAAATTCATGCACAACCTCAACTCGAGGGAATACGAGGAGAAAAAGAAATCGAGGGCGAAGGAGGTCTTCGGCAAAAAGGAACTGGCCCAAAGCCTCTCCGCGCATGACCTGCACTTGGTCGACTTCGAGGTGCCTCAGTTCTCGAAAGTGATAGGATATACCCTAAGGAGGATGAATTTCCACCAGAAGCACGGTGTCTACGTGGTCTCCATCATGCGAGGCAAACAACGCATCAACATCCCTTCGGCGGAGGAGGTCATCTTCCCGTTCGACAAACTGCTCGTGCTCGGTAGCGACGAACAACTGAAATCATTCAGCGCCGCCCTCAACACCAACAACGAGGATTGGGTCCGCGACACGAAGAACACCGGCGTCGTCATCGAGCAGTTCCAGATTTCAGAAAAATCCACCTTGGCGGGGAAATCCATCAGCCAGTCCGGCATCAAGGAACACTCCAAATGCATGGTCGTCGGCATAGAACATGAGGGCGTGACCACCATGAATCCATCCCCTAACACCACCATCATGCAGGGCGACTTCATCTGGATCGTGGGCGAGGCCCAAAAGATCCAGGAACTGATGAAAAATTGCGAATCCATCTACGTGTTGGACCAGCAGTAAAGGCCTTCCAAACCCCTTAAAATATCAACTCTTAAGCTCTAATTCTTAACCAAAAAGGGAGGTTATAGCCTCATGTGTCAATTCTATAATTATAGGGTTGGCATTTTCGTTTTTTATATCTAATTTTGCAAATATTTTCACGTAAGGTATTTTTATGTTCAAAATAGGACTTGATATTGGCTCTACTACGGCAAAGATTGTAGTGCTGAACGAAGCTGGGGAAGTAGTATACTCTTCATATAAACGCCACTTGGCTAACGTCAAAGGCGCCATATCTGCTTTCCTGGAGGAGCTGAAAAACACACTATCAACGGAAAAATTCACGCTCTCCATCACGGGATCCGTAGGATTGGGCGTGTCTGAACGATACGATATTCCCTTCGTCCAGGAGGTGATCGCCGCCACGGAATTCACGAAACAAGTACACCCGGAAATATCCACCATCATCGACATAGGCGGTGAGGACGCTAAGATCGTATACCTCAAGAACGGGCAGGTCTCCGACCTCCGTATGAACGGTAACTGCGCCGGCGGTACAGGCGCGTTCATCGACCAGATGGCGCTTTGCCTTGGCGTGGAGGTCTCCGAGCTGGACGGGCTCGCCAAGAACGCGCAACACGTCTACCCGATTGCTTCCCGTTGCGGCGTATTCTCCAAAACGGACATTCAGAACCTCGTGGCGCGCAACGCTTCCAAGGAAGACATCGCCGCCTCCATATTCCGCGCCGTGGCCGTACAGACCGCCAGCGCATTGTCACACGGCTGCGAAGTGCGCCCTAAGGTGCTCTTCTGCGGCGGTCCGCTCACCTTCATCGGTTCCCTCCGGAAGGCCATCGCGGACTACTTCAGACTAGACATCAACGACGACTGCGTCATCCTTGAGAACGCAAACATCATCCCTGCCTGGGGTACCGCTCTCTTCAAGAACGACATGACCCCGATCAACATCGAGGAACTGACGGAGATACTGAACCGTGAGCCTGTTCAAAAGAACACGGCCAACCCTAATAAGAACAAGACGAACGTCATCCTGCCTCCTATCTTCCACGACGAGGAGGAATACATGGCTTGGAAGGCGGAGAAGGAGAAGTCGCACATCCCTGTGGTCAACCTCAACGAGTGCAAGGGCAAGACCTACTTGGGTATCGACTCCGGCTCCACCACAACGAAGATCGTCCTCATCAACGAGACAGGTGACATCCTCTACAAATACTACACCCACAACGGCGGTAACCCGATCGGTGCCGTGCGCCGCGGACTGGAGAAGCTGAAGGCCCGTTGCATCGAAGAGAAACTAGACCTGGAGATCACGGCAGGTTGCTCCACCGGCTACGGTGAGGACCTCATCAAGGCGGCTTTCTCGCTCGACTTCGGCATGATCGAGACGATGGCACACTACGTGGCCGCCAAGAACATGTGCCCGGATGTCTCCTTCATCCTCGACATCGGTGGACAGGACATGAAGGCCATCTACGTGGAGAACGGCGCACTGACCCGCATGGAGATCAACGAGGCCTGCTCGTCGGGCTGCGGATCCTTCATCGAGACATTCGCCCAGACACTCAACTGCGAGATCACCGACTTCGTCTACCAGGCTTGCCAAAGCCAAAACCCGTGCGACCTCGGTACACGCTGCACCGTCTTCATGAACTCCAAGGTGAAACAGGTGCTGCGCGAAGGCTACTCGGTGAGCGACATCGCCGCCGGCCTCGCCTACTCGGTTGTCAAGAACTGCCTCTTCAAGGTGTTGAAGATCAAGAACTACGACGAACTGGGCAAGAACATCGTCCTCCAAGGCGGTACGATGAAGAACGACTCCATCGTCAAGGCGTTCGAGAACCTCACCGGCAAAAACGTGTACTGCAACAACGTGCCGGAGCTGATGGGCGCCTATGGTTGTGCCCTCTACGCCAAGAAGATGCACGACCAGAACAAGAAAGCGACACCGCTTGACAACTACCTTATGTCGGCGGACTTCGATTCGAAAGTATTGTCCTGCAAAGGATGCGACAATAATTGCCAGATCACGAAATACAACTTCAAGAGCGGCGGCACCTACTACTCCGGTAATAAGTGCGAGAAGATATTCAACAACGGTGGCTACAAGGTGAAGCCGGGCATCGACATGAGCGCGAGGAAGTACCACGAGCTCTTCGACCGCGCCGAGCAACCGTCCAAGCTGCTCTCCCCGCTCTTCCGCATGGGTATCCCACGCGCGCTGAACATGTACGAGGAGTTCCCATTCTGGCACACCTTCTTCACGGAGTGTAACATACAAGTGGAAATATCCTCCACATCCACCTATAGAAACTATGAAAGGGGCGTGCACACCGTCATGTCGGACAACATCTGCTTCCCTGCGAAGCTGGTGCACAGCCACATTTACGAACTGCAGGAGAAGGGCGTGGACCGCATCTTCTTCCCGCGCGTCGTCTACGAGTGTGTGGAGGACAACGCCGCCCACAACAGCTTCAACTGCCCGATCATCATCGGTTACCCGGACGTGGTGCAGAGCGCCATCGACTCGGAGATACCGATCGACTCGCCGGTCATCTCCTTCAAGGACGAGAAACTCCTGCTCAAGCAATTGATCCGCTACATGAAGGGTCTGGGCGTCTCCGAAAAGGTGGTGAAAGCCGCCCACGCCAAAGCGGTGCAGGTATATAGCGAGTTCGGACTGAACCTCCGCCGCCTCAACGAGGAGGCGTACGAGAAGGCGAAGAAGGAGGACCGTCTGGTCATCGTGCTGGCGGGAAGACCTTACCACACCGACCCGCTCGTGCAGCATAAAGTGTCCGAGATGATTTCGCAGATGGGCGTGGACGTCATCACGGAGGAGGTCTCAAGAAAGAACAACTGCGACGAGAAGGAGGCCTTCATCATCAAGCAATGGTCCTTCGTCAACCGTATCCTCAACTCCGCCCAATGGGCAGCAAGACAGGGAAGGAACGTCCACTACGTGGAGACCACCTCCTTCGGTTGCGGACCGGACGCCTTCTTCACGGACGAGGTGCGCAGCTTGCTCAACCGATATGGTAAGTCATTGACTTTATTGAAGATAGACGATATCAACAACGTGGGCTCCATGAAGCTCCGCGTGCGCTCCCTCATCGAGAGCCTCAAGTTCGAGGCCAAGGAAACCACCGAGGTGAAGCCGTTCATCAAGCCTAAACGCTTCGAGGTGGGCGACAACGAGCGCAGGAAGATCCTCGCGCCATTCTTCACGGAATACCTCTCCCCACTCTTCCCGGCCGCCTTCAAATGGGCTGGCTACGACATGGAATCCCTGCCGTTGAGCAATGCGGATTCGAACGATGTGGGACTGAAATACTCCAACAACGAGGTCTGCTACCCAGCCACCCTGATCGTGGGCGACCTGATCAAGGCATTGCAGTCGGGCAAGTATGACCTAGACAAGGTGGCCGTGGCCGTCACCCAATTGGGACAATGCCGCGCCGCCAACTACCCTCCGCTGATCCGCAAGGCGATCGTGGACGCCGGCTTCGAGCAGGTGCCTGTCATCGGTATCGGCGGAACGGACAATATCGAAGACCAACCGGGCTTCAAGCTGAACCTCATCAAGGCGGCTCCGCTCGTCATATACGCCACCATGTACGGAGACTGGCTCTCCATCTTCTACCACGCCATCGCAGTGCGTGAGAGAAACAAGGGCGAGGCGCGCAAGCTGCGTGACCTCTACTTGGAGAAGGCGAAACCATTGGTCGAGAAGGGTGACACGAAGGGTCTGCTGAAGCTGACCGGCGAGGCCGCCCGGGCCTTCAACGAGGTGCCTATCTACGAAGACCGTGTCTATCCGAAGGCAGGTATCACAGGCGAGATATTCCTGAAATTCAACCCATACGCGCACCGCTACGTGCCGGATTGGCTGATGGAGCATGGCGTCGAGGTCGTGCCATCCGCCGTGCACAACTTCTTCTTCCGCGCCTTCGTCAACTACAAGTTCAACAAAGAGAACTTCGTGAAGCGCTTCAAGGTGCCGCCATTGGTCATCGACATGGCCTACAACCTCATCCGCAAGGTAATGAAGAAGATCGAGGCGGAGGCCTCCCAGTTCAGGTACTACAAGCCGGAGCAGGACATCAAGACCATCAGCGAATACGCGAAGGATGTGATCAGCCTCTCCGCCCAGTTCGGCGAGGGATGGTTGTTGCCGGCGGAGGTCATCGCCTTCATGAAGGACGGATGCAACAACGTCGTCAGCATGCAGCCGTTCGGTTGCATCGCCAACCACATCGTGGCGCGCGGTATCGAGAAGAAGCTGAAGAAGGAGTACCCACAACTGAACATGCTCTCCCTCGACTTCGACGGAGGCGTCAGCGAAGCGAACATCGCCAACCGATTGTTGCTGTTCACCAGCAACATGAAATGACAAAGCGATTCAAAAAGGAATGTGTAACACGATTAACGAGAAAATAACAATTATTCATATGAAAAAATTAGTCAAATTATTTATGGCGGCTGTGCTGACAGTCCTTTCCTACGGTAATGCATTTGCCACAACATCAGAAGCAGACTCCGTCCTGGCGGCGAAATTGGTACAATCCCCTAAAGTCAGTGCCGATTCTGTCATCGCGACAAGTCTAAAAGCGACGAATCTGGATATGAATACGATCACGGCAGGAACGGTTAACTCGACAGAACGCATGTATACACCTTTTTTATCCGCCACAAAAATTGAGACGAAGGATTACATCAAGACGAAAGGACTGCAAGTCTTCAAAGATTTCTCACTGATGCCAAGCGTCAACGCGACAGGCGAGGACGCAACCAGCCCTACGTTTGTCATGTACTATGGGGGAAGCTCTATGTCTAACTGCTTCAGCATCAAATTCGACAACGACACCGTCGCAAAGGACTTGGGAATGAAATTTTCCACAAAATCATACTCGGGCTTTCACCACATCACCTTCGATGCCTCTGAATACAACTTCAAATTCGAGGACGGTGATAAAACCGGCGTCATGAAAGTGGACGGCAAGATCATCTGCAAGAGTGAAATCCGCGTGGCGGAGGTCAACACGGACAAGGTGAACTCCAAGGACATCACCGCCAAGAACATCAACGTGGAGCTGGACAACGCCGCCGACTATGTGTTCGAGGATGGATATGACCTGAAGTCATTGGGCGAAGTGGAGGAGTACGTGAAGAGCAACAAACACCTGCCGGGCGTCCCTTCCGCATCGGAATTCCAAAACAAGGGCATGAACGTCTCCGAGATGAGCAACCTTCTGCTCGAGAAGGTGGAGGAACTCACGCTGCACCTGATCCGCATGCAGAAGGAAATCGACCAACTGAGGGAGGAGAACAACGCCTTGAAGGCAAATAACAAGTAGGATTAAGTGATAGACCCGCACTAGTCATATGAGCTAAATGCACGAACATCATTAATAACTATTATATGAAAAAAATAATCACACGCTCCATTATGTTTGTCTTGGCGATCCTTTCCCTCGACAACGCATACGCTACGTTTGTCGAGGCGGACACCGCTTTGGCAACAAAATTGGTAGAAACCGCAAAGGTCAATGCGGACTCTGTCATCGCGACAAACCTGAAAGCGACGAATTTGGAAATGAAAACGATAACGGCTGAAACGGTTAACGCAACATCTAATGTAAATTCGGATATCATAACCGCCAAGACCATTCAAGCGTCAAACAAATCCTCAGCGAGAATAGTGCAAGCTCATGAATATTTGATACTGAGACCAAGTTCCACGACTGATGCAGATGCGAGCGACCCTATATTTCTCATGAATTATGGATCCAGCGATATGTCAAACAAGTTCTCAATACATTTTGATAACGACACCGTCGCATCCGACATAGGCATACAACTCTCCACAAGTTCATATACAGGTCATCATCATATGAATTTCGCAGCATATGAGTATAACTTCCTATTCTATGATAAATCGGGCAAAAAAAGCACTCGCACTATGAATGTGGATGGCAGGATTGTCTGCAAGGAGGAGATCCGTGTGGCGGAGGTCAACACGGACAAAGTGAATGCCAAGGACATCAACGTGGAGTTGGGCAATGCGGCCGACTACGTCTTCGACGAAGGATATGACCTGAAGTCATTGGGAGAAGTGGAGGAGTACGTGAAGAGCAACAAACACTTGCCGGGCGTCCCTTCCGCATCGGAGTTCCAAGAAAAAGGCATGAACGTCTCCGAGATGAGCAACCTCCTGCTCGAAAAGGTGGAGGAACTCACGCTGCACTTGATCCGCCTGCAGAAAGAGGTGGACCAACTGAGGGAGGAGAACAACGCGTTGAAAAACAGAGAATAATAGCCAATAGCTGAAACATACGGGGCGGGCGGATCACAAGATAATCCGTCCGCCCCGATTTTTGGGAGGGGGAAGGCGTGCCATTGATTAAATGAATTACGTTGCTGAACGTGCTTACATTCTACATTTTCGTATCCCCCACGGTCTGAAAGGCCACAACATTATCTAGCCTAGGGCAACGCCCTAGGGATTTATGAAACGATAGTTCGACGGAGTCAATTATGAGTTGGGGGGACGGACGTCTCTACATGCTGCGCACAATTAAGCCCCAGCGGGGCGGCATCCCCCAGGCAGGGGTGTAAACCCCTGTATGATGAACGGGTTTTGGGGAGTGGAGCCCTGAAAGGGCGAAACATTATATAGCCTAGGGCGTTGCCCTAGGCTAAATTGGTCCCAGTCCATCTATTTGCTTAACCGGTTAAGCAATTTTATAACAATTTTGCTTAATGGATTAAGCAAATTTTGTATACCCGTAGGGATTTTGGTTTCCAATACCAAGACTCACCAAACCGGGAGCCCCCACCGCCCACAACGGTTTCATTTATCATATCGGATATTTGCAACTATTTGTTATTTAACCATTTACAACCCACCACCCCATAGACGCCAAAAGTCCGATCGCCTTCCGCCTCGTCCCGTCCGCGGAAAGAGAATGCAAAAAAAAGTTTGTCGCGATGTTTTTTTTTATATATTTGCATGCTTGGATAGTGAACCATGTTCCCAGACATCGATTTGGCATACTTCGTTGATGTGTATCCAAAGAAAATGAAAAAGGTTAATGACAAATAATTATCAGAATCAGTAATAATTTTAATTTTTAATCACATGAAAAAACTTTTTACGTTAGCAGCAGCGTTATTGGCTTTCGCTTTGCATTGCAATGCGGGGGACTATAGCACTTGGGGCAAATTGAAAGTGGTTGGAAACCAATTGTGCTCCCAATCAGGAGAACCAGTCCAACTGAGGGGCTGGAGTACGTTCGGTCACTTTGACGGACTGGAGAAAGCGTTCAATGACGAGGGCGACTTCCAAAGGATGAAGCAGAACGGCGCCAACTTGGCCCGTATCGCCATGTACATCAACGAAGGAAAGGGATATCAAGGCAACCAAGACTACAACAAACAATGGGTGAAGAGTTGTATCGACTGGTGTAAGTCACAAAACATGTATTGTATCGTAGACTGGCACATCCTGAAACCAGGTAACCCGAATGACTACAGCGGTGCGGAGGATTTCTTCCGTGAGATCTGCCAATACGTGAAGGGGAAAGGTTACGACCACGTCATCTATGAGATCTGTAACGAGCCGAACGTGGACACCGATACCGATGTCATGGGTAAAACGGTTAAGGACGTATGGGAGAATGTAAAGAAATATGCGAAAAAGGTGCTCCCTGTCATCAAGCAAGGTGACGGCGATGCAATCGTGCTCGTGGGTACTCCTCAATGGGACCAAGGCTTGGCATGGCCTCTCCAAGACCCTCTTGACGAATGCGGTTTGGAGAATGTGATGTATTCATTCCACAGCTACGCTGGCGACCAAAGACGTTATTTGGGTTATATCTCCTCAGCTGCCGCATTCATGCCAATCTTCGTTTCTGAGTGGGGTCTTTCAAGCCACACGGGTGACGGTGGCGACTTCAACGTGGCAAAAGAGACCGCAAACATGTTGATGGATATCTGCGCAGGTAAGAACCTCGGAAACCAAATCATCAGCTGGGCTAACTGGAGCTGGTGTGACAAAGGCGAGGTGGCTTCTTCCTTCACCAACTATGACGGCAACCAATGGTCCCAATCCGGTGAATACGTGAAGAACGCACTGAAACAAAACAACGACTACTCTAATGTGAAGTCTGAGCCATATGACGAGCCACAAGAGTTTGACGGATTCCACGACTTGGATCTTAACCTGATGAAATATGACAGGGGAGGCGTTGGCGTCGCATTCTTCGACAACGACGAGGACTGGAAGACCCAAAATGCTTGTACTAAATCACCAGCATGTAACATGGGTAACGCCGGTCAATTGGATGGCATCCGCGACAACGAAACTGTCGACTTGGGATATACCTATGGCAACGGAGAAGAGGGTCTCGGTGACGGTTACTACAGCTTGGGTTGGATCAGCCAGAGCGAATGGGTGAAATATACCATGAACATCAAAATCGCCGGCATCTACGAATTCGAGATCTACACCAGCAACAGGCAGCACGACGTGGAGGCCATCAACAAGGTAGCTTTCGCATTGGACGGCAAGAACTGCTTGGTAGAGGAAGACGGTAAGGAATACTACAAAGTGGTAGACTTGACCCCATGCCATGGCGGAACCGAGTCAACAAGCGGTTACCAAGAGTGGGGTTGGGCAGAAGTGAAATCCAGCTACGCATCAGGCAAGAAGTTCTACCTGAAACTGGAAGAAGGCCAACATGTCTTCGCGATAGCCTTCATGGCAACATCCGCAGGTTTGGGAACCGTCAAGTTCAAAGGAAAACCGGAGAACGAAGAGTTGTGGAACGTATCTGTCGCAGATACAAAGAGCAACATCAATGTTTCCATTTGGCCAAACCCTGCTGAGAACGGCAACATAAACATCACCTCCGACGCTGACGCCGAGGTGGACATCTTCTCTGTTGACGGTGTCAATGTATATTCCGGCAACGTGGCCGCAGGCGCAACCAGCGAGTTGAACCTCAACCTCCCTGCCGGTGTCTACAACGTCTCTGTCAAGAGCGAGCAAGGTGTGACGACAGAGAAACTGATTGTGAAATAACAAACGTTTTTCCGCTATATGAAAGGGTCGGGTTCGCATTGAATCCGACCCTTTTTCGTGGGAATGCGCCATACGATGAATCAGGCAAGCCCCCTGCCACCACGACAGTTTTTTACCACACTAGACATAATGTTATTTACTATTTGACGATTGACGATTTACTATTCTCTGTGAGGGATTGTAGCCTACTGTCTCCTCTAAATGAAAGAGCCATGATTCATGTATGAAAAATATGAAAAAATTCTTATATTTGCGAAATTGTCTATTATGGCAATAACAAAGAGGACAGGATATCGTGAGGAGACATACAAGAACAATATGGTGAATTCAAATTAACAATTAAAAAACATAAAAAGCATGAGAAAATTATTTTTACTTTCTTTTACGCTGATCGCCTCAGTGGCGAGTGTGTTTGCGGATGCTGATTCCGACAAATACTGGCTGATCAAAGATGGAAAATTTGTGACAGAAAACGTTACCGTTTCTCCTTACACAAGCAAAAAGGTGCAGTTAGGAATAGATATTCCTAACCAGATGAAGGACACCGTCGTGGACGGAGAGAATGTGGTTATCTACAAACAAATCTCCACAAACTACCTGGATGTGAAGTTGAAGATCGATTCCCTGAACCCGATAGACCTGAGCAAATACTATGTGATGGTCTTGGAATACAAGATCCCGGAATCACACAAGGATTTCAACCTGATGAGCGGAAATAACGACAGGAACAAGCCTATGTTCATCATCGGCATGCAACAGACCATGGCAGAGATCGAAAAAGAACCAGATCCAAATGCATGCAAAGTCTATACCACTATTGACGCGAAATTCGGTGACGCGAACAAGTGGGTGACAAAAAAACAATACATCTATTCTAACCCATCCATCCAATCAATCGGTGGCATGATTTTCTCCTACGCCCGCGAAAAAGGGGAACTTACAGAATTCCCATACATCAAAAACTTTTACTTCGAGCCACTGGAGGGAGGAAAACCTTTCTATGCGGAGAATTTCGACTGCCCTATCCACAATGCGCTCTACAATGAAATAGTGGAAGCATATAGGGTATTTGAAGTAGAGAAAGAAGACGGAACGACAGAATTACAATTAGAGTTGGATGTGATCTACAATGGTGGCGTTGAAGCTGTAATCTCGAAGACAGAAACACTCCAATATGTACTAGACCACAACTTGGTATGGTTTAGGGACTATGTGCCAGATTCACTCAAAGGAACCGATGGATCCGGCTATATGGACGATGAGGTGCTCCATGGATTGCAGATAGAGGCACAAAGGGATTCAATCGTATTCCCTGGAATTAAACTTCCTAATGGCATCAAGCAATTCAAGTCCGAAATGATCGTGAAGAAGCATAAGAACGATAAGGCAAGCTCATACGACAGATGGGATGACGCGGATCCTGCCACTGTCGTGAACGTGATGGATGTGCCGATCAAGGTACGCTTCAACACAAGCGATGGCACAGGCGAAACCATTGAGTTGGACGACAACAAGTTGCAGATGATCTGGACAAAGCACGAGAGCATCATCAATGTGCCTGACGGCGCAGAGTCTATGGACTTGATCTTCAGCTCATTGCCAGTAGGCTATTTGGTGGATAACATCATGTTCACCGCCTTGGGCGTTGACGGTGTCAACGACTACAATGCGGACAGCTTCGAGATCAACGCATACATCGACGCAAACGGCAACGTCGTTGTGCTGAACGGAGAATTGCTCGCGACATACAACTTGAACGGCCAAGCAGCCTCCATCAATGACAAGGCTATCGTAATCATCGTGAAGGGTGAGAACGGCGCAATCGCGGCGAAGACATTGATCAGAAAATAACAAGACCCGCATAGCGGGACATTAAAACCACTTAGGGACGGACGGGGAGCATTTCCCCGCCCGTCCTTTTTTTACCTGCCGCCCATTCTTTTGAACAGTTTGTTCAACGCTAAAAATTATGTATCTTTATACCTGTATTGGGTGAGTTCTAGATATCCACCGTTTTTTAGACCACATTTGCATATGACGAGTTTCTTGCGCTCCATATTACTACTGCTTTGGATCACTCTTCCGCTGCCGATTTTCCCGCAAACGGGAGACTTGGAACGGGTATCACCCGAATCGCAGGGGCTCTCCTCCTCGGACGTAAAGGCCTATTTCGATGCGATGCTCACCTGCCCCACAGGCGAACCCCACGGACTGATGATCCTCCGCCACGGCAAAGTGGTGGGCGAGTTCTTCCCCAAACCCTTCGAACCCAACCAACCCCAACTGCTCTACTCCGCCGCAAAAACCTTCACAGGACTGGCGGTGGTCCTGGCCATCGAGGAGAACCGCCTGAAACTGACGGACCGTGTCGCGACGTTCTTCCCGGAGCAACTGCCGGATAGCATATCCGACCACCTCGCCTCCATGACCGTCCGTGACCTCCTGACCATGACCTCCGGCATCCAACCCGACCCGCTGATGCGGACAACGGGAGCCGAATGGATACGCCGATACCTGAGCAAACCGGTCTCCCAACCTGGCGAAGTCTTCCACTACGACTCCATGTGCTCATACCTGCTTTCGGCCATCGTGCAACGAGTCACGGGAGAGAAACTGCTGGACTACCTGCGAAGAAAAATATTTGACCCCCTGCACATCACAACGGTCGACTGGGAAGAGAGCCCGGAAGGCATCAACACGGGAGGCTGGGGCTTACGCATGCACGTGGAGTCAATGGCCAAGTTCGGTCAGCTGCTGCTGAATAAAGGAGAATGGGAAGGGAAGCGTCTGGTGTCGCCCGAATGGGTGGAGGAGATGACCTCCTCCCTGCAGGAAACAGGCATGCCCGACACATACGGCTACCACACCTGGCGCTGCGATTACCCGAACGCCTACCGCGCCGACGGAGCCCTAGGACAATACATCATCGTGGCGCCCGACGAAGAGATGGTGGTGGCCATCACCCAAGCGAACACAAGCAACGGCGTGGCGGAACGACAGCTGGTCTGGAAACTGCTCCGCCAGGCGAAGAAAGAGCCTTTGCCCGAATCCTCCGCCTACACAGCGCTCCTCCAGACACAGAACTCCTCTTCCCTACCCGTAGCCTCCGCAAAGAAACGTCGCACCCGCTGCCAATCGCTCCTACTGGACAAACAAGCCGCCTTGGGGACAAACGGACTGGAGTGGAGAACATTGCGCCTCGAATCCGCCACAAAGGAGAGCCTACAGCTAACTGTCACCACCACAGAGGGAAAGGAGTATACAATATCCGCCGGACTCGGAGAATGGCACACGAACCAAACGGATGCCCACCCCCCATACAGCATCAAGGCAGTCGGGAGATTCCAAGGCATCCATCCTCCCTTTTCCGTGGCAAGCTGCTTCGGGGAGGACAACGACCAACTAACCATCAAAGTGCGCTACACAAACTGGGGGTTCGGGGCGGACCTGCACTTCCGGATAACGGAAGGCCAACTATCCCTGAAGGTAAAAGAGACCGGAAAGCGGGAAGCGTACAACGTCCCCATAGAGTTGGAATAATCTCCCCCTCACATCACATCATCGGCACATAGTCTATTGATTATCAGTGTATTGAATAATATTTTTTCATATTATAAAGAAAAAATTGGCATTTTTAAATTTTACAGAGAGGTAAATTGTATATTTGTAAAGCGCAAGCGCAAAACATACAGCGGGCAAACAACCGCCCCACAGACAAAAAACTCTAACAATTAATCTTTCATAACATGGCAAACAAGTATTCAGGAACACAAACAGAGAAGAATCTTGAAGCTGCATTCGCAGGAGAGAGTCAAGCGCGTAATAAATATACCTATTTCGCCTCAAAGGCCAAAAAGGAAGGTTTCGAACAGATCGCGGCCATCTTCCAACAAACAGCGGACAACGAGAAGGAACACGCTAAACTATGGTTCAAAGAATTGAATGGCATCGGCACCACCGCCGAGAACCTTGAGGAAGCCGCCAAGGGAGAGAATTACGAATGGACAGACATGTATGAGGGATTCGCCCAGACAGCAGAGAAGGAGGGATTCACGGCGCTAGCCAAGAAGTTCCGCCTAGTGGCCGCCATCGAGAAACGGCACGAGGAACGCTACCGCGCATTGCTAAAGAACATCGAGACCGCCCAAGTCTTCGAGAAGAGCGAAGTGAAGGTGTGGGAGTGCAGGAACTGCGGACACATCGTAGTGGGCACGAAAGCGCCGGAAATCTGCCCTACTTGCGCTCATCCGCAAGCCTATTTCGAGGTGCACGTGGACAATTTCTAAAAATCACTTATCAATTTAATATTTTAAGCAATGAAGAAGTACGTATGTGAAGTATGTGGCTGGGAATATGACCCAGAAGTGGGATGTCCGGAGGCAGGTATCAAACCCGGCACACCATGGGAAGAGGTACCGGAAGACTTTGAGTGCCCGTTGTGCTCCGTAGGGAAAGACCAATTCACGGAGGCTGAATAAGAGAGCCGGACGGAGCATTCCGTAACCAAAGGAAAGAGGGGAATCGCTATTGACCAGCGTTTCCCCTCTTCCTTTTTTCGACACGCAACCCCCAAAGAAGAGTTTGTCACACCAACATCCTATTCCTATGCAAGAAAAATTGTCC
Source organism: Paludibacteraceae bacterium (assembly GCA_017527905.1). Lineage (GTDB taxonomy): Bacteria > Bacteroidota > Bacteroidia > Bacteroidales > Paludibacteraceae > UBA1181. The sequence goes on from JAFXPK010000031.1 coordinate 58,792, forward strand.
TCCAATACGCAAAAAAGCACGCTGCAAACCTCCTTTAAGGAGGCCTAAATCAATTATATGATAAATATTATTTAATTTAATAGTTTGAAAAGGGTATTTTGGCACAGTTTTTGCACTATTATACATGAGAGGGTTAGATGAATTGTTAAATAATTCAACATAAATCATCTACTCGAACAGGAATAGACTTTTCATAATCCTTAAAAAGGGAACAATATTATCAAAATTTCTATGTATGTTTTGTTATACCGCGTCCACGGCTCTCCTTGCTGTGACGCGGTTTTTTTGCATATGGATGTTACCATGATACGGCGCGAACAGCGGATTCCGGGAGGTCACCTCACACCTCGATGCCCTTGGCGAAGTTCCTCCACTTCTCCACAAGCAGACGGAAGTCGTCCGGCCATTCCGAATCGAAATACATCTCCTCGCCCGTGCGCGGATGAACAAAGCCCAAGGTTTTGGCATGCAGGGCCTGTCGAGGGCAGATTTCCAGACAGTTCTTCACGAACTGTTTGTATTTAGCGGTAGTGTTGCCCCTCAGGATCTCCATACCCCCATACCGCTCGTCGGCGAACAGTGTATGTCCGATGTGCTTCATATGGACGCGTATCTGATGGGTCCTGCCCGTCTCCAACCTGCACTCCACGAGGGTCACATAGCCGAAGCGTTCCAACACCCGGTAATGGGTGACGGCATGTTTGGCGTTAGGATTTTCCCCCTCCGGGAAGACGGTGAAGAGCATCCTATCCTTCGGGTCGCGGCCCAAGTCGCCCGTGATGGTTCCCTCATCCTCGGTGAAGTTGCCCCACACAAGCGCATTGTACAGACGTTTGGTCGTCTTATTGAAGAATTGTTTACCCAAATGAGTCTTGGCATCCTCGTTCTTGGCGATGATGAGCAGACCGGACGTATCCTTGTCGATACGGTGCACCAACCCTAGGCGTGGGTCATCGACGCTGAAGTCCGGCGAGTCTTTCAGATGCCACGCCAATGCGTTGAGGAGTGTGCCTTGGAAGTTGCCGAAGCCAGGGTGCACGACCATGCCCGGCTGTTTGTTGACGAGGATGACATCCTGGTCTTCGTATACGATGTTCAATGGAATGTCCTGCGGGATGATCTCGAACTCCGACGGTGGGTAGGAAAGCATGATGGATATCACATCCAGGGGCTTCACCCTATAATTGGACTTCACAGGCTTCCCGTTGACCAATATGCACTGGGCGTCCGCCGCATCCTGGATACGGTTGCGGGAGACGTTCGACATGCAGTTGACGAGGTATTTGTCGATTCTGACGAGAGAATGGCCCTTCTCGACCGTGAAGCGGAAATGCTCATGGAACTGTCCGTCATTACCGAGGACAGCGTCGTCCTCCCTCTCTTCCGCATCTAAATCATCAGAGATGATGCTGTCGTCGATCATTTGAAGATATTATCAGTGTCCGCACTTGTGTCATCCGGCTCTTCCGGGTTGTAGTAAATCTCTTCAGGAGACTCCAGCGTGGAAGGATCCTTGGACAGGTATAGGTTAATGGATCCGCCCACGTTGATGGTCGAACCCGTGGCAGGCTGTTGCTTGTACACGAAGAAGAGGGCTTTATCCGCATCGTCCTTCGGTTGCTCGTCATAGATGACCTTGCCGATGTTGAGGTAAGCGGAGTGCGCCTTAAGTATGGCCTGTTCCTCGTTCAGTTTCCTGAAGCTGACGACCTCAAGGGTCTCGTTAGACAAGCCACGTCCCACGTAAAGCGTCACGCTGGATCCCTCCGGGATGCGAGTGCCAGGCTGCAACTCCAACTTGTTCTGCTTCACATATTGAACCAAATCCTTGTATTCGTTCGGGATATAAATAACGCTATCCACCTTCAACCCGACTGAATTGATCATGGCCTCCGCTTGTCTGAGCGAGAACTCATGCACATCCGGCAACACCACCTTGCGAATGGCGGAAGAGTTGACGATCAGATATATCGTACGGTCCGCCTTGATCTTCTCCCCCGGCTTCGGAGTCTGCTCCACAATGGCGCCAAGAGCCTTCCCCTTCATGAACACGGAATCGACCACATCCAACTTCAGGGACTGTTTCTGCAATATTTGGGAAGCCTCAAGCGTCGTCATTCCCGAGAGGTCAGGGACAACGATTTCCTGGTCATGGTTGGTGTAGCTTTTCAGCCAGGAGAACGTACACTTATAGATAACGAATAGGATCAACAACGCAGCGACAATGCTGATTGTATACGGGTTGATAAATATTTTCTTAGCACTGATTTTCATAAGAACCGTATTATTTTTCACAAAAATACGATTTTTTTCTCTTATAGGTACGTTTATGATAAAATAACCCTGCAAAAAGCATCAACTTCTCCCCTCCCCATGCGCAAACTACCAGAATCGCTTCTGCTGCGAGTTGTATTCGAAACCACCCTTGGCGAGGCGGGCGATCAACCAATCCTTGTCCACATCCAACGCCGCGCATAGCTCGTCCAACCCATCGAATTCGTCGCGCAGCTTCATGTTCACGAAACTGAGCAACATATTTATATCTTCCGGCAACTGATTCATAATATCCTTATCTATAAAACAATTGAGGCGCATACCATGATGCGCCCCATATTTTTCCTTTGTTTCAGAGAAATATTATCTCTTTACAGCGTACTCGTCAGAAACTGTGAGCTTCTTTCTGCCATGAGCCCTGCGAGATGCCAATACTCTACGTCCGTTTGCAGTCTCCATTCTTGAGCGGAAACCGTGCTTGTTCTTTCTCTTTCTAATAGAGGGTTGAAATGTTCTTTTCATTGCCGTGTATTATTATTATTTATATTATTTCTTCTAATTTTCACTCCCAAAATCGGATTGCAAAGATAGACCTTTTATCTGACATTTCAAATTGTTAATAACTTTTTCTTCCTGCTCTCATCGTTTTTTTTCGATATATTTATCCAATTTGCTGATTATCACGTCATTGTCTATTCCGTTCAGACAAGCGTAATCATTTCTCGCGCAAGGCTTCTTACCGTAAATGGAGCAAGGGCGGCAAGGCAAGTCCAGCTGCACAGCGTCCGACGGGTCTTGTCCGAACCCATAGAAACCCGCGCAAGGATGGGTAGCGCCCCATACTGAAACGACAGGCGTGCCGACGAGCGAGGCAAGGTGCATGTTAGACGAATCCATGGAGAGCAGCACGTCACAATGGTTCAGGACCTGGATCTCCTCGACAAGCGAAAACTTGCCCGCCATAGAGAGCGTATTGCGGTATTTGCCCGTCCAAGCATTGAAGGTCTCCGTCTCCGCCTTTCCTCCTCCGAACAGCAGGATCTGCGTGTCACCCCGCTCCGCATAATGGGCGACGATCTGCTCGGTCTTCTCCAAAGGGAGGATCTTGCCCGCATGTTGGGCGAAAGGCGCTATGGCGATGCGGTGGGCCATGTCCGTTTGGATCACCTTGGCGATGCGCTCCGGAAGGGCAGTCTCCTTAGGCATCAACCCGTTGAAGTCCATGGCGAAAGGATATCCGGCCGCCTCAAACACCTCGACGTACCTCATCACCGATGTCTTCAGTTGCTTCCTTTCTTTGTTTTGGGCGGACACGAGCATTTTCTTCTCCTTCCTTCCCTTGTCTATGACATACGTCTCCTTCCCCGACATCTTGACCATGGTCCTCAGCTCCTTACTGCGGATCACGTCATGGAGGTCAATCATCTTCTCGAAAGAGAAATCTTTCTTAATGCGTTTGTAGAGCTTAACCATACCGAAGAGGCCCTTATAGGTGTTCTTCGTATCCACAGGCAGGAAGGTCACCCGCTCCATTCCCTCGAACAAAGAGGAGAGCCGGGGCGACGACAACATGATGACGCCCATCTTCGGGTATGCCTTCAAAAAAGAGGCGATAACAGGAACTGTCATCGCCACGTCTCCCATAGCGGAAAGCCTCATCACCAAAAGATTCTTCCTCGCTTCCATCTCGCCTGATTATTATTTCCGCCCGTAAAGAACCGGGTTCAGATTAGGGTCGTTGTACATCTTCATCTGCTTGTAGACTTTCATGTAACGGTCTCCGTTCTCGATATCCTTGATGAGCTGGTCGATCGCGGAGGACAAGTCCTTGCGCTGCTCCAGCAACACGTCCAGTTTCTTCTGGCAAGCTGACACATGGTCCGCGGAGACATCCTTCCTCTCCACCTCCTTGCGCATATGGTAAATCTTCAGGGAAAGGATGGAAAGGCGGTCGATGGCCCACGCCGGACTCTCCGTGTTAATGACCGCGGTCGGCTTCACGGAAACGGACGAATATTTCTCCAAGAAGTAACTGTCGATACGCTCAACCAAGTCCGTTCTGTCTTGATTAGATTTGTCGATCCTACGTTTGATGGACAAAGCCTCAACCGGGTCTATTTCAGGATTTCGGATGATATCCTCCAAGTGCCATTGCACAGTATCAATCCAGTTCTTCACATACAACACATTCTCTATGGTCTGTGCCGGATACGGATTTTTCATGACGGCATCCACATCGTCTGTCTTATGGTAATCTGCAACCGCTGCGTCGAACAGCACGTTTGCTTCTTGACTGAAACTCATATCTGTAAAATTTTCCGCAAAGATAGATAAAAATTTAATAAAGAACGACGAGTCCAGACAAGTTCTTCTCGACAGACACCTCTTAGGGGGATAGAAAAAAGGGAGGAATATCAGTTTGAATATTCCTCCCCGCTATACCTAACTTCCACCCGTTACTCTGTAGGCAAACCTTCCTTTACCCAAGCATTGTAGCCTCCTACCATTAGAGACACGGAAGTGAACTTGCAGGCCAACTGTCCAGGAACCGCCATTCCGTTCGTTCCGAAAGCATCATTGCCTCCATACACGAACAAAGGAATCTGCGTATCGAAAACTGCCATTACCTTATCCACATATGCGCAATTGCCGCCCGTACCATTCAAATCCACGACAGAGACTGGAATATTAACCGCATTTGGAAGATGACCCTTGTCATATTCCTCCTTGGAACGATAATCCACCAACTGAAGGGTGCTTTGCCTCTCGATAGCGTTCTTGAACAAGACAGCTTCCGCCTTCTCGTGATGACAAAGATCCTCACTACCCGAACCCTTGTTACAAGAAACAAGACCGCTCAAGCAAATACCGGCAAGCGCCATAATAATAACTCTTACTTTCTTCATCTTTTTAATCTCCTATTATATAAGCTTTTATTAATGAATAATTAACCAAGACTGGCAAATATAATTAAAAATTTTAACTCGGCATCAGGTCGAGCGAAATTTTTCGGCAAATCAAATCCTGACATCAGCCGAAAACCCGTACAAGACCCGTCCATATCACTGTAAAGTATTGGCGATCAGTTTATAATACCCGCTGAAGCCTGAATTGAGACCCTCCCCGAAATCGAAGGAATAGGTCCCTTCGTCTCCTGCCTTGACCTGAACACTCTCCTTGGCGAGACCCTGCTTCTTATCCTCCGAATCATAGGCATAGAGCGTCAGGACACCATCAAAATCCTTCGTGAAATCAAGGTAGATGGAGACCCTGTTACCCACGAGGTTCTCACAATGATTAACGACTATGCCCGCCTCTATAACGGACGAATCCGCCGTAACTAACTCAGAGCCAATACTGTTCGACATGCCAGAGATGGATCCCTTGACCGCCTTCCCGGCAATCTTACCACCGTTCTCGCTCACTTCCTCCACCGTCTCCGCAATCTTATCCGAGGAGAGGTCCTGAAAGAAGCCGACCGTGGAACTGATTATGATCAGCGCCGTGGCTATGCCGAACACGAAGAAACCCGCAACGCCTCCATATAGAAGCTTATTCATCTTCTTCACACCGCCTATAATCACTAAAATCAGAGAGACGAAGCATAATAGGGAGGTGAGAAAAACACATAAGAATGTAACCATAACACGCTCGATTTTAACGTTCCAAAAATCCTTTTGTTTCTTTATGCAAATATAACAAATTTCCCAAATGTCACAGAATAAAATGGCAACCGGCTACACAAACCGCTTCAACACACGGACAACCGTCTTGCAATCCCTGCGCAGAAAGACCATGAACATCTTCGGGTCGGTCGGGAGCAGGCGCAGCATCCGCCACAGATAATGCCCGGGATAATGCAAACGCATCGCCCAGGAATGCTCCAAGTGCAGGTCCTTCTTGACGGGTATGTCGCACTCCCGCGTCATCCGCGCCACCCTGATGGCGACATCCAACCTGTCCTCGCACTCCTTCAGCGACATCACCTTGTCCGTGAATTGGCTTGAGGCCAATGACCCGCTTCGCTGGGTGACAATATAGAGGGGAACATCCACCACCTGGATCTTGTCCGCCAAGTGGCCCGCCCTGAACGAAAAGAGCACATCGTTCGAGTACATCGTCTCATCGCAACGGATGTTATTGCGTTCAATGAAATCACGGTTGAAGACTTTCCCCCATAGGGAATAGAAGTCATACCTCAGGTTAAGCTCCGAGCCCGTCTCCGCATATTCCTGGAAGAGGTATTGGTAGAAATCCCTATTGGCGGGCTGGCTCAAGTCATCGCTCATGACACTTTTGTGGCTGAAGAAGACGATATCGGGACCCTCCTCCACATGCCCGTCCAAAAGCTCACACAAGCCGTCCACGAACAAATCGTCCGCATCCATGAAAAGAACCCACTTCCCCTTCGCATGCTTGAGTCCAAGGTTCCTCGCACGCCCCGCGCTGCCGCCCTTCGGCGTCTGGTAAAACTCCAAGTGGGGCCGGGAAAGTTCCGGGAACCGATCCTTGTAACTATGGGCATCGGGACTACAATCATCCACCACGATGACCTGAATAGTTTCCTTCACAGGGATACTCTTCAGGCACCGCATGAGGAGTTCCGGAATGTTATAATGGGGAATGATGATGGAATATTTATAGTCGCTCATGATTATTTGTTTTTATGGAGGACTCCCTCCCTGACTCTTCCGACGAAACTGCGAATGCCCTCCGATGAGAGGTATGCTAAGCCAAGGGAGGAGACCCCGAAGAGAGAACAAAAAGCAAAGCTCTTGATAAGGAACGCCTTCCACGTCAGGGACAATCCGTCAGGCACACCCAACATGGTGATCACCCATTGCGTGATGAGATAGGCGCACAAAAATGGCAATGTGTTAAAAATCAACAATTTAACATAATCCATAAAAGGTATCCTAAACCCATCACGATAGAGGTAATACGGTTTCCACACATGCATGAGGAGCAACTGCACGACGACAGGGACAGCCAAGATGCCGACAAGCCCCCAAAGCTTACCCGCCCCAACGACAAACAGGAGGGAAACGATCCTACACACTGGTACCCAGACATCCGCCTTTAGTCCAAAGCCATTGAGGTACTGATCCGTCGTGTCCCTCAGCAGGTTAAGGCAGAAATCCGCACAAATCAGGGCGACGATGAGCGGTTCCAGGACATACTTTTCGCCCAGCCACACCGCCACGAAGTCCGAGTTGAGGTATACCAGACAGACGGACAAATATAGGACGGCGAAGAACTTGATGGAGAATAGCTCCCTATAGCAATCATAGATGCGTTTCGCGTTCCCCTCCGCGATCAGGTTGCCTATGCCCGCATTGGTGCCGGAGAAGACCGCATTGACCAACTGGCTGATCTTCGAATTGATGAGGGTGTAGTTACCATAGAAGGTTACCATGGTCAGGGAGGCATACCCATACACGATGAGGGGCATCACGCTATTGTTGATGAAACCGCCAATCTGATGAACGAACACCCTTTTCACGTACTGTATGATCTCCGAATGACATTTGATCGCCTTCTTACCCAAAGCATAACTAGCCTCCACCCAAGGATACACCTTGTTGAACTTCCAGTTCAGAATGACGCTGTTCACAACGGCGAAGACAATGGAGACGGTTATGTAGATGGCACAGCTATTCGTATACAAGGCGAACAACATCTGTATGATGGTGCAGGCGAACTGCGACAGCTGGAAATATCCGTTGACCAAATACTGCCGTTGGTCCGCATTAAAAATCGTATTTGCCTTATAATTAATAAAATAACCAATCAGCGAGCAAGCCAATTGCCCATAGAAGCAATAGTAGACAATAAACCAAGGCTGTTGCGTGTCCTTGAAGAAAAAGGGAAGGAATATCGACATGATAATGCCCGCTCCAAGGATGAACAAGCCGATGAGGCGGTAGAGATATCCCATGATGGATATGACCTCATTGATTTTCTCCCTATCGTCATCATACAATGGTTTGTAAAGGAAATAGGCGATGGAGGCGCCCACCCCCAACTCCGCGAGGTTCAGGAATGCCAACAGGCTATTGACGGTGGTGGTAAGTCCGATGAACTCATCCCCTAACTGGTCAAGGAAGATTTTCCGGGTAAAAAAGGAAACGACAATCGCCACGAAGTATGCGATAAGGTTCACCTTCATGTTTAACAGCGACTTCTTGACCCTGGACTCTTTAGACATGAATCATTCAGTTTAAGATTCGTACAACTAGACCGTCCCGCAAAGTTAAACAAAACAGAATACACGGCGGTACGGAATTGACATTTTTTTACCAATTGGATTTTGCTTAAAGTGCGGAAAATGTTACATTTGTCTTATTATTATTCAGAGGTAAAAAAACGAATATGGATGTTGATATTTCCATAATTATAGCGGTTTACAACAACGTGAAATGGCTGAAGATGATATTCTCCATGCTACAGAAGCAAACGTACAAGCGTTTCGAGGTGGTGTTGGCGGACGATGGCTCATCTTCGGAGAATGTGGCGGAGATGGATGCCTTGGCGGCCACGGTGGATTTCCCGGTACAGCATGTCTGGCACGAGGACAAGGGATGGAGGAAGGATATCATCCTGAACAAGGCGGTTGTGGCCAGCAAAGCCGACTATCTGGTCTTCTTGGACGGTGACTGCATACCGGACAAGCACTTCGTGAAGGATCACTACGACCTCCGCCAAAAAGGCTATGTCGTGGGAGGCAGACGGATACAACTCACGCAGGAGATATCGGACCGGCTAACCCCGGAACTGGTGGAGAAGGGGTACATCCGTTCCCAATTCTTCCCTTTGCTGTTCAGCAAGGAGCGGCACTCGGAGAATGTGCTGCGCATCCCCCTGAAGTTACGATTCGGCCTCATCAAGCCAGGGAAAGGCTGCCTTTTGGGGTGTAACTTCGGGATGTACAAAGATGATTTGCTCAAAGTGAACGGATTCGACGAGCGTTACCTCGCACCCGCGACAGGAGAGGACACAGACTTGGAGGCTCGTCTGGCACGGGTGGGCATCCCCGTCCTGCGATACAAATTCATCTGCCGCGTTTACCACCGGAAACATATACGGAAGGAAGTGGACCCCAACCCCAACGTGCCTATCCTTGAGGAGAATAACCGCCTCCAGATAGGCTACACACCCTACGGAATAGACAAGTCGGGGCTACCGAACTAAATTTATTCATGGGGAAGGAAATCAAATGTGTTTTTGAAGGATGACTATTAAACTTTCATTTTTGTTGCTTATGAAGAGACTCAAACAGGTTATCTGCCTTATCGTACTGCTGATGTGTGCATGCGGGACCTCTTTCGCGCAATCACCTCTCCAATACCTGGAACAATCATTCCCGCAGCTGACAGAGATATACCGGAATGACATAGACAAGTGTCACGCACATTATGTCTTCGCCATAGACGTGTCCGGCTCGATGGATAAATACGAGGGGACCATGGTACCCCTGCTGAAGAACTTCATCAACGCGCTGCCCAACGGTGATAAGGTGACGATCATCCCCTTCGGCACGGAGGTGAAGAACCCGATGGGCTTCTCGGGCATCATCTCCGAAGAGATGAAGAAGACGTTGTGCAGCAACATGGAGCAACTCTACAGGAACCCGAACTACGACCAGTTGTTCAAGGACCACACCAACATCTACAAGGCGATCAACGAGATATCCAAGAGCGTCACCACGAACTCGGAGTACAAAGTGAACATCCTGATACCGTTCACCGATTTCCTCAACAATATCCCCAAGGTGCCCCCTCACCAATTCAACAAGCGTAAACTGACGGAAGAAGAGCTGAGCGACATGCGGAGAAACCTCAAGGCCGCCATTGGCGACTCGTATGTCCGTTGTGTCGCCGTGGAGCTGACCGACGAGGAGGTGGACAACACGAAGCAAAAAGAATATTGCCTCCAACAATTGCGGGACGGGGTCTTCAATGTGACGGAGAAGGGCCTGGAAATCGTACAGACAAGCAACTCGAAAGAGGCGATCGAACAGTGGTTCGAACAACTGCGCCGTGAAATACTCGTCGTCAAGCTGAAGGCGATCGTCGATTCGGAGAACAAGGCGGGGAAAGTCTCCATGAACACGGAAATAGACATCGACGGCAACACAACCGCACATATCTCATGGAGCCCTAACCGATTGTACGCCAAGATTAAGATAGACTCCACCAGCCTCCACCAACCGGGCTTCACCTTCCTCAACGACACGGCCAATTACGGTTCGACAAGGGACACGGTGCTGGACGTCGAGTTGGGCAAAGTGAAACATCGGGAGTATGGCTTCCACCGCCTGCAGGACAGCCTGAACTTAGGCGTCTCACTGCCGACGGATTTCGACGCTGAATTGGATAAGCTATGCATCATAAAGCCTATTTCAGGGTCCGTCAGCCATGAGGACCAATGGATCTTCACGTTCCTCCTTCCCCTGTGGCTCACCATTACTTTGATCATATTGCTGATATTGTACCTCATCCTCTTCATCCGCGCCATAGTGATCAACAGCAAAGACAAGATGACGGGTAAGGTATCGGTCGCCGACGAATATGGCAAGGAGATATTCAGTAAAAAAATCACGCCATGCGAAAACCTGACCATCGGGAATGGCGGGGATTTCCGTCTGGACGATGTGGACTGGAGAATCGTCATCAAGAAAGTGAAACCCACCCCTCTCCTATTGTTCAAACGGCCATATTACCAATGGTCAGCCGGCAAAGGCTACGTGGGGACGAAGATTGCCCAAGAGGGAAGGTTGGACACGCGGAACAATTCCATCGCGAAACTGAATTGCGGCTTGAGCAAAAGGGAAATCACCAATAAAACCACCATTAGATTGGTTGAAAACAATTAATAACCTATATTTGAATAATAAAAAATAAACATAAATATGGCAAACGAGAAACACATATTCATCGGATTGGGCGGTTCCGGCTGCCAAACCGTCACACAGGTGAAAGAGAAAGTATACGCTAACCGATACCCGACACATACAGCCACGAAGTCTCGCTTGGAGGCCATGAACGAGAGCTACCGGTTCCTCTTCCTGGATACCGACCAGCGCGACATCGACCAGGCGAACCAGCGCAACCGCAAGGACTTCGAGGAAGGGCGTGTCCCTTTTATCAACCCCCAGTCCGACCTCGTCAACTTAGGCCTCGCCAATCCGCAGGCCATCTACTACGAGGCGACACAAGACACCTCGACGCTCATCAACAAGCGCATCCTGGAAGCATGCTCCCCTGAATTGGCGGTCAAGATACCTGACCAACCCCTAGGGTTCGGCGCAGGAGCCTTCCGTATGAAGTCACGTATCGCCTTCGCCCACTCCCTGACTGATTTCCAGACCAAACTACAAGCCGCCATCTCAGCCTTGAACGACGTGAAGACGGTGGGAGGAGAGAGCTGCACCATCTTCTACTGGGTGATCGGAAGCTCCAACGGAGGAACGGGAAGCGGCATCATCAACGACGTGCTCTACCATATCAACCAGACGCACAAACAAATCGTAGGCGACGGCGACCCCCAGTTGATCCTGATCATGTACATGCCTAAGGTATACATCGACTGCAACGCCACCGAAGAGAAATACGCATTGAACGCTTACGCCGTCTTCAGCGAAATACAGGCCTTCAAGGAGATGAGCCAAGAGAAGAGCCAGAACACGGTGATGCACCGCATGGCCTTCGTGAACGACTATAACCTGATCGACAGCAAACGGAAGTATTGTCCGTTCTACTATATGATCCCTATCGATATCCAAACGGATAAGGGAACATCACTGGGCAGCACTCACGTGATGTACCACAACACGGCGGAGATGATCTACATCCTCCACCACGGCGCGGGAGGCGAGACATTCCGCTCGGACATCGACAACTACATGAACGATATCATGGAACGCAACCACGAGGACTTCCTAGTCCCTATGGGCTACGTCCAATTGCATAAGCCAACCGACCAATTCGCCCGCTACTTCCGCGGACGATTCGAACGTGACGTGCTGCGCACATGGTTGCTCAATGCGGACGCGAAGGAGAACCAGATACCGGAAAGCGTAGTGCCTTCCCTATACAAGAAACTGTTCCAGCAGCTTGACCACAAAGTGCCTAACACTTTGGCATATAAGCTAGTGGCGGCCAAACTGAACGAGTTGGAGGAGGATGTGCTGGACTCCTCCGTGATTTCCGGCAAGGAGGAATTGCCTAGCATCATGAAGCTGGACAATGTCTTGAGCGAACTGGAGACCATAGAGTCGAGCATCAAGGCGAACAAAGTGACGCCGGAGCAGCGAAGCGCCAACAAACAACTACTGGTCAAGGGCGCATGGAAACAGGCGGAGGAGTGGATCCGTGAGAAAGGCCTCATCTATGCGATCAACGCGGTGGACGCTATCCGTACCTTCATCCGCTCCAGATACGACAGCGAAAACGATTCATTCGACAGGAGGAAGAGCGAGCTCGCCGACAAACTGAACGAACTGCAGGAGTTGGCTAAGGCGGCGGAGAACCGCACATTCGCGGAGAAAACCGTCAAATCCAACAACGATGACATCAGGAAATACCAAAGCGAACTGGACTCGTATATCCACGAATATATCGAACGGGCGATCGAGGATTGGGCGCACGACCTGTTGGGCGACTTCTGCACGAACGAGAAGAGCGACGAGCTGGCCAAACTGAAAAGCCAACTGATGATGATCAAGGACAAAGCCGCCGAAATGAACGAACAGGCGGTCCGTTACTACGACCGCTTGGCGACCGAGTTCGGAAACACCTCCCTGGACGTCACCACGGTCTACCTCCCTATGCTGAAAGAGATATGCAACGGAAACGGTTGGAAACCGAACAACTTCTTCAGCCGATGCTACCGCAACATCATCCAAGCGGACGACGACACCGCGGAGACACCAAACCGCAACGACATCGCCAAACTGATCAAGGAGGGCATCTATGAGACCAAGAACGAGAAACGGCTGGATCAGCTGAAGGCCAACCAATATATCCTCATCCAAAAGGAGAAAACCGGCAAGGGAAAGGAGGAAGAGGTGACGGAAGAGTGCCGCTTCTTCGCCAATCCGTCATTGGAAGACCGTAAGCCTGAAGCCATCATCGAAGACTTCCTCTACTTCGCGCAGCAGGTACTCGACGTGGCGACCCGCGAGAATAAGAATATCCAAGAGAATTGGGCCAACAAAAAGGTTTCACATTTCTTCCGCGACCTCCCGAACGAGCAAAAGGACGAGGTCCGCAAGAGCCTGAGCCCAGCCCTCTTCTTCAACTACAACACGGCCCGCATCGAGGTGACGAAGAAAGAGGAACACCTCGTGTTCGTGGCACAGGATAAAGACCTGGCCAAGGAGATGTTAGGCTATGAGGAGGGCAATAACCGCCATCGTTACGTGTCGGGCGGCGACGCCAATTCAGCCTTGGTGCTGAAATCCAAATACGGACTCTCCTTCAGGGACTACCGCATCTACGATAGCCTGGAGATGGTTTACAACAACGCCACCTTCCGCGAGAAGTACCACTTCCACCACGACTTCGCGCAGTTCCTGGGCAAGATCACCTTGGACGATCTTCCGGACGAGGTACTCGCGCAACACCGCACATTCGCAAAGATGTTGCTGCTGAAGGAGTACGAGAAAGAACTGAAGCCATTGTTCTTCCAAGACGAGTTCGACCCGGAATCGTTCGAGACCTCCATGTACCTCGTTAACCCGAAGAACCGCACCTCCTTCGAAATCGCCAGACCAGAGGCTTTCTCCATCTACAAGGGGGCACTCTGCCTGCGCAAGATCGAGAACGGCAAGAAACTCTACGACGAGGTGTCAGGTGCAGACTTCAGCCTGCAATTCGAGGAATACTTCAAACTGTTCTACAACAGACGCTACAGCGAGACGCTGAACCGATTGCTGCAAGGCATCCTTCGCCAAAAGAAGACCGCCCTGGACGATCAAGGCAACATCTTGCTGAACGCAGACGGAACAGCGATCGTCTACAACGGAGAACAGATCCTGAAAGACGGCTATGCGGAAAAACAAAAGGCTGTCCTGAAAGAACTATCCATCCTGAAGCAACAGAGCGCCACAGACGATGAAAAGCGACTGTATAACATCTTCTTCAATATTATCCGAAACGATTACGACACCGTTCATAAATTTATCGGATAACAATAAATTATTGTGAATTAACGATTTAGAAAAGATGTTCCCTCTTTGGATAATTGATCTGACAGACCAAGGTGACCGGCAAACCCACTTCCGTGAGCTTGTCGGAAGGTTGCCTGGTGTCCTGCAGGAAGAGCAGGCACAGGATTGGTACGAGGAGGAGGATCACGACAAACGGCAGTGGCTATACACCCGATACGACAACAACTTCAAAGGCATTGATCCGAACGACGCCGAACAGATGTCGCAATGCATCTACGACTTCCAGGAGACGATTGTCCGCAAAGGCCAAGCGTTCATCCAGATGCTGCGCCACTCCAATATTGACGGAACGGAGACGCTGAATATCTGTGTGTTAGGAGACGCCACCCAAAGATTCACGCAATTGGTGTTCCCCTCCATCGCAGTCATGCTCCAAAAGGAGAAGGGACGCATCCTTCCGAACCATATCCACCAGGGAATGTCCATCATTGGTGTCTACTACATTCCCTCCAATGTGAATAGCCTGCCGGCGGACCAGCGTCAGAAAGTCTATCTGACACTCCGCGAGATAGAGGTGCAGCACGCCATATTCTCCGTACGAGGGTATGACCGCATGTTCTTCTACCAGGATGTGCAGAACAGGACAGAATCATACTTCCCCGTCCTGAACGAGAAGGAGCAAGCCGAATACCTGTTCCAATGCATGGTTCATCTCTATTATGCCTGCGATAAGGTTCATCCGCTCATTAGCGGAAGCAGTTCGGACGACCGCTTCTACTTCTCCATGGGATGTTCCTCGTTGTTCTTCGACACCACCGTGCAGGACAAAATAGACAAAGAGACGGTGCTGAACGACGTCATCGGCATATTGAGCAAAGAGGGTGACCTGGAACAGACGGATGAGAAAGGCCATATCATCGACTTCAGCAAAGTGAGCGCGGAGAACATCATCGCGAAGTTCCAGAACGTCGATTTTGACCTCTCCGACGCCAAACTGAAGGAGCCTGCCCCACACCCGATCCATAACTTCGCAAACAGCAAGCTGAAGAAGCTTTACTATCACCGTTACCTGAAATATTATCCAGCCAATTTGCGGCTGAAGATCATGGACGTCATCTCCAGCGAATCGGAATCGGTCCTGGAGGAGATCAGTTCGATGCGCAGGCAGAACCAGAACATATTCGCCGAAATGACGCTGCCTTCCGCCATCGAGAGGCAGTTGGTCACCAGCAACATCCACGTGGGTTGCCTGACCCGCATCACACGCAACCTGAAGGCCTTCAAGACGGAGATCGGAAAGATGAAGAACAGGTTGCACGACCAGATCGAGCAAAACATATGGACGAACCTCTATCAAAGGAACGTCCCCAAGAAACTGAAAGACGACTTCGAGTCCTACCATGAGACCTACTGCGCCGATCTGGAAAGCAGGACCCCTTCGCACAGATGCGAGGAGATGAAGCAAACGGCCCAGGAGGATTTTGTGAACATACTGAAGCAGGAGACCACATTCATGGGAAGACTAGGCCGTTCCTTCCTGATGGGCATCATGGCGGTGCTTACGTTTATGCCTTTCGTCACGTTGGTCTCCCAATACCTATTCGACCTGGGTGATGTGAAGGCCAATGCAGTCTATTGGTCCGCCCTCCTTTTCATGATCCCCCTGATATGCCAGTTCACGAGCCTAGGCCTTTATTACCGGAAAAAAGGGAAGAAAGAGCGCAGGCTGAAGGCCTACTACCTGCATGACGCCTACGCGCGCATCGCAAGCCGCATTGAGACGGAGGCGAACGGGCTGTACGATTACATGGCAGCGTTGTGCGACGAATACCTCAAACGATGCAAATGGATAGAGCGGGATGTCAGACCACTGTCAACCAGCGAGTTCTACTCGGGCATGGAATTGCCGATGACGCTCTTCAACCAACCCGCCGTGGGAGGTTCCTATGCGGGGAATGTCGTGATCAACGAACTGGAGGAAGAGTGCAGGGAGATTTATGTACAACGCGTGCCAAGGCGCATCAACCTATTGGACGATGAAGACTGCCACCTACTTCTCCATACCTACAAGAACGACGTGATGACCCTGTTCCGCGGCATCACGGTAAGGGATAAGCACGAACGGATCTTTAACGAAGAACTAGGATACAAGGTGTTCCTTTCCAAGAAGGAGAAGGATAGGATGGAAGAGCAGACATGGTCGGAAAACCAAGACCTCTTCCGCAAACAATTACGGAAACGAATCGACATGGACCTCCTGCCGCACAAACACCCGACGGTAGGCGAAAAGATAGTCTATTACGCCAACAAGATGGACAACGACAAAGTGCTGGCGCCATTCATCCGATCGGCCGCCACCAATGGGGAGCTTACCTCCTCCGCGGATGTCGAACACAGCGACGTGAAAGGCAACATCGCGAAACTACAGTATCTGTTCGAAAGCGGCATGCCTTCCCATCATGCACAATACCAGTTTGACAACAACAAGGAATTGCTGAGGAAATACCTCTTCCTCACCCGATGGCGGACATTCGACACGGTCGCACTGAACCGTATCCTGCCTACGGAGGACTTCGACGAGGAGGTACGACAGAGAAGATTGAATGAGGAGGAACAATCCCTCCATAAGAATTCGACCTCTTCCCTCATCCTATGGGCCATCTGCCAAAACGATAATTCGAGCGAATGGCTGAAGCTATTCGATGCGACACACTTCAACGAAAGCATGGCCATCCGTGATATTTATACAAGTAAGTTAAACGTCAAAGATTAACAGAATGTTCGAGGATATAAACAAAGTATACTTTTTGGCTATTGTTATCGGCGTGACATTACTGTACAATTTTGCCCGTCGCAATCATCCGATATGGATCGGTATCTCATCGCCCGGGAAACCGCTTCGTAACATTGGCTATCTGGATGAGGAGAGCATCGATCTGGTGGAGATGAAGCTGGTCAACATGGAATTGGACAAGCCTGTCACAAGGGTGAAGTCCGACGATGACGAACGCTCGGTGGTCTGGGTACTCAACGGGGACGTGGACGACGACGCCAACCAATCCGACTACCGGATGCGAGGGTATATCACTTCGGAAGGCCTTATCTACCGACAACACCTAAAGAACACCAAGCCCGTTTTGGTGGGCTATACCGCACAGGAAAAGCACCCCGATACCCCTACAACCAAAGGGAAGAGGTCGTGGAAATCACTGTGGCTGGACAGCGACCTATATGTCTTCGAGGGAGCTCCATCCGAAGCCAACCTCAACGAACCCATGAAGCATAGAGTGGGGCATGTTTGTCTGGCAGGTGTATCGTTCCATAACAAAAGACCTGTCACCCTAGAAGCCAAGGCCGGCGCATCCGCCTTCTTCTATCGTAAATATGGCCCAAAACTAGAGCGCAACAACATCTACAAAGAGGCGGCATACGGATGGAACGACACGGCTTTGCTCACCTCCATCATCTACAGTGTGCTGTTCCTTATCCTCTATTTCGTTTACTTATGCGTATTGAGGAAGCCATTGCTGGGGGACGATTTCGCCGCAGTGTTCATCCTAAGCGGTTGCTATTTCGCCCTATGGTCTATCATCCGGCAAATTAAAATCGACTGCATAGAACGCTCCCATAGCTTCCAGCCACAATTGGACATGCTGAACAAAGGGTTAGGGCTGGGGAAATTCGATGCGGTGATCGTTTCCTTATGTGGTATATCGGCCTACTATACGTTGCATTACTACGATTATGACCTGATCCCTCTCATCTTCTCGATCTCCTATGGCGTCTCCAAAAATGCCTTGAACAAGTCGGTGCAACGCCCTTGGAAGATCATCACGAACTACGAGGATGAACCGGACTTCGAGGAGGAGGAAGAGGAACTCCTTCCTGCCTTCGCCTCCATCCTTCCACCCAAAGGTGAGATGGTACGAACGTTCGATTGGGACCTTGATTCGTCCAGCAACAGGAAGGTTCACGGGAACATCGCCATCCATTTTTCCCTGGAAGACTACAACCGTATGAGGCAGGGAAACCCTTATTTCTCCCAACGGCAGGATAAGACAAAGTACGAATACATCAATGACATGTTCCTGAAGATGATATCCGAAAAGTCTTACTCGGAACGTGTACGCTACATCGCCAGCTACATCCATAACGAATGCAACCATGCCCAATTGGACGAGATAGATAGGCTGCAGTTCGCCCTCGACTTCGTGCAAGAGCCTAACATAGACTTTATCCTGGACCGGGACAGCAAGAGCATACAGTTCACCCCCGAATATGTACGATACCCTGACGAGACATTGTACGACCAGGAGGGGGATAGCGACTGCAAGGCGATGCTGGCGGCCATGATCCTCTATTACATGGGTTACAACGTCCTTTATCTCTCCTCCGACAAGAAACAACACGCCGCCATCGGTGTCGAACTGAAGGCACACCCTTGGCTGAGCGGTTATCTGAAGGAGAATGTGCCTCTGAAGGATGTCTCCGTGGAAATAAACCATCGCCTCTACATCTATTGCGAGACGACAGGCGACGGCTATAGGGTGGGTGATTTAGTGGATGATATGCGGATCGATGATTTCGAGACAAGGGTTGAATTTATTCAATTAACTGAAACAGAAGAAGATACAGAAGAGAATAACGATAAAATAGAGGGATGATCGAGGATATACTCGTGATATCACCAACTCATTATTCAACTAGTAAACGATTATGAATAAAAAAACAGTCATAACATTAGCCTCCGTCTTCAGCGTCTTTGTCGTTCTAGCCTTCCTGATGGGCAAGGTGTATAAAATAGGACAAGACAGGCCGCCACTCAAGTATGCGACCATTCCGGAGAGCACCCAGAGATTCATAAAGGGTCTGATACGGATGGGGGGCCACATGGCAGGTGTGGACATCGTGGAAGGTGGCGGACCTTATGACTGGGAGAATGGGAAAGATGTAGGACAGAGAGAAGGCGAAAACTGGTCCCGCGAGGAGGATGAGTTCTTTATCGTATACTACAAGAAGGACAAGGAAGCCGTATGGCAAGGTCATGCGCAAAACATACTGCAAGCCGCCAACGAGAACATCCTTCCACTGACTCGCCTGATGGGGAAATACTACTACCCGGCTGACCAAAACGGGCGAAAACTGCCCATCTATCTAGCCACCAGCCCGCAGGAATATTCGGAGACCGCAAGCAAGTTGCTCGAAAGCCCATACAGAGGGCAAGGGTCTATTGGCGTGACGATATCCCAACTCGGAGAAGCGGGGTGCAAGGCCTCCATCGTAATACATCCCATATGTTTCCAATGCAACCCGAGAGCCAACAATGGTTATGTCACAGTTTTATTGCATGAGATGAACCACTATGTCTTCATGTCATCCCTCGACCTATCCCAAGACGTGGCGTTCTGCAATTGGCAGGTGGAAGGATTAGCGGACTACTGCGCCAACACTTATGTGGGGAACATAGAAACGAGCATGCCAGAGGCACGCATTCAATACATAGACAAATACTGCTCCTTGCTGAAAGACTTCCCTAGCGAGACTATCGCGGAATACTGGGCGGGTGAGTCCTACTTCCGCTACATGGAAGATGCCCACGGAGACACGTTCGTGAAAGATTTCATACAAGCCACATTCAAGAACACGACGGAAAAGACCTTCTCGGCAATGAACATCGATCCTGATGACGAGCACACGGGATGGGTGAGAAGCCTACGCAATAATGTCTCACGAGAAGAATAAGCGACATCAGGGAAGGAAACTGAAAGACATAAACAAAACAAGGAAGGCGGACTCACAAGAACCCGCCTCCATTGTTTATATGATAATCACATTGATTACGACAACTTATGGATGATCAAGCCTGAACGAAGCTTCGGCTCGAACCATGTAGCCTTTGGAGGCATGATGTTACCGCTATCGGCGATGTCCATGATCTGCTTCATGGAGACTGGATAGAGGGCCAAAGCCATGCGCATCTCGCCATTGTCCACGCGACGTTTCAACTCCTTCAGACCACGGAGTCCACCGACGAAATCGATACGCTTGTCGGAACGAAGATCCTTGATGCCCAATATCTCGTCGAGGATGAGTTTGCTGGAGATGCTCACGTCCAACACCCCGATAGGGTCCGAATTATCGAACGTGCCCGGTTTCGCCTTCAGGCTGTACCAGTTCTTGTCCAGATAGAGGGAGAACTCGTGGAGCTCCTTCGGCTTATACTCCGCCTCGCCCATCTTCTGAACCGTGAAGTTCTTGGAAAGCGCCTGCAGGAACTCCTCGGAAGAGAGCCCATTCAAGTCCTTCACGACACGGTTATAGTCCAAGATGGTCAATTGGCTGGCAGGGAAAGCCACCGCCATGAAGTAGTTATACTCCTCGTCGCCCTTGTGGTTCGGGTTCTGACGACGCTTCTCGTCACCCACCAAAGCGGCTGCGGCGGAGCGGTGGTGTCCATCCGCGATGTAAAGCGCCTTCATCTTGCCGAACTCCTCCGTAACCGTCTTAATGTCAGCGTCTTGGTCGATGAGCCAGAACTTATGTCCGAAGCCATCGATAGGGGCGATGAAATCATACTCAGGAGTATTGGCGGTATATTTCTTGATCAAGCTATCCAGCGTAGCGTTGTCCGGGTAAGCGAAGAAGACCGGTTCGATGTTGGCGTTGTTCACGCGCACATGCTTCATCCTATCCTCCTCCTTGTCGCGGCGGGTCAACTCATGCTTCTTGATGACACCCGTCATATAATCGTCCACGTATGCGCCGATGACGAGGCCATATTGGGTCTTTCCGTTCATGGTCTGCGCATAGATGTAATACATCTCCTTGTTATCCTGTACGAGCCATCCCTTGTCTTGGAACTTCTGGAAATTCTCCGCAGCCTTTTCGTAGACACGCGGGTCATACTCGCTTGTACCTACCGGGAAGTCTATCTCTGGTTTGATGATGTGATAAAGAGACATCTCATTGTCTCCAGCCTCTGCGCGGGCCTCTTCAGAATCGAGCACATCGTACGGACGGCTTTCGATCTTCTCTACTAAATTTTTCGGAGGGCGTATGCCCTTGAATGGTTTTACTATTGCCATATTAGACTAGAAGTTAAATATGCGCGAAGGTACGAATTAATTAAGAACACGATGGACTTTGGACATTTTTTTTATCGAGAGTGATTCTAAAAAAGAATGATTTGAAAAGTCCTATTGATAAAACGATTTGTGCTATCGCAGTATCAGGGGATTTTAATACTTTTGCGGTACAAATGGATGAGATGAAGCGAATAATATATATTCTACTAGGGTCACTTTGTGTCGGACTAGGCACAGTGGGGGTTTTTGTGCCAGGGTTACCCACCACACCGTTCATGCTAGCGGCGTCATGGCTTTTCTACCGGAGCAGTCCACGATTGAGGGCATGGCTACTCTCCTCATGGTTAGGCGTTTATATCCGCGACTACGAGAAGAACAAAGGAGTGACCCCCAAAGTCAAGTTCATGGCGATTATCATGATGGTAGGGATGAGTTGCCTATCCGTTACCTTCTTTATCGAGAAGATATGCGTAAAGGTGATCGTATCCGTCGCTTGCCTCATAGGCGTTATCGTGGTGGGCTTCTTTGTGCCAACGGTAAAGACACCGAAACAATAACCGATCCCTGGCCAACGAAAGCATTCCGCGCACATTCGGAGAACATTTCGGATGCAAGTTCAGCACCTTGATAAGATTCTTTTGTCATCTAAAAAGGGAGGTGAAATCATCCACATGGACGATCCCACCTATCCCACACTAATCCCAAAGGAACAATATATAAAATCAATCCGTTTTGCTACAGAAGAATTTTAATTATATGGTAAAGCAACCTTCATAGGACTTTTACCGCCCCATGTGTTCGGAAAGCCAAGTCGTTTTGTGACAGTACGCACAGAAATTACACCTCACGGCATCATGCACAATAACACATTCCGATCAGAAACGATCTGGAATAGCACTATGCGGCATCACAAGAAAACTCAAATCACGCACATTAACGTAACACGTAAAATGTTGGATTTCCTATATAACTGTTGCCTAACAATAATTAAATAACATAAAACAACCAAGTCCCTTTCCCCCTAATATTCCACAACACAAGGAACATTTCTCATCATCTTCCAATAAACATGCCTTTTGTTTGTATGCAAAGTTAGACATTTCATTTAAATAAGAAAAATTTTTTTTGAAATTTTTCGATGATAGGGGCGAAATCTTTCCCACATACATTACACACCCACCGTCAGACTCATCAATCCCGCAAAAATCTCCATGCATCATGGGAAAGCCCCACGGAGGGAAGAAGCACACGGAGAAGGCCCCCTAATACCACAATAAAACTCCGTGTCCTCCGTGAGGGAGCCCCGTGAGGGGCAGGCACAAAAAAAGGGGGTCAACCCGTAAGGATTGACCCCCAAGACGGCGGCGACCTACTCTCCCACTATACG
>JAFXPK010000007.1 GCA_017527905.1 Paludibacteraceae bacterium
ACGGGCGATGAGCTGGTGATCCAGAGCACGGCCGCTGGCGTGACATACTACGACGCAAGCTACAGTGAGAACAACACGTACACGTACACGCTGGAGCACGCCAACCAGTACGGAGTCGGGGTCACCACGACGTACGGAACGCTGAGCATCGAGAAGAAGGCGTTGACGATCACGGCGGACAACGCGGAGAAGGCGTACGACGGTACACCGTTGACGAAGGACACGTACACCAACAGCGAGCTGGCAAACTGCGACCATGTCGAGTCGGTTACCGTCGAGGGTAGCCAGACGGAGGTTGGCGAGAGTGATAACACCCCAAGCGAAGCCTTCATCCAGGACGGCACGGGAGTCGACCGCACGGGTAACTACGAGATCACCTACGTGAAGGGCACGCTGACGGTAACGGCGAACATGGAGCCGATCACGATCGCGAGCGCAAGCAACAGCTGGACGTACGACTGCACGAACCACAATTACGAGACCTACACGGTGACCTACGGCGGCGTGACTGTCTCCCCGGAGGCTGACGGCAAGACGTTCATACTGCCTACGGGCGATGAGCTGGTGATCCAAAGCACGGCCGCTGGCGTGACATACTACGACGCAAGCTACAGTGAGAACAACACGTACACGTACACGCTGGAGCACGCCGACCAGTACGGAGGCGGGGTCACCACGACGTACGGAACGCTGAGCATAGAGAAGAGACCGCTGACGATTACGGCAAACAGTGCGGAGAAGACGTACGATGGCATCGCTTTGGTTGATGGTGGTTACTCTACCGATGGAGGAGAGGCTCCATGCGATGAGGTGTCTAGTGTTACGATCGATGGCTCTCAGTTGAATGTCGGATCGAGTGATAATGTCATAAGCGATGTGCTTATCAAGGATAGAACGACTGGAACAGATGTGACCAGTTCTTATGAAATAACCAAAGTGTCTGGTCTCTTGACCGTTACGAATGCCACAATCAGCTTGGCTTGCGCAGACAAGGAGAAGGTATACGATGGCGAGGCATTGACGACGACGGCGAGTGCGATAGGCAAAGTGGCGGGTGAGGTATTCGTAATAGAGTACTCTCTCGATCAGACTGCTTGGAGTGAGACCGCACCAAGCCGTACGAATGTCGGCGAAACCCAAGTATATGTGAGGGCTAGTCTGGCCAACTATAACACTGCATACTGCGATTACAAGTTAACAGTGACCCCTCTTGATGTTATTGTCAATGTTGCAGGTAATTCAAAGACAGTTGTTTATGATGGTACGGAGCATGACACGACAGGTTATGTGTGGAGCGCTAATACGACATTGTATACAGTAAATGACTTCTCGTTTACAGGTGATTCAACGGTTAAGGGAACGACTGTTGGTACGTATCCAATGAATTTGGACAAAGACCAATTCGCGAATGTTAACCCTAACTTCGGCAATGTGACGTTCAATGTTACGGATGGAGAGTTGGTTATTACTCCTCTTGAAGGTGTCATCGTGACGATCACGAAACACTCCGATTCCATCACGTTCGACGGTGCGGAGCATGTTCTGACAGGCTACGACTTCGCTAGCAATAATCCGTTGTATGTTGAGAGCTACATGAAGTTCAACGGAACGGAGAATGACACGACAGCTAGGGGAATCAACGTCGGCAACTATGGCATGACCTTCGATAAGACGATGTTCGAGAACACCAACCCTAACTTCAAGGATGTTGCGTTCGAAGTGGTGGAGGATAGTCTGACCATCCTGCCTATACCGGTTCACGTGACGATTACAAAACACCACATGACGGTGGCATACGATGGTCAGGAGCATAGCGTGAGCGGCTACGACTTCGAAAGCGACAATGCCTTGTATGGGCGCGATGACCTGATGTTCACGGGTGCGGAAAGCGATAGCATCGCTAAGGGCACAGAGGTGGGCAAGTATGGTATGACATTCACGGTGGACGATTTCAAGAATACGAACAATAACTTCGATAGGGTGATCATCACGATAGTAGAGAAGGATAGCTTGGAAATCACGCCTATCTCTGTGAATGTGACGATTACGAAGCACGGATTGACGCATGAATACGATAAAAACACCCATATGGTGAGTGGCTATGACTTCGCAAGCGATAATGATTTGTACAAGAGGGAAGATCTTGTGTTTATCAGACCTTTGAATGACTCGATTGCATCGGGTCTTGCTGTCGGCAAGTATGGTATGAGGTTCACGGCGGACGATTTCGAGAATACGAACCCTAACTTCGACAATGTTATCATCACGATAGTGGAGGATAGTCTGGTGATTACTCCTGCCTCCGCAAACGTGACGATTACGAAACATGGTCTGACGGTAACGTATGATGGATACACCAAGATGGTTGTCGGTTATGACTTTGAAAGCGACAATGAATTGTATTTGAGTGAGTTCCTTCAGTTCACGGGTGAGCCTGGCAGCTATATCACCTCCGGCAAGGATGTCGGCAAGTATGGCATGGCGTTCACTGCGGATGACTTTGAGAATGCTAATAAGAACTTTGCTAACGTGACTGTACGTGTGGTGGAGGATAGCTTGGTGATCTTGCCTGCTGATGCTGCCGTGACAATCATGGGCCATTCATTGAGCGTGGATTATGATGGCAAGTCCCATACTGTGAGCGGGTTCGACTGGACGAGCGACAATGAAATCTACAATGTGGAGGGTACATTCTCCTTCTCCGGCGATAGCCTGTTGACGCAGACAGAGCCAGGCGCTTACTTCTTTGGCATGATTGATGCGGACTTCATCAATACGAACCCTAACTTCGGTAACGTGACATTCAAGGTGGTGGCTGATGGCCAATTGATCATCAACAAGCTTGACGTGAAATGTCCTGATGAAAGCGAGAATATCCTTGTGGAGGCATGCTCAGGTTTGACGTTGTCGGATGTCGAGGATTCTTTGATGAAGCGAGGTATGAAACCAACCGCCACATATGCTAATTTCGCCACCCATGATACGGTTAGCCTTGTGCCTTCTGTTGTGAAGTACATGGTGGACGGCTCGAATCGTTGGAGAAACATCGACTCTAAGTATCAGCTCGAATATAACAAGGAATTGACCATCAGATGGATCTACAATAGCGATTACAATGCTAATCCTAAACTGGATTCATGCGAGTTGAGCCTCATCCTGAAGGATACGACGCTCCCTGTATTCGATTGCGCTGGCATCGATCCTGAACCATTCTTGACGGTCATCGATGGTAATTGTGATATCCCTTACAAGGAGTTGACCTTTAACTCGTACGAGGCATCCGACAATTGCGATGGCATCGTGAAGGGTATCCTTTCATGGACAACCAACTTGGTGGATAGCGTGAAACGTTCCGACCGCTTCAAGGTGGGCGTTCCTTACGAGTTGAATTGGGTATTCCAAGATGCTACGGGTAACAAGGTGACTTGTCCTCAATCTATGTCGTTGATCTCGAATATTCCTCCGATTTCAAATTGTGACGTCCGTTACAAGACGATTTCGAAGGTTATCTCCAGCGCTTGCGAGATGTCGGCTGACGAGATGAACATCAAGGCGCCTGACGCATACGAGGTTTGTACGAACGAGCCTGCTCAAGGTGTAGGCCGCAGGACAAGCGGACGAGGCATGGATGACCCTTACTTAGTGGGTCGTGACACCATCGTCTGGACATACACCAGCGTGCACACGACGGGCATCTCTTACTGCGAACAATATGTCGTTGTGAAGAGTGATTTGCCTCCAGTGTTTGATTGCGACTCCCTGAAGGATGCTGTCATCACGAAGGTGATCGCCGGCGCTTGCGAGACCTCCGCCGCATCGATGGAAATCCAGACACCTGTGGCATTCGATCCTTGCACGAAAGAACCGTTGCTCGGCGAGGGACGTAGGACAAGCGGTCGAAGCATGGACGATCCTTACACCGTGGGCCATGACACGATCATCTGGACCTTCACGGGTGAGTACACGACGGGTGTCACCACTTGCGAACAATATGTCTATGTACAGAGCGATTTGGCACCTATCGCCAATTGTGATTCTTTGAAGAACGCACCAATCACCAAAGTGATTGCAGGAGCTTGCGAGACCTCCGCCGCATCGATGGAGATCCAAACACCTACCGCAATTGAGGCTTGTACGGGCAACTTGTTGCAGGGTGTAGGCCGCAGAACGAGCGGACGAGGCATGGATGACCCTTACTTCGTAGGCCATGACACTATCGTATGGACCTTCACGGGTGTATATGCGACGGGTGAGACCTCTTGCGAGCAATACGTCTTCGTACAGAGCGATTTGAAGCCACTCTTCGATTGCGCTACGTTGGCGGATACGGTGATTTACCTTGCCGCAGACCAATGTGCGACGGCTAAGGGACAGGTGGTATTGCCTACACCGGTAGCCAAGGACGCTTGTGTGGATGTGGATCTCCTCGGCGAGTTGCGCAGAAAGGGTGATTTGACGCCTGACGACTCTTACCCTAAGGGTGAGACGGTGGTTGATTGGGTATTCACCAGTCCATACAGCGTGGCATCTCTGACATGTCCTCAACGTGTAATCGTCAAGGATACGATCGCTCCTACACCAGACTGCGGCGTTTTGGATACTGTCCGCGCTTACATCACCAACGACTCATGGTACCAAGACCATCTCGCTTACGATGAGGTGGTTGCCGCCGGACTCACTACTCCTGTATGGGAGGACCCTTGTGACGGTGAAGTCTATGTGTTAGGTCTCTTCGAGGACGGTTCTCATTATCAGCAGTACATCTACGTGCCGGGTGAGAAGACCATCGTTTGGACATTCACTGACCTGTCTGGCAACTCATCCACTTGTAAACAGGTTATCCAAGTGGTGGATTCCTTGAGGGATTCTCTGGAATGCCCGAACCGCCTGGATGGTACGGTATACGCTTGCTTGGACGAGGTGCCTGCACCTTACGGATCCTATGCGGATCTCAAGTATGCCGGCGGATGGTTTAGCACGGAGGCTAAATTGTTGGAGGATTCCTACACCGCTACGGACCGCTTCGAGGGAGACTCCTGCGAGATGACCATCTACAGAACATATATGCTGAATGATATCAGGGGTAGGGAATATACTTGTGTGGATGTGATGACGGTGAAGGATACCATCGCACCGACATTCTCCCGCATCTTGAAGGATACGCTCCTCACTTGTAAGGATACGATCTTCGATCCTGTGCTGATCACCGCTACGGACAATTGTGGCGAGGAGGTGAAGGTTACACTCACTGAAACGAACAAGCGCGGATCGAACCCAGACTCGGCTGACTATTACAGTTATGACATAGAGCGTCTCTACGAGGCGGTTGACCGTTGTGGCAACTATACTTCCATGCTGCAGATCGTCATGATGCGTGATACGACACCTCCTGTCATCGTTGTGGCTAACAACTGGCGTGACACTTCACTCCCGAAACCGTTGAAGGGTTGCGTCTATGAGGTGCCGGATTACACCGAGGATGTGCTCTCCATGGTTCATGACGATTGCTCCGAGCCGGACTTCATCCGCGCGTCACAGAATCCGCCTGCGGGTACTATGATCGATGTCTCCACCAATGTGTGGATCTATGTCAGGGATGCTAGCGGCAATATGGATAGTGTCGCCAAGTACCTGATGGTTCAGTTGAGACATGAGATCGTCTCTGTGATTGCTCCGTCAAGAGATACGTGCGTCCTCCAAGACCAAGGCTTGACGCTCGCGAGCCAAGACATCCGTTATGCGAGCGGTAGGGTAGCCTACGAGAGGGCGAACGGAACGATACGTCTCGTGCCGAGTGTGTTCTGCTACGACTATTACTTGGGTGATGTCTCCCCTGAGAATGTCATCTATAGTGATAACCCTCGCACTTACGCTTCGCAGTTCGCGGATGTCGTCTCCATGTATCCTTCCCAATTCGAGGCCTCTTTCGAGTTGACGAAACTCTACCGTCATTCACAGAGCGGAATCTACTCGTTCGTTGTGATGGATACGACAACGGGATGTTCCGATACCGCTAGGGCGTATATCAACTTGTTGGAGCGTCCTAAGGTGAACTTGAACGCGGTGACTGTCCCTGTCTGCGAAGGCTTGGAGGTCGACCTGAACCAATATGTGCGTTGCGTGGACGACATGGGCGCTGAGATAACTGACCAGTATTGGCTGGTGGATGGCAATGTGGTACGTCGGGAAGACACGTTGGTGGCTTCGTCCGCTTTGGAGGGCAAGTCTGCTATCTACTACGTGGAGAACCGATGCGGATCGACCACATCTCTTGATTCGCACGTCATGCTCTCCTGCGATGACAAGGCCTTGTCCACGGAGGATTCTCTCCTCTATCTCGATGGAGACTTGTCGGCTCTGGCGATGTTGCGTATGAATGAGTTGGCGGCGGAGGATTCGCTTGTCTTCGACATCCACTACCGTCTGAACCCTGACGACGTCACGATCGTCTCCACCCCGGGCAACCCTTCACGTATCTGGCAAGGTGAATCCATTCGTCTCGATCTGCAGACGACCCAGCCTTACCAATACCTCTTGTGGAAGAAGGTGGTTCGCAAGTATGATATGCGTAACTACGATGTCTTGACAGACGAGGGCTTCTTCTACGACAATGAGCCGAAGGATAAGGAGGATGTGGTGGTTGACTATTCAGGACGTCCTTACTTCGTGGACGATCCGAAGGATACCACGTTCTACTACGCGACCATCTCCGATGGTATCTGTCCTGAGACCTCTTCCCCTGTTGTGGAGGTGGATGTCCTGAGGCATATACCGACCGCCTTCACACCTTATGGACAGGACGGTTTGAACGATGTCTTCATGGTGGGTCATGAGGTGATCATCTACGACCGATACGGCAACAAGGTGTTCGAAGGTCCGAACGGATGGCCGGGCACTCGCATGGGCAAGTTGGTTGAGCCAGCGGTATACTTCTACGACGTGAAGATGGCCAACGGCGAGTGGATGCAAGGCACGATAGAGGTTGTTCGATTCTAGGACTTTCATACAAATAGGGTGTTTTTTGTTAGCAGGTGGGGACGCGATTATGTGCCGTCCCCACGCTTTTTTTGCAGGACCTACAGTCTGTGCTGTGCGAATCTTTATGCTTTATTATCAGTTTTTTAGAAGCAATATCCTCTTTTTTGTTGATTTTCTTTGTTTGAGGGGCGGTTAATCGCTATGAAATTTGTATTTTTGCCACCAATTTGGGATTTTAGGTATTTGGTGTGATTGCTAGTTTGATTGTGTAATGGTGAAATAGATTGAATATTAACCGATTACTTAGTTCCAATGCGACACTGATGTTTAAGAGCGTTCCCGTTATGACACTGTTATTCATTTCGGGCGGAAAAAATATAATAGAATTATGAGGCGTTTATTGGCTGGAAATTTGTTTTTGAAGTTCTTTTTTGTAACTCTTTTTATCTCTTGGGGATTATCGGCTTCGGCGCAAACTATAACTGGACCGACTAAAGCGTGTGTGGATGACCCGGTTGCATTCGAGGTGACTGACCGTGGACCAATCGCTCCTGATGAACCTTTGCAGTGGTGGATTTCAAAGGGAGATGCGAATCGTTATGAGGCGTATAAGCAGACCCGGGGAAATAGAGTGGTGCTGAGTGCGATGCCGAACCAACCTATTTATGTGATGGTCACGAAGGTGGGTGATGATAGACCTGCTGGTGGTACGGCAATGTGGACGGTGACACAAAAAACAAGTGGTTGTCGTGATATGCAGTGTCAAGAGACCGCCTCTGGCGATTATTATTTCGGAACGGATTTTACCCCAGTACATGGTGGCACTAACCAAGAGTTCACGGGAAACCCGAACCAGTTGGTTAATTATTTCCCGAATGAGGTGTACGTGGGAAAGCAAACGAATTCATACTCATTCCAATTAAGGACCACGGAAGATTTGATAAGTAACCGAGGGGTTCCGTCTGGTTATTTGCCCCAAACGGAAGTCCAGAATTATTATTTGGATGTGGATTTGGCAAAGTCCGACCAACCTTATCCATTTCAGGTAAACTTTACCGATCCTTATTATAAGGTCGGTACGACAAAACTCTCTTTTAACATATTGATTAGAGCTTATTTGTACATTGGTTGCTCCACCAGCCAAGAATATAAGGTGAAGTTTGAGGGTGATTATGGAGTGGAGGTGTCCAATGTGGAAGCTGCCATCTACGTGTTGGACATGAATACGGGAAGTGATTACTATTTTGCAACAAATAGTAATAGACAACCTGAAATGACGATGACAGGTAGGAGTGCCGTTGGTGTGGTTAACTCGAATCAAGGAACTGGAGATTTGAGGGGGCAGCAGTTGGAGTCTGGCCATATGTATCGTATTGACATGATTTATTCTGGAAAGTTCACTGGTCAGCGTAAGTCTTTTGGTTTCCAACCTAAGTTCTTCACCTCTAATAAGGCAGAATGTAAGCAGAGTAATCGTTTGTTAATCGACTATATCAGTTATGAGACGGAGGCGGTGTGTGTGACTCCACGTCTTGCGTGCGTGGGGGATTCCGTGTTAGTGAATACGGCTGGTTTCCCTGCAATGTCTAATATTGATTGGTATAAGAAAGTTGGGAATAGCTATGTCCCTATACCTAATGATGAGGTGAAATATGTGCTTACGAATGGAAGAAGAAAACAGGCCTATATTAAGATGGTGAATTGGGGTGTGACTTCTTATCGAGCCCAATCGTCCAATCATTCATCCACTTTCGTTGATTTTGACCTTACTGGCGATGATTGTAGCGATGTGTTGCATCCACTCATATCGGGTACGGACCCTGTTTGCGCTGGTGGTGGACGTGCTGTGACATCCCAATATTTCGTCACGAACAAGGATGCCCTTAAGTTTATGGATGGGGCGAAGGAATATCATTGGACGTTGACCTCTCCGAGTGGTGTCGATGTCACTGAGTATATCACTTCTCAGGAAGGGCCGGAGTATGACCAAATCGCCATTACTTTCCCACCAGATGCGGAGGGTAGTGACCTTTTGGATAAACCGTATATTATTACCATGGTGCCGCATGTGGGTGGTTTTGCGTATGATGAATACAAGGTTTCCAAGGAGATTTATTTGAGAAAGATTCCTGATTTGTCGGGGTTGTCCATGGAAGCAGAACCAATCTGTCCGGGTGTGCCGAATGTGACCACTGCGACGGTGAAGGGAATCGAAACTGTGACGGAACAATCGTCTGATTATTCCTATAGTTGGAAAATCATGAACAATACTTATCCAACTAGTACTTCCGCCTTCAGCCCGGACCCAGTATTTGAAGTGCCATTAACCCCTCATACGAATTTCTGTAGCATTACGGAAGATATAACTTTCCCATGCTATTTTGTCGTAAACAACCATGGATGTGAGGCTTCCATTTCGGAAAATGTGCTTGTCCAAAAAATGGAGGACCCATATTTCGTCAGATATGGTGTGCGTCTGAAACCTGATACTGTTTTGGAGGAAATCCGTTCTGTGGGAGATGATTGTTTGGCTGAGGGATATTATTTGGACACCGCAAATTCTTATGTCTTCTGTGGTGGGAAAACCGTTACCGTGGATTTCTCCTATAATGCTAGCGCATATGTGGATTATACAGATAGTATACATAAAAATCTCACATTCGAAAAGGGCGTGAACCTTTTCAGGTTTACGGTTACGGACGCATGCGATAAACAGACAAGATACTTTATCAGGGTTCTGGCTAATGACTACACTCCTCCGACCATCGACTGTCCGAGTGACGAGGTCCTCCATCCTGTGCTTTCTTGTGATACTACATTTATCCCTAAGAATGTGGCTTCCGGCAAGGATAACTGTGACAATGAGATTACCATCCAATACAGATCCCCGGATGGTGAGGTGGATGATTGGGTGGATTATCCTAATACAACGGACTATATCCATTTCTATGAGGGTGATTATACGATAGAATGGAAGGTTACTGACGCTTCCGGAAATTCTCAAACTTGTACGCAGAAGATCTCCATCTCGGATGAAGAGAAACCTGTCATCACTGTCAAAGAAAAAAATGACCCGGCGGGGGCTTGTAACCCTAACATTGTCGCTCCTACGTTCACGGCCACGGATAACTGTACGCCTTCGGATCAGTTGAATATCGAGGTGACCTCCCCAGGTGAGGTGCCTGGCGATGGATGCATGATCTCCCAGACGTGGGTGGCGAATGTGAAAGATGCAAGTGGCAATGAAGCGGACCCTGTTTCAGTCACTTATACTTGGAAGCAGGATCTCATTCCGCCTACCATGACGGGCTCGTTGCCTGACCTGACGGCGGTGGGCTGTTCTGTCGAGAATGCCACCATACCTGCCGCCGCTACCACCATCGCTGATTTCGAGGCGCTGGGCGAGGGCGTGGATGTCAGTGACAACTGCACGCCTGATTCCAAATTGACCATCTCCAGCTCGGATGCTGACCCTGTGGGTACTTGCCCTATCTTGGTGGTGCGTACCTACAGAATCACGGATGAGTGTGGTAAGTATAGCGACTTTAAACAAAACATTTATATCCGCCAAGCTGACTTCAGCATGCCGGTTGATCAGGAGACGAATGTCAGTTGCCCTGCTGAGGTCGTTTCTCCGCGCTTGCCTGATGTGACGGATGCCTGTGGACGTGTGCTTGAGCCTACTGACTCGGTGATCGGTGCGAAGCCGACCTGCACCGGGGATGTGGAATACCAATACATTTATGAGGATTGTGCGGGAAATATTCATACTTGGAAATACACCTATCATGTGATCCTCCCTACGTTTGATCTGGAACCTGATGGCGCTTCGACCGTTCATTGCGCATCGGAGATACTGCCTCCGACACCGCCTGTTATGACGGATTACTGCGGAAGAACGCTCGCCGTTCCGTCGCCAACGGTTACTCCTACGACTTTCCCTACGTGTGAAGGAACGGTTACCTATACATACAATTACGAGGATTGCGCGGGTAATAAGAAATCTTGGGATTATGTCTATACGATCGAGAAGAGGGCTCCTGTGATCGACTCGGACGGATTCTCCACCTCGAAGAACATCTCTTGCATCACCGATACCGCCGCCTTGGCTTCGAGCATGGTTCCTACTGCCCTTAATGATTGCGGTGAGGCGGTGACCCCTAAGCTGTCGAGAAGCTATAGCTGGGACGATGGCAAGGAGTTCTGTAAGGGTACAATCTCTTATGTTTATACTTATACCGATTGCGGGAAGTCCAGCTCATGGACCTACCAATATGTCTTGAATGACAATGTGAAGCCGGAATTCACTTGCCTTCCTGGCGTTTCAAAAACTGTCTCGAAGTGCCGCGACACAATTGAATTGACGGCTCCGGCGGTCACGACCCCTTGTACGAGCGTCTCCATCTCCTATCGGATTGATGATGGTGAAATCCATCCTTATACCGCACCGTTCGACCAGAATTTCGAATTGGGTACGACGACCGTGCATTGGTATGCGGTCGATGCTTGCGGAAACGAGGCGGACGAATGTTCCGTGACTTATGAGATCACGTATAAGCCTGGCTTCAACAAGGAGTGCCCTGTGAACCCTGATCTGGAAATAGATGTGTGTGGCGATCTGACATGGAGCGATGTGAAGACCCGTCTGACGGGCAATTATGCCGCGTCTGTCAGAAGTACGGAGTGCCCGAGCGGAATCTCGAAGGTCATAGATCCTACATTCTTCTACAAGAGGGACGATGCGGGGGAGAACGCTTATGTGGAGTTGACGGATGCCTCCGTATTCGCCATGGATGTGAAATACGATGTGAAATGGCTCTTCGTCTATTCGGGACAGAATCTGGAAACAGTGAAGGACTCTTGTATTTCGACGGTTCTCTTGTCTGATATGAGCGTACCTGTGGCGGATTGCGGCGCAGTCGAGACAATCACGCTGACGCCTGCGGGTTGCGATACGAACTATACGGTGATTCCTCCTACGGGTGTGTTCCATGATGTTTGTACCCAGGATGAGGACCTGAGATATGTGTTCTTCTTGGATAATAGGGGACCATTCTACTACGAGTATGATAGCACTACATTCCTCTTGGCGAATGGCGCACACTGGATTTCATGGGTGGGCGTCGACAAGCATAACCATCAGTCAGACTCCTGCGGACACGCTATCATCGTGAAGGATGTCAATCGACCGGTCATTGCTTGTGCTCCGGTGGAGAGCCTCACCTTGGAGATCCGTGGCGGTGATCCTAACCATTGCGACACGACCTTCAATCTCCAGTCTCCTACAGTGGATGACGCCTGTGGCGTGGCTGCTGTTTATTATAAATTGGAGGATGGCGTGGAACATCTATATGATGAGAACAACGCCTCGAATAATAGTGTGACCTTCCCTGTGGGTACATCGGTCGTACAGTGGTATGCGAAGGATAAATCGAATAATGTTTCGGATGTGTGCCAGAGCACATATACGGTGAAGGATATGGCGAAACCAACCATCAAGTGCCGCCGTGACACGAGCATCAAGCTCCGTCTGCATTGCGACTCTCTGATCACGCTGGATGTGCCTGAGGCGAGCGATAACTGCTCTTACCAATTGTACTACAAGATCGGAAATGGAAGCGAGAAGCCATACACGACCACTGCTCAGGAGACCTTCGGCTTGGGCTCTACAGTCGTCACTTGGCGTGCGGTGGACCCTTCCGGTAATGAGGCCACATGCTCTTTCACTTATACGTTGTCTGATAGTTCGGGCGTACATATCGTCTGCCCTAAGAATCCGGACTTGCTTATTGAGGTCTGTGAGGATCAGCAGTGGAGCGATGTGAAGAGCCGTTTGACGGGCGACTATGCCGCTTCCGCTAAATATATGGATTGCCAAAACGGTGACAGTATCGTGATTGAACCAGCCTTCTTCATCAAGGAACAAACGCAGTCTGAAAACGCCTACGTGGCTCTGACGGACGCCTCTGTCTTTAAGATGGACGTGAAGTATGACTTGAAGTGGTTGTTCGAGAAGAGTGGCGGTATCCTGGAGACGGTGAAGGATTCTTGCTTCTCGACGATTCTCTTGACCGACACGACAGCCCCTGAGGCGAACTGTAACATCGTGATGCCTGCGCTGCAGCCTCATGGCTGCGACACGCTCTACCTCTTGGAGGCTCCGATTGGTGCATTCCGCGACAATTGTACGCCGGAAGCTGATCTCTCATATTGGTATGCGGTCGATGATGGTGGATTCGTGGATTTCGCTGCTGGTGTCAATGGCAACGAAGTCACTCTGGCCATCGGTAAGCACCATGTCTATTGGTATGCGGTTGATGCCCATGGCAATAGGTCGGATACTTGTTCCTATGAATTGGAGGTGGAGGATATACTCCCGCCAACTATCGAGTGCGACGCTCTGGTGCTCACACCGTACGAGGTGACGCAGGGCTGCGAGGCGACGGTTACATTGACTGCGCCTACTGTGACGGATTGTGAGGATTACGAGATCTTCTACAAAATAGCCAACGGGGAAGAACATGTTTATACCGCACCGGTCGATGTCACTTTCGTGGTGGGCGATACCCTCGTGAAATGGTATGCGAAGGATAATACGGGCAACCCGTCCGATACTTGCTTTAAGACTTATTCGGTGGTGGATGTGGCAGTCCCTGTGTTCAGTTGCCCTGCCGACACCGCCTTTAAACTTTACCACAATTGTGATACGACCATGTCGGTTCTCTTCCCTCCTGTGACGGATAATTGTGAGGTGACGAGACGCTACTATCGTGTGGGCGCGGGCTCTGATGTGGAGTACACGGCACCTGTTGAGGTCTATTTCCCATTGGGTGTGACCACCATCACGTGGACGGCCTATGACGCCTCCGACAACAGAGCGGAGTGCGTGCGTGACTATACGGCGACCGATACCACGGGCATCACGACGTCTTGCCCTACAGAGGACGACGTGACCATCAATACCTGCGACGATATGTCATGGGGCGACGTGCTCGCACGCTATACGGACGCACAAAAGGCGACGGCTACTCGTATGAACTGCGCCAACGGTGGTGAGGCGACCGACATCGAGCCTAAAATGATGTACAAAAAGGATTCTGACCCTATCGACGCCTATGCTTCGCTACTTCCTGCCACGGTCTTGGCCTACAACACCTCTTACGATATCCGTTGGGTGTTCGAGAAGAGTGGTGAGAACATGGAGACTGTCTATGACACCTGCGATAGCAAGGTCATCCTCAAGGATACGAGCGTGCCTACAATGGATTGCTCTAAGATTAAGGACATTGTCTTGAAACCAATCACCTGCGATACGGTCGATTATCAGTTCGAGAAGCCTGCTGGCGTCTTCGATGATAATTGTGGTGAGGGTAACCTCAAGTACTTCTTCAAACTGGACGATGAGGCTAGCTTCACGGAACTTGCGGCTGCGTTGCCTCGTACTGTCGCCAACGGTTCCCATACCATCGTGTGGAAGGTGCAGGATCAGATCGGCAATGAGTCAGGCGAGTGCAGCCAATCTCTGTCGGTGCTCGATACCATCGCTCCTGAGATGACTTGCCCTACCGATACGACGGTGAAGGTGGTGGCCGGTTGCTCCATCACGCTTGACCTCCCTGTCGCTACCGCTACGGATGCCTGCGGTGAGCCGAAGGTATATTTCTCCTTCGACGGTGAATCGTTCACTCAATTGGGCGCAACCTTTAACCACACGCTTCAGGTGGGCGACACGACCATCTATTGGTACTCGGAGGATGTCCACAACAACTTGACCGATACGTGCCACTATAAGGTGACCGTCCTGGATACCATCGCTCCTACGATTACTTGTCCAAGCGATATCTCTATCTCCTTGACAACAGGCTGCGAGACGGATGTGGAGTTCGGTCCTGCTACGGCGGAGGATAACTGCGAGGTGAAGACGATCTACTACTCATACGATAATGCTACATTCACGGCTTTGCCTACGCTCACCTCTACTGTGACGGATAACTTTGAGGTGGGTGACTATAAGGTTTATTGGTATGCGGAGGATAACCATGGCGTTCTTTCCGACACCTGCGAGCAGAAGATTTCCATCTTGGATGACCATACCTTCGACATCAGCTGTCCTCCATACTCGGGCGCTGATCCGTTCATCGTGGAGACCTGCGACGAGTTGCCTTGGAAGAGCTTGAGCGATAGCCTCTCCAAACTCAATATGAACGCTTCCGCCTCTTATACGGACTGCAAGACGAAGATCGAGACTCCTATCGATAGCATCATCATGAAGTATTCTGTGAAGGGCTCCAATACTTGGGCGCTCTTGGGTGATGACGATAAGATCCCTTACAATACGCCTTACGTGATCCGTTGGGTATTCGTGAAGGCGGGCGATAACCTCGTGACGAAGGCCGATTCCTGCGAGCTTCCTATCTTGCTGAAGGATACGACCGTGCCTGTCTTCAATTGCGACGACATCAATCCTGACTCGGCTGTGGTGGTCGCTGACGGTGTCTGCGAGTTGCCTTACAAGAATATCACCTTGAAGACCTATAAGGCTACTGACAACTGCGATGGTGAGATCGTCGGTATCCTCTCCACGTCGACAAACCTCGCCGATAGCGTGAAGGCGGACGATGTGTTCAAGGTGGGTACGCTCTATAATCTCTATTGGATATTCCAGGATAAGACGGGCAATAAGGTTTATTGCGACCAGAAGTTGATGCTGAATACCAACTTGAAACCTGTCTTCAACTGCGACTCTTTGAAGAATAGCCCGATTGAGAAGATGTTGGTGGGCTCTTGCGATACAGACTCCACATCGTTGGGCATCGTGACGCCTATCGCCCACGACGCTTGTACGAAGGACCCTATCCCTGGTGTCGGACATAGGAAGAGCGGTCTGGCGATGAACGGTACGTATAGCGTCGGCCGCGATACCATCGTCTGGGTATTCCAAAGCATCTATTCAACGTCGCTTGACAGTTGTGAACAATATATCTTCATCCAAAGCGATAAGGAACTTGAGTTCGATTGTGACTCGTTGAATAAAGCTGTGATCGACACCGTCCTGAGTGGCGTGTGCGAAATCAGCGCCGCAGACCTGAAGGTGAATACACCGTTCGCTATCGATGTTTGTACGAAGGATACGATCTTGGGTGTGGGTGTGCGCAAGAGCGGTAAGGCAATGACCGATCCGTATCTCGTGGGCCGTGACACTATCGTCTGGACTTTCACCAGCGAGTATGCGAAGAACTCGGTTGTCTGTGAACAATTTGTCTATATCAAGAGCGACTTGGAGCCGATCTTCGATTGCGACTCTTTGAAGAACGCTCCGATCGATACGGTTTTGCATGGTGTTTGCGAAATCAGCGCCTCTGATCTGAAGGTGAACACACCGTTCGCCCTCGACGCATGTACGAAGGATACGATCTGGGGCGTTGGTACCCGCAAGAGCGGTCGTGCGATGACTGAGCCTTATCCTGTGGGCCGTGACACGATCGTCTGGAAGTTCGTCAGCGAGTACTCTACGGCTGAGGTTGAATGTGAACAATATGTATTCATCCAAAGTGACATGGAACCTACGTTCAATTGCGACTCTTTGAAGAACAGCCCGATCGAGCGTGTTCTGCATGGTGTCTGTGAAACGGATTCTGTAGGAATGGACTTCAAGGTTCCATTCGCCCTCGACGCATGTACGAAGGATACCATCTGGGGCGTGGGTACGAGGACGAGCGGCGAGCCGATGGGCGGCACCTACAAGGTTGGCCGTGACACCATCATCTGGAAGTTCGTCAGCGAATACTCTACCGCAGTGGCTGAATGTGAACAATATATCTATATCAAGAGCGATAAGAAACTTGAGTTCGATTGCGACTCGTTGAACAAGGCACCGATCGAGCGTGTATTGCATGGTGTCTGTGAAACTGACTCCGCTGGCTTGAACTTCAAGGCTCCGTTCGCCCTCGACGCATGTACGAAGGATACGATCTGGGGTGTGGGCGTCCGCAAGAGTGGTTTGCCGATGGGCGGCACTTATAAGGTGGGTCGTGACACCATCACCTGGACCTTCATCAGCGAATACTCCACCGACACGGTGGTCTGCGACCAATACCTCTTCATCCAAAGCGATATGGCGCTTGAGTTCGATTGCGACTCGTTGAAGAAGGCTCCGATCGAGCGTGTGTTGGAGGGTGTTTGTGAGATCGACTCCGTAGGAATGAACCTTGTCGTTCCGTTTGCCCTCGACGCTTGTACGAAGGATACGATCTGGGGCGTGGGCGTACGCAAGAGCGGCGAACCAATGGGTGGTATCTACAAGGTGGGCCGTGACACGATCACGTGGACCTTCATCAGCGAGTACTCCACCGATACGGCCATTTGCGACCAATATATCTTCATCCAGAGCGACCTGAAACCTAAGTTCAATTGCGACTCGTTGAAGAATGCGCCGATCGACACGGTGTTGAACGGTGTCTGTGAAATCGATTCCGCTAGCTTGAACTTCCAAGTTCCGTTCGCCCTCGACGCTTGTACGAACGATACCATCTGGGGCGTAGGCAAACGTAAGAGCGGCGAGCCGATGGGCGGCGTCTACAAGGTGGGCCGTGACACGATCGTCTGGGTGTTCGATAGCGAATATTCTACGGCTAACGATACTTGCGAGCAATATATCTACATCCAAAGCGATCTGAAGCCTAAGTTCGATTGCGACTCTTTGCATAACGCACCGATCGAGCGTGTGTTGGAGGGTGTCTGTGAAATCGACTCGGCAGGTCTGAACATGATCGTTCCGTTCGCCCTCGACGCTTGTACGAACGATACCATCTGGGGCGTAGGCACACGTAAGAGTGGCGAGCCGATGGGCGGCATCTACAAGGTGGGCCGTGACACGATCGTCTGGGTGTTCGACAGCGAATATTCTACGGCTAACGATACTTGCGAGCAATATGTCTTTATCCAGAGCGATCTGAAGCCTAAGTTCGATTGTGACTCTTTGAAGAACGCTCCGATCGATACGGTTTTGCATGGTGTTTGTGAGATTGACTCGGCAGGCTTGAACTTCAAGACTCCATTCGCTCTCGACGCTTGTACGAACGATACGATCTGGGGCAAGGGTACACGCAAGAGCGGCGAGCCGATGGGCGGCATCTACAAGGTGGGCCGTGATACGATCGTCTGGGTATTCGACAGCGAATATTCTACGGCTAATGATACTTGTGAGCAATATATCTTCATCCAGAGTGATTTGACTCCTAAGTTCAATTGCGACTCGTTGAAGAATTCACCGATCGAGAAGGTCTTGGATGGTGTGTGTGAAATCACGCCTGAGGACTTGGGTGTGAAGCCTCCGTTCGCCCTTGACGCTTGTACGAACGATACGGTTTGGGGCGTTGGTGAAAGGACGAGCGGTCGCGCGATGACCGACACTTATGTCGTGGGTCCTGATACCATCGTATGGAGGTTCATCAGCGAGTACTCCGTCGACACGGCCATTTGCGAGCAATATGTCTTCATCCAGAGCAATAAGGGCATTGAGTTCGATTGCGACTCTTTGAAGAACGCTCCGATCGAGAGGGTGCTCCATGGTGTCTGCGAAATCGACTCTGTTGGACTGAACTTCCAAGTGCCATTCGCTATGGACGGCTGTACGAACGATACGGTTTGGGGCGTGGGCACGCGCAAGAGCGGTCTGCCGATGGGCGGCACCTACTATGTGGGCCGCGACACCATCGTATGGAAATTCTCTAGTGTCTATACGACGGAAGATGTTCTCTGTGAACAATACATCTTCATCCAAAGCGATATGGCTCCGTTGTTCGACTGTGATTCCTTGAAGAATTCACCGATCGATACGGTGCTCCACGGTGTCTGTGAAATCGACTCCGCCGGACTGAACTTCCAGGTTCCGTTCGCCCTCGACGCTTGTACGAAGGATACAATCTGGGGTGTGGGCGTACGTAAGAGCGGTGAGCCGATGGGCGGAGTCTACAAGGTGGGCCGCGATACGATCGTTTGGACATTCGACAGCGAATATTCTACGGAAGATGCTGTCTGTGAGCAATATATCTTCATCCAGAGCGACATGGCTCCGCTCTTCGACTGTGATTCCCTGAAGAACAGCCCTATCGAGCGTGACCTCCATGGTGTCTGTGAGATCGACTCGGCTGGTTTGAACCTTGAGGTTCCGTTCGCCCTCGACGCTTGCACGAAGGATACCATCTGGGGCGTGGGTGTACGTAAGAGCGGTGAGCCGATGGGCGGTGTCTACAAGGTGGGTCGTGACACGATCGTCTGGACATTCGCCAGCGAGTATGCTACGGATACGGCTATCTGTGAGCAATATATCTTCATCCGAAGCGATATGGCGCCTAAGGTTGATTGCGACTCTTTGAAGAATAACCCAATCGATACGGTGCTTCATGACGCATGTGAGATCAGTGCGGCTGACCTGAATATCAACATACCGTTCGCCCTCGATGTCTGCACGAACGATACCGTTTGGGGCGTGGGCGAAAGGAAGAGTGGTCTGGCCATGACCGACAACTACCGTGTGGGACGTGATACGATCATCTGGCGTTTCATCAGCGAATTCGCTACCGATACGACTGTCTGCGAACAACCGGTATTCATCCGCAGCGACAAGAAACTCCAGTTCGATTGCGACTCTTTGATGAACTCTCCTGTGGAGCGTGAGTTGGATGGTGTCTGCGAGATCTCCGCGGCTGACTTGAACCTTGAGGTTCCATTCGCCATCGATGTCTGCACGGACGAGAAGATCTATGGCGAGGGCGTTCGCAAGAGCGGCCGTGGCATGGACGAGTCGT
Organism: Paludibacteraceae bacterium; assembly: GCA_017527905.1. Lineage (GTDB taxonomy): Bacteria > Bacteroidota > Bacteroidia > Bacteroidales > Paludibacteraceae > UBA1181. The sequence goes on from JAFXPK010000007.1 coordinate 19,788, forward strand.
ATGTCGTGGGACGTGACACGATCGTCTGGACCTTCATCAGTGAATACTCCACGGATACGGTTGTCTGTGAACAATTCGTCTATATCCAAAGCAATATCAAACCAGTCTTTAATTGCGACTCTTTGAAGCAGGAGGTTGTGGAGAAAGTGCTGGTGGGTGTCTGCGAGATCAGTGCGGCCGACCTGAACATCGCTACGCCGATCGCTCATGACGCTTGCACGAACGAGCCTATCCCTGGCGTCGGTACCCGCAAGAGCGGACGTGCCATGGATGACCCTTATGTGGTCGGACGTGATACGATCGTTTGGGTGTTCGACAGCGAGTTCTCTACGCTGAACGACACTTGTGAGCAATATGTCTTCATCCAAAGCGATATGAAGCCTAAGTTTGATTGCGACTCGTTGAAGAACGATCCGATCAAGAAGGTGCTTTCAGGTGTATGCGAGATCTCTGCGGCTGACCTGAACGTGAACACTCCGTTCTCCCTTGATGTCTGCACGAACGACACGGTATGGGGCGTAGGTACCCGCAAGAGCGGTAAGTCGATGACGGATAGCTATGTTGTCGGAAATGACACGATCGTTTGGGTGTTCGATAGCGAATACTCTACGAATAATGATACTTGTGAGCAATATGTCTTCATCCAAAGCGATTTGGAGCCTAAGTTCGATTGCGACTCGTTGAAGAACGCTCCGATCGAGAGGGTGCTCCATGGTGTCTGTGAGATCTCTGCGGAGGATATGGATATTGATACTCCGTTCGCCCTCGACGCTTGTACGAACGATACGGTTTGGGGCGTCGGCACAAGGAAGAGCGGACGTGCGATGGACAGTTCTTATGTTGTGGGTCGTGATACCATCGTCTGGACATTTGCGAGCGTCTACTCGACGGCTGTGGCGGAGTGCGAACAATATATCTTCATCCAAAGTGATTTGGCTCCTGTGTTCGATTGCGACGAGCTGAAGGATACGACCCTGTACCTCGCTATGGACAAGTGTGAGATCCCTGCGGGTCAGTTGGTTTTGCCTACACCTGTGGCGAAGGACGCTTGCACGAACGATGAAGTGCCGGGCGAGTCTACCCGTGATGACGGATTCACGTTGGCGGACGCTTACCCGGTTGGCATAACCACGGTGACTTGGACGTTCACCAGCCCTTATAGCACGACTCCTTTGGTCTGCGAGCAACACGTGACCGTAATCGATACGATTGCTCCGGTTCCTCATTGCGAGGATCTCGATACGATTCATGCGAACATTACTTCCGCATCCAGTCATAAGAACCTCACCACTTACGAGGAGGCTGTGGCAGCCGGTTTGGTGGCTCCTACGTTGGATGACCTTTGCGACGGTTTGATCACCGCTACGGGTCTCCGTGAGGATGGTTCTCCGTTGGAGGGCAACTTCGAAATCGGTCTGACGACCATCGTCTGGACCTACACCGATAAGTCAGGTAACTCAAGCACTTGTACGCAGATCGTCCAAGTGGAGGATCACGGTACGGATACGCTCTTCTGTCCTGGCGATCTTGATGGTAAGGTCTTCACTTGTGTCGAGGATATCCCTGCTGGATACGACTCCTTCGAGGCGTTCAAGGATGCGGGTGGTTCTTTCACTACGGAATATAAGATCGTGGATGGATCATTCCGCTATACGGACACTTACCAAGGCGATTCCTGCTCGATGATCGTGACTAGAAAGTACCAAGTGACGGATACGAGGGGATTCATCGACACCTGCGAGGAGGTCATCTATGTGAGGGATACCATCGCTCCTGTCTTCGACTTCATCTTGAGTGATACCACACTCTCTTGTGAGGACACTATCTTCAGCCCTCTGACGGTTTCCGCTACGGATAACTGCGACAAGAACGTGCGCATCGAGAAGGTGGAGAGCAATGATAGGTCAAAAGACCCTGCTTCTTGCGACTACTTCAACTACAACATCAAGCGTATCTACTATGCGTATGACCGTTGTGGCAATGTGGACTCCATGCTTCAGACGATAGCTATCCGTGATACGGTTGGCCCTGTCTTTAATTTCCCTAGCAACTGGAAGGATACCGTGCTGGCGAGATCGTTGAAGGGTTGTACCTTCGAGGTGCCTGATTTCACCGTGGACGTGAAGTCTATCGTGGATGACAACTGTACGGAGAACGAGAACCTCACTGTCGTGCAGGAACCTGCGCCTGGAACACCTATCCAAAGCTCCATGTGGGTTTGGATCAAGGTCTATGACATGTGCGGTAATGTGGACAGCGTCGCCAAGTTCGTGAGGGTTCAGTCTTCCAGCGCCATCGTTTCACTTTCCGCATTCTCTGCTGACACTTGTGTGACCGACGAGGTCGGTATCTACTTGGCTAGCCAGAATGTGCGTTTCGCCTCCGGTTATGTGGAGCAAGTGATGTCGAACGGCAGGATACGTAAATTGCCAAGTGTGTTCTGTTATGACTACTATAAGGACTCTGTCGCTCATGAGAACTTGATGTATAGTGATAACCCGAGGACCTACAAGAAGGAGTTCGACGCTGTCGTGAAGATGTACGGCTCGGAAATCGAGGCCAGCAGGGCGATGACCACCTTGCACCAGAAGTCCGAAAGTGGCATCTACTGGTTCGTCGCGATGGATACCATAACCGGTTGCGCCGATACGGCTTCCGCTTACATGAATGTGTTGGAGCGTCCTAAGATTAGCATGGTTACCGCTCAAATGCCAGTCTGCGAAGGCAATATGATTCAGTTGGATCCATACTTGAGATGCATCGATAGCATGGGTGCTCCAATGAAGGATCAGTATTGGATGATCGACGGCAAGCGCTTCAATGCGAACGATTCCGTCGAGGGCGCTGTCTCTTATGATTTCAACGGTAAGGAGATCGCTTATTACGCGGAGAACCGATGCGGTGCCTCCACTTCTAACAACACGTACGATAGCTTGGGCAATAATCTCCATACGCACGTTATGTTGTCTTGCTACGATGACACCCTCACCAAGCAGGATACGTTGATCTATTTGGACAACGATACGGCCGCTTATGAAATGCTCCGTCTCAACCAGTTGTTCTCTTCTGATTCCATCCTGTTGGATGTCCACAAGAGGTATCTTCCGGACAGCATCATCATCGAGACGGATCCGCATGATCCTGCCCGTATCTGGAATGGTGAAAGCATTACTTTGACCGTGAAGACAAGTTACGATTACCATTACCTCGTTTGGCGTAAGGTAAAGGGCAAGTATGATTTGGAGGGTTATAACTCGCTTGAGGGAGAAGGATTCATCTTTGATGACCCTGAGGATGAGGAGGACGAAGTCTATGAGTCTTCCGGCTTCTCGACCAATCCTTATATCGTGGATTACCCTCAGGATACCGCTTACTACTATGTGACTATTTCGGACGGTGTTTGCCCTGAAACGCCTTCTCGCCTCACGGAGGTGGATGTGTTGCAGCAAATACCTACCGCCTTCACGCCTCATACCAAGGATGGCTTGAACGATATCTTCATGGAGAACCATCATGTCATCATCTTCGACCGTTACGGACAGAAGGTGTTCGAGGGCACGAATGGTTGGCCGGGAACGCATAAGGGCCATGACGCTGACCCTGCGGTCTATTTCTATGAACTGGAAATGGGCAACGGCTTGATTGTGAGAGGAACGGTCGAGGTGGTGAAGATGCATTGATGCATAAAATAGGGGAAGGATTCGGAGTGTTTTCGTTTCCTTCTCCCTTTCTGATATTTTGAACATTTTTTTCGATAGTATAAATGTTTCTAAATGTAAGTGTTATGATGAAAAAGTTTTTTTTCTGGTGCGCATTGGTAATTGCGCCGATGGCCTTATATGGGTCTGTGGTGATCAATGAGGTGATGCCGAAGAATATTTGTGCTTCGGTGGATGACAACTTCCAGTTCTCGAGTTGGGCGGAGTTGTATAATTCGGGTAGTGAGGCAGTGGATGTCTCGTCTTATACCCTCACGGATTCGGTCTTGCTCTCTGACAAATGGCGAATCGTTGCGGATGAGGCGGATCCCAGTAAAACTGTCATTCAACCGGGTGGCTTCTTGGTCATCTATCTGGATGGCTCCACCGTGGACCCGTTGCCGCTCCATGCTTCGTTCAAGTTGCCCGCCAAGAAGGGTGGTCTTTACCTCTTCGACGAGTCGGGTAGTATGGTGGACCGTGTGAGCTACGACACGACCTACCGAAATGTTTCGTACGGAAGGGCGGAGGATGGTTCGAAGAACTTCGTCCACTTCCTGAAGGCTACACCTGGCGCCTCAAACAATGGTGGCGCCTCTTCCACTGTCCAAACTCCTGCTCCTACGTTCAGTTTGAAGGCGGGTTTCTACAACGGGGAGCAGTCGGTTCAGATCAGTGATGCGGATGGCTCTGCTGAGATTTACTACACTACGGACGGTTCTGAGCCTACGAAGGAGAAGGGGCGTCGGTATGAGGGCCCGATTCAAATCACAAGCAATACGCCACTGCGCGCGGCGGCTTACCGTGACGGACAGATCCCTAGTAACGTCATCTCTTCAACCTATTTCGTGAATGAGAGGAATATCAATCTGCCGGTTGTCGCCATAGTATCCGACCCTGAGTATCTTTACGGAGACGAGTTGGGTTTGCTTGTCGCAGGTAAAAACGGTTCCGCCGTCCCTAGCTATTGTAGCGGTCCGGACCGTAAGGCGAACTACTGGAACGATTGGGACCGCCCGGCGAACTTTGAGCTCTTCGATGCGAACAAGAAGGAACAGCTGAACCAGGAGGTTAAGATCGGTAACTTTGGCGCTTGCTCAAGAACTAAGTTCGTGAAATCCATCAAGGTCAATGCGGCTAAGATTTACGGAGATAATGAGTTGGACTATTCTATCTTTAAGGAAAAGCCTAACTTGAGGTGGAAGAGCATTGTGTTGCGTAACTCGGGAAATGACTTCGGACGTTCTTACTTGAGGGATGGCTTCTTGCAGACCGCCGCTTCTTGCTTGGATATCGATCATCAGGCATACCAACCTTCCGTCGTGTTCGTGAATGGTGCCTATTACGGTATGCTGAATATCCGCGAGCGCACGAACAAGGATTTCATCTTCTCCAACCATGGATATGACGATGACGAGTTCTATTTGAACGAGGGCTCTCATGCGAAGAAAGGTACCACGTACGATCAGGTGATGAGTCTCGCTAACCTCTCTTCCGAGGAGATCAATGCGCCGGGTATGTTCGCTAAGATAGACAGTGTCATCGATGTCAATGAGTTCCTGAATTATTTCTTGGCTGAGATCTATGTGGTGAACAGAGACTGGCCTGGCGGTAACATCAAGGCTTGGAAACCTAAGGCTGGCGGCAAGTGGAGATGGATTCTCTACGATACGGATTTCGGCTTCTCTTTGTATGAGCAGAACTACAGTACTCGTTCCATCGCACAGTTGGCGAATAAAAGCGAGACTTTCTATGGATTGATGCAGAACGAAAAACTCAAATTGCGCTTCTTGGCTAAGTGTTGTGTCCATCTTGCGACTACATTCTCCGAGAAACGCATGTCCGCCATCTTGGACAGTTTGCTGAACAATGTGAGGACGGAGGCTGAGTATTATGCGGGCTATCTCTCCGAGAAAAAGAAGATAGAGGGTTCTTTCGATGAAAACATCTCCGCTATCAGGAAATTCATCTCTATGCGTGTCCCATATCTCTATAGGGATATCAAGGCCACATACGGTCCGGACTCTCTTCGTACCAGAATCTTCTCCTCCCAAAAGAACGCGAAGTTCATGTTGAATGGAGAGCCAATCAATATGAATGACTTCTCCGGACTCTATTTCCAAAATACACCTTGCGATATCGAGGCGGTTGTTCCTGCGGGTTATCTGTTCGACCATTGGGTGGTTACCCGCAATGGCTCGACCGAGACCGTTCGTGAGCCGTTGATCCATGATGACGTCTGCGCGGATTCCTACGAGGCTTTCTTCTTGGAGGATGCCTCTTATGATCCGGATGAGAACAAGGTCCTCTTCAACGAGATATGCACGAAGAACAAGGTCTATCTGGACGAATATAGGCAGACGGAGGATTGGATTGAGTTCTTTAATACGGGTAAGGATGATGTCGATATGGCAGGTCTTTACATCTCGTCATCCGCTGATTCGTTGGATATGTTTAAGATTCCTTCGGGACATGCTAGCGTGACTACGATACCGGCTGGTGGCTACCTGATTTTCTGGGCGGATAATGACCCTGAGCAGGGAGCTCTGCACACCAACTTCAAGCTGCCGTTCTATGAGTCAGGAACGTTGTTCCTCTCCGAGAAGAAAAATGGTTCGTTCGTCATCTTGGATTCCATCACCTATCAGTTACACGAGCGTCATCAGTCGTATGCGAGATTGGTGGAGAATGGGAAAGTTACATGGAAGGCCACGAACTTGGTTACTTTCGCAGGACCAAATCTTCCTCCTACAGCTGTGAGGGATATCGTTTCCAACAATCTTGCCGTTTCGTTCTACCCTAATCCTGTCACGGATAAGTTGTTCATCTCGGCTTCCACGGAGGAAGCGTTGAACGTGCGACTGATTTCCCTGATGGGCAATGTGGTGGTGGAGGATTCTCTTCGTAGCGGTGAGTCCATCGATCTGAGCCACTTGGGTAAGGGCGTGTACATGCTTTGGGTGAGATCGTCTGACGGGTACGCCGTCGCTAAGATTGTGAAGCGGTAATCTTTCCTCTGACGTCGGACGGGGTGTCGACCCGGTTGATTATTGTAGGGTCCGTTCCGTCCGATGTTAGGAATTTTTTATACTTTTGCGCTCTGTATTTATTTGCTTTAATTGAATATGAAAGATTGTAGAATTTTGACAGTGCAGGATGTATCCTGCGTAGGACAGTGTTCGTTGACAGTGGCGTTGCCTATTCTTTCCGCCATGGGTGTTGAGACGGCCATTTTGCCTTCTGCTGTGCTTTCGACGCACACGGGAGGTTTCACAGGGTTCACCTTCCGCGATTTGACGGAGGACCTGGTGCCTATCATGCAACATTGGCAGAAGGAGAAAATCTTCTTCGACGCTTTCTATACAGGTTATGTGGGTAGTCCTAAACAATTGGCTTACATCACGGACATCATCGATAACACCTCTAAGAAGGATAGTTTGGTCATCATAGACCCTGTCTTGGGTGACAAAGGAAAGCTCTATACGGGCTTCACGGATGATTTCCCTGCCCAGATGGCTAAATTCTGCGCTAAGGCGGACGTGATTCTCCCGAACTTCACGGAGGCTTCTTTCATGCTCAATGAGAAGTATATCGAGGATCACCACACGACGGAATATGTGGAGGATATGCTCCACAAACTGAAGGGGTTGGGCGCTAAGAACGTGTTGCTTACCGGTGTTTCCCTGGAGGAGGGCAAGGTGGGTGTCGCTACGTTGAACGGTCAGACGGGTGAGGTCAGCTACTACTTCCGCGACTTCATCGGCGGCGCTTTCCACGGAACGGGTGATGTATTCGCTAGTTCGTTCACGGGTGCGATGGTGCGTGGCTACTCTTTGGAGGAGGCCGCTAAGATCGCGGTGGACTTTACCGTGAAGGCCATCGAGTGTACGGTGGATGATCCTTCCCACTGGTACGGCGTGAAGTTCGAGAAGGCTTTGCCTTACTTGATGAAACGTTTGAATGACTGATTCCGACAGGTCGCGGCGATGTGTGGACATCATTGCCGGCCTTGGAACGCTATGACTTTATCCGCAGTGCTCTGATTCAGGGCACTGCGTTTTTTGCATTATGGAGGGGCGATTTGACGCTTCGGTGAGGCTCTCTATGGATATACGTTGATGAAATATATTGGTAGTTTTTGTAGATGTAAAAAAAAATGTTATTTTTGTCGTTATAATAATTAATTTCGGTATCATGAAAAAGATATTATTGTCAGTTATACTTGGTGCTGTGTCATTGTCGGCATTCCCAGAGGATGGTGAATTTATGAAAGTCGCCGGAGATAAGATCTTGGTGGACGGTTCAAAACGTTGTTATCAAATCCGTAAGGGTCATGCTAGGCGTGATATGACGGAGTGGACTCCTTATTGTGGCGAGTTCTCCAACTTCTACTATGTGGAAGGTTACCAATATACGATGTTCGTCGAGAAATATGATCCTCAGGCGGATACGATCCGTGTGATCAAGACGGTTGCCCGTGATAATAGTGAGGAGTATTTCCGCTTGCAGAAACTTCGTGAGAAACAAAAAGCTCATAAGAAGAAATAATATGCGTGCCAACATTTTTCTTTCCCGAGGAAGGTTTGGTGTGAAGTGATAGGGAGCGTATCGGTCTGATACGCTCTTTTTTCTTTGTTGAATCATCTGTGAAGACGTGACGTGCGGTCCGCCTGGAATGTGACGTGCGTTTGCCGGTTGCGATGTGATGAGTTGAAAGAACTGCGGAAAATATGGTGCTTCCTGAAACCACATTGGAGGTGGACGCTTCTGTCTCCTCTTTTTGTGGCTACTGAGGTTGTGGCTGAACTGCTGCAACCCTACATCATGTCTGTCATTGTGAACCAAGGCGTTCTTGGCGGGGATGCGTCCCTGATTGTGCCTATGGGCATTCGTATGGTGGTCGTGGTACTGGTGGGTATGTTGGGCGGACTGCTCTCCATCTTCGCGGCGGGTACGGTCTCTTATCGGATGGGGGCGGATATGCGTTCCGCCTTGTTCAGGAAAACGATGAGACTTTCGTTCCGTGATGTGGATGACCTGCGCATGGGGTCGCTGATTACGCGTATGACCTCGGATGTGCAACGGGTGCAGGGCGTCGTGCAAGCTTCCATGCGTCTGCTGTTCCGCTTCCCGATTCTCTTTGTCGGGGCGGTCTCCATGATGCTCATGATTCATTTGAAACTCTCTGCCGTGTTGCTGGTCGTCTTACCTGTCCTAATATTCCTCATCGTGTGCATCCTGAAACATGTTTATCCCCAAATCCTTTCGATCAGAGGTGTTACGGATAGGCAGAACACGATTGTGCAGGAGTATATAACGGGCATGCCGGTCGTGAAGTCTTGCGCGAATGAGACGGGCGAGTTCAACCGGTTCAAGGCGAATAATGATGAATTAGTGGATCGCTCCTTGCGGGTGGCGAGGTGGATGTTGTTGCTCGGGCCGGTCATGTCCCTGCTGCTCAATATAAGTGTCGCCGTAATTGTTTATTACGGGGCTCGTCTTATGAGGTTGGGTGAAGTCAATGTGGGGGATATTATGGCGAGTGTGAATTATATGGCGCAGATATTGCTCTCCCTGATAATGGCCTCCCATATCATCATGTCCATCACTGAGGCGAAGGCCTCCATGTCCCGTGTGGACGAGGTCCTCTCTTTGCCGGACGAGCCTGTGTCTTCGAACGGGAGCGTCGTGCGGGATGACACCTCCGCTATCGTCTTCGATCATGTCTCCTTCTCCTATGGTGACGGCAAGGGAAAGGGTGGGGCGGTGTTGAACGATCTATGCTTCTCGGTACGGAAGGGCGGCACATTGGCCATCGTGGGCGGGACGGGCTCCGGCAAGTCTACCATCGCTTACCTTATGGCTCGTTTCTATGCGCCTTCTTCCGGTACGATATGGTTGGACGGACGTGAACTGAATGGATATGAAGAGGCTCTTTTGCGACGTAAGGAGGGAATGGTCATGCAGGACTCCTTGCTCTTCTCCGGCACGTTACGGGACAATCTACGGTGGGGGAATCTCTCCGCATCGGACGATGAGTTGCTCCGTGCGTGTGAGAGGGCTCAAATAGCGGATTTCGTCCGCTCTCAACCCGAGGGTCTGGACTACCTTGTCAGCCAAAAGGGCATGAACCTCTCTGGAGGACAACGGCAACGCTTCTCCATTGCGCGTGCCTTGGTGGGTAATTATGATATCCTCATCCTCGACGATTGCTTGAGTGCGGTCGATGTGTATACCGATTCTCTGATCCGCAAGGAGTTGGCGGAGACGCGTGCCACGAAGGTGGTCATTACCCAACGGATGAGTACGGTGCGCTCCGTGGATTGGATATTGGTGCTGGATCAGGGAAGGATCATGGCGCAAGGTACGCACGATAGCTTATACGCTTCCTGCGATTTGTATAGGGAAATGTGCGATAAACAAATGAATGTGTGAAAACTATGACTGGGCGTATGACGACATCTGGAGGACAACATCGATCCCGTGCGCTAGGCGTAACTGATGGGAAGGTGAAGAACGTGTCTGGGACACTTCGTCGCCTGCTCTCTTATTGGCAGGGGGAGAAATGGCTTCTTTCCCTTCTGGGCTTGTGTTCTCTCCTTTCTGTCTGTTGCGCATTGCTGTGCCCGTATCTTTTGGGACGTACGGTGGATGACTGCATCGGCATGGTCGGTTCTGATGCGCCTGGCGCTTCCTCGGTTGCCCTTGTCCACCATCTGACAGCGTTTGTCGCTCTTCATCTGCTTTCCGCCGCTTTTTCTTGGATCCATGAGTATGGCATGAGTGTTCTGGCACAACGCTTGTTGAAACGGTTGAAGGAGGAGATGACGCGGAAGCTACTTTCCCTGAGTCCCCGTTTCTTCAACAACCATTTGTGCGGATCCGTGATGAGCCATTTCACCAATGATGCGGAGTTGGTGAAGAGTGCTTTGAACGATACGGTGGTACAGCTGTTCGTCAGCCTTTTCACCTTGCTGGGTTCTGTCGTTATCATGGTCCATTTGAGTTGGCAGTTGGCGCTTGTCACTTGCTTGACGGTTCCCTTCTCCGTCATGGTGAGTCGGTTCGTGATGAAACGCACGCATAAGCATTTCACTTTGCACCAGGAGTCGTTGGGCGAAATGAACGGTGCGGTGGAGGAGTCGTTCAGTGGTATAAAGACGATAAAAAGTTTCGGGCGGGAGGAGGAACGTGTCTCCCAATTCGAGGCGTTGAATAAGTCCGTCTGCGAAACGGGTAGACGGGCGCAGATATACAGCGGATTGTTGATGCCGCTGATGCGTGTGTTGGATAACTGTTCGTATATCCTAGTGACGATTGTGGGGGCTTTCTTGGCTTCCAGCGGTTCTGTGACGGTGGGTGTGATACAGTCTTTCTTGTTGTATACGAAGAATTTCCAACGCCCTATCAATACGATCGCGATGCAGCTGAATATGGTGCAGGCCGCCATAGCGGGTGCTGAACGGATTTTTACTCTCCTGGACGAGGAGCTGGAGATTACGGACTCGGTTTGCCCTACCCGTATGGAGAACTTGCGGGGGGTGGTGGAGTTCCGGAATGTGAGTTTCGGGTATGATGATAAGTTGGTGCTGAAGGACATCAATTTCTCCGTGAAGCCAGGTGAGGTGGTTGCTGTCGTCGGTTTCACGGGCGCTGGGAAGACTACGCTCGTCAACCTGTTGAATCGTTTCTATGATGTCCAGGAGGGACGTGTGTTGGTCGATGGCGTGGATGTGCGGGATATGCCTGTGGCGGATTTGCGTCGCGCCATCGGTTGGGTGCCTCAGGAGGCGTATCTCTTTTCTGATACGGTGAGGTATAACGTGGCTTATGGCAATCCGTCCGCTACCCTCGACGAGGTGAGGGAGGCGCTCCTCTGGGCGAATGCGGACTCGTTGGTGAACCGTATGCCGGAAGGTTATGACACGGTGCTGAAAGAGCAGGGCGCGGGTGTCAGCCAAGGACAGCGCCAACTGTTGGCCATCGCTAGGGCGGTGAACAAAAACGCTCCGATCTTAGTCTTGGACGAGGCAACCAGCAATATTGACACCCACACTGAAATGTTGATCCAAAGCGCTATTTCACAGATTACCCGGGGACGTGCGTGCCTGATCATCGCCCATCGTCTAAGCACGATCATGAATGCGGACAAGATTATTGTGCTGGATGCCGGAAGGGTGGTGGAGGAAGGAACGCATGATGAACTTTTGACTAAGCAAGGAGTCTACTGGCGCATCTACAACAGCCAGTTCGTGGAGGTGTGATTTTCTCTCACGGGAGGGGTTTCTCATGGAGGCACGGAGAGCACGGAGGTGTGGATGTTTGTTCTTCGTGTGAAAATATATGTATGCGCAGGAGGGGACTATGGATCCGTATTGTGGAGGCGCAATATGTTGCGTCTCTAATGCATTGCATCTCTACGGCTGGTGAACGATCGACGCGGTGATCTTCATGAGGAAATGTTTTTTCATATGGTAGCATATGCAAAAAAATGGGAGGCTTAAAAAACCTCCCATTCTGTTCTTGCGATAGCCCTTCCGTATTATTCGGCCTTAGGTTCCCTCTCTTGTAGCTTCTGTTGCCACTTCCATGCGGAGAGTAAGGTCTCGTCCAAAGGAACTTCAGCTTTCCATCCCAACTCTTTGTTGGCGAGGGAGGCGTCCGCCCAGACTTGCTCGATGTCGCCTGCGCGACGTGGGGCGATTTCGTACGGAACTTTCACGCCGGTTGCCTTCTCGAATGTATTGATGATTTCGAGGACAGACACACCCGTTCCGGTTCCGAGGTTGAACACTTCAATGCTCTTTTTGTTCTTCTTGCCTAGTATGCGTTCGATGGCGCAGACGTGAGCTTTGGCGAGGTCCACCACATTGATGTAGTCGCGTATGCAGCTGCCGTCAGGTGTGTTGTAGTCGTTGCCGAACACCTTTAGCGTCTCGCGAATGCCCGCCGCCGTTTGGGTGATGTAGGGCAGTAGGTTGTTCGGAATACCATTTGGCAACTCTCCGATTTCAGCGCTTGGGTGCGCGCCGATTGGGTTGAAGTAGCGCAGAAGCACCACGTTCAAGTTCTTGTCGGCTGCGGAAGCATCCCTCAGGATCGTCTCGCTCATCTGTTTGGTGCTTCCGTAAGGAGAGGTGGCTGGCTTGATAGGCGATTTCTCCGTGACTGGCAACGTGTCCGGTTGCCCGTAGACGGTGCAGGAGGAGGAGAAAACGATGTTGCTGATGTTGAACTTAGGCATGAGCTGGAGCAGGTTGATCAGGGAGACGATGTTGTTCCTGTAGTACACAAGGGGTTGTTCCACGGATTCGCCGACCGATTTGGATGCGGCGAAGTGGATGATGGCCTTGATGTCGGAATGTCTCTCCATGAAGTGCCCCAGCGAGATGTAGTCTTTGCAGTCTATGTTCTCGTAGGCGGGCATGGTGCCTGTGATGGCTTTGATACCGTCCAGCACGCCTATGTTGGAGTTGGACAGGTTGTCGATGATGACAGGCTCGTACCCTGCGTTGAATAGTTCGACGGCGGTGTGGGATCCGATGTATCCTGTTCCTCCGGTAACTAATATTTTCCCTTTGTTTGCCATGTTTGGAAATGCTTCTTGTTAAAACAGTTTGTTGGGATAGACTCCGTCGTTGATCAACTGTTGGATCTTAGCGACAACCATCGGTCTGTCCTCTTTGTAGGTTACGCCGAACCATTTGCAAGGTGTCTCCAACACGTCGATCGTGGATGTTCCCTCTTGGATCAGTCGGTTCACCATGGTCGGAATACCATATTCCGCCTTGATGTTGTCCGCGTTCTTTTGCAGGAACTCCTTGAAGTCAGCCTCAGAGTGCTCGAAATAGTCTGTCGTGAAACCCCACATGTTCATGGATACAGGCAGGTTCTCGTCGATGGTGTCGTACTCGCCCGTCTGTTGGTTCTTGAAGACCACCTCGCTGCCCTTGCGTTGTACTTCGTAGTGCTCCACGACGGTTGTCAGGTGGTTCTGCGCATTCTTGTTGCATACGCCGCGTGACACGTGTCCACTCTCGGAGAGCGTGTTGCCCAACCGATAGGCCACCATGCAGTATTGGTCTTTCTTTCCTTCCATCTTCTTCAGCGCATCCGCCAGAATCTGGAAACTCTCTTTCCCGTAGAAATCGTCAGCGTTGATGACGGCGAATGGCTCCTTCACGGCATCTTTTCCCATGAGGATGGCATGGTTGGTTCCCCATGGCTTCACTCTGTCCGGATGTAAGGAGAAGCCCGCTGGAAGACAATCCAACTCTTGGAATACGACCTCTACTTGTATGGCGTTCTTGTATTTGCTGATTACTTTTTCCCTAAAGTCTTGCTCAAATGCGTGGCGGATGACAAATACCACCTTGCCGAATCCTGCGCGTATGGCGTCGAAGATGGAAAAGTCCATGATGGTCTCTCCGTTTGGACCTAGTCCGTCCAACTGCTTCAATCCTCCGTAGCGGCTACCCATACCCGCTGCTAAAACCAATAATGTAGGTTTCATAAAATGATGCTCCTTTCTTCTTTTAAATCAGTGAGTCACTAGAACTCACTTCTAATGAATTTTATCCGCGAAGATAACAAAAGAAAAGTTATCTATCTCATTAAAAATGACGCATAATTGTATAGAATAAGCATTTTTTTGCGTGGAAGTGATCTCCTCTCCTCCTAATTCTGCCAACCAACCTTCCAATTCTCGTTGGGGTCGCAGATGGAGTCGTAGTTTATTAGGACGGTTCCCCAATCGTTTACCCGCCTTTGCCTGCTCGTGTCGAATGAATCGTTGATCAGGCTGCGTTTTGGATCGTACCATTTGTTCCGTATGCCCGCCAATTCCAGCATGAGGTGGGGTAGGTCGTCTGTCATGAATGGCCTGTGGACTGATTTCTCTATTCTGCTGACGATCTCAGGATGTTTCTCTTTGTAGATGTCCGACACATAGATGAGGAAAGGAACCTCCACCTCACAGTGCATCCATGCTGACTCGTTGTTTCCGTCGATGGCGTTCCTGCCGGAATTGGCTCGGAAATCGTACACCTCTTCTCCGTGGTCAGAGAAATAGAGGACGATCGCGTCCTTGTCCTGGTATAACTGGATGATTTCGTTCACGATCGAATCATTGTATAGCGTGGCGTTGTCGTAGTCCGCCAATGTCTGGAGTTGGGCGGGGGTCAACTCTTTCCTGTCATAGTCCTTCACGGTAAAGCGCGCCCTCTCTTTCGGGAATCTGCTGCTGTAGTCGAAGTGCTGCCCTATCAGATGGAAAATGATCAGGTTGTTCTTCTCTTTTTCCACATTCGGACGGGCTTTCACGAAGTCGTTGATGATGTCTCCGTCGTAGTCATACTGCAGACTGTTTTTCCCGTTGTAGAAGTCGATCTTGCTGCTGTGGATATAGGAACAGGAGGCTGTTTGGTTCTCCCATAACAGGACGTTGTAATTGGCTGCCCTGAACAAACAAGGGAATAGCGGTGATTCGAACCATTCCGTTTCCTGATCCACACTGGATAGCGAGAGGAAGTGGTTGAAGGCTCCCATCGTGTAGTTGATGGGGGAGATGACGTTGTCGAAGACGTAAAGGTTCTTCCTCTGCGAGAGGTACGGGTTCGTCTGATGCGTGTAGCCGTAAAGCCCGCTGTGGTATTTGTTGTAGGACTCCCCGATGATCAGCACAATGTTGGAGGAGGTGTACGAACAACTGTCGTTCTGCAGGTTGGCATTGGCTTTGTCCACTGAAGCGATGTTGTCCATGTAACGCGCGAATCCTCCGAGCTGGTGCTTGAAGTTGCCTAATGTGCCTTCTCCATATAGGGGAATTGTCAGCATGGAGCATAGGATCAGGACCGAGGCGATCGTTTCTCTTGGATTGCCCCATCTCCCTATCTTTTCTCCAACGACCGGATTCTTTTTGTGTAGGAATCTGCCTATGAGTAGCACGGCGATGACGGCGATGACGGACGTGATCACCATGATCCGGTAGAAGGAGACGAAATCCAGGGCCTCCTCGACGGACGTCTCGTATACGATGAGCAGTAACTCCATGAAGAACATGGACTCGGATAGACAGCATATCGTGATTGTCAGGAAGGCGATGATGTAGATGACCGTGTGTATGGCGATGTCCGTGGCCTTCGTCAAGGCGACTTTGCGCCTCAGCAGGTGGCCGAGGGTGTATAGTAAATATATGATGGCGAAGTCCTGGACGATTCCCAATAAAAAGGTCGACATCTTCTCGTAGCAAATGATGCGGGGTGTCGTCAGTAACAAAACTAGGAATAATATGCTGACCGGGAATTGTGTGAGGGGTGCGAATATGTTTGCTTGGATTCTCTTGACGAGACTCGTGGCCATTTGTTTGATGTTACTCATCTTCGTTGTGTTTATTTGTTTCTTGTTCTGCCTTGTTTTTCCTCGTTTCCAGCACACGTGCAATTGCTTGATAAATAGAAGCCGACGCTGAAAAATCAGATGTTTTTGTTTGCGTTTAAATGTTCTGCAAAGATAATTATAATCCATGTTTTTCCAAATGATTGAGTGTTGCGGGTGTCGCGGATTCATGTGTGAGGCATTCTTGATTTCCCTATCCCTATATATACCCATCTCCCTATTTTTATACCTACAAATAGCGATATAATCCCCCTTTTATATCCGCTACCTTTGCCTGTTAGTTGAGTCTCAAGGATTATTCGGGCGAAAAAGGAAGGATATTTGTGCGGCGGGTGTGCCGTGTGTCGATTTTCGCCGTATCTTTGTGACCGATTATGGAGAGGATTTTTTCGGAGGGATATATTGCTGATTGTAGGCAAGAAGATCTTCCCTCCCTTGAAGCAATAGTTGGCAAGGAGGCATGAATTGAAATATGAACCAGAAGGATGTTGATATTAGAGAGGACGCTGTGAGAACGCTGGCGGATGTCAGTGAAGGTGGACAGTGTGTCATCGTGAAGGTGAACGGACACGGAGGTTTCCGCCATCGTGTGATGGAGATGGGCTTCGTGAAGGGGGAACGGGTGACCGTCCTCAAGAACGCTCCTCTTCAGGATCCTATCGAGTACAAGGTGATGCAGAGCCATGTCTCTCTGCGCCGAAGCGAGGCCAGCCACATCGAGGTCATCCTGATGGATGAGGTGGATGAGGATGCGTTCTCGGAATCGACCGGCACCTTCTCCGAGGAGGTGCGCAATAAGATCGTCGCCAAGACCAAGACCATCACGGTCGCCTTGGTGGGTAACCCTAACTGCGGAAAGACCTCCTTCTTCAACCATGCGACGGGACTGCGTGAGCACGTCGGCAACTACAGCGGTGTGACGGTTTCGTCTAAGGTTGGCACCTTCTACAAGGATGGCTACACGATCAATCTGGTGGACCTCCCTGGCACCTATTCCATCACGGAATACTCCCCCGAGGAACTTTATGTGCGTGAATACATCACCGAGCAACATCCCGACGTGGTGCTCAACATCGTGGACTCCTCCAACCTGGAGCGTAATCTTTTCCTCACCACACAACTGATCGACATGAACGTGCGCATGGTGATGGCCTTGAATATGTTCGACGAGCTGGAACAGAGGGGTATGGCCTTGGATGTTGAACAGCTGGAGAAGATGCTGGGTTTCCCTTGCGCACCGACCAACTCTAAGTCGGGCAAGGGTATCGACCATGTGCTGGACCACATCATCTCGGTCTATGAGGAGTCTGACGAGGTCACCAAACATATCCATATCAATTACGGAACCGAGGTGGAGGGCGCCATCAGCAAAATCAAGCCGCTCATCATGGAGCATGCCGAGGTGGCGGTGGACTTTCCGTTCCGCTACGTGGCGATCAAGCTGTTGGAGAACGACTCCGTCACCTATAAGCATTTGGAGAAACATATCGGTGATGTCTCCTCCATCCGTCAGGTGGTGGATCAGTGCCGGAAGGAGATCGAGGAGGAGTATGGCGAAGACATGGTCAGCGTCATCACGGGCATCAAGTACGGTTTCATCCGTGGCGCCTTGGCCGAGACGTTGTCATCGCCGGACGAGGATTCGGACGATTCCGCTTATAAGATAGATAAGATATTGACAAACAAATGGTTGGGATTCCCCGTCCTGATATTTTTTCTATGGCTGATGTTCCAGGCGACCTTCTCATTGGGCGCTATCCCGCAAGGGTGGATCGAGGCTGGTGTGGAGTGGCTAGGCGAGTCTATGCGTAGCCTGCTGGGCGAGGGAATGCTCTCTGACCTGATCGTGGACGGTATCATCGCGGGTGTGGGAGGCGTGATTGTCTTCTTGCCTAACATCCTGATACTCTTCTTCTTCATATCCCTTTTGGAGGATACGGGTTATATGGCCCGCGCCGCTTTCATCATGGATAAACTGATGCACAGGATGGGCTTGCATGGCAAATCGTTCATTCCTCTGCTGACGGGCTTCGGGTGTGGTGTCCCTGCCATCATGGCCACGAGGACGCTGGAGAATCCTAAGGACCGTATCATCACGATGATGGCCATTCCGTTCATGTCCTGTTCCGCCAGGCTGCCGGTCTACCTCCTCTTCGTGAGTGTCTTCTTCGAATCCAATCAGGCGCTGATATTGCTGAGCATCTATCTGCTGGGCATCGCGGTGGCGGTCTGTACCGCTCTGTTGCTGAAGAAGACGAAGTTCAAGAACAATTCCGAGCAGTTCGTGATGGAGCTTCCTCCATACCGTATACCGACGGCCCGCAACACCCTGCTGCACATGTGGGAGAAGGCGGTCCAGTACCTGAAGAAGATGGGTTCGGTCATCCTGGTGGCTTCGGTCATCATCTGGGCGCTCTGCTATTTCCCTACGCACAACGAGGAGACGGACAAGATCGATGCCTTGGTTGAGGCTACGGAGAGTGATGCGTCGTTGTCACAGGAGGAGAAGGATACGAAGCTGGGCGAGCTGGAGCTGAGCCGTGCGTCGGCGCAGAAGGAGAACTCGTATATAGGCCAGATGGGCAAGTTCATCGAACCGGTGGTTCGTCCGCTGGGCTTCGATTGGAAGATGGGTGTCAGCATCCTCACGGGTGCGGCCGCGAAGGAGATCATCGTGTCGTCGTTGGGTGTCCTTTACCATGCGGACCTCTCCGCCGATGAGGAGTCGGAAGGGTTGAAGACCGCCCTTGCCGCCCATCGGGACAGTGACGGGAATCCGATCACACCATTGGTGGCGTTCGGTTTCATGGTCTTCGTGTTGCTATATTACCCGTGCGTGGCGGCGGTGACGGCCATCGCCAAGGAGTCTAACCGTAAATGGGCGCTCTTCTCCGTGGTCTATACCACTGTGGTCGCATGGGTGGTCTCGTTCATCATCCATCAGGTAGGTCAATTAATCTTTTGAGGAGGGTATGCGATGAATGAGACGATGCAAACAATAGTGGTGGCGGTGATCGTTGTGGCGGCTGTCGCATGGAGCGTGAGGCGCATGCTGAAGTCCAACAAGGGCGGTTGTGGTTGCGGCTGCGGCTGTAATTGCGGATCGGACGGGAAGTGCGATGGCCAAGGCTGCGAGGGGTGCCATCAGTGCGACGCTGAAGAGAAGAAAAAGATGTAGGATTAAAAATACAGGGAGGGATCGGAAATGTTTATAGCCAGACAAAAGTTTTCAGACGTTTTAGACGTGAATCCCCAGTTGATTCTAATGCTGCCGCGTTTCGGCATGAAGCTAGGCTTCGGGGAGAAACGCATCGAGGAGATTTGCAGGAGCGAGGAGGTGCCTGTCTCGTTGTTCCTGATGCTCTGCAACGTATATACGTTCGATGACTACATGCCGTCGGACGAGGAGATTCAGGCGATAGAGGGCGAGTGGCTCGTCCGTTACCTGAAAGCCTCCCACGATTATTACATCAACCATCGTTTGCCCCATATCCTCAAGCATGTGGAGCGCATCGCCCAGGCTGCGGGCGATATCGGTGCGGTGCTGATGGACTTCTTCGGCGAGTACCAGAAGGAGGTGACGAACCACTTCGAGAAGGAGGAGACCACGCTCTTCCCCCGCATATCGAAGGGGAAGGACCATTCCGTGACCTCCAAGGATTCCCATGAGATGACTTATATGCATGACAACATAGGGGACAAGCTGAGCGACCTCACCAATATCATCATCAAGTATTTGCCGGCGGAGATCATGCCTAACGAGCGGATCGGTGTGTGGTTCGACCTTGCGCAACTCTCCAAGGACCTTGACAAGCATGCCATCATCGAGGAGAAGATACTGATCCCTTATTTCAGCAGGAAGGAAGGAGGTGAGCTATGAAGACGCGGAACATCGTGCTCATGGAATCCTCCGTGATCATCACGGAAGGCCTGCAGAAGATCATCAACGAAACGCCTGAAATGAAGGTGCAGAAGGTCTATCGTTCTTACCCGCAGGTTGTGGGCAGAAGCGGGGCGGATATCCTTGTCGTCAATCCCAAACTGCTCAGGGAGGAGGAACTGGACAAACTGTTTCAGGACTGGAAACGTGAGAACGACGAGCTGGTCATCTTGGCGCTCCATACGGATTACACCTCCGCCGTGGTCCTGAAGATGTTCGACAATGTCATCGAGCGGGACGATAATGTCTCCGCCATCCTCAACAAGCTACGGACCACCCGCTCCAAGAACACGGACAAGGGCTCCACGCAAAGCTGCGAACTCTCCGCGAGGGAGAAGGATGTGCTGAAATTGGTGGCCAAGGGATTGACCAACAAGGAGATAGCCGACGAACTGAACCTCTCCATCCATACGGTCATCACCCACAGGAAGAACATCACGAGCAAAACAAACATCAAATCCATCTCGGGTCTCACTATCTATGCTATGCTGAATAAGCTGATCCAGCAGTAGGGGAGTATTGTTTGCGGTTAATCTATCTGAGAGGACGGTCTGACTACCCCTTTATACATTTCTGAGCGAAAAAAGTTTGTTTTCCATAATTTTGACTATTTTTACAAACAGTAAAATTAAAAGAGGAATTGAGATGAAGACAAGAACGGAAATACTACACTTATTGAGCCTCTATAAGCCAACGGCGGAAAGCAGATATGGCCTGACACGGTTAGGTGTTTTCGGATCTGTGGCCCGTGATGAGCAGACGGAGGACAGTGATGTTGATGTGTGTTATGAGGGTAGGGTTCCATCTCTGCTTACACTTGATTTGATTCAGACCGATTTGGAACAGTTGTTGGGCAGCCGGGTTGATTTGGTGCGTGTCCGTGATGGTATGAATAGCCTCTTGAGAGAACGTATTCAAAAGGAGTGTGTATATGTATGATCGTGAGATAGTGATAGATAGCTTGCAAAAAATTCGCAAGACTATTGAAACGATTTTAGAGAGGGTCTCTTCTGTTGGTGATCCTAATGAATTGCTTTGTTCTCCCGAAGGATCAATGCGCCTTGATGCAGTTTGTATGAACTTAATAGCTTTAGGTGAGGCGGTGAAGGGCCTTGACAAACAAACACACGGGGAATTGTTCCCTCATTATCCGGAAGTGTATTGGAATGGAGTGATGCGGATGCGTGATAAAATAGCTCACCATTATTTCGAGGTTGATATTGATGTGGTTTTCCGAACAGTTCGGGAAGATGTGCCTTTGATGAAGGATGTCGTTGATAGAATGCTTGTTGACATGGATAAGCAATAATTCTCTGTATAGTCTCAACTATAGAGTGGTGATTTAATGCCTGCCATATCCTAACCATGAAGAAAACCTCTTACTTCCCCAATAATTGATTTCGCCGAACTGGCAATTCTTAACTTTTAACTCTTAATTTTTAACTATTTGAAATCCACCGAATCCTCTTTTTTTGTATTTTCGCATAAACCTTCGGGTTCGTGTATGTTTATGTTATTAACTTTTTAAATATTAATGTGTAATGAAAAAGTATTTAGCTGAAATGGTAGGAACCATGGTCTTGGTTCTTATGGGTTGCGGAACTGCTGTAAGTTTGAGTTGCGGTGTGGACACTGCGAGTGTGGTAGGTACTGCGGTAGCCTTCGGTTTGGCTGTCGTTGCGATGGCCTATACGATTGGTGGTATCAGTGGATGTCATATCAATCCTGCCATCACGTTGGGTTGTCTGCTTTCTAAGAGGATTTCCCCTAAGGATGCGGGCATGTACATGTTGTTCCAGGTTTTGGGAGCGCTTCTTGGCTCCACGATCCTTTATCTGCTCACTTCGAACGCAGGTTTGGAGGGCACAGGTGCGAACAGTTTGCAGTCTGGCGTGAATGTGACGGGCGGACTTCTCGCTGAGGTATTCTTCACGTTCGTGTTCGTATTCACCGTGTTGGGCACCACCGACTCCAGCAAGGGAGCAGGTAACTTCGCAGGCTTGGCGATCGGTCTTTGCCTCGTGTTGGTTCACTTGGCATGTATACGTTACACGGGCACATCCGTTAACCCGGCTCGTTCCATCGCTCCAGCGTTGTTCCAAGGCGGAGAGGCGCTCTCTCAGCTCTGGATCTTCATCGTCGGTCCGTTCATTGGCGCAGCATTGGCATCTTTCGCATGGTCTTTTGTGGCAGGTTGCGACAAGAAGTAATCGGTTAAAGATACATATATAACTGACAAGAAATCCGATGTCGCATGTTGCGCTTCGGATTTCTTTTTTTATCTTCGCGATAGATTCAATAAAACAAAAAATTATATCAAATGGCTGAAATGAATTTTGGCGGTGTAATCGAGAATGTTGTTACCCGCGATGAGTTTCCTTTAGAGAAGGCGCGTGAAGTTCTGAAGAACGAGACGATCGCTGTCATCGGCTATGGCGTCCAAGGACCAGGCCAATCCATGAATCTAAGAGACAATGGCTTCAATGTGATCGTCGGACAACGTCCAGGCAAGACGTTCGACAAGGCAGTTGCGGACGGTTGGGTGCCGGGTGAGACCTTGTTCGGGATCGAGGAGGCTTGCAAAAAAGCTACCATTATTCAATTGCTTCTTTCAGATGCCGCACAAATCGAGTGCTGGCCTATGGTTAAGAAATATTTGACCCCTGGTAAGACTTTGTATTTCTCTCATGGCTTTGCCATCACTTGGAACGATCGTACGGGCATCATCCCTCCGAAGGATGTGGATGTCATCATGATCGCCCCTAAGGGTTCCGGTACTTCCCTCCGTCGTTTGTTCGTGCAGGGCCGTGGCTTGAACTCTTCCTACGCTATTTACCAGGATGCGTCCGGTAAGGCTTGGGAGAAGGTGATCGCCCTCGGTATCGGTGTCGGTTCGGGTTACCTTTTCGAGACCACTTTCGAGAAGGAGGCTACTTCCGACTTGACAGGCGAGCGCGGTTCCTTGATGGGTGCCATCCAAGGCTTGCTCTCCGCACAATATGAGGTGCTCCGCGAGAACGGACACTCTCCTTCCGAGGCCTTCAACGAGACGGTTGAGGAGTTGACGCAGTCCCTCGGCCCATTGTTCGCTGAGAACGGTATGGACTGGATGTTCGCGAACTGCTCTACTACCGCACAGCGCGGCGCATTGGATTGGATGGGTCCTTTCCACGACGCTATCAAACCAGTTATGCAGAAACTGTACAAATCAGTTATCACAGGCCAGGAGGCGCAGATCTCCATCGACTCCAACTCTAAGCCGGATTACCGCGCTAACTTGGAGAAGGAGTTGGCCGCTCTCCACGACAGCGAGATGTGGCGTGCCGGTGAGGTGGTTCGTAAGCTTCGCCCTGAAAACAACTAATCAGTTTTTTTTATAGGATGTAAGGCGGCTCTTGAGGGGGCCGCCTTTCTTTTTTCCTCCCATTCCATTCATAATTCATAATTGACTTCGTCGAACTAACGATTCATAATTCGCACCATGTATTAATGTTTTTTCGGTGCCCCAGGCATCCGATGTTTGTCGGTCAGGCGCAGTAGAGACGCAACATTTTGCGTCTCTACAAAACCGCAACATTTTGCGTCTCTACAAAACCGCAACATTTTGCGTCTCTACAGAACCGCAACATTTTGCGTCTCTACAGAACCGCAACATTTTGCGTCTCTACAGAACCGCAACATTTTGCGTCTCTACAGAACCGCAACACACAACGGATTCATAATTGACTCCGTCGAACTGCCGTTTCAAAATTGACTACGTCGAACTAACGTTTCTTAATTCTCAATTGTCTCTTTCCTCGGTGGAATCGCGCTTTTTTGAATTTTCCCGCCGATTTTATCCCACTAATTGCCGAATAAGTGCAAGTTTTTCTAGCATTCTACGTCTATATTTGCAATGTTGTCGGAAGGGACTGAATGACGCGAAAAAAATCGCAAATGCTTTCGGGATGAGTTTCTGACGATGCTGGAACAATTAGACATATATGCTTACATTAATACAATAGTCTGCTCATTAATTGACAATCGAAAAGGCTTCTCCATTTCATAAACCTTGGGAGAGGCCTTTATTTTTTATCTCTTTGTGATACAATGTATTGGTATTTATTATATATTTGGCGGTTGAAGACCATCATTATGAGCAGAAATGAAAACAACTAAGGCAATACTAATGTTCATGCTATGTGTGGCGTTCTCGCCTGCTCGGGCGGCTGTTACCATGGATGTGAGGCCATCGACGACTTATCAGTCTGTTGATGGAATCGGAGGTGGTATTGTCTATTATCTGGATTGGATCGCCAAGCACGAAAAGTGCGAGGAACTCTACGATACTGTTTTCAATGGCTTGGGTCTCAGTGCGCTGAGAATGGGCAACTGGGCGCAGGAGGAGGATGCCGACCTGACGTTGGACTCCCTCATCTATGCGGCCGCCAAGAAACGTCTGGGCGATGATTTCTATCTGAACCTCACATCATGGTCTCCGCCGGCTTCGTTGAAGTCTAACAATGACATGAAGGGTACGGACGGAAACGGACACAGCTCCCTGAAGTGGGCGAATGGCAGTTTCCAGTATGACCAGTTTGGCGCATGGTGGAAGCGCTCGTTGGAGCAGTACCGTGCCGTGGGCATTTATCCGGACTACGTGAGCCTGCAGAACGAGGTGGATTGCAACCCTTCCTATTATGGCATGGAGCTCGAACCGGATGAGAGCACCAATGGGGTCGCTTCCTATGCGAAGTGCCTGACCGCTGCCGCTAAGTCTATCAACTCGCTGGAGAACCCGCCGATGATCATCGGACCGGAGGTGCTCGGCATCGGTTGGGACCGTGTGCAGAACTATCTCTCCAAGGCGGACACGAAGCTTCTCTCCGCCTATTCGTTCCACTATTACCATAGCGGAAGGAAGGAACATGAGGCGATAGAACAGCGTTATGCCTATCCTGATGATTTCAAAGAGGCGATGAGCAGCCTCTACGATACATACTCTAAAGAAAACAAACCATTATTCATGACGGAGAATAGCCCGTTGAGGGACCCTGTCGAGATGGACCCTATCTATACGGCTTGGTTCATGACGCTGGCTTTCACCGTCAACCATGTCACTTCCTACACCCATTGGAACCTGATATGGGGAGACAAGGGTGATGCTTGCATCAACATCGATACGTTGCTGGTGGACGGAGAGTACCAGAATATCGAGGGCGGTTACCGTGTGAATGGTGATTACCATGCGTTGCGCCACTTCTCCAAATTCGTGAAGCGAGGCTGGAAACTCTTGTACGCCACCTCCTCCGACGCGGATGTGCTGATCTCTGCTTTCAGAAACCCTGACGATGATGAGTATACTGTCATCTTGGTGAACAAGGGCAGGAGCGCTAAGTCGCTCGAATGCTCCTTCTTCCCTGAGCATTGCAAGGCTACGGTGATCCAGACCGATGTGCCGAAGAAGAAATGGAGCGAGGTGTTGGGTGTCTACGACTCGCTGGATGTGGTCGCCTTGCCTGCCAATAGCATCACGACCATCGCCTATACGCCTAAAGGAAACAAGTATATCTTTGGGTCTGATACGCTTTCTTCTTGGAATGAACCGACTTCCTGGACGCCGGAGGGAGTCCCTTCCTCTCGTGATACGGCTGTGATCAGCAGGGGAATGGTTTCATTGCCCGCAGACATAGATGCCCCGTCTCCTGTTATTATAGAGAATGGCGCTGTCGTCTACGTGGATAGTGCGGATTATCATCTGGGACAGATCGTGTCGAATGGTGGCGGTCTCTCGGCGAAGACGCGTTGCAGCCTTACGGTGGATACTCTCTTCGTGAATGCGCAGACAACCATTGGTGTCATGTCGCTTGATACAAGTGCCTTGATGGTCTTGAATGGTGCGGTTAGGGGTTCGGAATACTTGGTGAAGATCGGTACGGACACGTTGGTGCCTCATGTGGACGCCTCTGCCTTCGAGGGTGGTTGGATCGTTTCGGGCGGTGTGTTCCGCCTCAATGATGATAAGTCTTTGGGCTCGGCTGGCGTCGATGTGGTGCTGGGTACGATGTACGTGGATTGTGACGCGGTCACGAACCATCTGTATATAGGTGACAATGGTAAAGTCGTTCTGAATGGCTCGATCGAGGTGAAGTCTGCGATGATCGGTCCTAATAATGTCTACGGCGGTGTCTACTATGCGGAGGATTTCCCTGAATACCTTTCCGGTGAGGGTATGCTCATCGTCGATGCGCCTCGCCCTGTGCTGACGAGGTCGGCTTCCCACGATACGGTTCAGGTGCTTACGACGAACGATTCCATCAATCCGCTTGTCTTCCATTGGGAGAATGCTTCTACCGTTGAGGTGGATTGGAACCCTATCCGTCCGCGCGGAATCGATGTGTCGATCGATGATTCGTCATCCTGTGCGACTATTTCAGGAAAGTCCGACACGGTGGGTACGTTCATTTATGAAATCTCCACGGTGGGTGAATTTGGCCCGGCTGCCAGCGATAGTGGACGTCTCGTCTTTAACAGACCTGACTCCACCTCTTCCGTGCGTGTTCAGCTGTTGCCTTTCTTCTCCGTCTCATATCATGATGGCGTGGTGTCTATCTTCTCGGATTCCCCTTCCGAGCTGAGTTGCTATGCGGTGATCTCGGATATGTCGGGTAGGGTAGTCGGTGGAAACAGCATCATCCTTCTTCCTGGAGCCAACTCCTTTGACGTGGATGCGTTGGAGTGCGGCGTTTATATGTTGCAGATTCGCGGCAAGGGCATATACAAAACCGTCAAAATGGTGGTGGACTGACCCCTTGACTCTTTTTTACAATCGTTTGACGAATATTTCTTTCTTTTTACTGCCGAAAAGGTCTTTTTTTGCATTCGTGGATCGGTTGATCCGCTTGAATGTGAAACGTAATATGTCTTGAAATGAAAAATGTTTTTAGGGTAGTATTACCATTCCTTTTCACCTTATGGTGTGCGGATCTTATTTCCGCCACGCCTGCTTTCCCTGGCGCTGAGGGCTTCGGTATGTACGTCACGGGCGGTCGTGGGGGAAAGGTTTATCATGTGACTTCCTTGGCGGATGACGGCTCGAAGGGCACGTTGCGCTATGCGGTCAACCAGTCTGGGGCGAGGACGATTGTCTTCGACGTCTCGGGCACGATCGAACTGACCTCCCGCATGAAGATCTCCAATGGCGACCTGACCATCGCCGGACAGACTGCCCCAGGTGATGGTATTTGTCTGAAAAATTACGAGACCTACATCGGGGCGGATAATGTGATCATTCGTTTCATCCGTTTCCGCTTGGGCACGGATAAGCCTGACGTGAACAGCGACGGCTCTGTCACCCTGGATAGGGATGCGATATGGGGCCGCAGACAGAAGAATATCATCCTTGATCATTGTTCCATGAGTTGGTGCACGGATGAGTGCGCCTCTTTCTACGACAATACGAACTTCACGATGCAGTGGTGCTTGGTGGCCGAGAGTCTGCGTGGCTCCATCCACCCGAAAGGATACCATGGCTACGGCGGAATATGGGGCGGAAAGGGCGCTTCGTTCCACCATAACCTGGTGGCCCACCATGACAGCCGTACGCCCCGTCTGTGCGGTAGCCGCTACTCGAACGAGGCGGCCAATGAGCTGGTGGACCTCCGCAATAATGTTTTCTACAACTGGGGAGCGACCAACAGCGGTTATGCGGGTGAAGGCGGTAGCTATAACTTCGTGAACAATTACTACAAGTCTGGTCCCGCCACGAAATCCTCCATCAAGTACCGTATCTTCGAGGTGTGGGCGGACGATGGCAAGAACAGCCAGTCACAGGGTGTCTATGGGCACTTCTTCGTGAGCGGCAATTACATGGAGGATAAGGGCAACGGCTGGGACTGGAATGGCTTCGATATCAATAACTCCAACAATGGTTCCATGAACCAGAATTCCGTGCGCTCCAATGTGGAGTATGCGGTCACTCCTGTCTCTACCCATAGGGCGGATGTCGCCTACGAGAAGGTCCTGAAGTATGCGGGCGCCTCTCTGCACCGTGACGCGGTGGATGCCCGTGTGGTGGACGATACGAGGAGACGTTCCTACACCGCCAAGGGCTCTGTCTTGGGTGGCTTGGGTATCATCGATAAGACCTCGGATGTGGGTGGCTGGCCTGAACTCGCTTCCGCACCTGCCCCGACGGATTCCGACGGGGACGGTATGCCAGACGAGTGGGAGTCCGCTTATGGCTTGAACCCAGACGACGCCTCAGATGGCGCACAGTCCGCTTCGGACGGTAGCGGTTATACGAATCTGGAGATATACATGAACTCGCTGGTCTGCGAGATGATGGCAGACGGTGTGGCGGATGCCTTGAACGAAGCCTCCACCATCTCCTGCGACCTGCCCCAACAGCATGGTCCGTCGGGCGATACGACGAGCACGGGCGACGATCTCTACAATCCTTCCCCTACCGCCCAGCATGTGAAGTATGATTTCGTGGTGGGCGTCGACGGTGATTTCGCCACCGCTAAGGCTGCCGCGGAGGCTTCTTCCTCCTCCCGCTACATCATCTTCTTCCCGAATGGGGAGTATAACCTAGGCAGACTGACGGGCGACGAGAACCAGAAGACCTCCTTCGGCAAGGCCAACGTCTCCTTCATCGGACAGAGCACGCAGGGCGTGACGCTCTACAATGCGGCGCAGTCGGAGGGTATCAGTGTGACGGCCACGCTCTGCCTGAACACCTCCGCCAAGAACATGTACTTCCAGGATCTGACGTTGCAGAACCGTGCCTATAACGACCCGAATGCCAAGGCGAACCGTTTCGTGGCGCTGCAGGATAAGGGCGACCGCAATATCTACAAGCGGGTGCGCCTGTTGAGCACACAGGATACCTATTACTCGAACAATACCTCCGGCCGTATCTATTGGGAGGAGGGTGAAATACACGGAACGGTCGATTTCATCTGCGGAGGCAGTGACGTCTTCTTCGAGCGTTGCCTGCTCTTCCTGGAGAACCGTTCGGGCGACTGCATAGCGGCGCCAGCCGGTACGGGACAGTGGGGCTACGTCTTCCACGATTGCACCATCGACGGGTATGATATCTCGAACAAGAACTATACACTGGGTAGGGCATGGAACAAATCGCCACGAGCGGTTTACCTGAACACAACCATGAAGCGCCTTCCGACGGACGCCGCCTGGGGAAATCCTATCAATGATGTGATGCCTGTGCTCTTTGCGGAGTATAACAGCCGTGACGCGTATGGCAATGCTGTGAACCTCTCCAATAGACGTTCCTATTACGAGAAGAACGGTAATACCGCCTACATCAATCCAGTCCTCTCCGATGCGGATGCTTCGAAGTATACTGTGAGGAATGTCTTGTCGGGTAGCGACAACTGGCATCCGGAAGAGGAGGCGAGGTTGGTTTCCGCCCCACGGGTGAGTCTGAAGAAAGGCTTACTGCGCTGGGTGGACAATGATTCCGCACTCTGTTATGTGGTCTTCAAGAACGATGTCTATGTGACGAATGTGGCGACCAACTCGTTCGAGATCCCTTCCGGCACCTCCGAGCAAGACCGCTTCACGGTGCGTGCCGCCAACAAGATGGGAGGCTTGGGACCTGCGTCCGAGGCGCTTACGTTGCTCGATGAAGAGACTTCGCAGACGGGCGTGTCGACTGAGCGCATGTCCGCCGAGCAGGAAGACGCTTTGCGTTATGATTTGAACGGAAGGCCGGTCGAGAATCCGATGCCGGGTTCCCTCTTCATTAAGGATGGTAGAATATATTGGTTAGGCAAATGATTGCCTGATCATCTGATAAATCTATGTGTATTGATGTGAGCAATTGGAACGTATGTTCCGCAAAAAAAATCCCTGACCGAGTTGGCCAGGGATTTTTTTATCTATCCAATGAATTATTTCTTCTTGAAATAGGTTGGAGTTGCACCTGAACTGATTTCAGAGTTGCTGGCAAGCGTACCGTCGATGATGACAGTAGAACCTGTTTGGTTTCCCTTCAAGCAGAAAAGCACTTTTGATGGGTTGGCTTTTGCGTCTGCAGTCTTCCACTCTTGGAAGTCCTCGCTCAAGTAAGAGGCACCAGCGTCGCTCAAAGTCTTTTGTGCGCCATTGATATTGATGACAACCTTTCCGTCCGTTGCTGAAACCACTGTGAATTCCTCGTAGATGTTGGTTAATGTTCCTTTTGCCTCTTTGGTGTAGAGGATCACATCACCTTCCTTCACGCTGATTGAGTTCTCAGTGAATTGGAAGAAATCGTCAGAAGCGTCGTCGCCGCCTTCGTTGTTCTCTGTGTTTTGTTGATTTTGATTGTTGTCGTCATCGTCATCGTCACCACAGGAAGAGAATGATAATGCTGTTGCCAAAGCAGTAAACAAGACTGCCCATTTGAAAAAATTCTTTTTCATTTTCTTTTTAGATTAAATGTTAAACAAATATTACTGTTTTAAGTATTGAGTCCTTTTTTGTATGTCTCTCTTGCGTCACACAATTCAAAGTTAGACATATTATTTCCTTTGCCAATGCTTTTCTTCGATATTTTGTTGCGCATTACTTAAAATGTGTGAAAATCATCAAGGGGATGATTCTTCCATAAGTGGTGTCTCCGATTGACTTCGTCGAACTCGTAATTGACTCCGTCGAACTGCCGTTTCAAAATTGACTCCGTCGAACTATCGTTTCAAAATTATCTATGTTTCGCCCCTCCAGGGCTATATCCGCATGCAACGCTTTGCACACAGGGGTTTACACCCCTGCCTGGGGGATACCGCCCCGAAGGGGCTCAGGGTTTGCGCATCATGTAAGTAAACGTACGCCCCTTCTGATTGACTATGTTGAACTGATGTTCCAAAATAGACTACGTCTCGTTTCATAATTGACTCCGTCGAACTGCCGTTTCATAATTGACTCCGTCGAACTATCGTTTCAAAATTCATAATTCAAAATTCCCAACTCTCCGCCCTGTCGTTGTTTCTCCTTTTCATTGATTTTTCTGTCTTCCCACTGTTGATAATGGTCTCCGACGCGTTTTTTTTCGTCTGAAAATTTGCGCGGACGCTTCTTTTTTGCTATATTCATATCGTTACACATTAACACTGAATGTAAATTTACAAAGTATGTCTGGGGTGAGACTGCTTGGGATAAGTGGTCTCCCCTTTTTAAGACACTTTGACAGATATATGAAATGGTCGAAAGACCATCAGGCTGAAAAGCCTTTACGACACGCCGGGCAACCGGCACCCCCTTAGGACTGAATCGCAGTCCTAATTCCGACGAAACAGATGAACGGATTGGCCTTGGGCCGATTCTTGAGGTGAGCGGGAAACCCTTCCCCTTTGTGTGGTTGTGCCTCGCGGGAGGGGGAATCGACGCTTGTGTTTCCTTCCTATTGTGTTCTGCCCATCTCCTATGGCGGGTGGAAATATCGCCACATTGATTTTTTAGCCCTTTATTCGCGTTTTCTGCCTCATGTTGGATGGGGAGGATGAATTTGTACTCTTAAGTGAAAAAAACGCGCTGAAAATTTGCAGGAACCAATCGTTTTTGCTATATTCAAGTATTACACATTAACACTGAATGTAAACTTACAAAGTATGTCTAGGGCGGGACTGCTTGAGACAAGTAGTCTCCCCTTTTTCAGAATACTTTGAGTGTTATATATGAAATGGCCGAAAGGTCATCAGGCTAAAAAGCCTTTATTACACGACGCGCCGGGCAACCGGCATCCCCTTAGGACTGAATCGCAGTCCTAATCCCCTGAAATCAGTAATCGCGAGACATCCCCTAATGGGGAAAACATGTTAATTATGAATTATGAATTTTGAATTATGAAACGATAGTTCGACGGAGTCAATTATGAATTAAGGTGACCTGCGCATGGGGTTCAATGTCCGCCCTGAAGGGACGTGACATATATAGCCTAGGGCAACGCCCTACTACGGGAATTAAGAATTTTGAAAAAAAAATCCGTCTGGCGTCTAAAAAAAATCATTGATAAATTTGGAATACTCGATTATTTTATCTATATTAGTACATATTCACATTACACTGATGTAAATTTACAATTTATGTTACAGGTGGAGATTGCTTGAGACAAGTGGTCTCCACCTTTTTTTATTATGAATTAAGAATTAAGAATTTAGGGAACGTTAGTTCGACGCCCTCAATTGAGGGCGTACGTTTTCTTAAAGGATGTGCAAACCTTGAGCCCCTTAGGGGCGACAAACTCCAGGCAGGGGTGTTAATCCCTGTGTGAAATGGTGCGAGTGTGTGGAAACCCTGAAAGGGTGACACATGATAATTATGAAACGTTAATTCGACGTGGTCAATTATGTGGGACACCTTTTTTGTTTTGAAATATCCATGGTTTTTTGAGGGGGAGAGTTCGGTGAGGAATGTTTATTTATTTTATCTTTGCAACTGAAGCCCTTGCTGAGGGAACGATAAATGAACTGTTTTTTAACTAATTGTATTAAGATGAAGCATTCTAGTTTATTGAAATTATTGAGTGTGGGTATGTTGTTGGGTATGTTCGCCTGCTCGCACGATGACGATGAGTCGGTGAATAATGAGCCGAACAAAGAGCAACAAGGAGGCGGGGAAGAAACCGTGGATAACACTGCATACAACTATTTTGGTGCGGAGATCTACACGAGAGAGACATTCAAGTACGGACGTTTTGAGGCGAAGATGAAGATGGCCTATGCCCCTGGCTGTATCAGCTCCATGTTCCTTTATTACAATGATTCCTATATGGGAGGTGGAAAACCATGGAACGAGTTGGATATCGAGGTGATCGGTAAGGACAAGAATAGTTTCCAGACTAATATCATCTCTGGTTCATCTTCCAGCAAGGTGACGTCGGAACAGATCCACTCCCTTTCTTACCCGGTCAACGAGGACTATCATGTCTATGCCATGGAATGGACGCCTGATTATGCGGCTTGGTTGGTGGATGGAAAAGAGGTGAGACGTACCGCTGTAGGCGATGCGAAAGGTCAGATCGCCGCTTTGGTGGAGAACCAAAGCCTCCGTTTCAACCTTTGGGCAAGTAAAGAAACTGCTTGGGTGGGTCAACTGAATTCCAAGGATATTCCGATTATCCAATACATTGATTATGTGAAGGTTTATTCATATGACGAGGATACTAAATCGTTCTCGGAACTGTGGACGGACGACTTCGATTCGTTCGATTCTTCACGTTGGAACCGCGGAAACTGGAGCATGGATCTTGTGACGGAAAGGACGACGAATGTGGTGGTCGTGGACGGCAACCTGCAGCTGAGGCTCACGAAAGAAGCTAAAAATAAGTAATATACATTGGCTCGACGTAGTCATTGATTTATTGGCGAAAAGAGTGCGGGGACGTGCCAAATGGTGCGTCCCCGCTTTCTTAATTCATAATTCCCACAGGCGTTTATATGTTTCGCCCTTTCATGGCTGGCAATGAACCGGACGGGCATTCGCGAGTCCCCAGGGCGTTGCCCTGGGCTATATAATGGATCGCCCTTTCAGGGCTCAGTTATGCGCATCGTACAAGGGAACACACACCTTTCAACTCTTAATTGACTACGTCGAACTGACGTTTCAAAATTGACTCCGTCGAACTATCGTTTCAAAATTCTTAATTCTTAATTCCCTTTACCAGCTGATTCCCTTATTCCTCAGCACCCTTTGCGATGAGACGTCGCCCTGCTTGGCGGCCTTCCTGTACCAGACGACCGCCTCCTTGTGGTCTTGCTCCGTGCCATATCCGTTGTCGTAGCATACGCCGAGGTTGTGTTGCGCGCTGACGTAGCCCTGCTCCGCCGCTTTCCTGAACCAGTTGACGGCCTCCTCGTAGTTCTGTTGGATGCCGTTGCCCTTGTAGTAGCATACGCCTAGCTTGTATTGTGCCTTCGCATCTCCCTGTTTGGCCGCCCTGCCGTACCACTTGGCGACCTCCGTCTCGTTCATTTCCACTCCGAACCCGTTTTCGTAGCAGTAGCCGAGGAAGGATTGCGCCATGGCGTCATTCTGTTCGGCCGCCTTCTTGAACCAGCTGATGGCTGTCGGAACATCTTTCTCCGTGCCGATTCCGTTGTAGTAGCAGGAGCCGAGGTTGAATTGTGCGGTCGCATAGCCTCGCTCGGCCGCCTTCTGGTACCAGTTGACCGCCGCCTCGATGTCCTTTTCCATGCCCATTCCGTTGTAGCATAGGTTGCCGAGGTGGAACTGCGCCTCCGCATATTCCTGTTGCGCCGCTTTCCTGTACCAGAACGCCGCATCCGAGTAGTTCTTGAAGACGCCATCCCCATGCTCGTAGCAATTGCCGAGGCAGCATTGGGCTTGGGCGTTGCCTTGTTCCGCCGCCTTCTTGTACCAATTGATCATCTCGGTGGTGCTCTTGGTCACGCCGCTGCCGTTCTTGTAGCACATCGCTATTTGGCATTGGGCTTGGGCGTTGCCTTGCTCGGCCGCCTTCTTGTACCAGGCGATCGCCTCGGCGAAGTTCTTGGTGACGCCAAGACCCTTCTCGTAGCAGGCGCCGAGGTTGCACTGCGCCTCCGCATATCCTTTTTGGGCCGCCTTGGTGTAGAGGTTGGCCGCCTCCCGTTCGTTCTTGTCCGTTCCGATGGCTTGCTCGTAGCAAACTCCTAGGTCGTTCTGTGCCTTGGTCAGCCCTTGCTCGGCCGCCATGCGGATCCAGCGGAAGGCGAGGCGTGGGTTAGGGTCTGTGCCGACCCCCTCCTTGTAGCAGTTGCCTAGCGCGCATTGCGCCTGCGCATACCCTTGGTCGGCCGCTTGGCGGTACCAATGTGCGCCATCTTCCGTGTTCCTGACGGTGCCCCGTCCGTACATGAGGCAATCGCCCAGTTTGTATTGCGCCTCGGCGAGTCCTTGTTCCGCCGCCTGTTTGTACCAGTTGACAGCCTCCTTGAGGTCTTGCGCCACACCTTTCCCTTCGGCGTAGCGGTCTCCTAATATCTTCTGTGATTGGCTATGTTGTTGTCCTGCCGCTTTCTTGTACCATTGCAGGGCTTGTGCCGTATCCTTCTCGGCCCCGGTTCCCGCCTCGAGGCAGAGCGCGGTCTTGTATTGCGCTTCCACCAAGCCTTGTTCCGCCGCTTTTTGGTACCATGCGAGAGCTTGTTTAGGGTCGGACGTGGTGCCTTTCCCCTGTTGTAGGCAGTTGCCGTAGCGGTATTGAGCTTGGGCATGTCCCTGCTGGGCAGCCTCCCCGAATCTGGTGAAGGCGGTGTCGTACACCTTCCGCTGATAGTACGCCTCACCCTCTTTGAAGAGCTCCTCCGCGGACTTTATGACGGTGTCGGGTGCGGAACCCTCTAAATCATTCGCATTTCCACAAACACAACAGGAGATAAGACTTAGCAACGCTAAGATGTACCTTTTGTGAAAATCGCTATTCATAATAATGGTATTGCTTTTGGTTAAAACTCGGCACAAAATTAATTAAATCGATTGAATGCCAAAATATTATGATTGATTCTTTAGACAAATGCCCCATTATTGGCGGTAAAATACGCCTTTTTTTTAATATTTGTCCATAATCCATGAACGAACAACCCCTGATTGTCCATTCTTTTTTTACCTTTACAAAAAAATGTAGGCATGGATAAGGAGAAGATAAGGGAGGTATTCCTGAAATGGGGAAAGGAGAGGAAACTGACGAAGAACGGTGCGTTAAGAGTGAATGAAAATGGATTTAGAGGATCGTTGTTCGGGTGTCTTACCTTGATCGCAGTTCTTATTGGTCCATGGGGCATTTATGAACTTGTGTCGAGTTCGGTGGAGTTGAGCAAAACGTCGAGTCACATTCTTGTCCTCTCTGCGATCGTTGTTCCTTTGATTGGGATCGTGCTGATAAGTTTTTTCGGTAAGTCCCTATTTTATGAGGATCGCTTGGTTATCTCTTCTTTTGAAGGAAGTGACTTGGTTTACCCTTATTCCGAGCTGATTTCGGTGGATTACCACTTGGTAGTTACTGATGATTCTAAGTATATGGCTC
This sequence comes from Paludibacteraceae bacterium, assembly GCA_017527905.1. Classification (GTDB taxonomy): domain Bacteria; phylum Bacteroidota; class Bacteroidia; order Bacteroidales; family Paludibacteraceae; genus UBA1181. The sequence goes on from JAFXPK010000007.1 coordinate 55,831, forward strand.
TCACCCTTCGGTTTAAGCATGAACGGTTGACGTATCGAGATGAACGCCTGGTCCGTTTCTTTAGTACGTGCTTTAAACCGATCTTTAGGAATCGCCCTTTTTATGAAGATATGTTCCGTTTGTTCGCCAATGTGATTTGCCTGAAAGAAGATGCCGCATACCGCGCAAGGGGATGGGAAGCCGCATTGAAGTACCTTTCCCCCCTTTCCGAATCCAAGTATTGTGTGTATGATTGCGAAGAGCATCTCCTCCGTTGCATGGAAGAGGACCGTCAAGAGTACATTGACACATGTCTCGCCATCCTGAAGAATAAGGGGGTGGACTATGCCGACCGTCTGGAGTTGTTGTCCCACCTCTTCGAGTGCGCCTATGCGAGCGATGGCATGGTGGACGAGGAGGAGTTGGAGCACCTCTCCCGCATCGCTTATTATCTCAGAATCAAGGATTGGGACTTCCTCTCTTTGAAGTGTCATTTCGAGGCGATGAAGCAAAACCAGTATGCCGGTCAGACCGAGAGCGAGGAGCAAACGAAGCAACGTGAGCGTTACCAATCCGCCTATTCCAACCGTCTGAAGGAGGCCTATAAGATATTGGGATTGAACGAGAAAGCTACGTTGGAGGATGTGAAAACCGCCTACCGCACGCAGGTGAAGAGTTGCCACCCCGACACCCTGCCGCCTACCGCCAAGGATAGCGAGCGAGAGGAGGCCGCCATCCGTTTCCGTGCGGTCACGGAGGCGTACGATTTTTTGTGTGCGGAGCTGGTAGTGGAGCCAGTCAGCGTGACGAAATGATGTTCCCCTACGGCCTGAAAGGCCACTACATTATTTAGCCCAGGGCAACGCCCTGGGAGCGGGAGGATGCGTCGATCCGTTTCCGCACGATTACGGAGGCGTACGATTTTTTGTGTGCGGAGTTGAGCGTGGAACCGGTTAGCGTGACGAAATGATGTTTCCCTACGGCCTGAAAGGCCACTACATTATTTAGCCCAGGGCAACGCCCTGGGAAATGTGGAGATGAACGATGTGTCGGACGCCCCCGGAGGGGGCAAAACAAATTTTAATCAATGCTATGCTCCATTGCGTTCCCATAAAAATACGCTAATTTTGAGGCTATGGACACGGTAAAGATAGAGAACATATTCAAGGAATGGCAAAAGAAGGCTGTGTTGACGAAGAAGGGTGCGCTACTAGTGGATCCGAAATATGTGCGTGTTCTTAAAACAATCTTATCACTGCCAGGAATTCTTTTGGCGATATTTATTACCTTTATTATCGGCTTTATGATTATCATGGGACCCGTGCTCTCTCTTGTTTCGTTAAGTGAAGGAGAAACTCTTGTCTCACTTGTGTTGGGGATATTATTTGTGTTGTGTTGTGTGTTGTGTATCGTTTTCTATCCTATCCCTTCCCTATTGCTAAGTAAATGCCCGGATTTTTTCGAGACGATATTATACCCCTTTGTTGAACCCTTGCTTTTTCCTTTTTTGCGTTCTAAGCCTATTTTATTGTTCCATAAGGATCATCTGGTACTTTCTACCGGTTGGATTGGACCTAAGGATAAATGTTTTTATTCTGACATGGGAAAAATCACATGTTCACGTCTGAGTAAGAAGGCGTTCCTCCTACGGATCCTGTTTAAGGGGAGGGAAAAACCTATTGAGGTAGAGATTGCGCCGAATACGGGTGATGTGTTGCATCTGCTCGGTTCCGCCTTTCAACCAATCTTTGTCAATGAGCCTCTGTGTGAGGATATGTTGCGGCTCTATGCGGACATGATCACCTTGGGACGTGACCCCAAGAGCCAACAGGATGGACTGCAATGCGCCATGAAATACTTCTCGGAGCCGAAGTACAAAGACTATGATTACACTCGAAGGCTCACGGAACTGGTTGACACGTTCAATCAGTACAGGGCGCAGAAGCGTATGCCTATAAGCGAGGATTACATCAACAGATGTTTGTCCATCCTGAATAACAAGGGGGTGGACTACGACGCTCGCCTGGATCTTCTGTCGCACCTCTTCGAATGCGCCTATGCGAGCGAGGAGATGGTGGACGTGGTGGAGCTGGACCGTCTCTCCCGCATCGCTTACTACTTCCGCATCAAGGAGTGGGACTTCCTTTCGCTGAAGTACAGTTTCGAAGCCATGAAACAGCAACGGGGCAGGAGGAACGGCACGGAGAACGCCCAGCAACGTGAACGCTACCAATCCGCCTATTCCAACCGTATGAAGGAGGCCTATAAAATATTGGGATTGAACGAGAAAGCTACGTTGGAGGAGGTGAAAACCGCCTACCGCGCGCAGGTGAAGACCTGCCATCCCGACACCCTTCCGCCTACCGCCAAGGATAGCGAGCGGGAGGAGGCGTCGATCCGATTCCGCTCCCTAACGGAGGCGTACGATTTTTTGTGTGAGGAGTTGTGTGCGGAGCTAGTCAGTGTGGCGAAATGATGTTCCCCTACGGCCAGAAAGGCCATCACATTATCTAGCCCAGGGCAACGCCCTGGGGACAAAAGAAATTTAAATCATGGCACCATCGCATTTCCATGAAATTGTGCTAATTTTGGAACTATGGACAAGGAAAAGATAGATAGGATATTCAAGGAGTGGAAGGAAAAATCCTTGCTGACGGAAGACGGGGCGTTGAAGAAACCCATTGAGGAATGTTGGCAGAATTATGTTTTCCCTTTCATTCTCAACGTTGTGTTTTGGTCGGTTTCTACCATTGCCATGATTCTGTTTACAAATTCTCCTGAGAGTGAATCTGTGGGTTTATGGGCACTGCTCATGATCATTGTTTGGGCACTTCTCTATTTTGTTGTTGTTTCGGTGGGGGAGCATTTGAAAGAACAATACGCTTCTTCATATTGCTATTACAAAGACCGCCTTGAATTGACTCATTTCCAGGGACGAAGGAAAGTGCCGTATTTCTATCGGACTATAAAACGTATCGTTTGCGGGGAATCGGGTTGTACGGTGGAATTTAGAGACTATGTGTTGCGGGTGGTGGATCCTAATTTGGTGGAATTCTTCCGAACGTGTTTCCCCGACCTTTGTTATGTGGACCCGATATGCTACAAGGAGGAATATGAGGGCGAGATAAGACGCTTCGCGAATAGAATATGTTTCAAGACTCTGCCGGAGTGCCAGGAGGAGACCCTCCAGACCCTACTGACATACTTCTCGAAGTCCAAGTATGTCAGCTATGATTATAAGCGCGACCTATCAAGCCGGGTGAGGGAAATCATGCCCTTGAAGCAGCGTTATTACACGGATATGATAAGACTCTTCGCGAATATGATATGTCTCAGGATGGGTGATTCGTACCAGGATGCGGGTTATCAGTGCCTCATGAAGTACCTCTCCGAGTCGGCTTTCCGCGAATATAATTATACGCATGATTTGTCTGTGCAGATTGAACGCTTTAGGGGCTTTCGGGCGAAGGGGTCCGTCCCGTCGAAGGATAGTTTCGTGAACATTAGTTTGTCCATTGTGGAAAACAAGGGGTCTGATTACGCCGACCGCCTGGAGCTCCTGTCTCATCTCTTCGAGTGCGCCTATGCGAGCGATGGTCTGGTGGACGAAGAGGAGTTGAACCGCCTCTCCCGCATCGCATTTTATCTTTGCATAAAAGATTGGGACTTCCTCTCCCTGAGATATCGTTTCGAAACGGAGAAACAATCCAGGGAACGACAGAGTGGCGAGGAGAACGCCCGACAACGTGAGCGTTGCCAATTCAGCTATTCCAACCGCAAACGTGAGGCCTACAACCTGCTGGGTCTGAAGTTGGATGCCCCGCTG
>JAFXPK010000032.1 GCA_017527905.1 Paludibacteraceae bacterium
CTTCGGAACTGTTTTAGACTACCCAAAAGTACAAAATTGAAAGCAATTCACAACCTTGATCTCATTGATCAATGCTTCATCAAACTGTTTTAGACTACCCAAAAGTACAAAATTGAAAGCAATTCACAACTGATGTTCGTACGTTGTTTACTTTGGTTGCACTGTTTTAGACTACCCAAAAGTACAAAATTGAAAGCAATTCACAACCTCCGGTTGCGTCTGGCAATTATGTTCAGAACTGTTTTAGACTACCCAAAAGTACAAAATTGAAAGCAATTCACAACTAACACAATAAGACATGATCGATCTATTCACTGTTTTAGACTACCCAAAAGTACAAAATTGAAAGCAATTCACAACCGCAAGGGAGAGGGCGAGTATATATGTCCGACTGTTTTAGACTACCCAAAAGTACAAAATTGAAAGCAATTCACAACGACAAGAAAGCGACCTTTGAGTCCAAGGTGACTGTTTTAGACTACCCAAAAGTACAAAATTGAAAGCAATTCACAACCCCTGACTACTGATGGTAACGAACCCGCCGACTGTTTTAGACTACCCAAAAGTACAAATTTTTAAAACAGTGTTAGCTGGATAGGTAGTTGTGCCTCATCCGTTTTCCGCTTTTGCTTTTTGGTTCCGATAAAGTTCTGCATGTTGCCGAACTGCTTGTCCGTCACCCGCAGAATACTGACTTGCCCCGTTTCCGGCAATAGGTTCTGCACTCGTTTGGTATGCACGTCCGCATTCTCCGAGCTGGGACAGTGCCGCACATAGACGGAGTATTGCATCATGGTGAAGCCATCTCCCTGCAATCGTTTGCGGAAGTCGGCATATGCCTGACGATCCTTCTTGGTCTCCGTGGGAAGATCGAAAAAAACAAATAGCCACATAATCCTATATTCACTGAGCCGTTCCATTTCCTGTTCACATTATTGGGTACTGTATCTTGCGCGATTCTCCGGCAAAACATTTGTAGAGAGAGGCTGTCGTTTGTCCCACGGCCACCATAAGCGGGCTTTGTTGTCCGTTGATGGTCACGTCGAGCATGGGGATGGTCAACAGTCTTTGTTTGTGTTCTATGGTGATGGCTTCCGGGTATCCGATCTGGTCGGTCAGGTCCACCACGAGTGCGTCCACGTAAGGGCGGTAGGGTTCCATGATATCATCTGCTAGACAATAGGCGTTGTAGCGGTTGTGGTGATGGATGCCCAAGGTGGGAAGCAGTCCGCTGGCCACCAAGGAACGTGCGACGATGGCGCGCAGGATAGCGTAGCCGTAGTTGAGGAGGAGATTGGGGGAGGAGCCTTCCCTGCCACGGGTGAAGTCGGGTATGGCGGGGAAGATGGTCTTCCAGTAGAAGGCGGCGGCTCGTCCCTCCACGTTTTCGGAGTCGCCGCTTTTCACTTCACCCACCCAACGTCTCATGTTCTCCACCTGTTCTCCACGTTTGGAGGCGAGGACCGCCGCTTGGTTGGCGATTTTCTGTTGCACGGTCTGTTGCCAGAGTTGTTTCTTCAAGGGTAGGGAAGCGTCGATTTGGCACCTGAACCTTTCGCTTTGGGTGGTATTTCCCTCCAGGGGTAGTTGTAGACCGATGGGGAGGTGGCTTCCGTCGCAGGTGATCACGGCGCAGTTGTTCTCCAGCATCTCCGCCAACAAGCCTTGGGTCAGGGTGATTTGTTGGCAGTCCAGCACGACCACACCGATGTCTTCGATGGGGATGGTGGTGACGGTCTCCTTCTTCATTTCGTCCGTCAGGTTGCTTTTCTCCACCTCCGGCAGCTTGATGACCAGTTGGTGGTTGCGCAGGGATAGGTAGGCGGGGTTGCTGAAACAGAGTGTACGTTTTATCATAGGCTAATCTGTTTTTATTTCTACTTTTGCAGTTTTGAATTTCAGTTGTACGATTTTTTCGTACAACTGAAATTTCTCCTTTCCATTTTTCAGGTCGCTTCAAATCCTTTTAGATGATTAGCTGTTGGTTATTGGTCCTTTACTTATAAAAACGTGATTCTACCCAAATCGGTGATTTCAAAATCACGACCTTCTATTAAACAATTGAAATTATTTGCTCCTATTTTTAACCTATACTGATACTTGTTCCGATTAAATTCAGTTTCTCCGTCATCTAGTTCTTTGTCAGGTCGAGCTTCGATATGGTTTTGCAAGAAAACGTAGTCAGAACCGCTATTATTGAATTTGTACACAACAAACATACGTTTATTCAATTCTTTTGGCGGCAAATCGATTAATTCTTCTGGCGTTTTCTCCCACATAAGAACTCGTGTACCTGCTTTTAAAATGGTGTTTAAGGGAAGTTCACTCTTCTTGTGTTTGATCTTCTGAAAATACGGTTCCGATTTAATTCGATCGATATTTTTTATACCTAATTTGGCTATTTCAAAGTAATTAAGGAAAAGGTATTTTCGTTCGATTTTCCCTTTTACAATACCTTCGTATAACAAACATAAGTAATTTCCGTCGTTTTGGGCATAATATGAATTTTTGTATTCATAATTGGACTCGTAAGTTTGTTTCTTTATGCATATAGCTTTGTCTTTAGTAAAGAAGCCCATTCCCACCTTAGCTTTACAACGAACATGTCTAATTGACAATATTGGACGGCCGTTTTTGTCTTGTTTTATAAAATTGTCATCTTTATCTATCATCCATATTGGATCTTTTAGTGCAGACTCAAATGATTTGCCTTCTGACATACGTTTTTGAACTATCAATTCAATTGTTCGTCTAACATTTGGGTCTATTATTTTTTTCAAATCATCTACTTTTTTGAAACTTTCTATTGGCATATTTGAAACCAATGAAACAATATCTTCTCCTTTTTTATCCTTTTCGTAAACATATTTTCCATCCTTTTGCTGCGGAATTCCTGCATCATCTGTTGATGGGTATTTGATTGCTCCAAAAATTGATTCTTTATGCAATTGTCCACGAATGCAGTCTCCTGTTATCCATTTGTTTGCGAATTCACCATTTTTGTTCTTCAAATACACTTCTTTCCCTCGAATGCGAGCTTTTCGTTTCGCAGGTGTAAGTGTTTGATCCTTAGTGATATGATTCACTAAAATGTTATTCTCGATATATGGAACAATATCTGATATGTTACCTGTTAATCCACAACCTTTTTTTTCTCTCTCTAATTCCTTTTCAAGGTAAGAAGTATCTTCATTAAGTTTTTTCTTCTCTTGGATTTTATAAAATAGTTCAAGCATCTTGTCTCGCTTTGCAGCTGTTGGCACCAGTGTTAACATTGTGGCATCAATTGCGTGGTGCGAATGTTTTTCTCGACTTTTCTTTTCGTCAATGCTCTGAATGCCAAGCATCTTCCTGAAATTGGCGGTTACACTACCTTTCTGAACCTCAACCTTGTTAAATACAGTCTTAAGGTAGTGATAGGCATATTTTGTTATAATTCTTGTGTCAACTAATTGACTATTGCGAAATCCGGATGTCACCTCTGTCATGGTAAATCTATTCACTTTGTTCTGCCAATAGTCCAATTCCATTTGCCATAGATGTCGTTGACGAATACAATGATCTTTCCCGTCTTTATCTTGTGCTCGTTTCGATTGTGCTTTCCAAAATTCGACATTGTCTCTCAGCAATTCCACTTTTTCGAACCATGGTTGCAACCGAAGTTTTATGTCCTCGTAGTTTGCAAGTTGTGTTGGAATTTGGTTCTTTTTTACAGTCCTATTAAAATGGGCATCACATATAGTTAAATTCGCTAGCGAATCATCAAATGATTGGCTTCTTGGAATTGTGTGCTCAATGTCGAAAGCATTGTCGTCAAACAGATTTGTGATGTTAATAATCTTCCCTGTGTAAAGACATCGACAACCTTGTTCTAACCACAAACGATATTTTGTAATGTCTTTCTTGTATTCTAAATCTTTTGCCTTCAACACACTTTTCTCTTTTGTGTTGGAAGGTGTATGTGATGTTTCTATCATATCGTGTTGCTCGCATATTAATCGAGCTTGGTCTATGTCGACATCGTTTATTTCTCTGTTAGGAAAATGTTCTTTGATGATTTTTGCGTATTCTTTGTTTTCTGCTTCTCTTTCTCTTTGATAGGATTCAATAGCCCATCGCATATTGGCATCGTTCAGTTCACGTGCAGTTTCAATTACTATGCGAGTGTTTTCATCTATTAGGGCGTTCCCGTTTTCATCAACCTCTTTTAGCATGGCATTAATTTGTCGTCGCAAAATATGCAACACACGCATTGCCATTGGGTTTTTCAATGCTCCAATTACAGGACTACCGAGTAACTTTAACCATCTGCCATCTTCAATTTGACTATCTTTCGCAGGCGCATAAAACTCTATCATCGAAGGGTGGTATATTTCTTTTCGTAATTCGTCTTCTGACATTATTTTGTATGCATTGTGTAGGAAGGCGGCTAAGGCATCGGTCACTTTCGGCAGTTTGAAATAGTCGCGTTCCTCTGATGCAAAGAACTCTTGATATAATCTGGCTACTTCGGCAAGTATTTGTTCTTGTTCCGTATTATCTTTCTTTGCCCAGGTCTTTTCGCCAATAGTTGCAATCGTAGTCCTTTTAACATCGCGCAAATCTGAATCGACAAGTTTGTATTTGCAATTCTTAAATGCGAATTGATCATCGGGTTCTAGTGATTTGTAGTCTGCGATAAGAGAGTTGGCTATGTTATACAACAGTTTTTGTTCTCTATTTGTTTTAATTATTTCGTCAATTTGAGAAGTGATATGTTCCTCTACGTCTGCCCATTTCTTTTTGAAGATATCGGGCAGTTTTGCTAGCAGTACTGCATCAGTATAAATCAAACCTTTTTGCAGAAACCGGTTTATGTTCTTTGTGGCTTTCAAACTCAACATTCCATAACCTTGTTGAATCGCACCATATATTCGAACCAACTGCTTCGTCTGGCTATCGTCAAAATGCAATTTCTTCTTTGCAAACTCTTCAACATATTCGGGCTCATCAAACGAAAAACAAACATGCCATAAATCTTCAGCTGTATATTTGATGCTTTTTATTTCTCCTGTTTTCTTATTTGTTTTTTCTTCGTCCGAGTTGTATTCCCAGTTTTCCCAATTATCACCAAGTAAGTTTTTTAATCTTCCAGAAATAGGGCAACCAGACACGCTTGTTTTATCCTTATAATTGATTGTTTTCGATTTATAATCAAGTTGCTTGCCTTTACAAACCTTTCCTTCTATCCATTTCCGAATATCTTCAAATTTAAATGAATTGAAAGTTCGTAAGAATATTTTGTTGTATAGCTGCTCTTTTTGTTCTATTGTAAGGGTCTCTTTTAACTCTTCGCCAAATCTGATATTGTTTATCAGACCCCAAGCCCTAAATTTTTCAAATTCAGGGTGGCTGATCGGACATCGTGATTTGTTCGGCTCAAGCGTACATTTGCCGACTGTCCCTTTCTGCGAGCGCAAGGGACGCTTGTAAAAGATGGTACCTTCACCTTTTTTCTCGCTAATAAGATGCTTGTAAAAATCGCTCTCTTTGTCCAATCCTTTTTGAAAATCAAATATTTGTATAATCTCTTTTTTGTATTGCGAACGCACCGCTTGGTATTCACTATTACGAACACGTACACCATTCTTTTCCAAATGCGCAAAAGCACAACCGATTGTTTTAAGTTGATGTTTCTCCATGTATTCGACCAACTTGCCTGACTTTTTCTCTTCTGATTTTTTTAAAGCTTCAGTCAAGTCCGTTTCTTGTCCATCTGCAAGGTCAATATTCTCTTGCTCTTTAATAGTTTCCCCCTTACTGCTTCTGAATCCACGGCGTTGAGCAATATGATAAATAGCCCTACCTAATTTATATCTATCTGTTTGATTAGAGAAGTCAAATTGTTTCTCCATCAATTCTGCTCTCAACTGGAATGGACTTGAATAATCGGACACACCATCTCCATTAAAATCGAGACGTACCCACCGCTCAAATTCAATAGCATCAGTAGGGTATTGACGCTTGAGGCCTTTCTCTTTGTCATATTTGCTCCACTTCTCAAGGTCGTTTATGCTAAGCGGGCAATACCCATTTTCAATTAATAATTTTAAGGTGGCCCAAATCCTATATTTTCGAGCTTGGTATAAACGGCGGGTTGTACGTTTCTTGGTTCGTTCAGCTGCGTACGAAAATTCAACGCCTTTTTTTTCTCCAACCCCCGATTTGAATATGATAGAGCTAAAATATTCAAGTTGTTCGATAATGTTTTTCCCTTTATCTTCGTTGCGAAGAGAGATGCCTATTGAATTTGTTCCTGGGTCTAGTCCTAATGTTTTATTCATGATATTTTTCTTTTATGTTTTTCCAAATTTATAAAAATTTTTATATTTTTGCATAAATTGAAAGACTTTTCACAATAAGGCTATAAGCCGAAGAGTTCTGAGCCCTGCGTACTCCGTAGGGCTATTTTTTTATGAGCGAGTTTGCGCTCCAAGAATCCGCGACCGTAATTCTTCTGATTGGGGCAGTGCTTTTGGGCGTGAATCTGTTTCTGATCTTGAAATTGTCTAATATTATTAATCTTTATAAAATTCATTGAGCCATGGATCTTCGTCGTTTGTTGTCCCTTGTCCTTATTTTCCGAGTCATCACTCTGATTCTATGGGTGATTGCTGTGGCGTTTATTATTGCCTTTATTGCAATATGGCTCGGGGAACAAAGATTCGGTGATCCTTTGTTTGTCCCTCTATATATTTTTAGTGTGCTTTTGATCGCATATTATGTTTATACTATCGCACTTATTTCCTGGGCGAAGAAGGGTAGTGAGGGATCTCTCCAGATCTTGCGTGGGACGTTGATTTTCAGTGGTGTATTCTTGCTGATCTTGACGGTGTTGTCCTTTTATGTGGCTATCGCCTTTTCGATGATCACCCATCCCCTTGCCGTGTTCTTATTGTTGTTCAGTTCCGCCCTGCCGGTTCTTTGTTTTCTCTTTACCATCAAATTGAACGAAGCCCATAAGGAAGCTCTGCGGGAAACGGATCAGTCCTGCTAAATCCTTCCTTTTCAGGATGAAATGTGCGGTCTGAAATAATAGGGGCATGGCTTGTCAATCGTATCGAAATTATTCCTAATTTTGCGTTAGGCAATTATTGTAGTGGATTTAATAGTTTGGTGATTTGGAATCATTGTTAGATAAGATAGATACTCCGTCCGATCTGAAGAAGTTGGACGAGTCCCAGTTACCTCAGGTGTGTGACGAGTTGCGCCGTTTCATCATCGACGAGCTCTCGCATAATCCGGGACACCTGGCTTCGAGCCTTGGCGTCGTGGAGTTGACGGTCGCATTGCATTACGTGTATGACGTGCCGGAGGATAAGATTGTCTGGGACGTGGGTCACCAGGCTTACGGACATAAGATCCTCACAGGGCGTAGAACCCGCTTCTCCACCAACCGTCAGTTCGGTGGTATCAGTGGTTTCCCTAACCCTCACGAGAGCGAGTACGACTCCTTCGTGGCGGGCCATGCCTCCAACTCCATCTCGGCTGCCTTGGGTATCTCCATCGCTGACGATAAGCTGGGCAAGCACCAAGCCCATACGGTGGCTGTCATCGGTGACGCCGCCATGTCGGGCGGTCTGGCTTTCGAGGGACTGAACAACGCCTCCGCCTATCCTAACAATCTATTGGTCGTGCTCAACGACAACCACATGGCCATCGATGCGCCGGTGGGGGGTATGAGCGAGTACCTCGTGCGTCTGACCACCTCCGCCACCTACAACAAATGGCGCTATAAGCTCTACCGTTTCTTCGCGAAACTGGGATGGGTGAAGGAGGACGAGAAGGCGAAGCATATCCGTTTCCACAACTCGGTCAAGGCGGCCATCGCCAATGAACATAACCTTTTCGAGGTGCTCAACCTCCGATACTTCGGTCCGGTGGACGGCCACGACGTGGTCAGCCTCGTGAAGATCCTTCGTTCGATCAAGGATTACAAGGGGCCGAAGGTGCTGCATATCAAGACGAAAAAAGGCAAGGGCTTCAAGCCTGCGGAGGAAGCCGCCGCGATCTGGCATGCGCCGGGCAAATTCAACAAGGAGACGGGCGAGCGGGTCGTGGCACCTATCACGAAGGATACGCCGCCCCTGTTCCAGGACGTGTTCGGACATACCTTGGTCGAATTGGCGCGCATGAACGATAAGGTGGTGGGCATCACCCCAGCCATGCCTTCGGGCTGTTCCATGTCCTTCCTGATGCATGAGATGCCCGACCGTGTCTTCGACGTGGGTATCGCGGAGGGCCATGCGGTCACCTTCTCCGCCGGCTTGGCGAAGGAGGGCATGATGCCTTTCTGTAACATATATTCCTCCTTCATGCAACGCGCGTATGACAACGTGATCCATGATGTCTGCCTGCAGAATCTGGACATGGTCATGTGCCTGGACCGTGCGGGATTGGTCGGCTCTGACGGTGCGACCCACCACGGAGCGTTCGATCTGGCGGCCTTCCGTTGCGTGCCGAACCTCACGATCGCTTCTCCGATGAATGTGATCGAGCTTCGTAACCTGATGTACACGGCCTCCTTGCCGGGTCACGGACCTTTCATGATCCGCTACCCGCGTGGCAAGGGCGTCTTGTTGGATTGGCACAAGGAGATGGAGGAGATGCCGGTGGGCAAGGGCGTTTGCCTGAAGAAGGGGACCTCTTCGCTTGCGGTCCTCTCGCTCGGTCCGTTGGGCCATGCGGCGGCAAAGGCGATCGCCAAGGCGGAGGAGAACGGCATGAGCGTTTCGCACTATAACATGCTCTTCCTGAAACCGTTGGACGAAGAGTTGTTGAATGAGGTCGCCAAGACATACCAATCCGTCATCACGGTCGAGGATGGTGTCGTGTCGGGTGGATTCGGCTCCGCCGTGTTGGAGTACTTCGCAGACCATGACGTGGCGATGCATGTGAAGCGCATCGGTATTCCGAATATCTTCGCCACCCATGGCACACAAGAAGAGTTGTATCATTACTATGGGATGGACGCTGACGGTATCTACGCCGCCATCGAGTCTGTCCTGAAAAAATAAGGGAAGTCTATGGACGAAAAGAAAGCATTTAAGATCTTGGCGTGCGTCGCAGGTGCAGCTGTGGTTGCCTATGTGCTGCTCATCACGGTTTTTTCAGAGACGTGGGACTATTGGGCCGCCATCCATAAAAACACGGTTCGAGGATACGTGGAGTACCGGGAGAAGTATCCGCAAAGCAAGTACATGGAGGGTTTGAACGAGCGGAAGAGCTTGTTGGAAGAACCTTATTTCAAGGATCGTAGGAAGACGAATACGGTGGAGGCCTACGACGAGTACCTCTTTGCCTTCCCGCATGACAAATACACGGCTGAGGCCACCCGCCTGCGGGATAGTATCGTATATTGGCAGAGCGAGGTGGAGAAGTATGGCAAGAACTCGCTGGAACAGGGTAGTATGCCTTACCAGGATCAATATGGATTGCCTAAGAAGCCACGCAAAGACTCCAATTCGGACATTGTGGTGGTGGCGCCCATCTCGTTCGATGTAGTCGCCTTCATCAAGGAAAAGGATGAGAACGGCAAGGTGGTGAGCCATGCCTACATCAAGGCGGACAGCACCTATACCTTCCGCATCGACAATGGATCCTATCAGGCGTTTTTCTACATTGGTAGGGGATGGCATCCAGAGAAGACGATGCCGACAGGACTGAAGGGCGGTTTCCTGCTCTTCGAGACCTATTCCAAGGATGATCCGGTCACGCTCACGGACGAGGTCATCACCTATCGATTGAGTATGCGTCAGAAGAAATACAGTACGAGGAGGGAAGTGTTCGGAGCGGATTAATCCTTTCTTCGGAGTTATTCCTCTCCTCCCTTCAGTTTCAGTTCCGTACGGTTATTCAGTTCCCTACCTGCCTTTGTGTTGTTGGAGGCTATAGGTTGTGTTAGTCCTTGGCTGGCGCATTCCATCCGATCTTCAGGTATGCCTTTGCGTATCAGCGCTTGTTTGAATGCTTCGGCCCGTTTCTGGCCAATCGTGAAGCTTTTATCCTCCTTTATCGTATTATCTGTGTGTCCGATGATGAGGACGTTGACGTCCGGGTTCTTGGCCAAGTAGGTGTAGATCACGTCGAAGGAACGTTCGATCTCCTCCGGGAAGGTCGGGATGCTGTTCGGGTAGGCGTAGTTGGCCTCGTCCGCGATTCGTTTGAGTGCGAAGACGGCCTCTTTCTTCTCCCTCACGGCAGCCAAGCGGAGAGCCTCGATACGGGTTCTTTCCTTCTCCATCAGTTGGTCGTTCTCCTCCTCCCTACGGATGCGTTCCCTTTGTTCTTGCAGTTTGCGTTCCCTCTTCAGTTTCTCGGCGGCTGCGGCGATTTCTTTCTGCCTTTCCCTTTCTATCCTTCTGTTCTCGACGATTTGTTCAGCCTCCTTTTCCCTCTTCTTGTCTTTGAGGTTAAAGCGCAGACCAAGCTTCACACCCGTTTTGAGGGGGTGTACGTCTTTGACTTGTTTGCTTCCGAAAGCACCGATGTATTTTTCTCCGTCATAGATGTTCTTCTCTTGCGGAATGATCGCGTTGGTGATTCCGTAGTGGGCGTAGGCCCCCAAGTAGAAGGCGGTCTTTTTCCCTACCGAGTAGTTGAACCCCAGTTCGAAGTGGGCGCCCAGACAGGTCGCCATGTTGATGATTTCGTCGGATTGGTTGGCCTGCTCGGTCTTGAATCCGTGGTTGATGAGGTCTTCGTATTCCACGTTGGTCGATTCGAACCATCCTGACGTGGTGAAGGTGCCGCTTTGTGCGGTATACTCTTTGATTACAGGGATGGAGAGTGTCGCTCCCATGCCTAGGAGGAATCCCCACCTGTCGCTAAAGTTCTTTGTGCATTGGATGGAGAAGGGCACCTCGACGGAGAGGATGTCTTGCCGTTCCTTCCAATCCTTGAATTGGGTGTTGAGGGTATAGTTGAGGTTGTTGTCGTCGTGGATGAATGTTTGCGAGTAGCTATGGTTGAAGATCGTCTCGCCTCGGTATGAGCATACCTGCGCACCGATACCTATACCCCAGTGCCTTGGAATAAACATATACTTCAATTCCATCAAGCCGCCAGTTCCCCGTTGTGCTTCCCCGCCTTCCGCCTCTAGCCGGAAGGAGTGCCATCCACCTCCGAGGTTGAGGCATAGGTAATGCCTCGTCCCCAGATAAGGGACCGAGTCTATGGCGAGCTTGCCGCTGCTCGCATAGGAGAGTGCGGTCAAGCAGGTGAGGATGAAGTATATAATCGTTCTTTTCATTGCTTCCTTGTCTGTATGTTTCAACCAGCGTGTGTCCCGCTATTCCTTGATCACCTTCAGGCTTATACCATCCACATTGATGATGTAGTTGCCCGCCGGCATAAGGCTGGTGTTCAAATCTATTTTATTCCCCGTGAATCGTTCCGTGATGACGGTGGACCCGAGTTGGTTGATGATGGAGAGCGTGTGTTGGGTCTCCTCGAAGTTGATGAGCGTTACGGTTGCCCCCTCTTTTATAGGGTTTTGTGAAACCGATATGCTACGGGCTCCTTTGACGATCTTGTCCCATACGCTTCTGCTGCAGGTGCGGACTTCCGAGTCCGTCCCCACGTTGACCCTTACGTAGTAGCTTCCTGTGAGGCCACCCAACTCCTGGTAGTAAGGTCTGGTCGCTCCGTCGATCATCTCCCCGTTGTGGTACCATTGGTATGAGTGGAACTGGTTCGTGCGGTTGTCTATGCTGACAACGTCCTCGAAGATCGCCAATATGTAGGTTTTGCTCAGGTTCACGTTGAATTTGACAGGGTAGGCTTGGGTAGCCGTCATGTTCCCGTTGCGGAAATAGACGTTGGCGCTGTACTCGCCTGGCAGGCATTCGTCAGGGGTCAATATGTTGATCCTTGAGTCGGCGGACACCGGCGTCCAGTCTATGTCTTCGAATCCCTGTTTCTTGGCATCCTCGCTGAAATCCATTTTGTAATCGATAGGAACGCCTTGGAGCACCGTGTAGCTGATAGGCTCTTCGCTGCCTGGACAATATCCTTCGTTCTTGACGTAGAAGATGGAACCGTCCGCATATTCCCGCATGATTATGTCTTTGTAAAGCTTATCCACCAATTCATACTCCTTCTTGTCGCAGTTGTGGCAAGTGTACATCTTCTTGCCCATGTTTTCTGTCGTAGGGACGATGACGAACACACCCTCGTCCCAATCATGTCCGGTGGCTGGTATCATGACGGACGATCTCCATAAATCCTCTTGACAGTTCAGGCATTTTATGACGTACGTGGTGACGCCAGGCTCGGTGCAGGAGGCTGGAATTTCCCGGTCTACGAGTGTGTCGCTGGCTTGGTGGCCAGTGGCTGGGATGCTTGTGCTCTCGATTTTCTCGCTGCATCGGGTACAGTGCTTGGATTTCTTCCCCTCCTTTGTGCAGGTGGCGGCGATGTCCACCGTATATTTCGTGGAGAAGTCATGCCCCAGTTTGTCTGTCGCCTGAGTCCTTGTCTGTTGGCAATTCTCATGGATGCAAGAGTAGCTGACGATGCCGGACGTGGTGCAGGTGGCGGCGATTACAGTCTTCGGGTCTCCCCAAGAGTGTCCTTCCGCAGGAATGAATGTGCTGTTGATCGTTTCGCTGCATCTTGAGCAGTGCTGGGATTGTCTGCCGGACCTGACACAAGTGGCGGGCAGGTCTACGGTGTATTCCTGGCTGAAGTCATGTCCCAGCGGCTCGATTGACTCTGTTAGCGTCGAATCGCAGTTCTCTCTTGTGCAGAGATGGAATAGGGCACCTTTCCCCGTGCAGGTGGCCTCTTTGGATACGATGCCTTCGTCCCAGGCGTGACCCAATGCCGGGACGACCGTCGTGTCGATCGCTCCGCAGCCGTAGGAGGTGCAGGTGCGCAGGAACATTCCGTCCGTCTCGCAGGTAGGGGAAACGGTGGTGTCGCCCTGGCCCCATTTGTGGCCTCGCGCGGGTATCTCCGTGATGTTATCCACCTCTCTGCAACGGGAGCAGTGCCAAGACTTGCTGCCGGGTTCCGTGCAGGTCGGGAATTTATCTGTTATGAAATCCTCTATGAAATCGTGTCCGAGCGGTTCGATTTCCTCCTCTTTGGTTCCTTTGCAGGATTTCACCGTGCAACGGAACAGCCTGATTCCTGCCGTCACGCAGGTCGCTTTTTTCTCTATTTCGCCGTTGTTCCAGCTATGGCCGAGGGCAGGTATCGCCCTGATGTCCGTCTTCTCATCGCACATGGTGCAATGTCTGGACTCCTGACCGTCCTGGTCGCAGGAGGCAGGGAAATCCACGGTGTATTCATCTTCGAAGATGTGGTCCTCCAGGCCTGTCTCTTCCGTCCAATACGCTTGGCATGGATAGTTGGTGCAGTAGTGGGTCAGTTCTCCGTTTTCCGTGCAAGTCGGGTATTTGGTGATGATGCCATCGCTCCAAGTGTGACCCGTGGCGGGGATGAGTGTGTTCTCGATTTTCTGGTTGCATCTTGTGCAGTGCCTTGATTTTGTGCCGGCCCGCTCGCAGGAAGCGGGCACGTCTATGATGAACTCCTCTGGGAAAACATGTCCCAAGGCGGTGTCCGTGACATGGATGCGTAGGCATTCCGCTCCGCACTTCTCGAATAGGCAGTAGTATACTTCGTCGTGGGAGCCCTCCAGGTTGCAGGTGGAAGGAACTTGGTTCTCGATTATGATATTTTCCCCCTTCTCGAAATGGTGGCCCTCTATCGTGAAGGTGCCGGCGGATGTGATGAGTTGGTAGTTAGGGTTGAGGCCATCCTCGAGGACGGATATAGGGTATGTGCCGACCTCTTCTCCCTCTTCCCTGGCTACGGATATTCCCAGAAGGGAATCCCCCTCCACGAGGCCTTCCACGGTGTAGGATAGGGTAGGGTCTGCCAGCCCGATGTGTTTGGATGTGTCCGTAGGCTTCACGTGCACATCTTTCTTTGTGATTGTCCAGCTCTTGCTTATGCTGAATGGGTTTTCCTCCGTGCCGGATATTTCTATGACGTAGTTATCCGCATCTTTCGCGCTCCGTGTGCCGCTTACCGTGTAGTCCACGCCTTCGGTGAACGTTTTGTCACCCTTGATGGTGATGGATGGAGAGTGGAGTTCTCCGTCGTAGGTGTACGATGATTGGTCGAGGTCGATCATCTCTTCCGAGAGGATGGTGTCGGATTCGTTGTATGATGGTTCCGCCAACGGTTGTTGGTCGGCGACGGTTCCCAAGGAGTCAAAGTCGGTGCTCGCCTCCTGGGCAGAGGCGACATCTACGGTTATCACCGTAAGGAACAGCGATATGAACACCGATGCTATTTTATCAGTCGAGATTTTCATGACTCCTTCCTTTCTGTAAACATACCATCACTCATATACCTTGGCATTGTCATATACATTGGCTTCTGTAGAAGTTCGTTTGTCCCTCTGAGGGGTATGAGGCCTGACTCATGGTGCCCTGCGCTCGGGATTTGTCTCCTCCTATTTGTAGCGACTAATTTTTCTCGTATATATAACAAATATACTATATCTGTCGGATAATATGAAATTTGAAATGTGTGTTTGTATTGAATTTAGTCAATATTAAAGCGTATTTTATGGATGTAATTTATAACATTTGACTTGCTTGCTGGAGAGGGTATGGGGGTGGGATGGTTAGGCTGGCAGGAGACAGACCGCCCGCCGGCTTCATTTCAGGCGCAGGGAAGGCTCCCGATCGTCTTGTGGGGCTAGAATCCATGGGGATGATTCTCCAAAGAGAGAGGGCGTACAAATCGCTTGTACGCCCTCTCGAAAGAATAGTATTAGATTTATTATTTCTCGAATCTAACTTTGAACTCAACGCGGCGGTTCTTAGCGCGACCAGCCTTCGTCTTGTTGTCGGCTACTGGTTGGTCTTGTCCGAATCCTGCAGAGCTCAAACGGCTAGCGTCTACGCCCTTGCTCTCCAAGTAAGCCTTGACAGCAGCGGCGCGATCCTCAGAAAGTTTCTGGTTCTTCTCAGCGTTTCCTACGTTGTCGGTGTGACCGTTGATGGAAAGCTTGTAAGAAGGATTCTCCTTCATGATCTTAACGACGTCGTCCAAAATCTTGTTAGAAGACTTCTTGATCTTAGCAGAACCAGTCTCGAATTCGATACCGTTCAAAGCCTTCTCGAATACTTTCTTAACCTCTTCCTTGATTTCAGGACAACCCTTGTTCTCCTTAACACCTGCTACCTCAGGACAAACATCCTCGTAGTCAGCGACACCGTCACCGTCGGTATCCTTAGGGCAACCCTTCTCGTCAACTGTACCGTTGGCCAAGTTAGCGCCTGCAGGAGTGTTCTCGCACTCGTCTTTGTAATCAGGCACACCGTCGCCGTCAGAATCCTTAGGGCAACCGTTCTCGTCTACGCCCTTAGCGATTTCCTCAGCGGTGTTCTCAGGACATTTATCCTTGAAGTCAGCAACACCATCCTTGTCGGTATCCTTAGGACAACCATTCTCGTCGATACCCTCAGAAACCTCCTCCAAGGTGTTGTTAGGACATTTATCCAAATAGTCAGGCACACCATCCTTATCGGAATCCTTAGGACAACCGTTCTCGTCTACGCCCATAGCGATTTCCTCAGGAGTGTTGTCTGGACATTTATCTTTGCTGTTCTCCACGCCATCGTTATCTCTATCCTTGTCAAGGGCGAAGCTATACACGATACCCAAGTTGTGCAAGAGGTGTTGATCCGCAAAGTCACCGCATAATCTGTTATCTGGCTTGTCACCGTTTCCGATAGGGTAGCCATAGGTAGCGAAGTAGCGGATAGCGAATGCCTCGTTGATTCTCAAGTCGCAGCCGAGACCACCGCCCAATGCGAAGCTGACAGCTTTGTTGTCGTCAGTTGTTGTTTGGTAGCTGTTGTCGTTTTGGTCTAATCCGTAAATTGCTCTTGCTCCCAAAGAAACGAATGCGAATGGGTGTAGAAGGCTCTCTTTGAATTTATCGCTGTGGAGGAATTTGTACTTTCCTTGAACGGCGCCGAATCCCAAGCCTGCCTTGAACTCACCGTCTGTTGGGTTGAAGTCCCCACCTTTGGTTCCGTAACGTCCCCACAATGCGTGAACTCCCACGTCAAATTTCTCGTTCATGAAATGTTCGAACGTTAAAGAAGCAGATCCGTAGAAATCGCTTGCTGGGTGAAAGAAGTGATTGCCCCAATCGTTGGCGGCCTCAACTTTACCTCCATAGAGGCCCACGCTCCATGGCTTTTCCTTGCTTTGCGCCGCAACTGATAGAGTGGTCAAAGCGGCACAGACGAATACGAAAATTTTTTTCATCTTTGAAAAATTAGTTATGTTTTAATAATTTATTTGAATTTTATTTTTAACAACTTTATGCAAATATAGTCTAAATTATGTAAATGAAACTAAAATTGGAGGGATATTTTTTTCGCATTCGTCGATTTTGTTACGCTTTTTTCGTGTGTTTCCGCCTTGTGGTTAATTCCTGTAATAGCGTGTGTATTTTTTCCTGCTTCTTCCGTAGTTGGCGTAGCATCCTTTCCCTTTCGTGCGGATTTTGAATTCTATGCCCAATTCGTGTGTCCCGTAGTTGCCGTGTCTGAGGTTGGAGAAGTTGTAGTCGTAGGAGTAGTAGGCCTGGAAGAACCCGAAGGCGAACCCTGCGAGGAATCCCACTTCGTTCGGTATCTTGTAGGTGGCTCCCACGTAGAACAGGTCCGCCGGCATGTTGTCGTATTCTGTGACGTAATAGTAATAGAGCGATAGCTGGTGCTTCATCACGTCCTTGGAATTGGTCTGCTTGTCTCCGTTGTAGTAGTAGAGGGCGTATGCGGGGCATAGCCTCCACCATTCGGAGGTCTGCATGTTGTAGTTCATGAATCCGTAGAATGTCCTGTTCATGGTGACTTCGTCCGTTCCCTTCAGCAGGTGCATGGCGGACGCTCCGAACTCGAAGTTCTGGAGCAGTATCTCGAATCCCGCGTCCACATCGGCGGCGTTGCCCTTCTCCAGACATTCGACCACCTTGGCTATGTTCTGGCTTTCGTATCGGCTGTCGTTGACGATTTCGTTCGAGTTATATCCTTTGTTCATCATACCTGCCGATGCTCCCAGGTTGAGGTAGGAGTCGTCACCGATGGGTATGCAGAAGGAGTAGACGACTTTAGGATTGATCATGTGTTGATATCCTATCTTGTCTGTCAAAATGTTTAGTCCTACCTGTGAGTGGGCCCCCAGGAAAAAATATTTTCCCGAGAAGAACAGGTCTTTGGGCATTCCGTCCAAATTCGTCCATTGTAGCCTGCCTCCTGCTTGGATGGTGGCATATTGTAGTTCGGGTATATATGCAGGGTTGAAAAAGCTATATTGCAGCTGCTTGTTCGTGAAGAAGGGCATTTCCTGTGCGGACAAACCCATCATCATGAGCAATGAGGCTATGGTGCATATAATCCGTCTTTTCATGTTCATCATCTTACAACTGTTATGTATCCTGTCCGTATTTTCTTTTCTCCTTTCTCGAAGTAGGTGAGCGAGTAGAAGTAGGTATCCTCAGACGCTGGTTCGCCTTTGTAAGTACCGTCCCAACCGCTTCCTTGATAGATGAGCGTGCCAACTCTGTCGTAGATCTGGACGTCGTAGTTCTCCATGAAGATGTAGGAGCCGTCGGCGATCATCGTATTCGGCACGAAGAGGAATGGATCGATCTTTAGGATGGTGCTGGTGCTTTTCCTACATCCGTATTTGTGCTCTACGATCAGTTCTACAGGGATGTCTCTCCTGCTGTGGATGAGCGTATCGTTGTAGAGGTGGGAGACCTCATTGCTGGTCGAGTCGATCCAAGACTGTCCGTCCCCGAAATTCCAGGTGAACGTGTACAACTCGCTTCCTGATGGTGTCGTGGTTTCCTTGAATTCAACCTCCTTCACGTCGTCGCTCAGCGCATACTCGGTGTCGTCGATGGTGCTGTAGGCGATGATAGGGTCTTCGAGATATGCCACCTCGAGTATGAAGGACTCTGTCGCCAAGCACCCGTTCTCGTCGATTCCGGATACGTTTATTTGCCTGTTCTTGTCAGCGATGAAGTGAATGTTCTTTTCTGTCATGGTGGTGTCATCCAAAGTCCATCTGATGTCGGTGAGGGCATCCTCCACGCTGAGGATGACGAGAGAGTCCCTACAGCTTGTCTTGTTGCCTGTGATGGTGAGTTCCTTGTAAGGATATGCGTCCACCGTGAATTCAATCGTGTCTTTGCAACCCAGCTCCTTCTCCGTGGCGATGAGCATGAAGTCGTTCCTTGCGGTGATAGGCTCGTTGTAGGTTGAACCTGTCTTGACAATTCCTTCGGTGAGGTTCGTCCATTCGTATTCACGGGCGTTGTCTCCTTGGGCGGTGAAGTTGGCGAGGCTACCGTAGCAGTAGGTGCTTTCTTGCTTCTCAACCTTCAGATTGTCCACTTGGTGCATGTTGATGGTCAATGTGTGGTGAGCGGCGCAACCTTCTTCGTTGTGTACCGCTATCTCATATTGGCCGCTCTTGCCAAGGTCTTGGTTGATGTTGCTGTATCGGATATTGTCCGTGAGGTTCCAAATCGTGTCGATGGCCTCTGTCACGTTGTTCTTACGGACTATGTCGTCGATGGTCACCCTGTTCCTTGCGCAGGTGTCGAAGGTGAGTTCCCTAGGCTTCACTGCGTTGTGGAAGATGACGTCCACGCTGGTGTCCGCATAGCAGTAGATGTCGTGGAATGTGCTTCTACCCTCTACTTGGAGTGTCCTGGTCTCCGCTCCGTTCGATGTCAGGGTGATGGATGGAGTCTTTTCCCCGTTGCTCCATTCGTATTGTTCCGCACCGTCGGCTGTCAGTGTGACGGTTTGGTCGGTGCAGGCGTCTCCACCTCCCGTGATGTTGATGACGATCGGTTGGTTGACGTCGATGACGAGGGACGCCGTGTCGCGGCATACGTTCATGCTATCTATGAAGTATGCGAAGTAGGTGTTGCTCTTGGTCACACTTTCGGCGATGAAGCTTTGTCCGTCGATGTTCTGGAACGAAACGCTGTATTTGGCTGTTCCGCCTCTGTAGCTGCTTTGCGCGAATCGACCGAGGTCGACCGACTCTCCGTAGCAGATAGCGGTGTCTTTGTCTATGGCCTCGATAGCCGGATAGATGGTGATCATTGCGGAGTCCGCCTCACTCACACAACCGCTCTCGTCTTGTACTTGACGAATGAGGAAGAGCTTCTGCGTGGCGATGTCCGTTGTGATGGTTGTCACGTTCGTGTCTTGTCTGGAAGGGTAGCTGGAGAGATCCTCCCACAATAGCCTTACATTGTTGCTGTTGGTGCTTCCCAATAGCTGGTGCTCTCCTGTGTTTTGGCAGAAGTTCTGGTTGGCAATGCTTGGACGTATTGGTTGCTTGTTGAATTTAAGCGTTGTGACATCCGTTGATTGGCATACGAGTCCGGCATCTTCATACTGGTATGTGATGCGGTATTGACCTCCTTGCGTGATGGCGTCCGCTTGAGCGGTCACGTCTGTCGCCGACCCGTTCTGGATGATTTCGTAGGTGGTGACCTCGATGTTTGGCGTGTATTTACCCGCCTTTGCGGTGTTCTTGCTGAAGAGGGTCAAATCGACGCTGTTCGGCTCACATGTGGTGGTGTCCTTCAACTGAATGCGTATTTGTGGAAGCACAGAGACGTCTACTCGGGTCTGACCACTGTGACACTGTGTCTGCAGGTTCATTTGGCTGACGAGGTAGTGGGTGTCTCCCTCCTCGACGATAGGGGAGACTGCCGTCTCGTTCGTATTGAAGAGTGTGTCTCCCTGCTCGTTGGTCCATACCAGACCAAGCGTCTCGGTGTTCCTTGCCACTGTGTTGATCACCAATGGCTGGTCTGCACCTGCCGTGTCTTGGCAGAATCGGAAGATAGTGTCTGCCAAGGTGATAGGGTTCTCGTTGACCGTGATGGTGACGTCGATGCTGTCTTGGCAGAAGAGCGAGCCGATCTTCTTCTCACCGATTAGGCGGAAGGTCTCTGTCTTGTCTACGTTCTTCGAGTAAGGGAAGGCTGCGCCAGTCGCATTGTCTCCGTTCTCCCTGAACCAAGTGTAGGTGTCCGCACGGGTGGCGATGAGGTCAGTTACTTCGTCGCCCTCGCAAATGATGGTGTTGCCCTCTGTCGCTATGGCGAGTGAATCGTATACGATCACTTCCGTGGTATCCATTCTCTCACAGCGGGAGATGGCTTCTGTCGCCTTGGTCACGTACTTTCCGGATGCGCCGATGATGGTTGGGTCCGCAATGCTGGAGAGGTTGCCTGACTCGTTCACCTTGTAGTAGGTGATGTTCTTCTCTTCAGGGCTGCCGAAGTAGGCGGCTTCCGCTTTCTCCTTCAAGTCTACAGTGGTGGCATAGCAAGCTTCCATGAGTCCGATTGGCTGGAAGCCGATGCTTTCCCTCACGTCGAAGTCGAAGGTGTCAGGTTCACTGAGACATCTTGTCTTCAGATCGATGGCGAACAGGTTGTAGCGTGTCTTGCCATATTGGGTAGTGGAGAGTGTCAACGTGTCGGACGTAGTCTCTCCGTTGGCGTTCTTCCATACGAAGGATTGGTTCACGCTGTTGACGCCCGTCTTCTTGGCGGTGAGTTTCACGTCGCCGATGCCTTGGCAAAGGATCGTGTCGCCGATGAGTTGTGGCACGCCAGGCTGCTTGTGGAACTGGATGGAGATGGTCTTGCTTGCGTCGCAATGCTTGTCATCCGTGTAGTATACCTCATACAGACCGCTTTCGCTGATGGCTGTCTCGTTGCTGATGACGGTTCCGTTCAGCTCTGTGCGGACGTAGGTCGGTTGTGTTCCGCCACTGATGCTCTTGGCGAGGTTCGTGATCAGGTCGTAGGTGAATGGTTGGCAGATCGTGTCCGGATTGTCCAATCCGATGGTGATCTGTGGATTCACGTGAACGGTTACGTTGCTGCGAGGGCTGACGCATCCCGTGTTCCTGTTGGTGGTCTCCACCTCAAACTTGAAGGCGGTGGACTTTGTCTTCTCCACTTGGATGGTCTCGTCGTTGGAGAAGAGCGTGGTGTCGTTCTGGTACCATTGGATGCTGTAGCTGCTGATGTCGCTGCTGCTACGTCCTAAGTTGATCTCCTCCGTGCTTGTGGCGCTGGTGTCTTGGCAGATGGAGATGACGGTGTCTTCGAGCCTTGCAGGGTTCACGTTGACTGTGATCTTCTTGCTGACAGTGTCGGCACATGTGGTTCCGTTCAATTTCTCTATTAGGATGAAGGTGGTATCCTGCATGATCTCCTTGTAGGTGAAGGAAGCCGTGGTGTTGAGCGTCTTCTCGTCTCCTTCTATCTTCCATGCGTAGGAAACCGGACGTTCGTCTCCGACTGCCTCCAATTTCACGTCGTTGCCTTCACAGAGGACGTCAGCCCCTTCGATGGTGAAGGTCGGCAATTGGTGGAAGATGAGCTTCAATGAGTTTTCTGCGGTACACTTCGATTGGTCATCCTCTATCGTGAATTGATAGAGGGAAGTGTCTTGTCTCGATTTTGTCACCTTGCTCAACTCGTTCTCTCCGACCACATAACCATTCTCGGTAGCGTTGAAGATCAATGTGGTGTGCGGAGTTTGGTTGATTGCGAAGGAGGCCATCGCCTGCTCGTAGAGGTTGATCTCTTCGCCTGCGCACAACTCCATCGTTCCGTCATTGCCCAATGGAGTAACCTTGATGGCTTCTTTCACAATGACGATGATGGTGTCGTCTTCACTGACACAGCCCGTCAATACGTTCTTGCTGAAAGCGGTGTATTGGGAGGTCGGTGGAGTGCTTGGTATCTCTATCGTGTCTCCGTAGAGGGTGGACTTGTGGTCGCCCCAGAAGATGGAGGTGGTCCGCTTGTCGTTGCTATGGGCTGCGGTGAGATGCAATTGCCCGTTGCTTTGGCAGAAGTAGATGGTATCCAACCCGTTCTCGATGATAGGGGTGGATGGCTTCTGGTTGATGGTGACATAGACTGAATCGGAAGCGGAGCATACACCATCCACAACGGTGTAGGTATATAGCATGCTATCGATGTTCTCGGTGTACTCTATTTGACTAGCCTCCGCATCGGTGATGGCGGATGATGTGCCGTTGATGACCTTCCCGTAGGTGATGTCGCAACTACCGATGTTGGTGATGTTGGTGGTGGTCGATGCGGTGAGGTAATCCGTCACCTTGCTCTTGAAGTCGATGACTTCAGGTTGGCAGACTGCCGGAAGATCCTCCATGTCCAGCTTGATGGCCTTGTTGACCACGAATGGCACGACGGTATCCTTGTAACAACCTGTGATTTTGTTGTACTGACGGATGGTGTACTTGATGGTACGTGACTTGCCTGCCACACTTGTCGTGTCTGTGTTGATTGGGTTAGCGATGGAGTCACCCTTCTCGTCGAACCATTGGATGGCGAGTTCAGCCAACGGGTTAGTGGCGGTCTCGTTCCTGGTCACAGGGATCAGGTGTGTGCCGGAAAGTTGGCAGAAGGTGTCGCTGAGCACGGTGGCTGCGACAGGGATCTCACGCACGTCCATGGAGACCATGAGGGAGTCGTAGCAAGTGAGTCCGACGGCAGGGAAGGCCTCCGTTGCCTTGAGGTAAATGGATTCGCTCTGCTCCGAGTTGAATCGGGTAGGGTCGTTGATGAGCCTGCCGTCCGTCTCCCTGAACCACTCGTATTGGTAGCCCCTGTTCGGTGTTGGAAGAGCGGTATCTTGGAATTGACATACGGTGATCGGATCGATTGGATCGATGACCGGCAATCCATGGAATACGATGGTGGCGGTATCGGTGAGGCCACAACCGCTGACATAATCCTTGATTTGGATGAGGTAGCGGGTCGTGTCGGTCTCGTTCTTCGCCTTTGTGGAGGCTATCTTCTCAGAGACAGCTTGGCTGGACGGTGTGACACCGTTCAGTCTGAAGATGCTGAAGCGGATGTCGCGTACGCTGTTCTTCGTGTTCTTGTCCACTTGCTCCTGAACCATTTGGATCAGGTCGATGGAGTCACGGAAGCAGAGGTCTTGTGTGCCGACTGCCGTGTACTCGATAGGGAAGGAGATGACCGCATGGATCGTGTCGACGTCGCTGACGCAACCCGTCTTCTCGTTCTTGGTGAAGGCCATGTAGTTGCCATAGTTAGCGGATATCTCCAACTCATCGCCCGTGACGGTGGAGGTGTACTCGCCCCAATAGACTTGGGTCGGGTACTTCGATTCGTTCTTGTTCTCCGCGTGGAGGATGATTGGAGCATCGTCCTGGCAGAAATAGATGGTATCCTTGCCGCCTTCGATGATAGGCTTGAGCGGTTTCTTGTTGATGGTGACGAATACGGAGTCGGAAGCGGAGCATACTCCGTCGACTACGGTATAGGTGTAGAGCACGCTGTCCTTGTCGTTGGTGTACTCTATTTGGCTAGCCTCCGCATCGCTGATGACGGTTTGCGCACCGTTGATGATTTTTCCGTAAGTGATGTCGCAGTTGCCGATGTTGGAGAGGTTGGTGGTCGTCGATGCGGTGAGGTAATCCATCACCTTGCTTTTGAAGTCGATGACTTCAGGTTGGCAGACAGCGGCGAGGTCTTCCATTTCCAATCGAAGAGCTTTGTTGACCACGAATGGAACGGTGGTATCCTTGTAACATCCAGTTACCTTGTTGTACTGACGGATGGTGTACTTGATGGTGCGTGACTTAGCGTTCACGATCATCGTGTCCGTATTGATTGGGTTGGCGATGGAGTCACCCTTCTCGTCGAACCATTGGATGGAGAGGTCGGCCATTGGATTGGCCGCCGTCTCGTTGCGTGTCACAGGGATCAGGTGAGTGCCGGAGAATTGGCAGAAGGTGTCGCTGAGCACGGTGGCTGCGACAGGGATCTCACGCACGTCCATGGAGACCATGAGGGAGTCGTAGCAAGCGAGTCCGACGGCAGGGAAGGTCTCCGTTGCCTTGAGGTAAATGGATTCGCTCTGCTCCGAGTTGAATCGGGTAGGGTCGTTGATGATCCTGCCGTCCGTCTCCCTGAACCACTCGTATTGGTAGCCTCTGTTCGGCGTCGGAAGAGCGGTGTCTTGGAATTGACATACGGTGATCGGATCGATCGGGTCGATGACCGGCAATCCATGGAATACGATGGTGGCCGTGTCTTGGAATTCACAACCGCTGACGTAATCCTTGATTTGGATGAGGTAGCGGGTCGTGTCGGTCTCGTTCTTCGCCTTTGTGGAGGCTATCTTTTCTGAGATCGCTTGGCTGGACGGTGTGACACCGTTCAGTCTGAAGATGTTGAAGCGGATGTCGCGTACACTGTTCTTCGTGTTCTTGTCCACTTGCTCCTGAACCATTTGGATCAGGTCGATGGAGTCACGGAAGCAGAGGTCTTGCGTTCCGATTGCAGAGAATTCGATAGGAACGGAGATGACCGCATGGATCGTGTCGACGTCGCTGACGCAACCTGTCTTCTCGTTCTTGGTGAAGGCCATGTAGTTGCCGTAGTTGGCAGAGATCTCCAACTCGTTGCCAGTGACGGTGGAGGTGTACTCGCCCCAATAGATTTGGGTCTGGTACTTCGATTCGTTCTTGTTCTCCGCGTGGAGGATGATTGGAGCATCGTCCTGGCAGAAGTAGATGGTATCCTTGCCGCCTTCGATGATAGGCTTGAGCGGTTTCTTGTTGATGGTGACGAAGACGGAGTCGGAAGCGGAGCATACGTTGTCCGCATCCGTCACGGTGTAGGCGTAGAGCACGCTGTCCTTGTCGTTGATGTATGCCAACTGGTTCGCCTCGGCCTCGCTGAGGAGGGTAGCCGATCCGTTGAGGACTCTGCTATATTGGTATTGGAGTCCTGCAGTGTTGGTGAAGTGGGTTGAACCGATGTTGTTCGAGATGTAATCTTTCACTGCCTGGGAGAGGGAGATGGTCTCCGGCTCGCAGACGGCTGACAGGTCAGGCATGTTCAGCACAGGAGTTTGCTTGAGGGTCACGTAGATGGACGTATCCTTGAAGCAAGAGGTGCTGGTGTTGGTTTGTCTCACCGTATATTTCAGTCTCTTGGTGAGGTCATTCATAACAATCGCATCGGTCACGATAGGGTTGTTAATGGAATCACCTTCAGGGGAGAACCACTGCAGCTTCAGGTTCGTTGCCGTGTTGTATGCGTCGTTGGACGGTTGTACGGCGACGTTGATCTTCTTGTCAGGGTTGTTCTGGCAGAAAGACGTGTCGTTTACAAGCGCATTGTCCGGAGTAGGGTAGACGGTCACGTCCACGTCGAAGGTGTCCGCACAACCGTATAGTTTATCTTTCTCAGCCAATCGGATGGTCTCATCCGTGGAGAGGGACAAGCGTGTCGGGTTCCCTGTTATCGCTGTGCCATCGGACCTCAACCATTGGTAAATATAGGTTGGGTCGGTCGGTGTAGGCAGTTCCGCCTCCACGTTTTGGCAGGCGTACAAGTCATTGTCGACATATGCGTTCGGCAATCCGTGGAAGATGACCGTGGCCGTGTCTATGCGGGAACATCCGCTGATGGTGTCCAAAATGTCGATGAGGTAGCGGGTGGTGTCGTCCTCTGTTCTTGTCTTGGAAGAACGCACCTCGCTGGTGATCTCTATACCTCTTGAGTTGTTGTTAAGCAGGAACACTTTGAATCCTAGCGCCTTCTCCAGGATGATGTCGTTGACACTGCTCAATAGTCTTTGAACGGTGTCTCGGAGGGAAATCTCTTCGCCGAAGCAGAATTCCTTTGTGCCGAATCCGTTGTATTTGATGGTGTTCTCCACCCGGATGTTGATCTCCACCTTGTCGCTGACGCAGGCTGTTACCGTGTCTTTCTGGTAGATGGCGTACTTGGCGCTTCTGTTTTGGGAGGTGATGATGGATTCTTCAGGCTCCCAAACGACGGTGGTGTTTTGGTCTAAATTGTTGATTTTGGAGTCTATCTTTTCCGCCAGACTGACAGTGTCTCCGATGGCGCATAGATAGATGGTGTCCTTGCTGAATAGCGGAGTGTGCGGCTTCGGGTTGACGATAGCGTTCGCGCCCACCAATTCTCCGTAGCATCCTGTTGTCTTATCCTTGTATTGCGCGAAGTATAGGCTATTGTTCATCGTTTGGAGGTATCTGCCCGCTGTGGTGTCCACAATCATATCTGTGGTCGCGACCTCCGTGGTGTCCGCTTTGTATGTGTATAGCGTGTATTTCGGATCGATGGAGATGTTGAACTTCTGGGCCATGTCCCCTTCGCACATGACGATGGTGTCTATCTCCGGTTTGTCTTTCACGTTGTCGTGGATGTACACGCTGACGGTCAGCCAAGGACCTTTACAACCCATGGTGGTTGCTTGGCGCATGCAGTAGAATAACGTGTCCGGTTGATCGAAGTCTATGTCGATATATTTCTCTTTGCGGTTGGCGAAATATTTTTCGGTGGTGTCGCAGTCGTCTTGTAAGTTATCCTTTCTGTACCATTCCATGATGTAGTCTCTGGACGGATAACCGACGGTTGGAAGTCTCTTACTGCTGTAAGGGTTTCCTCCGACACAATAGTTCAACGCGATCTGTGTTTCGCTGAGGTTGATGGAGGTTGTCGTGTCACCGATCATGGCGTAGCTGGTGATGGCGTCGGCCACAACGATCTTGAAGGTGTCCGGCTCGCTCACACAACTGTTGCTGTCGATTCGTACGACCACGAACATATTGTCGTTTGCGGCGGAAGTGTTCGTCATAGGATCACCTCCGTCGGTGACAATGTCGTAGGCGGTGCTTTTGTATTTGTTGATAGGCAAATTGCTTGTCGCATAGTCGATGTGAGACCATACCCATTTATATCCGTTAGGACCGAATGCGCCTTGCTCGTCGAGGTATGCGTTGAAATCGTTGAGTGGCGTATCTCCGGTACAGTAGCGAACCGAATCCACTCCGCCGGCGAACTGAGGCTTGGTCTTGTCGTAGCAGTTCACTTTGATGGTCATGATGCTTCCTGCGCCCAAACAACCTTTTGCGGTCTTCCCTTGAACCACGAAGTTGAGGAGTCTGTAGCCGTCCGTTCCGCAAGGTGAGTCGGTGTCCAGCATGTCGAGCAGCCTATCCAATGAAATGGAGTCTTTCTCTATCGCATGCCTTATTTTTCCGTCCGCATCGCTTGGGAATGTCTCGTCGTAGGAGTAGAACAGCAAGTTGCTTATGTCGTAACCTGTGCTGTTGAGTGCCTGCAAGGCATCTATCACGTCGTCTGTGGTTGGGCGGTAGTATTGGCAGATGACGATGGTGTCCGTCTTCAGCGTGTCCGCTGCCGGGTTGACGGTGATCTCGATGGTGGACGGGTTGCTTTCGCAATGGTCTTTGTAGAAGGTCACATCGTAGCGGAAGGAAGTTGTCTGCTTGTTCTCGACGGAGTCTTTCGGCACGTAGATGGTGTCACCCACGCCGATCTTTGTCCGGGTGAGGTTGTCTGCCGCATCTTTCGTCACGTTGTACCAATACACGTCATAGTCTATTTGTTGAGGCGTCTTGGTGACGAACAGTTTGATGGAGTCCTCCGGATTCAGCGATTGACAGAAGGTGTTCTCCGGATTTTTGGTTAGGTCAGGCAACTGGTCTATTTTCAAGTCCAGCACTTTGATGAAGAACTCGAACGGGGTGCCGTTGCAACTTTGCGCCAAGTCTTTTTGCCAGAGGCTGACTTCCCTCAATCCAGGTTTGTCCGTGTCGAGGAAACCGGCTTTGTGAATGTTCCATATCGCCACCTCGTTGAATGTTTGGTCGACAAGTCCGTTGAAGGTTATGTTCTGCGCTTCCGCAGTGTCGTTGACTTCCGCATAGACGTTGTAATCCCTGAACGACTTGTGTATTTCCAGATTGTCCGGCTCGTTCCCCAAACAGAGATATATGGTGTCTTTTTGTTGGATCGTATCTCCGTTATAGACGATGATAGGATCTTCCAGGTCGTGCTTGACGAACTTGATAGGGATGAAGTCGCTACAAGTTTTTTTGTTGATTTCCCATGGGGATTTGTAGTATATCTGGAGTATCATGCTTTGGTCGATCGTATACTCCTCCGATTCCAGTGTCTCGTCAAGCAAAGAGATGTATTGGCTCTTCTCGTAATAATTTGCGGGAGAGGTGTCTTTATCTTTGAATAGGACGAGCACGTCGCTGAACTCCCTCTTCATGTTGATGATGGAGTCGATGGAGTCGGCCTGTAGTTCAGCCTCGCAGTCAAGGAAGGCTTGGAAGTCTTGGTTCATCGCTCCGGTCGAGGAGATGGACGGCAATCCGCCATCCAAGGTGCTGAGCAATTGTTCCAGCCTAGATTTGTTTACACCATTTTTCGCGGCGAAATCGATCAATTTGTTCCGCTTCGATTGTTCCCAGATGCAAGAGTCGTTTTTTCTGATGGAATCTATCTCGAAGTCCATCTTCGCCAATTGCTTCCTGATCATGGCTGGTGTCAGTTTAATTGGGTCGCAGAAGTGGATGATGATGGAGTCGGGCATTTCTGTGCAACTGCCCGTGGCATCGACGTTGATTTCCACTTGCTTGGTGCGGTTTTTCTGGAAGACGCCGTTTTGTGTCTTAGAGTATCCGTTGAGGCCTTTACATCCGCCGCCGCCTCCTCCTCCGCCGCTGCCGCTTCCGCCGTTGCCTTCACATTTCAGTTTGTCCCAGTCAATGTCATGTTCATAGGAGCTCTCGATGACGGAGGTGTCTTTGGAGGCAGGGTCGCTAACGTTCATTTCCGCCTGTGGCACAACCCTAGGCGACTCTCCCACGTAGAGTGTTTTGTTGTAGACAGGGTCATCGTCTTTCTTCGTGCGAAGGGTGAGAGATATGGTGATGGCATCGGTGTCTTGGATGGCGTTTGGAATGATGAGGGTAGGGAAAGAGAATATCAGTTCCCTTGTTTTCACAAGCGTTGGTTTGTTTGTGGCGTAGTTATCGTTTTCCTTGTCTATCGACTCTAAATAGGCGTTTAGACTGGTGAGATATTTTTTTCGGAAATTCCCGCTTTTGGTTTCGTTCCACCCATACACCTTGTCGTCAGCAGTGTACTCGGTTTTATCGGTTCCGTTCACTGTGGTTATGGTCGGTTTGGTGTAGGCTCCGTTGTTGTTCGTTCCGTTATTGGTGACATCAGTCAACGTGGAGTGGAAGGAGATGTCGAAGCTGGTGATGGAGTCCACGTACTCGGAGATAGGGACTCTCACCTCGATATTGGTCAGACCATTCTTGTTGTTCCCTGTTTTCACGTAAAGTCTGCAGGTGAAGGTTGAGTCTGGTTCAATGTCCGTTTTGTCCACTTCTATAGGCAATGCCACTTCAGGTGCGTCTGGCGCACCGATGTAAAGCAACGAGTTCGTGAAGAAGTGGTACTCCGTTGTTGGTGTGATGACGATGTTGAAGCTGCTGTCGCCTTGATTTATGTAGGTGTAGTTCCCTGGATCAAGGGTGGTTTTCTGCAAATCGTAGCCTCTGACTTGGCTGATGAACGAGTGTATGTTGCATCCGAGTTTTCCCTCGTATTGGTAATTAATCAATCCTCTGAAGTGCGCTTCGTCCTGACTCGCCGCATTTGGATCGGCGCAGTCTTCAATCTTGTAAGGTATTTTCGTTTTGGCGAAACCGTAGTAGTTCTTCGTGTCTGAAGAATTGCCATTCAGTTTGCCATCCTTGTTGGATACTATTTTCTCTTGGCTTTGGGTGGACATACCTCCGAAAGCCGCATATGCGAAGGATATGGTGTCGCTTATTCTGTAGGCATTCGCAGAACCGAAACTGAGGTTCGTGTATATTGGTCTTGGTGTTGTACCTGTCTGTTGGGATTCTCCGAATTGGTCACCTTCGTATACCATGATGCTTCGTTTTTGCAACAATGGATGTTCGTAAACCAGGGTGAAGTTCCATCCGCTGAAGAGACCTGCGTTTTCTCCCGCTTGCGTGTTCGCTAGTTTAGCGTCCACATTGGCGACATAGATGCGGTAATCACCTCCACCGTAAGGGGTAACGTCCGAGACGAGGGCTGTGATGATATCTTTTATGTCTGCGTGGCACACGTAAAATCCGTCGTTCGCGCCATTTTCGGATGATGTTATGACTTTAGCGGTTGCACTTACTTCGATGAAATCTCTGAGGGCGACGTTGTTTGTGGTTAAGGATTGCCCTTGACTATTAGTGATTTTGATGTAAACCTTTGATGGAGTGGCATCTTGAGTGTTGTATCGACCACCCCAAGTGAGTCTTGCGCAATCCACATTGAGTTTTCCACATGTGCCAGGCGCTTCGATGCAAAATTCGGCATAGTTGGAATTCTTTATCGTGAACGAAGCCGATGTCGTCGATGAGACGCTGCTATAGTATTGGGCAGCTCCCCCTGGCGTTTTCAGGATGTATTTGAGGTTCGTTTTTCCTTTTTCGACATCCTCGTCAATGGTCGCACCTGCCGCCAAATCAATTTGGGTGTTGGTGTTACCCACCATGAAACAGTTTCCGTTGATGGTCCCCGAGTATATAGGGGTAATGCTGTCGCTGGCTACGCTTTGCGCATAACCATTCCCTATGGACAATATTAGTACCCCTACTATAACTGATAATATTTTTAATCCCTTTGTTTTCATCCGTCTAATATTTGTTGCTTTAAAATTGTGCTAAGTTACTCATTATTTTTCATAGAGTTATGTTCTTTCCTCCTGAAATTTCAGAGTTGGGCATATTCTCTCTTTCTCGCATTTATTTTTTGGAATAATGTTAGAATTATTGATTATTTATATTGTTGATTTTTAGTATGAATTTAATGGTAAATTGACGTCGTTTTCGGACGAGCGGATGATGCTATTTTACACAAGAAATGGACGTTGGACGAACTGTGGAATCGTTCGTTTCTCTTTTTTGCCTTTTGTCTATGGATTGATGCGAAAATAAATGGCGAAAGTGTGGTCTGTCTTGAAAAATATGCATATCTTTGCAACGTTTTTCCTACGTGGTACAATAAGTGGTCGAAGGACCCACCACCGGATGTAATTTAAAAGTTTTTATTACAATGTACGCAATTGTAGAAATTCAAGGACAACAGTTCAAGGTTGAAAAGGACATGAAGTTGTTCGTCCACCACATCGCAGAATCACAGAGCGGTGCTGAAGTGGAGTTCGAGAAAGTGTTGTTGATCGACAATGATGGTAACATCACCATCGGCGCTCCAGTTATCTCTGGCGCTAAGGTTGTCGCTGAGGTTGTTTCTCCTCTCGTTAAGGGTGACAAGGTTTTGGTCTTCCACAAGAAGAGAAGAAAAGGTTACCGTAAGTTGAACGGTCACCGTCAACAATTCACTGAGTTGAAAATTAAAAACGTAGTCGCTTAACTTTAAAGATTAGGAAAATGGCACACAAAAAAGGAGTTGGTAGTTCCAAGAACGGTCGTGAGTCAGCAAGTAAGCGACTCGGTGTTAAGATTTTCGGTGGTCAGTTTGCTAAGGCTGGTAACATCTTGATTCGTCAACGTGGTACCGTGCACCACCCAGGTGAGAATGTAGGTATGGGTAAGGATCACACGCTGTTCGCTTTGGTGGACGGTATCGTGGTTTTCAGAAAGAAGAAGGACAATCGTTCTTATGTTTCTGTAGATCCTGTTAATTGCCCAGTTGAGACGAAAGAGTAAATTTGTTTCATATTTGTTGTTTTTTTTTCGGGGATTCGATTTGATATCGCGTCCCCGTTTTGTTTTCCTCCCCTTGGCTCTCCTATCTCTATTTTGACAGAGCGTTGTAGGCTAGATTGATTTCCTTGAACTTCTCGGTTAATACCTGTTTCATCTCCTCGTCTTGTACGGTGTCGGGGTGGTACTTCTTCGCCAATTTGTAGTATGCTGATTGTATCTCGTCTGGTGTGGCTTCCCCCTCCAGACCTAAAATGCGAAGGTATGGATCGGAGGTTGACTCGGATTGGACTTCTGTGGATAATTCGTTGGTGTTGCTCTCTTCCTTGGCATCCTTGGCTTCTTTGTTTTCTTTTTTATTGTAATTTCTTGAATATTTGCGTGATAGGTATTCGATGTCCTCGTCTTCCAGACCGATGCGTTTCATGATGTCATTCAATAGTCTCCATTCCCCTACGTCAATGCCTTTGCTTAGGCGGGCGATGTCGAAGAGGAACTCGGTGAATCCTAATCGCTCGGCGTAACTCATGTTGGCGGTTAACCAAGTGCAGGCCTGCTTCACGAATTTCGGATTGTTGATTCTCATGTTTGTCTCTAACGCCTCTCGGATCTCTTTGTAGTCGGAGGAACTGTAATGACTCCTCAGGTAATTTTTGGCAGCTTTCATCTCTCCCCTCGATGTGATTCCGTCGGCTTTCATGATCAATGATACTATGCCCGCAATCCCACTGTTTCGACGCTTGCGCTGCGTCTCTTGGGATTGTCTTGGCCCAGCATCCTTCTCTTTCTTCTCTTCCTCTTCCCTCGGACAGAGACTCCAACGCCATGTCTCGATTTTTTCTGATAAAAAGGCAATGAGTTGTATAAGTAAATAGACTGCAACACAGTCAACCGCCATGAATAATGGTAAAAAAAACATTGTCCAACTTTTATCGCTGCCGAAGATTGTGCCTACTATTCCTATCAAAGTGCAGATTATCACAATCTTGGCATAAATATTATTGGTTATTTTCTTCACCCAGGTTCCGAAACTTTTCCCATAGCCTGGCGCATCCGCTGACCTTCTTATTTTGTGATTCCTGCGAGACATGATTGCTTCCCTAATGTTAATGAGGGGTGGAGGATGCTGTTCATCCTTTTTTCTTGGCTAATGCCGCCTCCAGTTTCACAATCTCGTCCCTGTATTGCGCTGCCTCCAGGAACTCCAGCCTCTTGGCGCATTCCTTCATCATCTTCTTCGCCTGCTCCAATGCTCTTTCCAGGTCTGCGGTGGATTGGTATTCGGCACGTTCTTCCGCCGCATATCGGGCGGTACTGCTTGCCTTGTATTCTTTGCGCTCGGTAGGCTCTTCCTTTGTCAGGATGGCTTTGCTGTTCTTGCCGACGGCCTTAGGCGTTATGTTATGCTCTATGTTGTATTGCATCTGCTTCTCCCGTCTGCGGTTGGTCTCGTCGATGGTCAGCTGCATGCTTCGCGTGATTTTGTCGGCGTACATGATGACGAGTCCGTTGAGGTTTCTTGCGGCTCTTCCTGCGGTTTGGGTGAGTGCCCTGTGCGAGCGTAGCATACCCTCCTTGTCGGCATCCAGGATGGCTACCAACGACACTTGCGGCAGGTCGAGTCCCTCCCTGAGCAGGTTCACGCCCACGAGCACGTCGAAGAGCCCGTTGCGTAGGTCCTCCATGATCTTCACGCGTTCGAGCGTCTCCACGTCGGAGTGGATGTAGTTGCTTCGTATGCCCATCTTGCAGAGGTATGCCTGTAGTTCTTCCGCCATGCGCTTCGTAAGGGTGGTGACGAGCACCCGTTCGTCCTTTTCCGTGCGGGTGTGGATCTCCTCGATGAGGTCGTCTATCTGGTTGAGCGTCGGGCGGACCTCGATGACAGGGTCTAGCAGGCCTGTCGGGCGGATGATTTGCTCCACGAATATCCCCTCCGATTTCTCCAACTCATAGTCAGCAGGCGTGGCGCTGACGTATATCGCTTGTCCCACCATGCTCTCGAATTCCTCGAATTTGAGCGGACGGTTGTCCAATGCGGAGGGTAACCTGAACCCGAAGTCCACGAGCGTGCGCTTCCTGGAGTAGTCTCCTCCGTACATGGCGTGTATCTGCGGTATCGTCACGTGGCTCTCGTCGACGACGAGCAGGAAGTCTTTCGGGAAGTAGTCCAACAGGCAGAATGGGCGTGTGCCTGGCGCTCGTCCGTCGAAGTAGCGTGAGTAGTTCTCTATGCCTGAGCAGTGTCCCAACTCGCGGATCATCTCCATGTCGTAGTTCACCCTCTCGTAGAGACGTTTCGCTTCGAAGACCTTGCCGATGCTCTGGAAATACTCCACCTGCGTGGTGAGGTCGTCCCCGATCTCTATGAGCGCCTTGTTGATCCTTTCTGGCGTGGTCACGAAGAGGTTGGCGGCATAGATGTTGATCTCCTCGAACGATTCGATGTGCATGCCGTTGACCGGGTCTATGGATTCTATCTCTTCCACCTCGTCGCCCCAGAAATGGATGCGTATGATGTAGTCCGCATAGGCTAGGAAGATGTCTATCGTGTCTCCCTTCACCCTGAATCGTCCGTGGTCGAGCTCTATTTCGTTTCGTACATATAGGCTCTCCACCAGTTTGCGCATGAGCACGGTCATGCTGATGAGCTGGCCTTGCTTCACGTTGATCATGGTGTCGTGGAAGTCGTCGGGGTTGCCTATGCCGTAGAGGCAGGAGACGGACGATACGATGATGACGTCTCTTCGTCCGGACAGCAATGCCGAGGTGGCGGCGAGACGGAGCTTCTCCAGTTCGTCGTTGATGGAGAGGTCCTTCTCGATGTAAGTGTCGGTGTTGGGCAAGTAGGCTTCCGGCTGGAAGTAGTCGTAGTAGGAGACGAAGTACTCCACGGCGTTCTCCGGGAAGAATGCCTTGAACTCACCGTAGAGTTGCGCCGCCAAGGTCTTGTTGTGGCTGAGGACCAGCGTAGGCCGTTTCAGTT
Source organism: Paludibacteraceae bacterium (assembly GCA_017527905.1). Classification (GTDB taxonomy): domain Bacteria; phylum Bacteroidota; class Bacteroidia; order Bacteroidales; family Paludibacteraceae; genus UBA1181. Next base: position 34,712 of record JAFXPK010000032.1, read on the forward strand.
CCTTGATGACGTTGGCGATGGTGAACGTCTTGCCCGAACCGGTGACTCCAAGCAGTGTTTGATGCTTCGTGCCGGCGGCCGCCTCCTTCACCAGTTCGTTGATGGCTTGGGGCTGGTCTCCTGTCGGTGCGAATTCTGATACTAGCTTGAAGTCCATACGATTAGTTATTTTTCATGATGGCATAGCAGATCAGGTAAGCGACGATTCCGCCTACGACTGCGCTCAAGATGATGATGATGGTCCAGATGATTCTGGTGAGTGTCACATCCACGTCAAAGTATTTGGCGAATCCGCCAGCAACACCTAGAAACACTTTGTCGTTTGATAATTCAAACTTCTTCATTCCTTTTCGTTTATCGTTTATGTAATAGTTCCTGTTATATCTTTTCCAGCACATCAATCAGGTGTTTCCAGAACTTCTCGACGGTCGGTATTTCGCAACGCTCTGCGGGCGAGTGGTTGCCGATGATGGTAGGGCCGATGGAGATCATGTCCATGTCCGGATACTTCTCGATGATGAGTCCGCATTCCAGGCCTGCGTGGATGGCGCCCACCACAGGTTTCTCCCCGAAGAGTTTCTCGTAGGAGCCCGCCACGATGTTCTTTAGTTCGGAGTTCATGTTCGGCTTCCATCCCGGGTATCCGTCACTATGTTTCACGCTTGCCCCTGCCAATGAGAAGACGGCCTCCACACGGTCTTTGATGTCGTGTTTCTTGCTGTTAGTCGAGCTTCGCTGGCTGGTGGCCACGACGATTTTACCCTCTTTCTCCTTGATGGATGCGAGGTTGGTGGAGGTCTCCGGCAACCCTTCTATCTCTGTGCTCATCTCGATCACGCCATGCGGACAAGCGTAGAGCGCGCTGATGAGTCTGTTGGCTCCTTCCTGCTCGTATACCGATACCTCTGCGTCGGCCGATTCGAGGTCGATGACTAGCTCCTTTTCCGTCGGGTATTCGTTTTCAATCGTGTGGATGTAGTGGTTCAGGTCCACACGGATCTCCTCCTTCTTGTCCCATCCGATGCAGAGGGTGGCGTGCGCTTCCCTTGGGATAGCGTTGTGGAGGTTACCCCCTTCGATACGACTGAGGTGGATCGGGAATTTCTTCGATTCGTTCCAGAGGAATCTGGACAATATCTTGATAGCGTTGCCTCTTCCTTTGTTGATGTCGTCTCCGGAGTGTCCTCCTTGTAGGCCTTTGACGAATATGTGGAGGAAGAATGCGCCTTGAGGGGCGGTTACTTTTTTCAGGTCGAATGTGGCGACGGTGTCGATACCTCCCGCGCAGCCGATGCAGAATCGTCCGTCCTCCTCAGAGTCCAGGTTGATGAGTCTCCTCGATTGGAGCCAACCCGCCTTGACGTGTTGCGCACCGGTCAGTCCACGCTCCTCATCCACCGTGATGAGGCATTCGAGCGGACCGTGTTGGATCGTGTCGGACTCCAGTACCGCTAGGATGGCGGCCACACCGATTCCGTCGTCCGCCCCGAGTGTAGTGCCTTGCGCCTTCAGCCAATCCCCCTCCACGATGGTGCGGATAGGGTCGTTGTCGAAGTCATGCTCCGTGCCTGCGTTCTTCTCGCAGACCATGTCCATGTGCGCCTGTAGGAGTACGGAAGGCGCAGACTCTCTTCCCTTCGTGGCCTTCTTGCGGATGAGCACGTTGCCTACTTCATCCATTTCGGCTTCCAAACTATGCTTTCGCGCGAATTCCATAAGGAAAGCACCTATTTTTCCCTCTTTACCGGAAGGGTGGGGTATGTCGCATATATCCTTGAATCTTGCCCATAGTTCTTGGGGCTTCAAATCATTTATCGTCTTCATCATTTTATATTTTTTTGCTTTGTAAAGATACGTTTTTATGGCGATGTTGCCAATAGATTATCCGTATAAAAAAAGTAAGCTTGAGACTAACACTAGCCCCAAGCCCCACTACACTGATACTTTAAACAACCTATATAGACACAGGGGCTTTCGCCAACTGTGGCAAATTCTTTTATTCAAGAGAGTCCCAAATTGTTCCTCTATATCTAAGTAAGGGCAAAAATCGTGCCATTGTCTCACTTTTGGGGCGTAAAAATTTCAATTACCCAATTTATCTTGACTATATCGTAGAATGTTGCTGTTGTATTGATGTGTTTTTTTACCTAAAAATGGGCGATTCCACACTTTTTCCCTTGGAGATGGCCCTGCGATTTAGTGTGCGGGAGGTGATGCTGAATGGATTGGACGCACCTTTATTCCCTCGGAAGGGTCTCTTTTCCTTTCTTTTTTGTAATTTTGTGTAGAGCTGATCAGGATTTATTGTTATGCCCGATTTTTTGGAGAAAGAGATAACCTATTTGCCTGGGGTGGGACCTAAGAAGGCGGATGTGCTGAAGAAGGAATTGAATGTTTCCTCCTATGGCGACTTGTTGTATTGTTTCCCCTATCGGTACATCGACCGTAGTAAATTCTATCGGATACGTGATGTCTCTCCGGCCTCCATGTATGTTCAGATACGTGGCATTATTCTGAAGGTGAACACGCAGGGAGAGGGACGCAAGCAACGGGTCGTGATACTTTTCTCTGACGGGGAGTCGACCATTGAGTTGTTGTTCTTCAAGGGGGTGAAGTATATTCTTGAGAAGTATAAGCCTGGACATGAATACGTTGTCTTCGGTAAGGTCTCCGAGTTTAATGGACAATATAATCTAGTTCATCCTGACATGGAGACCATCAATGAGGCGATGTCCAAGCAGGCGCTGGGAGGTGTGCAGGGAATGTACAACACTTCCGAAAAGATGAAGAACGCCTTCCTGACCTCCCGTGTATTGCAGAAGTACATCTCCGAGATCTTCAATTCGATGGGGGAGGCTCGCATCCCCGAGTCGTTGCCTTCCTATCTTGTGGAGCAACATCACATGATGTCCCGGCATGATGCGTTGAAGAATGTCCATTTCCCGCAGACCCCCGATGCGTTGCGTTTGGCTCAGTTTCGTCTGAAATTTGAGGAACTGTTTGTCATCCAGTTGAATATGCTCCGCCAACGGAACTATCGGAGGCTTCGCTTTGTGGGTTTTAAGTTTACGAAGATCGGTGACACTTTCAATTCATTCTATAAGCATAATCTTCCGTTCGAGCTTACCAATGCGCAGAAGAAGGTGATCAAGGAGATTTACGGAGACCTTTCCAGCGGCAAGCAGATGAACCGTCTTCTGCAGGGGGATGTCGGCAGTGGAAAGACCATGGTGGCGCTGATGTCCATGTTGATGGCTTTGGACAATGGCTTCCAAGCCTCGATGATGGCTCCGACGGAGATCTTGGCGCAGCAGCATTTCGCCTCCATTTCGCAGATGTTGAATGGGATGGATGTGCGTGTGGCGTTGCTGACCGGTTCGTCGAAGAAGAAGGAGCGGGAAGCTATTCTGCAGGGAGTGCGGGATGGTTCCGTGCAGATTTTGATAGGAACCCATGCCTTGCTGGAGGATGATGTGGTCTTTTCACGTTTAGGTTTGGTGGTCATTGATGAGCAACACCGCTTTGGTGTCGCCCAGCGCGCCAAGTTGTGGAGCAAAAGCGACCAGCCGCCTCATGTGTTGGTGATGACCGCGACCCCTATACCCCGCACGTTGGCGATGACGCTTTACGGCGACTTGGATGTCTCCGTCATAGATGAGTTGCCTCCCGGACGTAAGCCGGTGCAGACGATTCACCGTCTGGACAATGCTCGAGGCATGTTGTATGATTTCATCAAGAAGCAGATCGCCTTGGGAAGACAGGCATATATCGTCTATCCGATGATACAGGAGTCCGAGCGCTCCGACTATGCGAACATTGAGGCTGGCTACGAGTCCCTTCAGCAGATATTCCCTGAACCACAGTACCATTTGGGCATGGTGCACGGGAAGATGAAGCCGGAGGAGAAGGATGCGCAGATGAGGCAGTTCGCGGCGGGTGAGTTGAACATTCTCGTGGCCACCACCGTGATCGAGGTGGGCGTCAATGTGCCCAACGCCTCCGTCATGCTGATCGAGAGCGCTGAGCGTTTCGGTTTGTCCCAGCTCCATCAGTTGCGGGGCAGGGTAGGACGAGGCGCCGACCAATCGTATTGCATGTTGGTCACTTCCCCGAAATTATCCAGTGAAGGAAGACAGCGCATGGAGGTGATGACCCGCACGAACAATGGGTTCGAGATTTCTGAGGTCGATTTGAAGATGCGCGGTCCGGGAGACTTGGAGGGAACGCAGCAGAGCGGTGTCGCCATCAGTCTCAAGATAGCCAATTTGGCGACGGATGGTCAGATCATACAGTTCGCCCGTGAGGTGGCGGAGAAGGTGCTGGATGAGGATCCGGACCTGCTGAAGGAGAAGAACATCCTATTGAACCAGCGTCTTGACCGTATGGCGCGGGAGACTAAGAATTGGGGCGTTATTTCATGATTCTAATTATAAGTTTATGGATGAGCGGGAAAGTTTCGAAGAGAGTGCCTACGTCGATTTAGACGATAGGATTGAACCCTTGTTGGAAAAACCATATTGGGTTGTGGATATGCTTCCGAAGCAGGTCCCTGCGCAGTCTGACGGGCAGTATTTCAGGGTAGAGGCTTATTTCTTTCAAGATATTGGGAGGAGGAAATCCTTGTATGCTAAATTCGCCCGTGTGATGATGAAATTGAACTGTTATGTCGGTATTGATGTGCGGTGTTCGGAGAATCGGTGGATAAGCAATCCAGACCCTGCGTTTTTGTTTGATCGGATTCTCTTTGACGGAGAAGGGGAACGTTCCGTTTATGTTCTATTCGACAACCGTGAGTCGTTGGTGGTGTTGCATGACGAGGACACCAATATGACCGTTTACAATGTCCGTGCGGACCTTTTGGAATTGCTTCGTTCGCTGGCCGCATCCGAAGGCTTGTTTGTGTGGTCCCCCTCAGTCCAGTAGGGTATAGTTTCTTTCTCTGTTTGTCTGTTTGGGGAGGGTGTTTCCTCCGTTTCAATTTCCAGGTGAATTTGATGCCTCATATGTGTGGACAGTCCGTCCAGGCAGATGGTTTGTTTGTCTATACCCTTTCTGGGAAGTTTCAAATAGGGTTGCAAAAAAAAAAGAGCCATCCCGAAGGACAGCTCTTTTTTATTATCTTGTTACAGGTTATTATTTAGAGAACAAGCTAACCTCTACACGACGGTTCTTTGCTCTACCTGCAGCAGTGTTGTTAGAAGCGATTGGCTTGCTGCTACCGAATCCCTCAGACTCGATGTTAGCGCCATCAACACCTCTGTTAGTCAAGTAAGCGCGAACAGAAGCTGCACGATCCTTAGAAAGTTGCAAGTTCTTAGCTGCCTTACCTACGTTGTCAGTGTGACCAGACAACTTAACTGACCATTCTGGGTGCTTAACGAGCAACTCAGCCAAACCATTCAAGTATTGGAATGAACCTTCCTTGATGATAGCCTTGCCAGACTCGAATTCCAAGTTAGACATTGCAGTCTCGATGATCTTAGCTTCCTCAACAGTTGGCTTGTAAGCAACTTTTGGTCTTGTAGCCCTGATGTGGCGATCCAAAGAGTCTTGAGTGAACTTGATATCGTTTTGCAACTTCTTGATTTGAGCGTTTTGATCGTCGATCTTCTGCTCCATCTTAGCAACAGCCTCTTCGCAAGCCTTCTTTTGAGCGTCGAATACGTTGCTGAAGTCAGGCAACTCAACTTGAGGGATGTAATCAGCCCAAGCGATGTTGCGGATGTTGCTCTCGCCAGCGAATTTAACGCGAACACCGGCTACTGCAGTTCCGTAAGAACGGCCAGCTGCGCCACCTACGAAATCAGAGTTAGTGTGGAGACGATAGTGAGCACCCAAGAAGATGCCGATCCACTTGCTTACGTTGTACTCCAACTTAGAACCGCCAACGAACAACATCTTTGCGCCGTTGTCGTCTTTACCGTTTTGGAACTCATAGTTGTAGATAGTTGCACCCAAACCAGCTGTTCCGAACCAGTTCAATTTCTGCCATCCTGCAGAACGATATGGAGCGATGATGTTAGAAAGGTTGATTGATCCGAAGATGTCGATGTCGTGGAACTTAGCGTCCAACTCAGCGCGTCCATTGATAGGATCTTGATCCTTCTTGATGAACATGTACTCGAGACCCAATCCCCAACGTGGATTGAATGTTCTCTCAACCAAACCACCGATTGCCAAACCAACTTTTTGATCTGATGCTCTCAGGTAGTTGATACCACCATCTACTGCTACTGACCAGTGGTTGAATGACTCTGATGCTGATGCCTCTGCTTGTGCTTGATCTGCATCCGTTGCTGCGTCTTGTGCGTTAGCAGTAAATGCTAAGCCCATTGCGGCGAATAAAGCCAAAAAACTTTTTTTCATACTCTCTTGTTATAAAATTAATTGTTTAAAAATTCTAATTCCACACAAATATCCGAATTTTTTTTCATATATAAAAATTATTCGAATAATTTGCGTTTATTTTTTTTCGTTGGCATCCAACTGGTTTTTCAATGCTGCCAACTCTTCGATATCACCCAATGTGGCCTTTTCCACTGCGATTAGTGGCTCAGCTTTCTTGGTTGATTTCTTTTTGCGAGTCTCTTTCTTCTCCTCAGTCTCCTCTCCGTTAGCTGCTTTTTGAGCATCCTCGAAGATACGGCTGTGGGACAGGATGATTCTCTTAGAGTCTTTGTTGAACTCGATAACCTTGAACGGCAACTTCTCGTCCACCTTAGCCATGGTCTTGTCTTCCTTAACCAAGTGCTTTGGAGTAGCGAAACCTTCCACGCCGTAAGGCAATGCGATAACCGCACCCTTGTCCATCATTTCGATGATGGTACCCTCGTGGATAGAATCTACCGTGAAGATGTCACCAAATACGTCCCAAGGATTGTCTTCCAATTGCTTGTGGCCCAAGCTCAAGCGACGGTTCTCCTTGTCGATCTCCAACACTTGAACCTCGATGTCCGCACCGATCTGAGTGAACTCTGATGGGTGTTTGATCTTCTTCGTCCAAGACAAGTCAGAGATGTGGATCAAACCATCTACGCCCTCAGCGATCTCAACGAATACTCCGAAGTTCGTGAAGTTGCGAACCTTTGCGGTGTGCTTCGTGCCGACAGCATAGTCTGTATCGATGGTATCCCATGGATCTGGTTTCAATTGCTTGATGCCCAAAGACATCTTTCTCTCCTCGCGGTCCAACGTCAAAACGACAGCCTCTACCTCGTCGCCGACCTTCATGAAGTCTTGTGCGCTGCGCAAGTGCTGTGACCATGACATCTCGGATACGTGGATCAAGCCTTCTACGCCTGGAGCGATCTCTACGAATGCTCCGTAGTCAGCCATCACAACTACCTTACCCTTCACCTTGTCACCTACCTTCAAGTTAGGATCCAAAGCATCCCATGGATGAGGAGTCAATTGCTTCAAACCAAGGGCGATGCGCTTCTTGTCGTCGTCGAAGTCGAGGATTACGACGTTCAACTTCTGATCCAACTCCACGATCTCCTCTGGGTGAGTTACACGGCCCCAAGACAAGTCTGTGATGTGGATCAAACCGTCTACGCCACCCAAGTCGATGAATACACCGTAAGAAGTGATGTTCTTGACAGTTCCTTCCAATACTTGTCCCTTCTCGAGCTTCGAGATGATATCTTTCTTCTGTTGCTCCAACTCTGCCTCGATGAGCGCTTTGTGGGATACAACAACATTCTTGAATTCGTGGTTGATTTTTACGACTTTGAATTCCATTGTCTTGCCTACGAACACATCGTAATCACGGATAGGCTTAACATCGATTTGTGAACCTGGCAAGAATGCCTCGATGCCGAATACGTCCACAATCATACCACCCTTCGTGCGGCACTTGATGTAACCAGTGATAACTTTGTCGTTCTCCAATGCCTCGTTGACGCAATCCCAAGAGCGGGCTGCACGGGCTTTCTTGTGTGAAAGGATCAATTGTCCCTTCTTGTCCTCTTGGCTCTCGATGTATACCTCTACTTCGTCGCCAATCTTCAAATCAGGGTTGTAACGGAACTCGTTCATGGAAACGATACCGTCTGACTTGTAGCCTACATTGACTACAACTTCCCTCTTGTTCATTGAAATAACCTTTCCGATGACTACGTCCTTGTCCTTTACGACGTTCAATGTGTCATCGTACTTCTTGGTCAGTTCTTCGCGGCTTACATTCGTCTGTACGTCGCCATTCTCGTAAGCGTCCCAATCAAAACCTTCTATAGGCGCTACGTTTTTTGTTAATTCACTCATTTTAATTAATTTAATAATAATTAGTCGTTAGACATTATAATTATGCAAAAAATCGGTGCAAAGTTACTCTTTTTTCTTTAATTAGAAAGGATTGCGGCTTTTTTTTCGTGGCAAATGCGGCTGGAGATTTCTTTTGATGTACAAGTATTTACTATTTAACTATTTACGATTTACTATTTGGGTGTTTGGAATTTACTATTTAGCTATTTACCATTTACTATTTAAGGTGTGATGTGCGTGGGGGTTGTTCCTTGCGCTTGGATGATACCGCTGTGGAAGACCCTATCTCCTTTTGTATTTATATTTATACGTTTTTGTGGGTGTTTCTTCTTAATGATTGATTCATAGTTATTTGTGTGCTTTTCCCTCCCTTGGTGCCCTGGCGGCTGGACATGGAAAAAGCCGCACCGAAATTAATTAAACTCCTTAAGATAGGAATTCGGCGTGTTCCATTCTTTGTAATCCACCGTGTCACGAAGACAACCCGAAGGTGTGGCCCGCCATTGAGATGGAAGTTTACGCCTGTTGTTTGTTGTAATTGTTAAGTTTAACCATAATATACGGTGCGGCGTTCCTTAATCTTTATTTTCTACCTCAAAGATAACTCTTTTTTTCTGTTTCTGCAAGGGGTTGCGCTATGGTCTTTTCACATATTATTTCGTAAATTTGCGGTGATTTTTGTTTTTCGGACGCCTCTGTCCCCTTTTTATTCTCTGAGACAATGACTGGTATTATTTATTTGATTCCTAATACATTGGGCGACTGCGATGTGAACCATGTCTTGCCTTCCTATAATCGGGAGGTCATCCTTCGCCTTAAGCATTATATCGTGGAGGACGTGCGCACCGCCAGACGTTTCCTGAAAAAGGTGGACGCTTCGATTAACATTGACGAACTCACATTCTATACGCTGAACAATCATACCTCCCCCGAGGAGATTTCTTCGTACCTGTTGCCGGCCATGTCTGGTCTGGATATGGGCATCATCTCGGAGGCGGGTTGCCCTGCCATCGCTGACCCGGGTGCGGATATCGCCCGTCTCGCGCAGGAGAAGGATATCCGTGTCGTCCCTTTGGTGGGCCCTTCCTCGATCCTGCTGGCCTTGATGGCTTCGGGTTTCAACGGACAGAGCTTCGCCTTCGTGGGGTATCTGCCGATCAAGCCGAACGAGCGTGACCAGCGTATCCGCCAGTTGGAGAAGCGCGCGCACGTGGAGCGCCAGTCCCAGATATTCATCGAGACGCCTTACCGTAACGATAAGATGTTCGAGAATCTTTTGTCTGTTTGCCAGTCTGGCACGAAGATCTGCGTCGCCTGCGACATCACGCTTGAGACGGAGTACATCAAGACGAAGAGCGTCGCCCAGTGGAAATCCGCCAAGCGTCCTAGTCTGGACAAACGTCCTTGTATATTTATATTGTATTAGAGTGGTCCGCCTCCTCGTCGATGCCGGCGAGGTGTTCCGTGTCGTTCCATGACATCACGTTCCAGATGCCGTCCCTTTTCTCCACGACCGCTATGGCTGTGGACAGGGGGTGCACCGCATGCGCGATTTCCGATATGGGTTGGTACTTGAAGTAGGTGTAGAGTGTTTTCAGTAAGGCGCCGTGGGTGACCACGAGGATGGTCTTCCCGGGATTCTCGGCGGCGGTCTTCTCCATGAACCGGCCGGCCCGTTTCCTCACCTCGTCGTAAGTCTCGCAACCCTCCCGCTTGTATTGCTCGGGGTGGTGCCAAAAGAGGTCGATCTCTTCCGGATACTTTTCCATGAGGTCGTCGATGAGTATGCCTTGCCAATCGCCCATCAGGATCTCCTTCAGCGCGTTGTCGGGGATGATGGGCAGGTTCCGTTTCCCTAGTATGAGCTGGGTGGTCTTCATGGCTCTCCGCTGCGGACTGGAGAATACGAGGTCGAAGTCAACATCCTCGAGCCTTTTCCCCAAAGCGATCGCTTGCCTCTCGCCGAGGGGGGTGAGGTCCGTCTCATGCTGCCCTTGCATTCTCTTCTCCTGGTTCCAGTCTGTCTGACCGTGCCTGACTAGGTAAAAGCGTGTCATGTCTCGTCCGTGGAAAAAGAAAGGAGTCGCACGCGATGGTCGACTCCTTCCTGTTCGTTCTGTTTTAAGGCGATGATTAAACAGCTTCTTGTTTAACGATAGCCTCCATGCCGCGGTAGTATCCACAAGAACCGCATACTCTGTGGTATAAGTGGAGTGCGCCGCACTTAGGACATACTGCCAATGTCGGAGCTACTGCCGTGTAATGAGTTCTTCTCTTCGCTCCTCTTGATTTACCTTGTCTTCGTTTAGGATGTGCCATTTTGTTTATAATTTAAATTAGTTATTGTCTATGAGTTTTTTCAGGGCGTCCCAGCGGGGGTCGTTTTTCTTCTCTCCGCCTTCGTCGGTGCCGTCGCCTCCTGCCGTCTCTTCGCCGGACTCACGCTCTATCGCCAGGTGCGCTTTGAGTGCTTTGGCGGTCTCCTCGTCGCATTCCCCTTCCGGGTGGATGTGCCTGATCGGTATGTGGAGGGCGATGAACTCATACATGTACCATGAGAGATCCATCTCTCCATCCTCCTCGGAGACGATTACCAACTGGTCGTCCTCTTCTTCCTTGTTTTCCCCGAACTTCACGGTGAGGTGCTCCTCACAGGATATCGGTTGATCCATCTCTCCCAAACATCTGTCGCACAATACTTTTATTGCGCCCTCCATTTGGAACGTCAAGAGGAAAGAATGCTCACTTTTTTTGATGGTGACGTCCGCCCGTACGTTTCCTTTCCGTATCTCCGGACCATCAACTTCCTCGAAAAATTTGTCGTCCAACATGTATTGGTATTGATGCGTGCCGACTTTCAAATCTTTCAGCGGAATTATATATGTTTCTTCTCTTCCCACTTTCGTATGGATTCTAAAAACTCCGCAAAATTACAAAAAATAGTGACATCTTGGACTTCCTGCCCGTCCATTTTTGTATTTTTTTGTAACAATTGAGTTAATTATTTTATATTCAATTGGTTATTTATCTGTTTAGTATGATTCTAAAGGTGGTTCCCTTGTCGATTTCGGAGTGTTTGACGAATATTTTCCCTTTATGATATTCCTCGATAATCCTTTTCACGAGGGACAGGCCCAGTCCCCAACCTCTCTTTTTAGTGGTGAAGCCGGGGGAGAAGACCGTCTCGAATTTGGACTTCGGAATGCCTTTGCCGGTGTCGCTCACGTCGATGATCACCTTCTCCTTCTCTTGGAACACGTCCACGTTGATGTGTCCCTCTCCCTCCATGGCGTCGATGGCGTTCTTGCACAGGTTCTCGATGACCCATTCGAAGAGGGGTTGGTTGAGGGCGACGACGATAGGTTCCTCGCTCTTGGATTGGTAGGTGATCTGCACCTTGTTGGAGGTGCGCTTCCGCATGTAGGACAATGAGTTCTGCAGGATAGGTTCTATGCTGATCGGGGAGAGCTCCGGCTTGGAACCGATCTTGGAGAATCGTTCCGCGATGGTGCGCAGGCGGTTGACGTCCTTCTCCATCTCCGTCATGAGGTCCGGGTTGACGTTCTCCTCCTTCAGTATCTCGACCCAGGCGAGTAGGGAAGAAATCGGGGTCCCCAGCTGATGGGCCGTCTCCTTGGATAGTCCGACCCACACCCTGTTCTGCTCGGAGCGTTTGGCGCTGGCGAAGACGAAGAAGATGATGGCGAAGAAGGCGAGTATGATGCCCCATTGGATGTAGGGGTAGTATTCCAGCTTGTTGAGCATGGTCGAGTTGCCGTAGTAGAGGTGGTGCTTGACGTTTTCGTCGATGGTGATCTCTATGGGGCGGTTCTCCCGCTGGAACTTCTTGGCCATCTCCCGCAGGAACTCTTCGCTGTTCTCTTCCGGCACCTCTATGTTGCGGTGGACGGTCACGTTCCCTGTCTCGTCGACGACAAGCACAGGGATGTTGGTGTTGCCCTCTATGACCTTCATGAGGAAGGCGAGGTCTGACTCGTCGGTGTCCGTCACGAGTCTGTGGGTGGCCTCCGCCCAGAGGCTGATCCTTTGGCGCTCTTCTTGGGCCATCTCCTTGGTCAACAGGTGGGTGTAGTACATGGATACCCCCACGATCAGCAGGGCGATCGAGGAGAAGATGTACTTTATCTTTTTCAGGTTGTTGAAGGAGGTTTTCATGGCTCTATCTGTATTTCCCCTCGTCGCAGTCTTCCATGATGCTGAGGTAACTGTTGTAGCGGGATATGCTGATGGTGTGTTCCTCTATCGCGCGGAGCACGGAGCAGCCCGGCTCGTGTATGTGGGTGCAGTTGCCGAACCGGCAGTTGCTGGATTCCCTGAAGATCTCGGGGAAGTAGTGGCCGACCTCCTCTTTCTTGAAGTCGATGGTGCCGAACCCCTTGATGCCTGGGGTGTCGATGAGGCTGGTCTCCTCGTCCAGTTCGAACATCTCGGAGAAGGTGGTGGTGTGCATGCCTTTGTTGTGCACGTCTGATATCTCCCCGGTCTTGGCGCTGAAGGTGGGGCAGATGGCGTTGATGAGCGATGATTTGCCCACGCCCGAGTTGCCGGAGAGGAGCGATGTCTTGCCTTGTATCATCTCCTTGAGCCGCTCGATGTTCTCCCCCGTCTGCGCGGATACGGCGATGCAGGGGTAGCCGATGGTCTCGTAGAGGTTGATGAGGGCGTTCATGTACTCTTTCTCGCCCTCGTCGTAGAGGTCCGTCTTGTTGATGACGAGGATGGAGCGCACCTGGTAGGCCTCGCTTGTCGCCAGGGCGCGGTCTATGAATGTGGTGGAGGTCTCCGGGTGGTTGATGGTGACCGTCAGCAGCAGCTGGTCGACGTTCGCCGCGATGATGTGCAGCTGCTTGGAGAGGTTCGTGGGTTTGCGCACGATGTAGTTCTTGCGGTCCTCGATTCCGTGGATCCAACCGATGCCGGAGGCGGGCATATCGAAAGAAACCCGATCGCCGACGGCAACCGGGTTAGTGCTTTTGATACCCTTGATTCGGAAGTTACCCTTGATCTTGCATTCGTAGAGTTGGCCGTCGGAATCGCTTTTGACCCAATAGCCGCTTCCTGTGTTTTTGACCACAAGTCCGATCATACTGTCATCACCTCTTTCTCTTTGGCGGCGAGGATATCCTCGACTTTCTTGATGAACTTGTCGTGGATCTTCTGTACTTCAGCCTCGGCGTCTTTCTCGGCGTCCTCGGCCAAGCCGTTCTTGATCTCCTTCTTCAGGCCGTCGATGGCGTCTCTTCTGGCGTTGCGGATGCTGATCTTGGCGTCCTCGCCCTCGGCGCGGGTCTGCTTCACCAAAGTCTTACGGCGCTCCTCCGTCAACGGTGGGATGCCCAGGCGGATGATCTCTCCGTTGTTCTCAGGCGTGATGCCCACCTCGGAAGCCATGATGGCCTTCTCGATCTCAGGGATCAGTTTCTTCTCCCAAGGTTGGATCGCGATGGTGTGGGCGTCTGGTGTGGTGATGGTCGCCACGTTGGAGAGAGGCACCACGCTACCGTAGTAGTCCACGCGTACACCGTCCAGGATGCGCACGTTCGCTTTACCTGCCCTGATGCGCGCCAAAGCGTCGTCCAAAAAGAGTAGGGACTGCTCCATCTTCTCCTCCGCTGCCTTCAAATATTCTTTTATTTCTGCCATAATAATCTATTATTAGTGTTTTGTTTGTGATATTAATTGCGCGAAAATAGGAAAAAAAACGAAACCCGTATTGTTTCGTCGCGAATAATGTATTTTGCCCACGGAAAATTCATTTAAACCCAAGGCGTTGTCCGTGGGCTATATTTGTCAGGGCCTTTCAGACCTATTCGCACACTTCTATGAAGGGAAAGACCCTAAGGAGTAATGTGCATCGTTAAATCGTAAATACCTAGTAGTAAATCGTAAATGTCTAAATAGTAAATAGTTATTGTTTTGCCCGCAAATGGTGGCGTACGTGTCCCGCGCGGTCTATCTCCTTCAGGATTGTCGGGCTGGTTCTCTCCTTGAGGGCTTCTAGCGCCTCGTCCCAATCCTTGTAGGAGCGCAGGAACCTGCCTGTGATGTCGTAGGCCTCTATGCGCAGGAGGTCCTGGAGGGGTTCCTCCTTCATGGTCACCTCAATGCTCGTAGGTTTCTCCTCTCCGCAGTTGTGGAAGGGGAACTGTACGCCCGTGTTGATCTCCACGCCTGCCTCGTATTCGATCGGGGCGGTTGTGACGGTGTCCCCCTCGCATGATATGAAACGGAAGACGTATGGCCCGATCTTCGTCTTGTCCTCGTCTATGCCTGCGTTCTCGACGTAGAAGTTATACATTTCGCGGTGGATGGGCACGAAGGTGCCGTCGCTGCGTTGGTACTCTAATTGGCTGATTCTGTAGCGGATATCGTAGAATATCGCCTGGAAGAAGAATTGGCTGGACCCCTTCTCGAATTTGACCTTGATGTCTCCTGGTTCCTCGCAGGGGATGAATTGCCAGCGTATGGGTATCCTGCCCGCTTCCATGGTCCCTATCTTGACGAAGGAGCCAGTGCTGAAATCGATGTCGCCCGGCTTGCATTCCGGACAGCGGTCCACCACCTTCACGGTGACTTCCCCCAGCGGACCGAACGCCCTCACGCAGGCGCCGCAGGCGAAGCTGCTGTCGTATTGGGAGTGGTTCATCGCGCAGTGGAAGATGTCGTCCTCTTCCACGTATATGCCGCAGTTTCCGCCGTTGCTGCCGGCCACGCCGCCGTACTGCGTGCCTTCGCCGGTGTACCATGTGGTGTCGCATGCCTGGATGGGGAATGCGTTCGCGGTGAGCCTAGTGAGCAGGCACAGCGCGAGGAGGGTAAGGGTTTGGGTGCTTTTCATAATCCGTGAGTGTTATAGTTTTATCGGATAAGGGTTGTTTTTTAATTCAAATTCCTCATTTTTAGCATAGTATGAATGCTATACTTGTCGGGCCATCATTCGGTGACGTTGCCGGTTCTGCGCTATCGAATCATCTCCTACACATCATAATGGTATGTAACCGAACAACTTAAACCGACAAAAAGACAAATTATCCGTAAAAATAGAAATTATATAAGGGAAAGAAAACTTTATGGACATATTTTTTGGAATTTGTGTATTTTTTTTTTTTTTGTATAACTAAGCATTATGTCTCACCCATAAATCTAAAGCTTATGAGAAAGACCTTTACCACATTATTTTTGTTGCTGATCACCTGCTGTGTTGCGTCCGCAGCCAACTATCTCACCTTTACGGCGATGGTAGACGGAGCCTATTTCTCCAAATCTGTCACAGGGTCAGCAAATCCGAACATTGAATACTCTTTGGATGATGGGCAGACATGGACCGAACTCGCGAAAAAAGCAGTCACTTTGGAAAAGGTGGGTGACAAGGCACTGCTAAGAGGCTTCAATCCGGAGGGGTTTTCCTTCGGAATCAATAGTTACACATCTTTTGTCTTAAATAGTCCCATCGCCGCAAGTGGTAGTGTGATGAGTCTGATTGACGGAGTGGGTGAAACCGATACGATCCCCAATGCGAGGTGTTTTTACAGATTGTTTTACAAATGCCCCGGCCTGACGTTTGTGCCAGAACTCCCCGCTACAACATTGGCTGAGAGCTGTTATGTGGAAATGTTTAATAATTGCGAGATATCGTATGCGCCCGCACTTCCTGCCACGAAGTTGGCTAAGGATTGCTACAACAGTATGTTTGATGGTTGCAGTTACTTGAAACAGGCGCCAGAACTCCCTGCGACAACATTGGCTGAGGGGTGCTATCAAAACATGTTTAGGAAATGTAGAAATATAACGAGTGCACCCGCACTCCCCGCCATGGAATTGGCTAATAAATGCTATAGCGGAATGTTTAATGGATGTACTGGCCTGAAACAGGCTCCTGAACTGCCCGCTACCACATTGGACAGTGCATGTTACTTCGGAATGTTTAGCGGTTGCACTGGCCTGACGCAGGCTCCTGAACTGCCCGCCACCACAATGGGCAATGCTTGCTACAAGGAAATGTTTTATGGTTGCACTGGCCTGACGCAGACTCCTGAACTCCCTGCCACCACGTTGGATATTGGGTGCTACAATGGAATGTTTTATGGTTGTACCGGCCTGACGCAAGCTCCTGAGCTATCCGTCACGGAACTGGCTGATGGATGCTATAGCAGAATGTTTTATGGTTGTACTGGCCTGACGCAGGCACCGGAACTGCCGGCCACCACGCTAAGCAGCTATTGCTACGATGGAATGTTTTACGGTTGTACTAATCTGACGCAGGCTCCTGCACTGCCCGCCACTACGCTAAGTGCAAGTTGCTACGCATATATGTTTAGAGGATGTGCCGGCCTGACGCAAGCTCCTGAACTGCCCGCCACGGAATTGACCGAGGCCTGCTACATGTATATGTTCTATGGTTGTACAGGTCTGACGCAAGCGCCTGAACTGCCCGCCGCCACACTGGTCAAGGATTGTTATGCGTATATGTTCGACTATTGCAAAAACATCTCCCAAATCAAGGTCAACTTCACCGAATGGATGGAGTGGGATCCCGAACGTCGCTATGGAGATGCGGGTTCTTGGGTCTATTCAGTCGCCAGAAACGGAACATTCATCTGCCCGAAAGCGTTGCCTCAACAATACGATGAATACGGCAGAAAAATACCTGCGAGATGGACGGCGCAATATATCGATGCCGAAGATCCCGACACGACGAGCTGTATCGCTTGGATGGACAACCTCACCATTCACGTGACCAGAGCCGAGGGCCTGGTCGAAGTTTACAACCTTGACGGTGAACTGGTGCATAGCGCCCAAGCCAGCACCACCGACACGACCAGCTTCACAATGCCCGATTATGGTGCCTATTTCGTCAAGAACGATACGAATACCGTGGAAGTTTGCCTATACAATTATCTCACTTTCACGGCAGGAGTGGACAGCTGCCGTTTCGCCATAAGACGTAAATCGTCATTGCCATGTAATATCACATACTCTTTGGACCACGGACAGACATGGTCCATATACTTCTTCAGCGACACGATCACGTTGGCAAAAAAGGGAGACAAAGTTTTATTGCGAGGAAACAATCCGAATGGAGTCTCCTTAAGCTATGACGTTAATGTCACTAGCCCTGAAAGATATATCCACTTCGACATCATCGATTCCATCGCCGCGAGTGGTAGCGTGATGAGCCTGATAGACAGTACGGGGCGTAAGGATACGATACCATCTCAATGGTGCTTCTACGGATTGTTTGCTGGCTGCGACAAGCTGACGCAGGCCCCCGAGCTTCCTGCCACCACACTGGCCGGCCATTGTTACCAGAATATGTTCCAAGGATGCAGTAGCCTGAAACAAGCTCCTGTACTCCCCGCCACCACGCTGACTGACTATTGCTACCAAAATATGTTTTATGGATGCAGTAGCCTGACACAGGCGCCTGCACTTCCTGCCATCGCATTGGCTCCCAGTTGCTACTTCGGTATGTTCTCCCAATGCACTGGTTTGACGCAAGCGCCCGCACTGCCTGCCACCACGCTGGCCTACTATTGCTATGCGGACATGTTTAAAGGTTGCACCAATCTGACGCAAGCGCCGGAACTGCCCGCCACCACGCTGGCCAACAGTTGCTATGTCGCTATGTTCGCGGATTGTGAGAATCTGTCACAGGCTCCTGCACTCCCCGCCACGAGGTTGTTCAATTATTGCTACCAAAGTATGTTTGAGGGATGCACCAGCCTGACACAGGCGCCCGCACTGCCCGCCACCACAATGGCCTACTATTGCTACTGCAGAATGTTCGAGCGTTGTAGAGGATTAACGCAAGCGCCCGAACTGCCAGCCCTCAAATTACATAATGGATGCTACTCCCTTATGTTCGCCGGCTGTACCAGCTTGACGCAGGCGCCGGAACTCCCCGCCACCACACTGGTTGATGAGTGCTACAAATACATGTTTAAGAACTGCACCGGCCTGACGCAGGCACCGGAATTGCCCGCCACGAAACTCGTTACGGCTTGTTACGGACACATGTTTGATGGATGTAGTAATTTATCCTTCATCAAGGTCAACTTCACGAATTGGGTCACATGGTATTCCGATACGGATGATGAAGACACCTGGGTCAAAAACGTTGCTCCTACCGGCACATTCATCTGTCCGAAGGATTTGACTGTACAATATGGCGTCAATAGAATTCCGGAGGGATGGAATGTGCAGTTCATCAAGGAGGAGGTGGTCTTCTCCGCTTGGGGTGAGGATCTTACCCTCCGCGTGGTCGGTGCCGAGGGTCTCGTCGAGGTCTATGACGCCAACGGAGAACTGTTGCACAATGCGCAGGCCAGCTTCGAAGACACGACCAGCTTCTTAATGCCCGACTACGGAGTTTACGTCGTCAAGACAGACTCTGACAGCGTGCGGGTTAGTTTATACAACTACCTTACCCTTACCCCGGAGCGGGTAGGATTGGGTTTCTCCGTGGAATCCAACACCTGGCCGACAAGTATGGATTTCCCTACTATCCAATACTCGTTGGACAATGGACGGACATGGGATACGCTTTCTGTCGGCCATGAAATCTCTTTGGAAAAGAAAGGGGCCAAAGTCCTCTTGAGGGGAGATAATCCTGATGGATTCTCACAGAGTAGCAATGCCTATGTGTACTTTAAGTTGCGGGGATCCTTCTCCGCAAGCGGTAGCGTGATGAGCCTCGTCGACAGTACGGCTACAAGTATGGTGGTTCCAACCTCTGGTTGCTTCTACGGCTTGTTCCAGAATTGCACCAGTCTGACGCAGGCGCCTGAACTGCCCGCCACCACATTGGCGGATAGTTGTTATGCGAAGATGTTCAACGGTTGCACCAGTCTGACGCAAGCGCCTGAACTGCCCGCCACGACGCTGGCCAAGTATTGCTATGACGGAATCTTCAGCGGTTGCACCAGCTTGACGCAAGCGCCTGAGCTCTCCGCTACCACATTGGCCGATTATTGTTACCGCAATATGTTCAGCGGTTGTACCAGCCTGACGCAAGCGCCCGTGCTGGCGGTCACGTCACTGGTTGCCGGTTGCTACTATGGAATGTTTAGTGGATGCACCGGCCTGACGCAAACGCCTGAATTGCCCGCCACCACGCTGGCTAACAGTTGCTACTATGAAATGTTCATGGGTTGTGCGAACCTGACACAGGCACCTGAACTCTCCGCCACGACGTTGGCTGCCAACTGTTACGCCGGAATGTTTGAGGAATGCCGCATCTTGCCGCAGGCGCCGGTACTGCCTGCCACTACATTGGCTTACGGTTGCTACAGCCGCATGTTCTATAATTGCGATAGCCTGACGCAGACGCCTGAACTGCCTGCCACCACATTGGCTGGTAGTTGCTACGAAGCTATGTTCTCTGCGTGCAATAAACTGACGCAGGCACCGGTACTGCCCGCCACCACGCTGGCACCTTTCTGCTATAAAAACATGTTCTCGGGCTGCCTCTCTTTCACGCAAGCGCCTGAACTTCCTGCCACCACGATGGAACATTCTTGCTACTATGGGATGTTCGATAATTGCCCGAAACTGACGCAGGCGCCGGCACTTCCGGCCACCAAGTTGTCTGAATACTGCTATGCGTTCATGTTCTCCCGTTGTTCTACCATCACGCAGGCGCCGGAGATGTCCGCTACCGATTTCGCGGAGTTCAGTTGTCAATACATGTTCAACTCCTGCACCAGCCTGACGCAGGCGCCTGAACTGCTCGCCACCACAATGCCAGACTATAGCCTCACACTCATGTTCAATGACTGTGAGAACCTTTCTTACATCAAGGTCCACTTCACCGAGTGGGCTATGTGGGACGAAGTGTATAACACCTGGGTTGCTGGTGTCGCTCCTGCCGGTACATTTGTCTGTCCGAGAGAATTGCCCGTGAAATATGGAGAGGGCAGGATCCCTGTGGGTTGGGAGGTGCGATATATCGGTGAGGGGGAGGTGCCCGATTCGGTCTCTTTCTCCGTTTGGACGGAGGACCGTACCATCCATGTGATCGGTGCCGAGGGGCTCATCGAGGTCTATGACGCCAACGGGGAACTGTTGCAAAACGCGCAGGCTACCACCGACACGACCAGCTTCTTAATGCCCGACTACGGAGTCTACGTCGTCAAGTCCGACACTGACAGCGTGAGAGTTGTCTTGTGCGACTACCTCACCTTCACAGCCGAACAGGACGGTGCTAATTTCACGTTAAAATATAAGCTAAACTATAATTCGCTGAATCCTAATGAGGAGAAACCTAATCTCCTATACTCATTGGACGGTGGCAAGTCATGGATTAGAGCCACCTACGGGGAGGCAGTCATTTTGAAGAATAAAGGCGACAAGGCGCTGCTAAAGGGAATTAACCTGGAAGGATTCTCCCGAAGCAGCGATGGCTACGCTTACTTCGAGTTGCGAGGCTCCATCGCGGCGAGCGGTAGCGTGATGAGCCTGATAAGTGACACTGCGGACAGCGATGTGATACCGAACGCAGGTTGCTTCTACGGCTTGTTCTACAACTGCTCTAGTCTGAAGCAGGCACCGAAACTTCCAGCCACCACGCTGACGGAGAGTTGTTATGCGGAGATGTTTTACGGATGCCGTGGACTGACGGAGGCTCCTGAACTGCCCGCCACGACGTTGGTCAACAACTGCTACCAAGAAATGTTTTATGGATGCAAGGGGCTGACGCGGACACCGGACCTTCCCGCTACCACATTGGCCGATTATTGCTACTCGGACATGTTCAGGAACTGTACCAGCCTGACGCAAATAGTCGCATTGCCCGTCACCACTTTGGCTGGCTATTGCTATAACGGAATGTTTAGGGGTTGTACGGCCTTGACGCAGGCGCCTGAACTCCCAGCCGACACGCTGGCGGTGGGTTGTTATACGGACATGTTTAACAGTTGTAGTAGCCTGACGCAGACGCCGGAGCTTTCCTCCACCACGCTGGCGAAGAATTGCTACTACGGGATGTTTAAGGAATGTACGAATCTGACGCAGGCACCGGTGCTCCCGGCAACGACATTAGCGGGTAATTGCTACTATAGGATGTTCGAAGGTTGCCTTAGCTTGACGCAGGCGCCGGAGCTCCCTGCCACCACGCTGGCTTACGGTTGCTATTATGAAATGTTCAAAAGCTGCGTTGGGCTGACGCAGGCACCTCTGCTCCCAAGTACCCAAATGGCTGGGCATTGCTACCGTGGCATGTTCTCGGGGTGCACCGGCCTCACGCAAGCGCCTGAACTTCCTGCCACCACGCTGGCTGGCTATTGCTACTACGGGATGTTCGATAATTGTGTGAGCCTGTCGCAGGCACCGGCACTTCCGGCCACTAAACTGGCGGAATACTGCTATGCGTTCATGTTCTCCCGTTGCTCCACCCTCACACAGGCGCCTGTAATGTCCGCTACCGATTTTGTGGAGTTCAGTTGCCAATACATGTTCAACTCCTGCACCAGCCTGACGCAGGCGCCTGAACTGCTCGCCACCACAATGCCTGACTATAGCTGCATGCTTATGTTCAATGATTGTGGGAATCTTTCCTACATCAAGGTCCACTTCACCGAATGGCCAAAGTGGGAAGATGAAGCCATTTATGACAAATGGGTGGTCGACGTTGCTCCATCTGGCACATTTGTCTGCCCGAGAGAATTGGCTGTGGAATATGGAGTCAATAGGATCCCGGAGGGCTGGGAGGTGCAGTTCATCGAGCCGGAGATTGTGGATGCCAACTACCTTACATTCACGGTGCTGGAGGATAGTTCCTCCATCACGGCGACGGACGTCAAAGGGGAGGATGCCGGCAAGTTGAGAAGCCTATCGCTAAAGGATACGGATCTGCGCTATTCCCTCGATGGCGGCAAAACGTGGAACGTGATGGAAAACGGTGTGCCGGTTCTCTTGCCGAAGGCGGGTGATAGCGTCATGCTCAAGGGTTATAACCCTGATGGACTATCGAACTATACCGACCGCATACGCTTCGAGATGAGGGGCAAGCTGGCTGCGAGCGGTAGCGTGATGAGCCTGATAGACAATTCGGGCAAAACGACGGATATACCGAACTCCTACTGCTTCGCCAACCTCTTCGATGGATGCGGAAGCCTGACGCAGGCGCCTGAACTGCCTTCCACTGTGCTGAAGCCGCACTGCTATTTCGCGATGTTCCGCAACTGTACTTCCTTACAGTCTGTCTCCATGCTCCCTGCGGCGGAATTGACGGAGGGCTGCTACGAGGAGATGTTCTATGGCTGCGAAAACCTCTCCGAGATTGAGGTGGCCTTCACGGACTGGGCGGACGGCACCACGGATTGGATGTACGGAGTCGCTCCGTCCGGCACCTTCACCTGCCCTGACGCCCTCGCCGAGAAGATGAGCGCCAGCAACATTCCGGAAGGATGGTTGCTTCCTTCCGGCGAAGAAGTCACCAACGAGGAGGACACCGCTTCCTGTGGCATCTCTGTTTGGACGGAAAACGGAACCATCTGCGTGCGTGGGGCGGAGGGTGCTATCGAAGTGTTCGGAGTCAAAGGTGAATTGATACGTACCTTGCGTGGAAATGCTTCAGGGACTGTGCGCTTCAACATGCCTGCGGGCAGGGTTTATATCCTCAAGATCGGCGCACAACGCGTGAAGGTGTTACTGTGAGGCTTGGGGTATTGTAGGACTTAAAGGAAAGGCGGACAACATTGCGCATTGTCTGCCTTTCTTATTTCTTCAGGTATGCCTTCCGCTCCTCTTCCGGGAATTTCTCGATGGCGTATCTCAGGGTGGTCCTTGGCATTGTCTGGTAGCGGGTGGAGAGGTACTCTTTTAGCTTCCCGGCATCCTTCTTCCCCGCCTCCCGCAGGAGCCAGCCCGTCGCTTTCTGGATGAGGTCGTGCGGGTGGTGGAGCAGTATGTCCGCTATTCGGAAGGTGTCGTCGGTCTCTCCGTTACGGATGAACTTCATGGTGCTGACGATGCCGATGCGTTGCTCCCAGATGGTCTTGCCCTTCTCCGCCAGTTCGTAGAGTAGGGCACGGTCTTTGTCGAGGAGCCACGTGCCGATGATCTCGTAGCAGGTGAGGTCGACGAGGTCCCAGTTGTTGATATGGGCGGTGTGGCTGAGGTAGAAATCCACGCACCTCTTCCGCATGTCGGGATCGCCCTTCGCATGGCTGAAGATCTGTATGAGTATCAGCAGCGCCGCTAGGCGGATTTCGTGGTAGGGGGAGGCGACGCACTCCTCCAACTCGTCGAAGCTGGTGCTCTTCCATTGTTGCTTGACGATCTCCCTGGTCGTGGGCACTTTAATCCCCAGGAAGAGGTCTCCCTCCCCGTATTGCCCCGGCCCTGTCTTGAAGAAGCGGGAGAGGTGGCGGGCTTGCGCCTCGTCCTTGTGCGCCATCAGTATCTTCGCTAACTCGCTCATATGCGCTGCGGGTCGTGTTTATTGGTTCTCCTTGAAGAATTCCTGCATCTTCTGGCACAGGACGTCCATCTTCCCTTTATTCCCCTTGTTGTTGTAGATTTTTGTGAACTCCTCGTGGAACTCGATGAACGTCAGCTTGCCGCATTTCTTGTTCTTGCCGTTGTAGCTGCAGAGGCGGTTCTCCAGCTCGATCTGGTATAGTTCGTTGCCCCCTTTCTCCTTGCAGTAGGCCAAGTATAGGGAGGAGCAGAGGAAGTCTCTGAAACACTCATCCTTCTTGCCCGATCCTTTCAGGAAATGCTCGATGAAGGGCTGACAGAGGGATTGGAAGAACGGATGCTCGCATTTGGCGTTCGCGTGGCAGCTCCAGCTGTCGTATACCATGCCGCATCCGGTCTGGAACAGCGTGCTCGATTTCTTTTTGTTTTCGTAGGTGCGGATGGTGTGCCGGAAGTCGAATGGAGAGACTTTGGCGGTGATATACGCGTACGGTTTCTTCGTCTTGTTGTTCAGCCAGGTGAATTGCTCGTTGATGACCTGGTCCACCCAAGTGAGGTAGGAGGTGATGAGCGGAGAGAGTTCCGCTATGTTGTTGTCGTAGCGGATGACGCTGGCGAACTCTTCCAGCATGGGCAAGGCGACTTTCATGAGGGAGTCCCCTTTGCGGCTGACGCCTGTGTATCGGGGGTCCTTCTCGATGTGCCCTGATTTGTAGCGGTAGAAGTAGGAGGCGGCGCTCAGCTCGCTCAAGTCATCCTCCACCGTGTTCAGCCATTCCACGAGCTTGTAGCTGGTGTATTTGGCGGTGTTGATGGTGCCGATCGTGGAATTGTATAGGTTGGAGAAGTCCCAAGGGGAGGTGAAGTTCAGCGCGTCGTTGCTTCCCTTGACGTTCTTCTTCTGGCTCTCGTTCTGGTAGGTGCGGATGGAGTTCGCCAGCAGGAGGAATCCGTTCACGTTCGAGAATTCGACGTTGGAATAGCTGCTTTTGAAGAATTCGTCCTCCCGCCAGTATTTGTTCGTCTCGTTCGTTTTGCCTTGCGCCATTGCGCCTTGGCATCCGATGACCACTAACGCCGCGACGAGAAATGCCTTTTTCACCCTTGATGTTTGTCTGAATCTATTCATGATATTGGACTCTTATTTGTTTGTTATATATACTATACGCTCACTTTTAAGATGCAATATTCGTTATTTTTATCGGTTTTTCCAACTGCCATTTGCTTATTTTACCCTATTGATTGATATTTTTATATGAATTTTAATAAAAATATATTCCGCGAAAAAAATAAAATAAAAAAGGCTTTTCGTTTTGTCAGGTGAGAAATCGGACTTATCTTTGTGACGCAAACAAAACAGGTAGATTTTTTCATAGTTAAGGTGGGTGTGCAGAAGTCGGGAGATTTTTGCACACTAATTTTTTTGTCCGATTGCCTATGAAAACGCCTCCTTCCCCTTTATTTTCTTCCTAATTTTTCTTACTCTCTACATTATTGTTACCTTTGCTCATCTTAATGAAGATATTATGGATAAGAGTGATTTTATAGGGATAATCCCTGCCAGATATGCCTCCTCCCGTTTCCCGGGCAAGCCTTTGGTGAAGATCGGCGGGAAGAGTATGATCCAACGTGTGTATGAGCAGGTCTCCAAGGTGCTGGACTGCGTCTATGTGGCGACGGACGACACCCGTATCTCTGAGGCGGTCACCGCTTTCGGCGGCAAGGTGATGATGACCTCCGACCAGCACAAGAGCGGTACGGACCGTTGCTTCGAGGCTTATGTCAAGTCGGGGACGGGTAGGAGAGTGATCGTGAATATCCAAGGCGATGAACCCTTCATCCAACCGAAGCAGATAGAGCGTCTGTGCGCTTGCTTCGATGACCCGGGAACGCAGCTGGCTACGCTCGTCAAGCCCTTCAAGGCGGAGGATGGCGTCGAGGCGCTGTTCAACCCTAACACCCCGAAGGTGGTGCTGAACAAGAACAGCGAGGCGATTTATTTCAGCCGCTCGGTCATTCCGTACAAGCGTGGGGCGGAGGAGAAGGAGTGGCTCTCCCGCCATCAGTATTACAAGCATATCGGACTCTACGCTTACCGTAGCGATGTGCTGGCCGAGATCACGAAGTTGCCTCAATCTTCGCTGGAGCTGGCGGAGTCGCTGGAGCAGTTGCGCTGGATCGAGAACGGCTACAAGATCAAGGTGGGCATCACCGAGATGGAGACCATAGGCATCGACACGCCTGACGATCTGTTGCGCGCGGAGCAGTTCCTCCGTAGCCGTGAACAGCAGGGCGAATCGTTTTGATTGATTGTTTTGAATGGATATGAAAAATAGGGTTGAGATGGATTGTTGGAACCCTCATAAATTTGTGAAGGCATATGGATCGTAGTGTTTGCCCTGAAATGGGTCGTGTCACGGGTGTTTCTTTCCCCAAGGCTTCGCTTGCCCGCTTGCGGAACGGGGCGAGGTTGCATGAACTGCCGTTCGGCGACGGGGATATCGTCCGTGTGGATTGCGTATTCAAGGCGGGTGCGTTCTTCCAGCCTCAGTTGCTGGTGGCGAGTTTCGCGGGACAGATGATGCGGGAGGGAACCCGTACCCATTCGTCGTCCGAAATAGCGGAGGCTTTGGACTCGCATGGCGCATCGCTCGCCATCAATGTATCGTACGAGTCGGCCTGCGTCACGTTGTATGCGTTGACGAGGCATCTGGAGCCTATGTTGAGGCTGCTGACGGAGATCGTCACGGAGCCCGCATATCCCGAGAAGGAGTTCACGACATACCTGAACAAACGCAAACAGCAGTTCCTGATACAGAACGAGCGGGTTTCGACACTCGCCTCCCGCAACCTGAATGCGGCGCTGTTCGGACCGAAAAGCCTTTACGGTTCGGCGGGCGAGTTGGAGGATTTCGACCGCTTGGATGTGGAGATGCTCAAGCGTTTCCATCAGGCCAATTATACCTTCGGCGATTGCGACGTCATCGTTTCCGGCAAGGTGGACGACAAGGTGCGCTGCCTGATCGACGCGACCCTCGGAACGGTTCCCGCGACCACGCATGACAGACCGGCGACCTCCATTTACGTGAGTGACGAACTGAATGCCACCTACCGCTTCGCCGAGAAGGCGGATAGCGTACAGTCCGCCATCCTCATGGGCAGCATCTGCATGTCTGCGAAAGACCCTGACTACCATGCGTTCTCGGTCCTCAATACGGTTCTGGGAGGTTATTTCGGCAGTAGGCTGATGTCGAACGTGCGGGAGGAGAAGGGCTTCACCTATGGCATCGGTTCGTATGTCTGGTCGCTCCCCGAGATGGGACGATTCACCATCTCCACGCAGACGGCCACCGAGTTTGTGGAGCCTGCGATCGGGGAGATCAAGAAAGAGATGAACCTCCTGTGCGAGTCGCTGATACCGGCGGACGAGCTGGATTCGGTCCGCAGTTACATGCTGGGGGAGAACGCCAGGGTTCTGGACGGTTCCTTCTCCTTCGTGGACGCCTACCTCTCCTTCTTGTCGCAAGGGGTGGACGGCACTGAATTTTACAGAAAGAGTGAGAAAACCATATTGTCCGTCACGGCGGACGAACTTATCGGCCTGGCGCGGAAGTACTTCGACATGGAACGCTTCTGCATCTCTGTGGCCGGCCAAAAAACGAAGTGATGGAAGCGACGGAACAGGCAAGCCTGAAATTCAGGGACCAAGGGATCGCACCTTCGCATACGGCGGAGCATCTGTTGAACCAGACCATGGTGCGGATGTTCGGGTGCGGCAGGGCGGTCTCCGCTCATGTGGAGCGCAAGAAATCGAAGTGCGATTACCTCCTGCCGTCGGACCTGACGGAACAGCAGGTGGCGGAGTTGGAGCGGCGCATGAACGAGGTCATCGGCCAGCATCTGCAGGTCTATTGCGAATATATGCCCAAGGCGGAGGCGGAGCGGCTGTTCGATCTCTCCAAGCTCCCGGAGCATACGGACGGTGACCTGCGCATTGTCCGTATAGGCACGTACGACGCGTGTCCGTGCGTGGGCGCCCATGTCGAGAACACGAGCGAATTGGGCCGTTTCAAGGTGCTCTCCTCCTCGTTCGAGGGCGGTGTCTGCAGGATCCGTTGGAGACTGGAATGAGCGGCCGGCGAGGAGGACCCGAATCTTTTCTTCGGATATGGTTGAGGTTTTTCTTGTGAAATATTATATATTCGTTGAAAATAATAGTTCGTTATGCGGCTTTATATATACTTTAGTTTTCATAGTATTCTTTGTAGTATTCGCTGATTAGTATGAACTTAGTTTCTGGAATGATAGTAAATGATTCTGGGTATGTGTTCAATTCCATGACGGGTGAGAGCTTCTCCATAAACCAGACGGCGAGGTTGGTTTTAACCTTGCTAGGGGAGGGATGCTCCAAAATGGATATATATAACCGCCTCTTGTCGGAGTATGATGTGGAGGCTTCCTCGCTGGAGGCTGACGTGGATGATTTCTTTTATTTGTTGAGGAAATATAGAATCTTGGTGGACTGATGAGAAGCTTGGTGGTGGCGATAAGTGGAATGAATGCGACGGACAATCCGGGTCCGGGGGTCGGGGTCGCCAGAAGCCTGAGACAGTCTGGTTTCGCCGATTTCCGTGTCGTGGGCTTTTGCTACGGGTCCTTGGAGCCGGGCGCCTACATGCAGGACATCACGGACGTGTCGTATCTGCTGCCTTTCCCTAGCGAGGGTATGGTGACATTCCTGGATAGGCTGCGTTACATCCATGAGCGGGAACATATAGACATCATCATCCCGAACCTGGACGCCGAGCTGTTCATCTACATCAAGATCAAGGATAAACTGGAGGAGATGGGCATCCGCCTCTGCTTGCCCACTATCGAACAGTTCGACTCCAGACAGAAATACCGCTTGCCGGACTTCGGGGAGAAGATGGGCTTTAGTGTCCCGAAGAGTTTCCGGTGCAATACGGTGGAGGACCTCCTCTCGTCGGAGAACGAGTTGCGGTACCCCATTATGATGAAGGGCAACTTCTATGAGGCCTATTATGCGGGGTACAGGGAACAGGCGGTCACCTATTTCTGGAACCTTTTGGCCAAATGGGGAGCCCCGGTCATCGCCCAACAATACATCTCCGGTGGTGAGTTCAACGTCGTGGGCGTGGGGGACGGGAAGGGCAACCTCATCTCTTGCGTGCCGATGCACAAGCAGTTCATCACCGACAAGGGAAAGGCGTGGGCGGGTGTCACCATCAAGGACGACCAGCTGATGGATTCGGCCCGCCGCTTTGTCGAGACCACCCGTTGGATGGGCGCTTTTGAGTTGGAACTATTGAGGGGGGACGATGGTGTCCTCTATCTTATCGAGATAAACCCTAGGATGCCGGCTTGGGTCTATTTGGCCACTGCGGCGGGGGAGAACATACCGGAACAGATCGTTCAATTGGCTTTGGGGGAGACGCCTAGCCAGTTCGACCATTACGATGTGGGGAAGATGTTCATCCGCTATTCCTGGGACATGGTGGTTAACCAATCTGAGTTCGGACAGTTCTCAGTGAAAGGAGAGAAGTGATATGGAAAAGAAGAAATACGAAAGACCGATGTTGAAACGGATCGTTCCGACGATGCCGGGCAAGACGGGCCAGAACGTGGCGGTGGTCGCTCAGACCGAGATTGACGGTGTGGGCCTGGAACGCCTGCGTAGCCGGTTCGGCTCTCCTCTGTTCGTCTTTTCCGAGCGGACGCTGCGGAAGAACATGCGCGAGGCCGTGCGGGCTTTCTCCACACGCTATCCGGAGGTGCGTTTCGCATGGTCCTACAAGACGAATTACCTGAACACGATCTGCCGCATCTTCCATGAGGAGGGTGCCATGGCGGAGGTGGTCTCCGGCTTCGAATACGACAAGGCCCTCGCGAACGGGGTGCCTTCCAACCTCATCATCTTCAACGGTCCCGCTAAGAGCGAACAGGACTTGCTCAGGGCCATCGAGGGGGATAGCCTGATCCATATCGACAACACGGAGGAACTCCGCATATTGACCAATCTCTCCATAGAGAAAAACATAAAACCGAGGGTGGCCCTCCGCGTGAACATGGACGTGGGGATCTATCCTCCGTGGAACCGCTTCGGCTTCAACCTGGAGTCGGGCCAGGCGTGGGACGCCCTGGAGAAAATCGCCTCGGAGGGTAAACTGAACTGCGTGGGCTTGCATTGCCACATCGGCACGTTCATTCAGACGGCCGACGCCTACCGCATCGAGGCGGAAAAACTGGCCCTCTTGGCGAAGGATTCGATGGAGAAACTGGGCTTGCCGATCTCCTATGTGGACATGGGTGGCGGCTTTGCCTCCAAGAATACGTTGAAGTCGTCTTACCTGACGGGCGAGGACCTCTGCCCGACGTTCGACGACTATGCGGAGACCATCACCAGCGTCTTCCGCACCATGAAATTCCCTGACGGTAAACGGCTGCGCATCGTGCTGGAGACGGGACGGGCGTTGGTCGATAACGCGGGTTTCCTGCTCACCTCCGTCATCACGAACAAACGCATGGCGGACGGTCGCCTGAACACGGTGATCGACGCGGGCGTGAACTTGCTCTTCACCTCCTTCTGGTACAACCATAAGGTGACCGCTACCTATGAGAGCACCTCGCAGGTCGAGCCTACGATGTTGTGCGGACCGTTGTGCATGAACATAGACGTGATCCGCGACAATGTGATGCTCCCTCCGTTGAAGAGGAATGACCTGCTGCTGATCCATAACGTGGGCGCCTATAACGTGACGCAGTGGATGCAGTTCATCACCATGCGGCCTAAGGTGGTGATGGTGAAGGAGAACGGTGAGGTCATCTTGCTGCGTGACGCTGAATGCTTGAACGATGTCAATGGAGTGGAGGATAGATGCACGGTGAACTGAAGACATTCCTCAGAAGTGTGCGGAACAGCTACTCCGCATTGGTCTTCTCCCGCGATTCGTGGGTGGGGATCGCCTTGCTGTTGGTGACGTTCCTCTATCCGATGTCTGGCTTGTGCGGTTTGCTTTGCTGCTTGCTCGTGAATGGGCTCGCTATGCTCTTGTCCCTCAATCGATTCAAGATGGTGAATGGTCTTTATGGCTTCAATGCGGTCATCGTGGGTGTCGCGGTCGGAACGCTTTATCCGTGCGGTGCCTCGTTGTTCGCCATGCTCTTCGCCCTTTCGATCATGGTGCTCCTGCTTATAGCGGGTTTGGACGGTATCTTGGAGAAATATCACCTGCCTTATTTGGTCTTCCCTTTCCTCTTCTGTCTATGGACGGTTCTACTGTTGACGCAGCAAATGGATGGGGAGATCGTCTTCGATTGTGTCTTTGGCGAGCATGATAGCATGCTCTCGCTGGGGGGCTTTTCGTTGTCGACCCTTTCCGACCACCTTGTTTGGGTCTCTCTTCCGAAGTGGCTGACCAGCTATTTCTTAGGCTTGAGCTGCATCCTTTTCCGCCAGGATGTCATGGTGGGTTTCCTTCTGGCGGTGATCTTGTTGTGCTATTCCAGAATAGCCTTCCTCTATACCTTCGTCAGCCATCTCCTTGCCTATTTCCTCTATGTTTTCATGGGCGGGGAGCTCTTCCATATCCCTTATGTGTGCTTCGGTTTCAATTTCATCCTGACGTCGCTCGCCTTGGGTTGTAGCTATTTGGTGCCTTCCAAGAGTTCCTTCTTGTGGTCTTTGCTGTTGGTGCCGGTGCAGTTCATCGTGGTGTATGCCTCGACCAGACTGCTGACGTATCTCTATTTGCCTACATTCTCCCTCTCCTTCTGTTTGGTGAGCCTTCTTTTCCTCACCCTGCTGAAGATGCGTGGAACTACTTCATCCCCTACGCTCTCTTATTTCCTGGAGCGTACGCCGGAGGAGAACCTGTACCAACATCGTACGGGTGTGAATCGCTTCAAATGGTATGGCTACCAAGCCTTTGACTTGCCTTTCTGCGGGGTGTGGAACGTCTCGCAGGGCCCTCACGGAGCCTATACCCACAAGGATCAATGGGCGGATGCCTGGGACTTCGTCGTGGAGGTGGAGGGTCGCCAGTTCCGTGGGGATGGTACCCGCTTGGAGGATTACTACTGTTACGGCAAACCTGTGATGTCGCCTGGCGAGGGTGTTGTGGTCGCTGTCGAGAACAGTGTCGATGACAATCCTGTGGGGGTGAGCAACGAGGTGCAGAATTGGGGCAACTATGTGATTATCAAGCATGGTGAGGATCTCTATTCCTTGCTGGCCCACTTGAAGCGGGATTCGTTCCGGTGTGTGGTGGGGCAGCAGGTCGCTAAGGGGGAGGAGTTGGCGTTGTGTGGCAACACGGGTCTCTCTCCATATCCGCATCTGCATTTCCAGCTCCAGGCTTTACCGTATGCTGGTGCGCCTACGCTCTCGTATCCTTTGGTCAATTACATGGAGGTGGGGGCGGACGGTTCCCGTCTATGCTCCTGTGGAATGCCTAGCGAGGGTAGTTCCCTCTTCAACATGAATGGTAAGAATGCGCGGCCTTACGGATTCCTCTTCGTGAAGGGGGCGAGGTTCGTCTCTTCGTCCGATAGGTTCGGCGAGGCGGAATGGATCGTTTGTGAGGAGTATGGCTATTCGTTCTTCTATGACGAGCGGAATGATTCCAAGGCATGGTTCTCCTGCAAGGAAGGCGTGTTCGAATTCCAACGATATGAGGGCGACCATAAGTGTGCGCTCTACTATTTCTTCCTCTCTCATTTCAAGACGGTTGTGGGGGATGTGGAGCATTGGACGCTGACGGACGAGATCCCTCTCTCCATCCGTAGGGCTGGGTTTATGGGCTATCTGCAGGACTTGGTCGCACCATTCTTCTCTTTCGTGGAAAACTCCTTCCAAGCTGATGGGAACTCAGTCGGTGGCGGGATGCGCTCGTCGGTCTCCACCTCCGTGAAGGGTAGGGAGGTTAGCTCGTTGAACTTCCATACGGTATGCAAACCGGGCAATTCAATCGAGATAGAGGTGGAAGGCTCTCTCAAAATATCCATTTCTCCATCTCCCACGTTGTAATCAAATGCCTCCCCTCAAAATGTCGAAATCTCCATATCTCGTAACCATACGAATAAAATCATTTACTGAAAAACAGATATCCCACCAAATGATATTATCTTTGTAGTCGATGCCGGGCGGAAGATTTAGGCTCGGCGTGATTGGACGTGGATGTTACTGCGCCTGTTTTTATGAATAAATTCTAAATGTTTTTGTTATAATCGATGAAGGAAGAATTGATACCTCACAGAGGTAATTACAAGAAATTGCTCTCGTACCAAAAGGCGGATGTGATTTACTGCCTGACTTACCACTTCGTGGAGCACTATTTGCGGCGTAACGACCGTACTTGCGACCAGATGATTCAGGCTGCCCGATCCGGCAAACAGAACATCATTGAGGGATGTGCTGCCAGTAGCACAAGTGCCAAGACGGAGATCAAATTGGTAAATGTGGCGAAAGCCAGTCTGCAGGAATTACTCGAAGATTATGAGGATTACCTAAAGACTCGTGGCCATAGACAGTGGGAAGAGGATTCTGTGGAATTGCTGAAAATGCGTGAACTGGGCACCCGACACAATGACACTGCCTTTTTTATGAATATTGCCCAAACACGCCCTCCTGAGACAATCGCCAACATGTGCATCGTGCTGATAAAACAGGCTGACTACCTGCTTTTCAGACAGTTGAAACGTCTGGAACAGGATTTCTTGGCTAATGGCGGTTTTAACGAAAGGATGTACCGCCTACGCTCAAAGCGAAGGGAATAGAGAATATTCCCTTCCTTATAGTCCTTACCGTCCTTACTGTCCTTACTGTCCTTATAGCCCTTAATCGTCTTTACCGTCCTTACCGTCTTTACTGACCTTACTGACCTTACAGACCTTACTGACCTTATCGACCTTATTCCCTTTCCTCCCCCCCCCTTTCCAAATAATTTACTACCTTTGTATGCCCAAGAACATAAATTATGGACGAATTTTTCATGTATGACGAGAAAATGGAGCAGCAGGTGAATCAAGTGAAACGCATGCTTCATCTCTCGATGAACGGTGTGGTCTCCGAGTGCATGTCCGCTTCCGGGTTGGACTACAAGATGATCTATGGCGTGCAGTTGCCTCGCCTCAAGGAGATGGCGGCTGGCCTGGAGAAGAGCAAACCATTGACTCGACGGCTATGGGTGTCGAACTGCAGGGAGATGATGCTGCTGGCCACGATGCTTTGTCCAGCCGATTCAATCAGCTCCGAGGAGGCGGTGAAGTGGCTCTCCGAATGTCATAACCTGGAGTTGGTGGAGCAGCTCTGCTTGAACCTCCTGCGTGAGATGGAGGGGGCTGACGCACTGATCCCTTCTTTGTTGGAAATGCAGGGGAAATACATGAAGGCGGGCGCCTATGTGCTGGCCTCTTTCTTGTTCTTGCGTGGCACGCTGACCGGCGAGGCGGAGGACGCTTGCAAGAGGGCGCTGAAGAGGGACCTCTCCGCTGATGATTATGCGGTCTATGCCTCTGTCGCCCGCTTCCTGCGTGTGCTCTCCGATAGGGAGCGCAAGTACGTGGAAGATCTTGTCGGCGAACTGGAGGATGCTACCGGTAAGGGCGCTTCCTTCGTGCGGGAGAATGTGCGTATGATGTTAATGTGATGATGTGGTAATATATGTTTGATAAAGAAAAAGCTGAATTTGCGAATACGTGGACGCATGCTGTTGCCTTGCTCCTTTTTTGCCTGATGGCGATTCCCCTTTTGACGAGGGCCTTCAGCCATGGCTCCGCAGCATTGGATTTGGGTATGATTCTTTTTGTGGTGGGTGAGGTGATGATGTTCGGCTCCTCTACGCTGTACCATTGGTTTAGGAATCCTGAAAAGAAGCGTATGATGCGCTACTTCGACCATAGTGCGATCTATGTCTCCATCGCGGGCTCCTATTCCCCTATATTGTTGCATGCGATTGGCGGCACGTTGGGCAATGTCTGTTTCTTCGTTATCTGGGGCCTGACCCTGTTGGGCATTGTCTATAAAATCTTCTTCCTAGGCAAGTATCCTAAGTTCTCCTTGGGCCTCTATCTGGTGATGGGCTGGCTGATCATCATCCTTATCAAACCTGTATTCGAGACGTTTCCCGCCAGCAGCCTATGGATGTTGTTGGGCGAGGGGGCCGCTTTCACGCTGGGCACTTATTTCTTCTGGAAGGACGACACCCGCACCTACTACCATTCCATTTGGCACGTGTTCGTCTTCATGGGATGCCTCTTCCACTGCCTACTCCTCTGGTTCCTCCTCTAGCCAAGTCTTGTATTTCTGTGCGAGTACGGCCAGCAATTGGCTGATCTGCTTCACGGCGGTCATCGTCTCTGCCGTAACCTCCCTTTTCTGTAGCTTTAGCATTAGAACACCATACAATGCTTGTAGCGAGAGCTCCACGTCGTTGGTCTCTTCGCCTGCCTTCGCTTTCCTCCTGAATTCGACGAGGAAGGGTAAAGTCTTGAAGAACAAGGCGTTGTATTGAATCTCCTTAGGCTTCTGCAGTAACTCCATGTGCAGGTCGTTGAGGTCCTCCACCGTGTTCTTGATGAATTGTAGGTGCCCCTTCTCCTCCACATGCTCCATCTTCATCATCTGGATGAGGTTCTCGTACCACTCCCTCATCTCCTTCTTGGTGGCTTCGTCCACAGGGTAGGGGTCGATGATGAGCTTCTGTATCCTCTCTATGTCCAGCTGGTTTGCCCTCAGCAAATCCTCCAACTGCCACATGTAGATGATGTATTCGGCGATGTTCTCTTCCTTCTTTTGCCTTGCTATTAGCATGATTTTCTCCTAATGGTTATTTCTTTTTCGTGGTTGATATGAGCTTGCCCTTTTTGGTGAACTCGAAGCCTTTCGTGCCGTTGTGGTAGATGTAGGTCTTTTTGCTCTCATCCCATACCTTGTTGTATCCGCATGGCATGACAACTTTCCCTTTCTTGTCGATGACGCCCCATAGTCCGCCTTGTGCGTTGCCGTCCGCACCATCTGTTTGTGCGCCCTTGTTGACGAGGCAGTTGTTGCCGGCGAATTGCTCCGCCAGGTCGTATTGCGGAACGATCACGATGATTCCTTTCTTGTCGATGAATCCGATCTTACCATCCTTCACGATGCGTTGCAGACCGCTGACGAATTTGTCTGGTGTGTCGTTGACCGTATAGACGGAGCAGTAATCCTCCCCATCCTCTGTCTGGTAAGTGTAGACGTAGGTCTTGCCTATTTTCTCCTTGTGGAGCTGCAGGTTTTGTGCGTTGGCCATTCCGATGAATGCGAATGCCAGCATGAGCGAGAATGCTAATTTCTTCATGATTATATTGTTTTTTTAGTTATTCAATATCGTCGTCGTCATCGGAGAAGTCGAAGAGGAAATCGTCGTCCAATCCGTAGCTTGGCTCGATGTATTCCTCCAGGTCGCGGCGTTCTTTCTTGGTAGGTCGCCCGGTTCCTCGGTCTCGCCTTCCGCTGATGTTGTATTTGCTTAACTCTAGTATCTGAAGTTGTTCCGGACTGGTCACGTTCTCCATGAATTCGGGCACGAGCTTGGCGCCCATCCTGTTTTCGCTCAGTCCGATCACCTTGAAGGAGTATACGACGGGTGGTCGCTTGATCTGTATCACATCGTTGATCCTGATCATCTTGGAGGCCTTCACGTTGGTGCCTCCCATCATGACCCTCCCTTTCTTGCAGGCGTCCGCCGCGATGGTGCGGGTCTTGAACAGACGTACCGCCCACATCCACTTGTCTATGCGTACTTCTTCTTTCTCTTCTTTCGCCATTATTTGAATCCTTTCTCTATATCTTCGGTAGGCAAAACCTTTAGGATTGCCTTGTTGTCGGGTGTGAAGTTGGGCTCCGGCAGTCTGAGGAGGTTATTGACCAATGACATCATCTCCTTGTCGCTGAGTTCCCTTCCGTAAGGTGTGGCGGATAGTTTCGCCATGGAGAGCGCCACCTGCTCCGCAATCTGGGTCTTGAAGTCGATGCGTGACTCTTTGAGGGATGCGATGATGTTGGTGATGTATTCCTTGGCCGAACCGTTCTCCATGTTGGCGGGTGTGCCGTTGATGCTGTAGGTGTTCTTGCCTAGCGGGGAGAGGTCGAACCCGATGTACTGCAGGTCTTCCAAGGCATCTCCCAGAATCATGTTCTCCGACTCTGTCAGTTCGATGATTTCAGGGAATAACATCTGCTGGGAGGCGTTCTGTTTGCGGGAGATGAGGCTCATGTACTGGTCGTACAGGATCCTCACATGCGCCCTGTGCTGGTCGATGCACATCAGTCCGGACTTGACGGGTGTGATGATGTATTTGTTTTTGAACTGCATGTATTCCACATGCGTCTCTTCCGTGTCGGCTTGCATGTCCAACTCCCCTTGCGGATCCTCTTCGCCCGGCTCCATGTTGTCGTATAGGCTGGTCTCCGTCTCGTCCGGAGTGTAGTTCTGCGAGTCGGAAGGTGTCCATTTGCTGGATTCGAACCCCTCGTAGAGGTTCTCCCAACCTATTGTGCTCTTGCGGTTGTAGGAGCTGTGGCTCTGTTCCCGCTCGAACGGGTTGTAGTTCGGGTCGATCGTCACCTCCGGCGCATTGACGGACGAGTTGCTCCTATGCGAGAAGGCGGGTAGCTCCGTTGCCCCCTCGGAGTCGAAGTCGATGCTTGGCGCGATATTGAATTTGCCCAATCCCTCCCTGACACCTGACATGACGAGCGGCCAGATGGCGCTTTCGTTCTCGAACTTAATCTCGGTCTTGGTGGGGTGGATGTTCACGTCGATGCTCTCGGGGTCTATCTCGAAGTAGATGAAGTAGTCGGGCGACGTGCCTGGTTGCAGCATCGTGCCGTAGGCTTGCACCACCGCACTGTGGAAATAACTGTGTTTCATGAACCTGCCGTTCACGAAGAAGAATTGCCTGTCGTTTTTCTTCTTGGCGGTCTCCGGCTTCCCCACGTAGCCGTGGATGCGTGCCAGCGTGGAGTCCACATGGATGGTGAATAGCTGTGCGGTGATGCCTTTGACGCTCTTGAAGACGTTGCCGATGCGCTCCTTGTGGTTGCCCTTTTTCAGGGAGGCGCACACCTGGTCGTTGTGGATGAGCTGGAACTCTATCTGAGGGTATACCAGCGCTATGCGGTTGAACTCCCGCTCTATCTGGGAGAATTCGTATGCGTTCGATTTGAGGAATTTACGACGGGCGGGTACGTTATAGAATATGTTCTTCACCGCGAAATTGGTGCCCACGGGGCATGAGACGGAGGTCTGTTTCTCCACTTTGCACCCTGCCACCTCGATAAGGGTGCCCACTTCGTCCTCCGGCCTTCTGGTACGGAGCTCCACCTGTGCGATGGAGGCGATGGAGGCCAACGCTTCCCCACGGAAACCCATGGTGTGCAGGGAGAAGAGGTCCTCTGCCGATTGTATCTTGGAGGTGGCGTGCCGCTCGAAGGCGATGCGCGCGTCTGTCTCGCTCATGCCCTTGCCGTTGTCGATCACTTGTATGAGGGTTCGCCCGGCATCCTTGATCACGACCTGTATGCTGTCCGCTCCTGCGTCGATGGAGTTCTCCACCAATTCCTTGATGACGGAGGCAGGTCGCTGGATCACTTCTCCTGCCGCTATCTGGTTGGCTACGGAATCGGGTAGTACGTGTATGATGTCGCTCATGAATCTGCTGTTTTTAAGGTGGGCTAGAGATTGGTTTGACAAACAATGAATGATCGGGACTTATTTTATCCAGTAAATAAGGGCTGCTATGACAATCGCTGTGACGATGTAGTGAATGTTGTTCCCTTTCCGTTTCTTTTCCCTCTCCTCACGCTGCGCACTGAATGTGCTTCTGATGTTGTCGGCGTATAGCAATCCCCTCTCTTTCGCCTCTTTCTTTTGGCGGATGCGCTCAATACGTTTCTCTCGTTCCTCCTTTTTGGGATCGTAGTAGATATACTCGTGATGGTATCTCCTGATATTGGGTGTTTTTATGAAATTGAAAATCGCCATGTTTTTTCCTCCTTCAATTAAAGTGCGTGAGTCTTTTATTTTGAAACGACTTGTGTCTTTTTCTGATCTCCATTGGGTTCATCCTCAACGGGTTCGTAGTCTGTGTCTGATATCTTGACCTTCGTTTTTGGCCGTGGGGGATCCGAGGATTCTTTGTCGTGGAAAAATTTGTGGGCCTTCTTGATCTCCTTGTATAGGTTGGATGCGAAGATGAAATCCTCCAATGGCTCGCAACCTGTGTCGAATATCTCGTCCTTCGTGCCTTGCCAAGCCTTCTCTCCCTTGCTGATGAATACGATGTTCTCGCCGATCTCCATCACGGAGTTCATGTCGTGCGTGTTGACGATGGTGGTGATATTGAACTCATGGGTGATGTCCTGGATCAACTGGTCGATCAGCAACGAGGTCTTCGGGTCTAGTCCGGAGTTCGGCTCGTCGCAGAACAGGTACTTGGGATTCAACACGATGGCCCTGGCAATGGCGGCTCTCTTCTGCATACCTCCACTGATCTCCGCTGGGGATAAGTCTAGCGCATGGGATAGTTCCACACGCTCCAAGCAGAATTTGGCCCGATCGATTTTCTCCTCTTCGGTCATCTCCGTGAACATGTCCAGCGGGAACTTCACGTTCTCTAACACGCTCATCGAGTCGAAGAGCGCGGAGCCCTGGAAGAGCATGCCGATCTCACGCCTAAGCGCATTGAGCTCTTTCCGCTTCATGGAGGTGATGTTTCGGCCGTCGTACAGTATTTCGCCCGAGTCGATTCTGTGGATGCCCACGACGCTCTTCATCAATACGGTCTTTCCCGAACCACTCTGTCCGATGATGAGGTTGGTCTTCCCCGTCTCGAAAGTGGTGGATACATCCTTGAGGACGGTGTTCCCGTCGAACGATTTTATGGCGTGTTTTACTTCGATCATAGCAGTAGTTTGGTTAACATGATGTCGAACAAGAGGATGAGCACGCTACTGTTCACCACCGCATCTGTACTTGCCTTTCCCACTTCCAACGCACCGCCCCTGACGGTGTAGCCGTAGAAGGAGGATACCGAGGTGATGATGAAGGCGAAGATGACGCTCTTGATGATGGAGTACGTGATGTAGTAGGGGGTGAACGCATATTGGATACCCGATTCGTAGGCTTTCACCGTGATCATGTCGGTGAAGATGGCCACGCCGTAGCCTCCGATGATGCCGACGAACATGCTCGTCAGTACTAGGAAGGGCATGATGGTCACAAAGGCGATGATCTTAGGCAATATCAGGAAGTTGGAGGAGTTGACGCCCATGATGTCCAACGCGTCTATCTGCTCCGTGATGCGCATGGTGCCTATCTCGGAGGCGATGTTCGAACCGACCTTGCCCGCTAGGATTAGACAGAGGATGGCTGACGAGAATTCCAACAGCAATATGTCGCGCGTCGCCAATCCGATGAGGGTGTTCGGCAACAACGGGTTCTCCATGTTCTTGATCATCTGGATCGTGATGACCGCTCCGATGAAGATGGATATGATGACGACGATGGCCAAGGAGTCGATGCCTTGCTTCTTCAACTCCTCTTTGTATTGCCGGAAAAACATGCTCCATTTGTCCGGCTTGGCGAAAACCCTGTACATCAACTGCGTGTATGCACCGACTTTCTCTATTTCCTTGATGGCGATCATAGGGTTATCTCTTCTTGATTGGTTCGCAGGTGAAGTCCACCCCTAATTTCTTGAATATCTTCCTGTCCACTTCACTGATCATCACGGTTGTATGTACTTGACATCCTTCCAGTTGCGGTAATTGGTTCATCGCCTTCTCACAGTTCGGATCGACCTTGCTGAGTAGGGCTAGCGCAACCAGCACCTCGTCGGTGTGTAGACGTGGGTTCTTTCCTTTCAGGAAGGATACCTTCATGTTCTGGATCGGCTCGATCATGTCTGCCGGAATTAGTTTCACCTTGTGGTCGATGCCCGCCAGATGTTTCGTTGCGTTGAGGAGCAATGCGGCGCATGTGCCCAGCAGTGCGGTCGTCTCTGAGGTGATGATGGTTCCGTCCGCTAACTCGATGGCGGCTGTCGGCACCTTGGATTTCTCTCCTCTGGCCTTGGCGGCGACGGTCACCTTGCGGTCGTCTGTCGTCACCTTCACTTGTTGCATGAGGAGCGCGATCTTGTTCACCTCGCTTTCATCACACTTTCCTTCCGCCAGGTTGCCTAATGCGGTGTAGTAGCGGCGGATGATCTCCTGCTTGGAGGCCTCCTGGCAGATGTCGTCGTTGACGATGCAGTTGCCCGCCATGTTTACGCCCATGTCGGTTGGCGACTTGTATGGGTTCTCCTTGTAGATGCCTTCGAAGATGGCGTTCAATACAGGGAATATCTCGATGTCACGGTTGTAGTTGACCGTGGTCTTGCCGTATGCCTCCAAATGGAACGGGTCTATCATGTTCACGTCGTTCAGGTCGGCTGTGGCTGCCTCGTAGGCGATGTTCACAGGGTGCTTGAGCGGTAGGTTCCAGATCGGGAAGGTCTCGAACTTGGCGTATCCTGCCTTGATGCCCCGCTTGTTCTCTTGGTAGAGCTGGCTTAGGCAGACCGCCATCTTGCCGCTTCCAGGTCCTGGGGCGGTCACGACGACCAACGGACGGGTGGTCTCCACGTAATCGTTCTTGCCGAATCCCTCGTCGGAGTCGATCAACGCCACATTGGATGGGTATCCCTCGATGGTGTAATGATAGTAGCTTTTTATGTTGAGTCTTTTGAGCTTCTTGCTGAAGGCCTTGGCGCTCTCTTGCCCCTTGTAGTGGGTGATGACCACGGAACCGACCATTAATCCGCGGTTCACGAATTCGTCACGGAGGCGCAACACGTCCATGTCGTAGGTGATGCCAAGGTCGTTGCGAACCTTGTTCTTCTCGATGTCCACGGCACTGATGACGATGATGATCTCCGCACAGTCGCTAAGTTGCATCAGCATCTTCAGCTTGCTGTCCGGCTGGAATCCTGGCAATACTCTGCTCGCGTGATAGTCGTCGAATAACTTTCCTCCAAACTCCAAATAGAGCTTGTCTCCAAACCTGCCGATCCTCTCCTTGATGTGCTCGGATTGAATCTTGAGGTATTTTTCGTTGTCGAATCCGTAATCCATTGTGTCAATAAATATGTCTTCTAATAAAGACACAAAGGTATGAAAAATTCGCCAAAAAAGGTGTCTTTTCCTTCTCTTATTTGAATGTTATTTTGCACTTGCAAGCCATCTTCCCGTCTCCTTTGGAAAGGGCGACGAGGTATTCGTCTGGGGTGGGTTGCGCCCAATATGTGTCGATGCGTTCCTCGTAGTGGCACTCTTCTATGTACTCGATTTCGAAGCGGAAGGGGCTTTCCCGCTCCATCACCTCGATGGGCAGGGTGTCGATGATATGCTCCACGTACTTGGCGCTGTTCAGGTGCTTGTTGATGTCCAAATCACTGTACGCGACGACGAAGGAGGACTGGGCGGATTGCTCGGGAATGATGATCTTCCCTGGCTTCTCGATGGGACAATCCTTCTGGTGGATGTACTCCTCGATGCCTTGCCCGATGAGGCTCACCGGATGCCGGGTGGTGGTGTCGATCATCGCCCAGATGCTTCTGGCGTAACCGATCACTTCGCCTTCGCCTGTCTCGAACTGGAAGTTACGCAGGGTGAAGCTCCTCATCACGTTTTCTATCCATGTGCGGATCCGTAACGTCTCGTCGCACTTCGGACGGTCGTTCAGCTCCATCGCCAAGCGGGAGAGTACCCATGTGTGGTTCTCTTTGTTGAGCCGTTGGATGCCGAATCCTCTTTCGTTGGCGTGGATGCCTGCCGTGTTTAACAGATGGTTGACGATGAGGGGCAGGGTAATCCTATTCTTGAAATCCACTTCGAACGGGTGGATGTTTACGGTATGTGTTCCGACGATTTCCATCTCTCTTATTGTTGATGTTCTTTGTTTAGTTTGGCGAGCATGTCCGATAAACGCTCGATTTTAGATTTGTTGATGGCGATTCGTCCTGAACGGATGAATTGCAGGATGGTGAGTTTCTCGCTCAACTCCTCGAAAAGCCCCTGTGTCTCGTCGTAATGTCCTGTCTTTTCGAGCACTACGCAGTTGGTGGTCATCTCGAGGATGCGTATGTTGTATTTGCGTATCAACTCTTCGATGGAGCCTAAGGCGAGGAACTGGTCGGTCGCCACCTTGTAGAGGGCGATCTCCTGGTAGACAAGCTCTTCGTCCGTGTTGTAGAACGATTTGATGATGTCCACCCTCTTGTCGATTTGTTTCACGACCTTCTCTATGGTGTCCAGGTCGGAGAAACTGGTGACGGTGAACTTGTGTATGCCTTCGATGGCGGAGGGTGACACGGAGAGTGTCTCGATGTTCAACCCCCTGCGCGTGAAGATGTTACTGATCTGATTCAACAATCCCACATGGTTCTCCGAGAAGATTGTCACGGTATATAGTTTCTTGTTCTCCATCATGCTTTCGGTGTTAAAATGTTGGTGACTGTTTCGCCTGCGGGGATCATCGGATAGATGAGCCCGTTCTCTTCCACATCCACGACGAGCAGGTATGCTTGGTCATCCTTCAGCATATCTGCCACGGCTTCGTCTATCTCGTCCCTTTTGGTGACGTGCCGGTTGGCGATGTGGTAGGCGTTGGCGATTAGGTTGAAGTCCGGGTTGGCCATCGCGGTGGAGGAGTATCGCTTGTGGAAGAAGAGCTCTTGCCACTGACGCACCATGCCTAAGTAGTTGTTGTTCAGCAATATCATCTTCACACCTATGTTGCTCTGCATGATGGTGCCTAACTCCTCGATGGTCATCTGGAATCCTCCGTCTCCCACGAAGAGGCAGACGGTCCGTTCCGGGGCGCCTACTTTGGCTCCGATGGCGGCTGGTATGCCGAAGCCCATGGTGCCTAATCCGCCGGATGTCACGATGCTCCTGGTCTGCTTGTATTGGAAGTAGCGCGCGGAGGCCATCTGGTTCTGACCCACGTCGGTGACGAGGACGGCCTCTCTTTGTGTGGCGTCGGATACTTTCCGTACGATCTCGCTCATGGTGATGCGCTCGCCTTCGTGGTGCAACTCCTTCTCGATGACGGTCTCCTGTTCCTTCTGCTCGTATGGCTCGAAGGATTGGATCCAAGCCTCGTGGCGGGCTGGGTTGATGGCTTGGGTGAGGGCGGCTAGGGTCTCTTTCGCGTCGCCCAGCACCTTGGCTGTCGTCTTGACGTTCTTGTCTATTTCCGCAGGGTCTATGTCCACATGGATGATCTTGGCTTGCTGCGCATAGGTGTTCGGGTTACCCGTCACACGGTCGTCGAAGCGCATGCCGATCGCGATCAGCACGTCGCACTCGTTGGTCTTCATGTTGGGCGCTATGTTGCCATGCATGCCGACGAATCCTTTGTTCAGCCTGAAGTCCGTAGGCATGGCGGAAAGACCCAACAACGTGGATGCCGCAGGGATGTCTGCCTTCTCCAGGAACTGCAGGAGCTCATTCTCCGCATTGCCGAGCACCACGCCCTGACCTACTATGGCGAGTGGCTTCTGCGCCTCGTTGATCAGCTTTGCCGCCTCCTTGATCTGCTCGGGGCAGACGTGCGGTGCGGGGATGTAGCTTCGGTAGTAGGTGCATCGTTCGTAGTGGAAGTTCGCCAGCTCGTTCTGCGCATTCTTCGTGAAGTCCAGCACGACTGGTCCGGGACGTCCCGTGGTCGATATGTAGAAGGCCTTGGCGACAGCGTCCGCCACCTCGTCGGCACTGCGTATCTGGCAGGCCCATTTGGTGATAGGCTGCGTGATGCCCACCATGTCTATCTCTTGGAAGGCGTCCGTTCCTAACGAGGAGGTTCCCACCTGACCTGTGATGACGATGATAGGGGTACTGTCCATCATGGCGTCACCGATGCCTGTGATGGTGTTG
This sequence comes from Paludibacteraceae bacterium, assembly GCA_017527905.1. GTDB lineage: Bacteria > Bacteroidota > Bacteroidia > Bacteroidales > Paludibacteraceae > UBA1181. The sequence continues at coordinate 79,392 of JAFXPK010000032.1, forward strand.
GTGGCTCCCGGACCTGAGGTGACGATGCACACGCCTGGTTTCCCTGAGACTCTTGCGTATCCTTCCGCCGCATGGACGGCGCCCTGTTCGTGGCGCATGAGTAGGTAATTGAACTTGTCCATGTAGTCGTACAGTGCGTCGAATACGGGGATGATGCTTCCTCCCGGGTATCCGAATATGGTGTCAACCCCCTCTCTCAGAAGGGATTCCATCAGGATGTATGATCCTTTGATTGGGTCTGACATATTGCTTTTATTAGTTTTATTCTATGATTCTGATGCCTCCCTTGTCTGCGGAGGCCACTGTGCTGGCGTATGCTTTTAGGGCTTTGGAGACCACTCTGTCTCGCTTCGGCTTCCAGGCATCTTTGCCTTTCGCGGCCTCTTCCGCTCTACGTTTCGACAACTCCTCGTCGCTTAGGCGTACGTTGATGGTACGGTTAGGGATGTCTATGTCGATGATGTCTCCGTCACGCACGAGACCGATGTTTCCGCCCGATGCGGCTTCCGGTGAGATGTGTCCGATGGAGAGTCCCGACGTGCCGCCCGAGAAGCGTCCGTCTGTGATCAGGGCGCACTCCTTGCCCAAGTGCATGGACTTGATGTAGGAGGTTGGGTAGAGCATCTCTTGCATGCCTGGGCCTCCCTTAGGTCCTTCGTAGGTGATGACGACCACGTCGCCCGATACCACCTTGCCGCCGAGGATGCCCTCGCAGGCGTCTTCCTGGGATTGGAAGACCTTCGCCGGACCACTGAATTTCCAGATGCTCTCGTCCACACCGGCCGTTTTGATCACGCAACCGTCGATGGCGATGTTGCCTTTGAGCACGCCCAATCCACCGTCTTTGGTGTAGGCGTGGTTGAGGTCGCGGATACACCCGTTGGCGCGGTCCGTGTCCAAGGTGTCGAAATAGCACTCTTGGGAGCCCATCTTGAGGTTGAACTGGCGGGCGGGAGCGCTCTTGTATTTGTTGATCGCCTTGTCTGTGACATTCGGTGAGGTGATGCCGTATTGGTCGATGGCCTCGCCTAAGGTGAGACCGTCCACCCGTTTCACGCTCGTGTTGACCAATCCTCCTTTGGCGAGTTCGGACATGATGGAGATGACGCCGCCGGCTCGGTTGACGTCCTCGATGTGGTATTTCTGCGTGTTAGGCGCCACCTTGCATAGGCATGGTGTCTTTCGGGATAGTTGGTCGATATCATCCATGTGGAACTGTACACCCGCCTCGTGGGCGACGGCCAGGAGATGGAGCACCGTGTTGGTGGAGCCTCCCATGGCGATGTCGAGCGTCATGGCGTTGAGGAAGGCCTCGCGTGTGGCGATGGAGAGCGGCAGGACGCTTTCGTCTCCGTCCCTATAGTATTTGTAAGTGTTCTCCACGATGATCTTAGCCGCGTCCACGAAGAGGTTCTCCCTGTTCTTGTGGGTCGCCACGATGCTACCGTTGCCGGGCAGGGCGAAGCCGATGGCCTCGTTGAGGCAGTTCATGGAGTTGGCGGTGAACATTCCCGAGCAGGAGCCGCAAGTAGGGCAGGAGCAGTGCTCGATCTCCTGCAGGTCTTTGTCGGATATGGTGGTGTCCGCCGCTTTGACCATGGCGTCGATCAGGTCCAGGTGCTGGTCTTTCCAGACACCCGCCTCCATCGGACCGCCCGATACGAAGATGGTAGGGATGTTCAGACGCATGGTGGCGAGCAGCATGCCAGGAGTGATCTTGTCGCAGTTGCTGATACAGACGAGCGCGTCCGCCTTGTGTGCGTTGACCATGTACTCCACACTGTCCGCGATGAGGTCCCTGGAAGGCAGGGAGTAGAGCATACCGTCGTGCCCCATGGCGATTCCGTCGTCGATGGCGATCGTGTTGAACTCAGCGGCGAAGCAACCTAGCTTCTCAATCTCCGCTTTGATCTTCTGTCCAATCTCATGAAGGTGGACATGTCCTGGTACAAATTGCGTGAAGGAATTCGCGATGGCGATGATAGGCTTCCCTATCTGATTCTCCTTCATTCCGTTCGCCCGCCATAAGGCTCTCGCTCCTGCCATTCTCCTGCCGAGGGTGCAGACTGTGCTTCTTAACTCGTGTTCCATTATCGTTACTATATAAAACAAAAAAACTCTTTCCGTTGAGAAAGAGTGTCAGATTTTCGCGCTTAACATGTCTTTCTCCTGCTAACATCGGCACACGACCAACGCCAGAATAGAGATAATAATATTAATGCGAATCGTTCTCATCATTTTTTTTGCAAAGTTATAAAACTTTTTCGATAAGAAAAGCAACTCTTTGCGAATAAAGATTATATTTGTATTGGATTTTGGCCGTTAGAATGTCAAATGTGGGTTTGGCTTATTTTTCAAACTTAGTTTATCATCTCTTCCCCATTATCGGAACGTATTTATTTATTTTAAAAATTTTTTAATGAACATTTTTGTTTCAAATTTGAGTTACGCTGTTACGGATGCGGACTTGTGTGAATTGTTTAAGGAGTATGGGGAAGTCTCTTCTGCCAAGGTCATCTTGGATAGGGAAACGCAAAAATCGAGAGGTTTCGGATTTGTGGAGATGCCGGACGACGAAGCTGCCAGAAAAGCCATATCAGAGCTGGAGGGTGGTGAATTCGACGGACGGACCATTCATATCAAGGAGGCTCAGCCTCGTGAGGAGAGACGTCCGGGCGGCGGTCCCCGCGGTAATTTCCGTGGTCCTCGCAGGCAATCCTTTTAATGGAGTTATAGAGGCGATGTTTCTTGCATCGCCTCTTTTTTGTGTGCAAAAAAATAGAACGCAAAAACTGAAATACCCATTTAAGAATAAGACAAATAAGATGAAACGGTTTCTTGTCTCTTTGATTACATATTTTGTAGTGGGAATGCCATTCTTGATGGCAGGCGAACCTTGTGAAGTGCAGGTGGTGACGGCGGAGGATTACGGCTTGGAACTGGATTGGGCTTTGCCGTTGAAAAGTTTGGCGACAACGAGTGCATATGGGGTTGATGTCTCTTTTGTGAGGCATGATTCGGAAGGAAATATTTATTGTGGAGGAACTTATAGAAAAACTCTTGTGTTCCCTGATGGAACTAAGTTGACAAGACCTGACGAAAGAATTTGTATTTATATTGCAAAATTCACAAAGAATGGGGATTTGGTATGGTGCAAGGATTTCTATCATACTTCAGAAATCTCAAAAGAAGATGGTTTTTGCTCTTTGCTGTCTATCCTGGATGTCAAAGAGGGGGCAACCGTTTTGAATGTCGCCGTCTCATTCTCTAGTTGGGGGCAGAAGTCTCCTACTACATATTTTTATGATGGAATTCAATTGACAGAGTTGAGAGAGGAGACGACTGAATTCAATTATATAAATTTATCTGTTGTCGATGGGAAACTAGTGAATCGATTTTCTATGTCAATGGCAACTGGTATTCGACCAGGAAGTAATTATAAAGATTTCTTGAGAATGGATAATGGTGACTATTTGTTGGGTTGTTATATAGATACGACTTTTACTGGAATAAATGGATATGAAAGCAAGTGTAGAAGCCCTAAGAATTGGAGTCGGTACATTGTTAGATTGGATGCTTCACTTAATGTAAAATGGGACTATGCATATGCCGTAGAGTTGACGAACGTCGGGTTGGAGTCGAGGACTCCAGGTGAACTGTTTTGTATAGGCGATACGCTCTACAATTTGTTCCATTATGAGGCGGCTGACTATAATGTGAATCCAGAAGGAGATTCTATCGTCGTAAATAGAAAGTATACATTGGCATTTGAAGCCGAGGCTGGATCTTTAATCGTGAAGAGTGACATATCGGGAGATAAGCCTGAGTTTTTGGGTTATTGGCATTTTGCGGAGGACAAATTGCCAGTAAATTTGCGCAGTAACAGCAAAGGAGAGATCGTCGCATCCAAGCAGACTTATTTTAATAGTCTCTGTTCCTGTGTGAAAATCTCAGGGAATGTGGAAGTGGAAGATGTGAATAAGATTCCTTTTCAAAATTCAAGTTGGTGGTGGACAGACTTGAATCCAACATATTCTTTTGGGGAGGATGATCGGATTTGTGTGTTGGGTTATGATGCATGTGGATCGTTAATCTATAAGTTTACTGAAGAAATGGATTCGATACGTTTTAAAACGTTGGAAGGAGGCCCTAACTATATGTTATCTCTTTATGGGCGAGATTCTTCTTTCCATTCTGCGATTACGACAGATCTGGTGGATCTTAATGCTATGACTTTAGATGACAGAAGGGGAAGTTTCTGTTTGGGTGTCAATAATGAATATAATACAATAAGTTGGGTGCAAATACCGATAGATTGGGATCCTAACCCGAATAAAGAAGTGTATAATAGAGATTCTAAGAAATATGTTGAAATTGTGAAATACACAGAAACCTTCCGTATCAAACCTAAAGTGGCAGGGAATGGAAGGATTGTTTTGCAGGATAGTTTTGTCCGTTTCGGGGAAAGTGCAGTCATAGAGGTAGTTCCTGAGGCTGGAAGTCGTATAGACAGCGTAGTCACCTCACGGGGCGAAATTTTGACTTCAGAGAATGGTTTATTCAAAATAGAAAACGTTACGGATGTGGTTGGTGTGACGGCCTATTTTTCGAATTCAACAGGTGTGGAAACCTATGAAACGGATAAAATAAGAATTTCTCCAAACCCGACAACAGGAGAAATTCGTGTGGAAAACAAAGAGAATTTCGATTATGAAATCTTGGATATGCAAGGAAAGACCCAATTGCAAGGGCATAGTGAGGATGGTGTTTTGAATGTCGGAGGATTGCCAGGTGGAGAATATATGTTGAAAATCGAGAACTATATATCTATATTTTATAAAAAGTAAATTGAAAATGTGTGTGTCTCTACGGGGTTACCTGCCCATAATGCGGGGATTCCCTATGATGTAATTGAGACTCTCTTTAAACATGACTCTTCAATTTTAGAAATGTTTTTCTTTTTTAGTGTTTTAGGATAGAACAAAAATATAAAATTTTTGCGGATGGTGCGATTCTGCTTGAGTCAATACACCGATTGTTTCGCTGATGGCTAATCTGTCCTTTCATTTTTTTTCACGCCAAAATTCCTAAAAATTTGTCTTGTCGGTTTGTTTTGTTATTTTTGTGAGTTACAAAGCTTATGGCAAGGAACAATTTTTTCATAGGGTTACTGGTTTACATCTTGGCTATGCCTATGCTTGCATGGGGTGAAGATTGTTTCGATCCGACGGACGAAAGGTATAATGTCTTTCTCTCGGAGCGGGCGACGGGTGTTTCCCTATATGATCGGGGCAAGTATATGGAGGCGATCCCTCATTTCGAGAAGGCGTACGGGATGTGCCAGATGGATTCCGTCCTCAATGAATACCTCTATTTCTCCTACAAGAATTCTCTCCGTTCCATGGATGCCAACCGCATGTTCTATGGGGTTCCTGCCCGTTCTGTGGCTTTGTACGGATTGAAGCCTAGCAAACCGCTCTCTTCCATCTATGCGGAGGGAGGCGCTCTCTTCGCGGATAGCAAGACGGCTTGGGACGATTCCTACATCTATTTCGAGCGCTATCTCGTCGGCAATGGAGGCTTCGCTTCCGTGGATGTCGAAAATGAGGTGGGCTCCGTGTGCGAGCTGAACCATCATGTGGGCATCACCTCTAGAACCAATCCTGTCGAGATGAAGGGGTCCAATTCTTCGTATTTCAACTTGAAGTCCAAGTATGTGGGGGTCGAATATGAGGTCTCCGCGAAATTCAACGTCTCTTCCCGATGGAAGGTGATGCCGTACGCTCGTGTCAGCCATGAGTCTTACGATGAAGTGCGCTTCGTCTTGGACACGATGGCCGCCGCCTCTTCCAGTGGAAACCCGTTCGGCTCATGGAATTTCCCTTGGGACATGACGCCCGGAACACCTCAAAAGGAGGAGGAACCTAATGCGACTTCCGATGGAAATGTACGTGGCGAGGAAGGCCAAGCCTCACAGGGAAGTAATCCTGTGTATGGCGGGGCGGAGAACAATAACGGCGGAGAAAACCCAGGTGGCAATAACAACTACTGGCAGGGTGGTCTTGGAAATGGCGGAACGGAGAACAGTGACGGCGGAGAAAACCCTGGTGGAAGTAATAGCTACTGGCAGGGCTCTTCGGATTGGCAAGGCTTTCCGGATTGGCAGGGCTATGGACCCGCTAAGAACAATCCTAATGGAGGCAGCGGGGAGGCACAGGGCGGACAAACCTACGGAGTCGATTATGACAATAACATGTATAGCTATTATAGCAATTATATGGGTTGGTATAATCCGTGGTGGTCTTATCTGTATAACCCTTATGGCCAATATTACGGAAACTATACTTACCCGCAATACGCGCAACAGTTTTGGCAGAATCTTTCCAACTCCACGTATAAGTATAGCCATACTTCCACGAGACATCGCCGCATGGACTTCCTGGCGGGTTGCCTGGTCTCCTATACCTATGGCAAACATGTCGGGACGTTCAGTGCCTCCTTCTTCAAAGGGGAGACGCTGAAGACGATCCAGACCAACCTTTCCTATTGCCTCTATCCGTTTGGGAACTTGAACCTCTATATTTCACCGAAAGTTTCGTATATTTGGCGTGGTAATGATTACTATCCTATGGGTGAATTGCCGGGCAACTGGATCGGCGAGGTTGAGGTCGGAGGCAAATTGTTGAACCGCCTTTGGGGTAGTGTTTCTTACCTTCATGGCAACCTTTGCGATTCCCATGAGCGGGAGAGCCATACGTTCTATTCTTTGTCCTGCGAGACGAAGTTCAGATGCTCCGCCCGTTTCATATACTTGCTGAATACTCATTGTGAGTTGATGTTGACCTACAAGTATTTGAGGAAGGAGTCGGATCTCTTCCTTGTGGATGTGGACGGGAATGCCGGACTGAATGTCTTTTGTCAGAATGATAATGTTATTGCCGGAGGTATACAATGGAATTTCTAAGCGGACAGTTGAAAAGGTTGGTGTCGTCCCTCTTCGTGGCGGGATGCCTGCTTTGTGTCTCTTCCTTCGCGGCAGAGCCTACCCGTAGTTCCATCTTCGCTAAAAGCTATGAGTATGAGTCCAATAAGCAATACGACCAAGCCATCGAGGTCTTGAAGGAGGTGAAGGCGGATATCTATGCGGTGAACCTCCGCTTGGGTTGGCTCTACTATTGCAAGGGGAACTATCGCGTCTCCATCATGTATTATTCCAAGGCTATCCAACTGCGACCGACCTCTGTGGAGGCGCGCTTCGGTTATGTGTTGCCCGCTGCTAAAATGAAGGATTGGATCAAGGTGGGAAAACAGTATGACGCTATCCTGAAGCTGGATCCTAACAACACGAAGGCGAACTATTACCGTGGTTTGATGTACTTCAATGTGGGTGAATATGCCAAGGCTGAACCTTATTTCGATAAGGTCGAGCATCTTTACCCCTTTGATTATGATATTGTTATACTTTCCGCATGGAATTCCTATTACCTGAAGAATAAGGAGAAGGCAAAGCTCCTATTTAACCAGGCGTTGCTGATTCAGCCTAATAGCGCTTCCGCGGCGGAGGGCCTCTCTCTGACTAAATGAGTCCGGACATTTCTCTTTTATGTGCCGGTTTGAATATGTTTTATGGATAATTAATGTGTATAGGAAAATGAATCGTTTCGCAATTTTTACGTTTGTTTTGGCGATGTTGGTTGTGCCTTGTTCCTGTGGTGACGACGATGATGAAAAGGGGATGGAAAACCGTCTGGAGGAGGAGAATGATAATTCGAAAGGTGAGGGTGATGGTACTACCCAAGAGGATAAGGATAAAAAGGATAAGCAAAAAAAGGACGTGTATGAGTGCGTGATCCAACCGTTGAGTAGGACCTTGTATTTCGCGGGGGAGGATGAATTGTATGTTTATATGCAATCCAATCGTTCCTTGGGAGGCTTGACGGTTTATGTGGAGGATGCGGAAGGACAGGTGATCGAAGTGCAGAAGGAATCGTTCCGTGATTTTATCCGTGTCCATACGCCGGACGTGGTCGGTGAACTGACGCTAGTCGTCGCGGATACGGACGGCTCTAAACCCCAGCGAATTAAGTTCCGTAATCTGGACGAACAGAATAGTGGCGTGATTCGTGTTGATGTCGATGCCCCATATATTGATCTGTTGAACGATCAGACATTGACGAGGACGGAGGCTCAGTCTGGTTCGGCTTGGCTGAGACTGGATGCGGAGAAAGGTATTGTCGGTGCGAATGGTGTCACCGTTAAGTTCGACAACGGTGCATCCAATTTGTCTAAGGAGGGTGAGACGCGGCAGTTCACGCTTTCTAATGGCTACGAGGGTTTGATTATTCTTGTCAAGGTGAATACAGTCGAGGATAAGAAGCATGATATCTCATTCGCATATTGCCTGAAATGATACAGTTCGTTCCTGTGCTGGATTGACTCTCTTTTGTGGATATTAATATTCCCCAAGCATGACTGTTTGGGGATTTTTTTTGCCTGACGTCTTTGAGATGGCACAAAAAAACATCCATCTATGCTCTCGCACTGATGGATGCAACATGAATTACTCAATAAACGAATTGAAATTTATTCTAATGGTATGTCTTTTTTGTTGTACACTATAAATAGTACAAAAAATATGCCAAAGTATAAGATTTTTATACTTGTTAACAAATTAAATATGATTTTAACAGATTTTTACAAAACTTATTTGAGTTTTAACAGATTTTTAATCTTATCCATCCCTAAAATTTCGGCACAGGTAAAGAAAGAGGTCATGGATACGCCCAAGACACCGTGTAGGTTCAAGTTTTGCCCTGTCAGTAGCAGGTTAGGCAACGGGGTGCGGGGCGTCAACATGGTGAACACCAATTTTTGATGGTCTTTTTTGATGCCATAGGCGCTACCCTCGTACGTGGAGGTATAGTCGGAATAGGAGAGGGGTGTGCTGGTATATGCGCTTTCCACGCACTCTTCCAATCCTTTAATATGCTTGGATACAAGTGAGATGCACTGTTGTAGCTTTTGTTTCTTGAAGGCTTCGTACTCCTCGCCGCGACGCATGACTTTCGTCCCTTTCCATTGCTCCACATCCTTCCAGTTCATAGGGGTAAGGATGTCGATGTTCGTGGCGTATGGCGAGTTGCCCGTTGGAACCTGGTAGCTTACCAATGCGGCGTCTGTCCGGTGGCACGTGTCGAAGGAGGCGTAATTCCAGATGTTGTTTGTCTCGTAGATGAACTGGTTGCGGTTCAGGTACGGAATCCCCTCCTTCAGTTTGATGTTGGCGGTGAACATGCCAAACGTGTTTGGGATGCCGGCGATGCGTTTTCTGTATATCTTTTTCAGTATTTGGCTCTCTTTCACCAATTCAAGCGTGGCGACTGGATGTGCGTTGGAGATGAATGTGTCCGCTTCAATGTGTTCCTCTCCGTTTACGATCGCATAGGCTAATTTACCCTCTTTCTCCACCAATTCCGTCACTTTGGCCTTGTTCCGTACTGTGCCACCCATTTTGCGGATGCTGTTCGCTAGACATTCCGCTATTTGTTGTCCTCCTCCTTCGATCCTCCAAGCGCTTTGGATGAAGGAGTCGTTGATCTGCGCATATACGTAGAGCGGGAGGTTCGGGTGAAGCTCCATCTTCAGTGAGGTGCCCGCCAAGACGTTGCGGAGCTTTTCGTCCGTGATCGTCTCGTTCAGGAAGTCGTATGCTGAGTTGATAAACGCAGGCTTTTGGTAAAAATCCACGGCATCCGCCGTGTCGAAGCTTTTGAATATGTTATCGCCCACGTCGGACAATGTCGCCATGTATTTCCTCAGGTTTTCTTTCTGTTTCGGAAAGAGGGAAGCGAATGCCTCCTCGAATTCGGCTCTTCCGGATATGAACTTGAACCTCTCGCCGTTCAGGATGACCTCGTCGAAGCACTCTTTGTCGAGTCTATGCCATGGTAGATCCATCAGTTGGAAGAAATCGAACAACCGCCAGAGGGATTGCCCTTCGTCCAGTGCCCCCACGTAATGGAAGCCTGTGTCAAATTCTGTTCCTTTCCGCTTGAATGTTTGGAGACAACCTCCTAGAGCGTCTCCTTGTTCGAGTACACAGACGTTCATCCCGCATTTGGAAAGGGTGTATCCACATTCCAAACCTCCTAATCCACCTCCTATGATGACTACATCATATTTCATCTCGGATTATTTGTAAAACCTTTTGGCACGGTATAGCGTATAAAGTTCATCTTCGTCTTCTTTGATGAAATCTGTCTTGATGATGTGGCTCTCACATCCTTTGTATGTGATCAGATAGCGCGTTTTCGCAAGCGCAGCACTGATGTCCTCTAACTTCCATCCCTCGTTGACAATGACGATTTCGTATGGCTGCTGAAGTACGTCCGCGCAACTGGAGAAGTTGATTCTTTCGTTGTTCAGATAGCAATGCTGGGCGAGCAGCAGCTTGTCCTCGTCCTTGTCGTATCCGACCACGTCGCAATGCTTGTTGTTGAGGCCGATCCAATAGGACTTGAATCCGTATCCGCATCCGTATTCCAAGACATTGCCTTCTATCGGGAAGATGCAGTTGAATAGGTTGTAGTTGCGTGTGATCTCCAACTCCTCGTTCAGCTGTTTCTCCACTTGATATCCTTTGTATTCGTAGTTGTTGCGTAATTGTTGCTTGAGCGACATGTGGTCTTTCCCTCGCTTGAAGTAAATGTCTCCATGCAGGATGTTGAAAAGAGTGATAGGCGCTTTCTTCTTGGCGATCGGACGTTTGATGAGCCAATAGAACAGGAACGGCTCCAACGAGTAGGAGATGATCACGGCGGTGGTCATGCCTATCAGCGTGGATACTCCGATGGACCTGACCGCAGGGTGCGTGGCGAACATCAGGGAAGCCACACTGACGATGAGCACGAAGGCGGAGAAGAGAATGGCGGTCTTGTGGAAGACGAGCACATTCTTCCTGATCCTGAATTCGGAGAGTAGTCCGTCCATCACGAATATGCTATAGTCGACACCGATTCCGAAGATGAAGGTGGTGATGACTATATTGATCAGATTGAATTGCATGTTGAAGATGCTCATGACGCCCAAGACGATGTACCAGCTCAGGGCCATTGGCAGGAAGGCGATCAATGCCAGTATGACGCTCTTGTAACTCAGCAATAGCACGATGAGCACGAAGAGGGATGATATGAGCAGTGTTGTGGAGAAGTCATCGTGGATGAGCTTCACCATGTTGTTCGTGTAGTAATATGGGTCGATCACGACGAGGTGTGGTATTTGGGTCACTTCGTCGCATACCTCCCTTTTGTCGCTGAGCTTCATGTTCACAGGCGTGAATACCATGTATTTGCCGTCCGTGTATTCGATCATGTTGCTCTTGAGGGAGGATGGCAATATGTCGGAATCCGCCAGAACCAAGGTGGAGCGCTCCTCTTCGACCATGTTTTGGAACTCCATGAAGACGGTAGGGTCCAGCCCATACTTGAGGGCGGATTCGTTCAGGTTGGCGAACACCTTCTCTTTTTTCTCTTCTGTCCAGAAGGAGTACCAACGGTCGAGCCTTCTCTCCTGTTCATCCAACGGTATGAAAATCATACTATTGGATGTGCCGAAGGATCTGACCTTACCATAGTTCTCTTTCAAATTACCCAATACGCTCTCCAACTTCTTCGAGTAGCACAACGCACTATCCAAGTTCTCGGAAACAGCGGCGAAGTAGACCGTCCTGCAATCCTTTGTCGTGTGTTGTGCCAGAATCTCCTGTGATTTCAACACCCTATCATCGTAGTAGGAGATATGGGTCAGGTCGGAATCGAACTTCACCCATTTGGACCCGATGAAGCAGATGAGGCTGATGACCACGATGGCGCCGATCAGGTACGTTTTCCGTTCGAACGGGTATGAGTTGATCTTCTCCAACAATTCGAATGCCTTTTCGTAACGCTTGTTCTTCTCCTCGTTGAAGAATTGAGGGAGGAAGAGCAGACAGAAAGCCGTGGTTCCGACCAACGCCAGGGAGGCGAAGAGGCCAAAGTCCTTCAATAACTCGGCATCGGTGAACATGAGGCTTGAGAAAGCTCCTATCGTGGTGAGGCAGCCTAAGAAGACTGGCGTGGTTTGCTCTTCCAACACTTTGATCGGGTTGCCCACATACTTGTAATGCGTGATGACGTGCAGACAGTAGCTGACCGCGACACCCAAGACGATCGCACCGATTCCCAAGGCGAGCAGGGATAGTTGCCCCTTGATGAAGTAGATGACGCAAAGGGCGAAGAAGAAGCCGTATACGATCGGTATCGCCATCTGTAGCAGGGTGGATTTGTTGCGGTAGCATATGCCGATCACCAATAGCGCGAAAAGCAGGGAGATCGACAGGGTCATGACTAGGTCATGCTTGATTTGCCTGGAGTTGTAGACGCTTTGTGGCGCCGCACCATGGTAATAGACTTCCACATTAGGGAAGGTCTTGGCAAGTTCCTCTAGGTCTTCGTCGATCACATCGATTAGCTTCGCGCTCTGCTTGGAATCCACCGTCTTGAAGTTCGGCGAGATGAAAGCCAGTGCGATGGCGGAGTCCGGAGAGAAGAAGTGTTGGTTGATTAGTGTATAGTTGGACCCCAAACCTTCTCTCAGTGCGTCTTTTTTGCTTACGAAGATTTCCCGCAAGGCGAGCGGGTCTTGCGCGATTACCTGTCCCAGCATCGCCCCCATAGGGGAATAGAGCGTCATGAGGTTTTTCTGCATCTGCATGTCGATGTGCTCCTTGGTGGTCAAGGAGTCCATCATGACGTAATCCGTACTGTCCAGGAATACAGGCAGATAGTTGTATAGGGAAGCCACCCCCGACTGGATGAGGTCGGCATCCACTTTGTAGAGTATGTCCGTGATCATTCCTTGGGCAACCTCAGACTCCATCAGCTTTTCGCAGAAAGAGTCGCAGGCTGATTTTAGGGATTGGACATCCTTGCTGTCGTCCTTCATCTTGAACACGACGAAGAGTTTATCCTTCACCTTCAGGTTGGCGAAGACCATTTCTTTGGAGTTGTCCCCTTCCTTATCAGAAGGAAGAAGTTTGGTGATATCCTCTTCGTAGACCATCTTCTGGCCAAAGAAGGCGAAGAAGGCGAAACTAAGCAACATGACCGCATAGAATACGATTTTATGTTGCTTGAAGTAGTTGTAAATAGCTATTGTGAATTTAGCCATGTTGTTATGTCATTTAGCATTACAGGGAATAGTCCCCTTTATACTCCAAGAAAGATGTTTGCGCGTTGTCGGACAACAGGGAAGCGATCACGCCGACCGTTCCGTCCCCTTTGTCGTTGAGTGCCAATCTCAACAGCAGATCCTTGTTTTTCGTGGGGGTCAGCAACTCCGAGAACCGGCATTGTGAGATGGATCCGATGGTGAGCTTTTTCCCAAAAGAAACTTCCGCGCATTCGCGTATCATCTGGATGCTGCACACGCCCGGACAGATCGGGTCTCCCGGGAAGTGCCCTTGGTACACCTGATGGTCAGGGTTCAAGGCGATGAGGAATTCGGAACCAGACTCGTTCTTCCTTTCCTCTTTGATCGTAAAGTATCTATCTTGAAGCATATACATAAATTGCTAAATCATTCAACGCCCCAACGCTTTTTCCACTCCTCGTAAAAAGGAGGATTATTGAGTTGTAATTCGCCCTCGGACTTGCTCATGAACACCTGAGTCGTTGAGGCGGTTAGCACCAAAGCATTGTCGCTTTTCCTGAAAATGCTGTACTCGAATATAATTTTCGCGGACTTTGTCGGTATGTAGCGTGTCTCCACGATGACGGTGTCGCCTACTGTGACGCTTTGCAGATAACGCAGGTTCATGTCCACCATGGGAGCCGTGTATCCGTTGTTGAAGATGGTCATGTATTCGAGTCCGTATTTCTCCCCGAAATCCTCTCGTCCGTCCTCCATGTACTTGACGTAACTGCCATGCCACACGACACGGATGGAGTCCACTTCCGAAAAGCGCACCTTCACTTCGATGCGGCTCGTCAGTGGTTCGCCGGAGTAATCCACGCTCAGTCGTGAGGAGTCTTTCTTCATGGCCTTTATTCCTTGATGAATATTTTCATTTGGCAGGAAGCGACCACTTCTCCGTCCACTTTCGTCTCCGCCTTGATCAGGGAGACATTCTGCACTTCTGAAACGGTATGGATGGAAGTGAGGAGTTTAGCGCCCGCTTTAGGCTTGGCGACCAATTTGAACTTCTTCACCTCTCCGATGTATCCGACAGGTGTAGGTTCGTTCTTCAGTTTCGCCTTCACCCCCGCATGGGCGGATGCGGATTGGGCGATGTGCTCGATCAGTCCTGGCTCGATGAACTCACCCTCCACGCAAAACATGTTGTCTTGCGCGATTGTCAGTCCCGTCAGGCAGTCGCACTCGTCCGCCTCGTACAACGTGTCCACCATCATGATGGGGAAGCGCTGCGGTATCAATTCCTTGATTTGTTCGCCTTGGTACAATGGTTTATCCAAGCTCATGCCTTTTGAATCTTTTCGTAAATGTAATCGTAGAGTTGGGAGAATGTTTTCAGTTCCTTCAACTCCTGCCCCGGTATCTTGACCCCGAAATCGTTCTCGATGACGGCGATCAAGTCGACGAAACTAAGGCTGTCCATCGCCAAAGTGATTTTAATTGTAGCTTCCGGGCGGATGGTCTGGATGTCCACCTCGAACTCTTCGGCAAGCAATTCGTTCAATTTTTCGATAAACGTATCTTTATCCATCGACACAATTATTTCGTGAATCTTTTAACTATCAATGTGGAGTTCGTTCCTCCGAATCCGAAGGAGTTGGACAAGAACATATCGAAGTGAGTGTCAAGACGTTTAGCAGGGATGTTTAGCTTCGCTGAGTCTTCGTCCGGATTCTCGAAGTTGATGTTCGGAGCGATGAAGTCGTTCTGCATCATCAGCATGGAGTAAACAATTTCGCTGGATCCCGCCATCCACATCTCGTGTCCTGTCATTGCTTTCGTGGATGTTACGATTGGCTTATAACCGTCGAACACGTTAGCGATCGCCTTCGCCTCGTTTTTGTCTCCCACAGGTGTGGAAGTGGCGTGCGCGTTGATGTAGGCGATATCCTTCTTGTCCACGTGCGCCTCACGGAGACACATCTCCAGGGAGCGGCTTGGTCCGTCCACGTTAGGAACTGACATGTGGTCTCCGTTTGAGGAGAATCCGTAGCCGACAACCTCCGCCAAAATCGGTGCGCCACGTTTAACAGCTGATTCGTAGCTCTCGATGATGACCGTAGCGGCACCACCACCAGGAACCAATCCGTCACGGTCACGGTCGAACGGGCGGGATGCCTTGGTAGGGTCGCTCTCCCTTGTGGAGAATGCGTTGATACCGTCGAAGCTGCCGATTGAATATGGGTTCACCTCTTGTGCGCCACCGCAAACGATGCAGTCCTGCAAGCCCCATTTGATGAGGAGTGAGCCCAAACCGATCGCGTGGGAACCGCTGGCACATGCGCCTGAAACGGTCAGGTTAATACCTTTCAGTCTGAAAAGACAACCCAAGTTCATCGTGACGGTGGAGTTCATGGATTGGAAAATAGCGCCAGAACCGACCAACGTGGTGTCTTTCTTCTCGCGCATGATGTCGACGCTCTTCACAACAGCGTCGGCGGTACTATCGTTTCCGTATAACAAACCGACCTCGTGGCTGTCGATATAGTCTTGATCAAGACGAGCGTTACGCAACGCCTCTGTCGTGGCAACGTATGCGTATTTAGCTTGATCTGGCATGTATACTCGTTGATTCCTGCTTACTTGACCCTTTAGATCAGGAGTTTCAAGATATGCGGTGAGTGCGGACCTGAAGCCCATCTCTTTGCGCACAGGGTCGAAAATGATTCCAGACTTACCATTGTAAAGTGATTCTCTGACTTCTTCAAGGTTCTTGCCCAAGCAAGAGTAAACACCCATTCCAGTTATAACAACTCGCCTTTCCATTTAATGTCGCTGTAATAGTATATTAATAATCTTAAAAAATCTAAAAAAAACTATTTCGAACCGCGAATATAGTAAAAAAACAATCAATGACAAACCAAAAAAAATCAAACGCATTTGAGATTCCTCTCTGATTTTCAGGTATACATTCGTGGAGTGGGGGAATGTGCGGAGATTGATGGCGCTAGTTTTGGATGAAAGAGCGGGGATGTGCCCTATAATTTATAGAAACTTCACCTTGCCGAATTTATTATATTATCTGACAGAAAAGTACATGGCTTAGAGATGTAACTTGTTCTATATTTGTGATACTTAAACATTGTATGCCATGAAAAAGAACGAACTATTCCGTATGGCTTTTTTGCTATGCTTTCTAGGAATGTCCGCATTGGCTCAGGCTGATCCGGACCCTAATTTCCACATTTACATTTGTTTCGGGCAATCCAACATGGAGGGGAACGCTACTGTGCCTAGTTCGGAGACACAAGGTGTGAGTGAACGTTTCCAGCGGTTGTATACTGCGAATAATTGCTCGAATTGCGGAAAGAAAATGGGTGAATGGTATACTGCGGTTCCTCCTTTGGCCCGTTGCTTCCACGGCAATAACATCGGTTATGGCCCTGTCGATAATTTCGGCCGCACGTTGGTGGAGAATCTGGACCCGGCGATCCGTGTGGGTGTCGTTGTCGTCGCTTGTGGCGGATGTGACATCGAGTTGTTCGAAAAGAACAGGTGCGTAAGTTACTTGAACTCGGCGCAGGATTGGTTGAAAAATTATGCGAAGGACTATGGGGGAAACCCGTATGAGCGTATGATCGAGATGGCTAAACAGGCTAAAGAGGTGGGTGTCATCAAGGGTATCTTGGTTCACCAGGGAGAGAACAACTCTGGTCAGACGGACTGGCCGGATCGTCTGAAGGGTGTCTATGGCACCATATTGAGCGATGTGGGTTTGAAAGCCGAGGAGGTTCCGTTGTTGGTGGGTGAGGTGCGCCACTCCGGCCCTTGTAGTGGCCACAACCAAATCATAGCGAATGTGCCTAATGTGATCCCGACGGCTTATGTCATCTCTTCGGATGGTTGCGAGTCCGCGGGCGACCAATATCACTTCTCTGTGAAGGGTTATAAGGAATTGGGTAAGAGGTATGCGGAAAAGATGCTGGAACTGTTGGGCGACAATCCGTTGCAGGCAACGGGTATTTCTTTGTCCGCTATGCTTTTGAAAGACTCTGAACCGGGTAGCGTACAGATCAATGTCAATCCGGATGAGGAAATCATCACTAGATTCGAGATCTATGCGGATGGCGAGGTGATCGCCAACGACGTGACTGAATTCTTGTGGGAGGATGTCGCTCGTGGCACCCACTCCGTGTGGGCGGTCGGCTATGATGCGGAAGGTAAGGAATATACTACCTCAAAGGTGAAACTCAGTTTGTTCGAGCCGCAGCTTCCTTTTAACGGTACGCCTGCTCTAATCCCTGGTGTGATTGAGGCGGAGGAGTTTGATTATGGTGGTGAGGGAAACGCCTACCATGACAACGATGAGCAGAACAGAAACAAAGGTGACCGTAATGAGGGTGTGGACATGAGTAACACCGCTGTCGGTTATGCCGAAACGGGCGAGTGGATCGAATATACCGTTGAGGTGCAGAAGAGCGGAACCTATGAGCTGGAGTCTACCGTCGCTTCTGACAATAGTAATGGTTCATTCACCTTGTACATGGATAATAATTTCATCATCCCAGGAGATGACGGAACGCCTGGCGGTTTCGTCGAAGTGCCTAAAACGGGTGGATATAGTGATTTCACGACTGTGAAGACCAATTTGAATAGATTGACCAAAGGTGTCCATGTGTTGAAACTGGAGATCACTGGTTCTTGGTTCGATTTGGATAAACTGGAGTTCAAACTCCTCGAGCCGGACGACGATACCAATGTGGATGATGTGCAAGCCGAGGCGGAGATCATCCCGGATGGTGTTTACAATGCCTATGACGCGAAGGGCGGATTTGTCCGTTCTGTGAAGGTTGAGAACGCCTACAGTAGCCAGCTGAAGTCCGGCTATTACTTCCTCATGAACACGGCTGGCAAGGTTTATCCTTTGTTGATTAAAAAATAAACATTACATGGCCTCGTTCGCCTGCCTCTGGTGTGGTGAACGAATGGAGGCGGAATCACTGTGTGAAGTGCTTCCGCTTTCTTTTTGCTATTTACGATTTACTATTTACTATTTAATTGTTTGGAGGTTGTATATTTACTATTTAGCGATTTACTATTTACTATTTGCTGTTTGGCTATTTGCTGTTTTAACTGTTTGTTATTTAGTTGTTTATGGTTTGCTATCCCGTGGATTTGGAGAGCTGGATGGTCTTCTGCCTTGCCTGGGAGGAATTCCTGTGCGTAATTTTTGCAGAATATTTGTGAACGACATGTTTTTTTTCATGGAATAGTGTATCTTTGTTCATTGTTTTGGAAGGGTTTGCGAATTGATTTTAATATCCTATAGTCTTGTGTTTTGAGGAACCCGCCAAACATTAACTCGTGTAACGTTCAGTGTATGTCAGGTGCTAAGATAGGTTTTAGAACGACGGTGGCTTTTGTGGTCGCTAACATGGTGGGTGTGGGCGTCTTCACCTCTTTGGGTTTCCAGTTGGTGGGGCTCTCCAATCCTATTACCATCGCGTTGATATGGATCATAGGAGGATTGACCGCTTTCTGTGGGGCTATCGCCTACAGTGAATTGGGTGCCTCCATGCCTCGTTCCGGTGGGGAGTATAACTATTTGTCCGCCATATATCATCCCGCATTGGGTTTCGTTTCTGGTTGGGCCTCTCTTGTGGTGGGTTTCTCTGCTCCGGTGGCATTGACGTGCATGGTCATGAGCTCTTATCTGGGAAATATATTTCCGCAGCTGAATGCGAAGTTGTTCGCCATGGTCGTGTTGACGCTCATCACCTTGATCCATGCCTTCGATGTGCGTATAGGCACGCGTCTGCAGCGTTTTTTCACCTTGCTGAAGATTTTCATCATTGTGGTCTTCATCGTGGCGGGTTTTGTCGCTGAACCTGGTGGTGCGGCCAACTTCAGCGGTTGGAGCGATTTCTCTTTGCGGGAGGCCTTCTCCCCAGCCTTCGCCATCTCCCTTGTCTGGGTTTACTATGCTTATTCGGGGTGGAATGCGGCGGCCTATATCTCAGGGGATGTGGAGAACCCACAGCGGACGGTCCCTCGCGCGTTGCTTTGCGGCACTGCTTTCGTGGCGATATTGTATCTCTTCCTGAATATGGTTTTCCTGCGCACTGCCCCCGTGTCGGAACTGACGGGACAGATCGAGATCGGACTGATCTGTGCCAAGCATATTTTCGGAGAGAATGGTGGGGAAATCATGGGCATCCTGATTACAGTGATGCTCGTCTCCAGCATCAGTTCCATGGTTTTTGTGGGACCTCGTGTGGGTGCCGCGATGGGGGAAGACCATCGCATTTTCCGCTTCCTGACGAAGAAAAATGGTAAGGGTTGCCCGTACGTGTCTGTTTGGACGCAGTGGCTGGTCAGCGCCATCATGCTCCTCTCGGACTCTTTCCAGGCCATTACGCAATACACGGGTGTGGTCCTCTCGATTTGCGCCTTGCTTTCGGTCGTCGGGGTGATCGTCCATCGCCATAGATTCCCGGATGCGTCACGTCCGTACCGTACTTGGGCGTATCCTTGGCCGATCGTGTTCTTTGCGGCGATCATCCTTTGGTCGGTCACCTATATGCTCTATGTGGATTTCACTGACGGTGATAATGTCCCGTGGACGACGATACTGAGTTTCGCCACCATTTTCTCGGGTTTGATATTATATTGGATTAACAAAAAGATATGCGACAAATGAATAGGAACAATTGTGTGACGTGTTTGGCCTGCTTGGGCTTGGCACTGTTGTTTGGCTGTGTGGAGGGCAATAAAGGGAAAAATTCCCGGCAGCAGGTGGACACCTCTTCCGTGGAGGCTGTGCAGGACACCTTGCAGGAACCCGTCTTGCCGGATCTGGTCGAGGATACGGCGGTGAACAGGGCGGCCCGCTTCTATGCGGGTATCGAATGCGACAGCTCAAAACTGACGAAGGAGCAACTGGGCATGTGGAAGTCCTACTCGAAGAAAATCGGTGGACTGATCAAAATCAGTTCCTCCACCTTGCGGAAGGCGGATACCTTGATGTCTAGGGACATGACGGATCTGCGCGACTCGTGCGACTTCGTCTTCTATCCTTTCAGCGGTCCCGATTTCCTCTATCCGATCACCTTATTCCCTGATGCGGACTATTATTTCCTGGCCGGACTGGAACCTACGGGCACGATTGACACCACGATGAATGCGGAGGAGAATTATTTCAAGAAATACACCTCTTCGCTGAATGTGTATCTGCAATGCAGCTTCTTCCGCACGCTCTCCATGCACAATGATTTTGACAGCGAGGAGATCGATGGCATATTGCCTGTCATCTCCATGCTGATGGCGCATAGAGACTGCAAGATCATCTCGTCCCGTTTTTTGGACATCGCCGAGGATGGTACGTTGGTGGACACTACGGGGGGAAAGAAACCGTTCTTGGCGGAGATCAAGTTCTTCCAATCCAAGTCGCCTCGACATGAACAGACTCTCTATTACATGTCGGCTAACCTGCATGACCGAAGCTACAAGGAGTCCTTCGCCGCTTTCCTGGACGCCACCTTGCCTAAGCACCATGTCGTCACTTACCTGAAGGCCGCCTCTTACCTGATGCACAAGCCTTATTTTTCCAAGGTCAGGGATGCGATCCTAGGTCATTCCATGGCCATCCTAGAGGATGATTCCGGCATTCCGTATAGGTTCCTGAAGGATTGGAATGTCTCCCTTTATGGCACGTACATGAAGCCGCTTAAGCTTTTCGGAAAATATGTTTACCAAACCGATTTGATGGAACGGTACGAGACGGACTCCGTGCGTCCGCTGAACTTCCGTATTGGGTATAATAATCCTTCTAATTGGCTATGCGCCAGGAAGGTAAATAAATAATCGCGCAATGAATCGCTGGCTCGCCATTATCTGCTTATTTTTCCTTCCTCTTTTCGGGAATGCGGAGAGCGGAAAGATCTCTGTGGGGAAAGGTCAAAAGATCTACTACGAGGAGTATGGTCAGGGGGAGCCTGTCATCCTGTTGCACGGGCATACTTTGGACAGACGCATGTGGAAGGCTCAGGTGGAGTTGCTGCGGGACAGCTTCCGGGTGATCGTGCCTGACCTCCGAGGCTATGGCTTGTCCTCCGATCCGTTCCCTTACCAGCAATTCACCTACACGGATGATGTGATTGCGCTGATGGATTCTTTGTCCATCGAAAAGGCGCATGTCGTCGGACTCTCCATGGGGGCTTACGTGGCGGGTGAGTTGCTCGCGATGCATCCCGATAGGCTGCTGTCCTGCATGATGGTGGCTGGTGAGATTTGTGGCCGACCAGGACCTTCGACCCCGAAGACGAAGGAGGAGAGGGAACGTCAGCGGATTGGCAATGCGAAGATCCAGCGACAAGGCTTGGATAAGTACAAGCGGGATAGGGTGGAGGACCTGATCCGACGGGCGGGCTCCCGTGGCGAGGAGATGCGCAATGCCTTGACGGAGATGATCATGGAGTGGGGAGCTTGGCAGGTAACGCACGTCACCGCACGCATCTACTATGGCCAAGAGGCCTTCCTGAGCTTGAAAAGGAACAAGCCTGATATACGCACGCTAATCGTTTATGGAGAATTGGAGGGGAAAAAGCCAAGCCGAATGCTCAACTTCCTTTCTAATGCGGAGCAAATTACGATACCGGATTGTGGACATATGGTCAATATGGAGCAACCGGAATTGTTCAATTCATTGCTAATGAATTGGTTGCGTGGATTGCCTGTGGAAAAATGATTGTTGCCGTGAACGAATCCCTCCCCTTGCGTTTTGGGGGATCATTGCTTGATGATCTTATACGCTTTCTTTTCTTTCACCTCTCCAGACACGGCATGTAGGAAGTATACCCCTGGTTGTAATCCGTTCATGTTCATGGTGTGGATGTCGCTGATGGCATGCTCCGAGAGGACGACGCGGCCTGTGACGTCCGTGAGTTCCAGAAGGCATGCGCCCATCATATCGAGACGGATGTATAGCTTGTCCTTGACTGGGTTGGGGAAGTAGGTGATGACACGATTGGAAGGATGGATCGTGGATTCCCCGTTATCGTCCACATAAATAGCCGTGAAGGAATACGACCTTTTTTTACCTGTCTTTATAGTTATCTTATAGTCATACAGATATTGGGTGTTAACCTCATTACCCTTGTCCGTGCAGAGGGCTAGCCACTTCTCGAATCTTTGGCCATTCACCTGAGGGGCGGCCTCGATGGTGATGGAATCATCCTGGAACCACCTCCCGTCAAACCTGTCACGGTAGAGACGCTCTCCGCAAAGGGACAAGTTCCCCTTCTTTCCCTCATCCTCTAAAGTGGATTTAATGGTGAGAGGGATCGTCTTTCCCAGGGAATAGTATTCCGATAACATCCCGTAAAGGAGATCGTTCCTGTATTCTATCCATCGGGGCATATGGACGAAGCAGGAGTCCCATGTGTATTGGGGCATGTCCCATCTGCTTTTATGGAAAGGGATTTCATCCGCTATGATGGATGACATTGAGTCTATGACATGGTATAGCTCGGATTTATGGAAGATGTCCCCTAATTGGATGGCGATCCGTTCTATGTACTTCCTTTGCACAATGGGGTCGGACAGTATCTGTTCCAGTAGCCAGGTTGCCCAATCCTCGTTCCCATGTTCATAGTAGGGCTCTCTTCTCGTGAGGAAATTGAAAGGGTTGATATTCACCCCGATGATATCCTTTTTTTCGTCGTTGGTAGGCCAATATTGAAAGCCGCCATCCAGGTCTTTCACCAGCCATCTCCACTTCCCGCTGTTCCTGTCCCTCCAGAAAACATAGTTGTTGTTTGGCCAGTCGTAGTTTCCGACGAAAGCCTGAAGCGACATGTAGTTGATGAATTCGTTCACATCCACAAGGGAGCATAGCTTCTCATGGGAGAAGTTAGGGTGGCTGAGGAATTCGCACAGATTATCGTATGCGTCACGGGTGCCTTCCTTCAGTTCATGGTCTTTGAACAGATCAATTTTTTCGGTACCATAGTTGGCGGAGAAATAATCGTCATTGTCCGGTTCCCTGAGGTTCTCTATCCCCCAATATTGTCCGTTCATGTATACGATGACGGATTGGCAAGATTGGTAATCGACATCGACCTTCCCGCCAGAGAGTTTTTGCAGGAATGCGTCTTTTATGATCGTCAATTGGGCGTCGTTCCCCCCGTTCCTTAAGAAGATGCATCGATAGCCCTCTTCCTCTTTGGACTCTTTTTCGGAAAAGAATTTGTAGGGGAAATGACTGCTGCCGTATCTTTTTTTCGCGAATATCTTCATTCCTTTTTGCCTTTCGACACGGGGCCATCCTCCTGCGATTCTCGCCTCGCACAGTTGGTTGATCACCCTTTCCCCGTCGACGAAATACTCCATGTTGAGGGGGCGTCGTCGGTTGGTCCTGTAGTTGCATGGGCCTCCGAACCCCTCCTTGTAGTAAACTCCTGTTTTCCCTTCCACGTATATCCCCAGCGTGTCGTCCCACAGATACTCCGGATCCAAAGAAAGCGATATGACCGGAAGTTGCAACTCCCTATCGGTTATGATGTAGGTGTTGACATTGGAGGGTTTGCTCAGTATATCATCCTTGATGGCCTTGGCTTTTATGACCGTGGAGCTGTCGATGGTGATCGGTTGGCTGTAAAGCGGGGATTGCTCTGTGGGTTCGCTTCCGTCCAGCGTGTAGCGGATGCTCTGCCCGTACGGATCCGGTGCGGTGAGTTTCACGGTCAATGAACCGTGGTATATTCCCCCTTGGACACTGAACTCAACATCAGGGGCGGACTCTCTTTCCGTGCAATCGTCCGAGTTGGCCCGCAACGGCGTGGCGTGCTCGAACCATACCCAACTTGACGTGTCGGACGGACATCTGCCGTAACTGTGGTTGATGGGGGCGTCCGTGTATCTCTGGGTTTCGTCCTCGACCTCCCCGTCGGCACGGGTGAGATAGAGGCATCCGTTGGTGTTGCCCATGTTGATGTTGGCATGTATGTGCTCGGAAACCGTCGTCTCGATCTTGTCCGTGTAGATGATCTTATATCCGTGGGAGGGAACAACACAGCGGACAGGTATTTTCCATAGGAGGAGATCGGTCCGTTTGTCGGATAAATACCAACCTTTGATGTCTATGTCGCGGTCTGTCTTGTTGTACAGCTCCACCCAACCCTCCGGGAATTTATAGTCCTCGTCGATTACCGTGTTCACATTGTTGGGCATAATCTCATTGATGATTATGCCCTTGCCGGCGCCATGTGCGGTGCAAATCGCCCCAAATGTGAAATACACAAGGATGGTGAGTATGTGTGATATGTTATTCCTCATTTTTCTTTCTAATCGGGTGAAAACGAATTTGTTAAAACTATTTTCGGCTCCTTCCGACGTCTCCCTGTTTTTGGGCCAAATCCTAGATTTGTGAAGTGTTACAAAACAGAGGTTTACTCGGCAAAAATAATAAATTTACTGGAAAAGAGATACAAAATGCGCATTCGCTTAATGTTGTGTTTAGGTTTTGGAGCGTTACTGCTTACGGTTCTTTCTTTTAGACTAGGCGGAGAACTACAATTCCTCTTAGAGTATCATGCGAGAATATCTCCCCGGCACTAATTGTAAATAGTAAATTGTCAATCTATGTTATGTTAATATTCTTTCCGTAGATATTGATGTATTATGTATATTTGCAAAAGGAATGCGGGTGTTGCAATGGCATCCCTTCCTTTCGTTTGTTTTTCACGGTGGAGTCGTCGGACTCCCTAATTTTTGATGACATGAAAAAAATCATTTGTGCGGTCTCCGCACTTCTATGCACGACGGCCCTGATGGCCCAGACACCAGTCAACATCGGTGATTTAGACCCTATACCTATGGATTCGGCCATCCGTTACGGTAAGTTGGATAATGGATTGACCTACTACATCCGCCACAATGACGTGGTTCCCGAAAGGGCGGACTTCTACATCGCCCAGAATGTGGGTGCGATACTTGAGGAGGACAATCAAAACGGTCTGGCGCATTTCCTCGAACATATGGCTTTCAACGGCACGAAGAACTTCCCGGACAAGGGCATCATCAACTATCTGGAAACCATCGGCGTGCAGTTCGGCAACAACGTCAACGCCTACACTTCGTTGGACGAGACCGTCTATAACCTGAAGTCCGTGCCTACCATGAGGAAGAGCATCGTGGACACCGCCCTGCTCATCCTGCACGATTGGTCTGGATTCATCTCCCTCAAATCGGAGGAGATAGACAAGGAACGTGGCGTGATCCGCGAGGAGTGGAGGAGCCGCCAGAATGCGAAACGCAGACTGTGGAAGGCTTCCCTCCCAATTCTCTACAAGAACTCTCAATATGCGAAACGTGACATCATCGGTGACACGTCCATCATCGCCAATTTCGCGTACGACACCTTGCGCGCCTACTATCATAGATGGTACAGGCCTGACTTGCAATCCATTGTGATTGTGGGAGATGTGAACGTGGACAGTGTTGAGAATACCATCAAGCGGATGTGGACCGATATCCCTAAGCGGGTGAACCCTGACAAACGTGTGGTTTACCAATTGGAACGCATCACTGAACCTGTTGTGGCGATTCTGACGGACAAGGAGGCGAAGACCTCCTCCATTCGCATCGACTACCGTATGGATAAGCTGTCCGATCAAATGGTCGGTAGCAAGGTTGGCTACAAAATATCCGTTGTGAGGGATTTGATCGAGTCCATGATGAGTGACCGCCTCGACGAGATATCGCAGAAGGCGGACGCTCCGTTCGCGGGGGCTTCCGTCGGATATGGTGGAATCGTCCGTTCCAAGGATGCCTTCATCCTCTTGGCCGTCCCTGTCGAGGGACAGGAGGAGCAGAGTTTCGCCGCACTCTTGGCGGAGGGCGAGCGGATGAAGCGTTTCGGCTTCACGCAGGCTGAATTGGATAGGGCGAAGGAGAGTCTCCTCAGCGCCATGGAAAAGAGCTACAACGAAAGGGGCAAGACGAAGAACGGTTCTTATGTGCAGGAGTATATCCGTAATTTCCTCGATAAGGAACCTATCCCAGGCATCGAGTGGGAATATAAAACCATACGGGAGATGTTGCCGACCATCACATTGGAGTTGGTTAACAGACATGCGAAGACGGCTGTGTCCTCGCCGGAAATCACCGTCCTCATGACGGGTCCGGAGAAGGAGTCCGTCCATTTCCCTAACAAGGAGAGGGTGCTTGCCATGCTTCAGGAGACCTCCTCGATGACGCTGGAATCTTACTCGGAAAATGACCTGCAGGCGCCGCTTGTCGGCAAAACGCCTAAGCAGGGCAAGGTGAAGAAGGAACGGAAGGTGAATGAGTTGGAGAACGTGACGGAATGGATCCTCAGCAACGGTATGCGCGTCGTCATCCGTCCGACGCAACTCAAGGAGGATGAAATCATCCTTTACGGTTATAGTGAGGGCGGATTGTCCATGATCGACAACGTGTCGGATATGCCTTCCGCCAACCTCTGCGTCTCAGTCGCGCAGAACAATGGTAAAGGCAGTTTCAACGCGATTGACCTCAGCAAGAAGCTAGCGGGCAAGGTGGTGCGACTGAGTCCTTCCGTAGGCGCCTACAATGAGTCTTTCTCAGGCTCTTCCTCCGTCAAGGACTTCGAGACGCTTGCGCAGCTGGTTTACCTTCTGTTCACGGGTACCCGTACGGACGACGAGAGCTATCAGGCGTTGATCAACCAATACCACACTGTCTTGGTGAATGCTGACAAGGATCCTAGCCGAACCTTCAGCGACTCCGTGCAGGTGACGGTGAACGGACATCACGAACGAACCTCACCATTCGGTCTGAAACAACTGGAGCAGGTGAACCAGAAGACTTCCCTGGACATCTTCACCCGCAGATTCCTGGACCCGAAAGATTTCACCGTCTTCATCGTCGGCAATGTGGACTTGGCGAAGATCAAGGAACCTATCACCCGTTACCTCGGTGGTATTCCTGTCCAAAAGAAGATGAAGGAGGAGCAATGGGTCGACCGTCAGATACGCAGGCCAAACGGAGTCGTCAACAACACCTTCTCCAGGGAGTTGGAGATCAAGAAGACGTCCAGCTTCGTCGTCTATGGAGCTGAAATGCGCTATACATTGAGAAACAGACTAATCATGCAACTCATCGGGGATATATTGGATATCCGCTACTTCGAGTCGATGCGTGAGAACGAGGGAGGCACTTACGGCGTATCCGTGCGTGGCTCGCTCTCCAAGAAACCGGTCGAGTATGCTTCCCTGCAGATGCGCTACGATACCGATCCGGAGATGTACGAGAAGCTCCAGAAGATAGTCTACTCGGAGGTGGATTCCTTCATCGTCGAAGGTCCGAAGGAGGTAGACTTCAACAAGGCGGTGCTGAACCTGAAGAACAAGTTCACCGAGAACCAGAAGGAGAACAACTGGCAGCTGAACGCGATGGTCGCTTACTACAACGACCATGAGGACCTCGCCAAGGATTATCTTAGCACGCTGGAGTCCATTACACGTGACGAGCTGCGCGACACACTCAAATGGTTGCGTGAGCAAAACAATAGGATTGAAGTGGTCATGAAACCACAGGAATGATGCGTGATGGCTAGCGGTATAAGGTGGAGTTGAAGGATGGAAAAAAATGTTGCGGATGAAAGGAAATGGACTGCTAATATTTGTACGTTGTTTTTCCTCCATTTTTATTAAATTCGCGTTACAGAAGAATGCTGAAAATTGAAAGATGATGAAGGTAAAGGATAAAAATTTTGTCGAGATGCTCTCCAAGGAGGATATCTCCTGCATCGTGGATCGTTTGGCGGCTGCCCTGAATGCTGATATGGCGGGGAAGAATCCCTATTTTCTTGTGATGATGAACGGGGCTGTGTTCTTTGCGACGGACCTTCTGCGGCGAATCACCATACCCTGTGGTTTGGCTTTCGTGAAATACACCTCATACGAGGGTATGCGCTCTACGGGCAAGGTGACGGCTGTCCTGCCTGTTCCGGCGGATGTGAAGGGCCGGAATGTGGTGGTCGTGGAAGATATCGTCGATACGGGCGAGACCATGAAGGCATTCTTGTCGGAGATGCAGCGTTATGCGCCGGAGTCGGTCCGCATCGTCTCTTTCCTGGCGAAACCGGCTGCGATGAAACATCCGCTCCTGATCGATTATGTGGGGAAGGAGATCGGCAACGAGTTCGTCCTAGGCTATGGTCTCGATTACGACGGCTTGGGCAGGAATGTCCCTGAACTGTTGGTCTATGACGGAAAATAAAAAGTGAAACTGATTTAAATATTATAATAATGAAAAACGTAGTTATTTTTGGTGCCCCAGGTTCTGGAAAGGGTACTCAGAGTGAGAACATTATCAAGAAGTATGGTTATGCGCATTTCTCCACAGGTGATATCTTGAGGAAGCAGATCGCCGATCAGACTGAGTTGGGCAAGATCGCCAAGACATTCATCGATGAGGGTAAGTTGGTCACTGACGAGCTGATCATCAATATGCTCGACGCTGAGTTGGATTCCGCAAAGGACGCTAAGGGTGTCATCTTCGACGGTTTCCCACGCACCTATGCGCAGGCTGAGGCTTTGAAGAAGATGTTGAACAAGAGGGGCACGGATGTGGCTGTGATGTTGAACATCCACGTTGATGAGGCTGAATTGATCAAGCGTCTTCTCGAGAGGGGCAAGACTTCCGGCCGTTCCGACGACAACTTGGAGACCATCACCAAGAGAATCAAGACTTACAACGAGCAGACTACTCCTGTGATCGACTTCTACAAGAAGGAGGGCACTTGCGTGGATATCCAGGGCGTTGGCTCTATCGATGATATCTTCGCTTCCATCTCAAAGGCTATCGATTCAGCGAAGGATCTATAATTAGATTTTTTATATAAAGGAAAACAGGAGGGGTTAGGCTTCTCCTGTTTTTTTATGCTCTGTAGGCTGAATTTCGGGGCATAACATTGCGTCGAGGCAACCAAAACCACGCTCTTCCTTTGCGCTTTCCGTAGGATGTTTGGGTTATTGTGAAATAATCCTCAGAAAAATCGAAGAGGATATGCTCCCTTGAACATATCCTCTTCTGAAAAGAAAGTCTTTTGGCTTTGAATTAGTTCTTGATTAAAATCTTACGACCGTTGGTGACGTAGACGCCTGTCGGCAATCCATCTATGCTTTCGTGCTTGCAACGGACTTTCACACCCAGTAGCGTGTAGATGTCTCCTGGCGCCTTCCCATCACTCTTGATTGTCAGGATGCCTGTCGGTGTGGAGATTGATAGATGGCCCGCCACATAGGTGAAACTGTAGTTCTCCGCCTCGGCTCCGTCAACCGTGATGTCGTATACCCCTTTAGGCGATTTTTGCGTTGCCTCTGTTTGGCACGTCGGTTGTACGCTGAAGACATCCTCCGCACTTTCTCCGTTTTTCAGGCCGGACACTTGCCAGGTCAGCTTCGGTATCGTGTCACCTTCATACATCTCCGCATCGTCCGCCGTGATGGTCAACTCCGCTTTGTTGATGGTGAGTGTTCCCTCCGTCACTGTCAGTAACGTGTTGCTGATACTGCTTTCGTCAAGAGAGATGGTGTATTCCCCGACGCCTGAGGTGGCGGTCGCTTCCGTCTTGCCGACAGGTGTGCCCGCTAAGAGGTCCGGACGGCTGGTCACGTAGGTGAAGGTCGGATCCTCTTCTCCATACTTGCGTTCCTGGTTCTCGAAGGCCAGTTCAACTGGTACGGTCACCCTGATGGTGTCTTCCAGCCCCTCTTCCGCCGCACTGTATGCCAACGCATAGATGGTGTCGCTTGGCGCAGTGAGGGTCAGTACCGCCTCTTCGTCAACGAAATCCACCTCCGCGGTCAACTCGTTGCCTTCCTTGTCGTAGAAATCGATCCGTTGGCTTCCTACCTGCATGAACCAATAGACTTTATCCCCTGGCTGGCAACCGAACTGGTAGCCTTGGAGCTTGCACCCTGTCGGGGATGCCGTCCTGCTTTCCTGCTCGATCTGGAGCGTGGTGAATGGCACATCTATGACGCTGTTGTGGTCCTTGAGGGTGTCAATGACCGCCGATGAGCCTACGTCCGCCCGGTTGAAGGCTTGTATGCCGAAGATCACATCGTGCGTGTAGATGACTTGCTTGCTCTTCACGTCGAATCGATAGTCCGCCAGCACACTGTCGGGTTCCGCTCCTTCGACGTCGATGTCCGCATCGAAGGTCACCGTATTGGCTGCCTCTACCTCCACACGCTTGCGTGGCTGTTGGTTGAACCAATACTCGAAGGCGATGATCTCGTCAGGAATGATCTCCTCCGACACGATGAAGTATTTCGTCAACGCTGGGCTATAATGCCCCATCTTATCCTTCGCCTGGTAAGTGATGCTATGCAGACCTGGCGCGAGCGTGGAGAGGTCCACGTCTATGTCGATGACGCCTCCCTCCGCGAACGGCACGGAGACTCGCTCGGCTTCGTTCTTGTCGATCCAATACTCGTAGGTCTCAATAGCGTTCTCCTGCAAGGACTCCGCTTGTGGAATGATGAAGTGCTTCAGCACGACTGCGCTGGCGTGTCCGTTCTTGTCGAGGGCGCGGAAGGCGATGCTGTGCAGACCAGGGGCAAGGCTGGAGAAGTCTATGTCCATGTCTACAATGCCTCTTTCATCGAATGGTCCGGACACTCGTCCCGCGAAGTCCTTGTCGATCCAGTACTCATACTTGTCGAGCGTGTTCTCCTGCACGGATTCCGCCTGTGGAATGAGGAAGTGCTTCAGCACGACTGCGCTGGCGTGTCCGTTCTTGTCGAGGGCACGGAAGGCGATGCTGTGCAGGCCAGGAGCTAGGCTGGAGAAGTCTATGTCCATGTCTACAATGCCTCGTTCATCGAATGGTCCGGACACACGTCCTGCGAAGTCCTTATCGATCCAGTACTCATACTTGTCGAGCGTGTTCTCCTGCACGGACTCCGCCTGCGGGATGAGGAAGTGCTTCAGCACGACTGCGCTGGCGTGCCCGTTCTTGTCGAGGGCACGGAAGGCGATGCTGTGCAGACCAGGGGCAAGGTTGGAGAAGTCTATGTCCATGTCTACAATGCCTCGTTCATCGAATGGTCCGGACACACGTCCCGCGAAGTTCTTGTCGATCCAGTACTCGTACTTGTCGAGCGTGTTCTCCTGCACGGATTCCGCCTGTGGGATGAGGAAGTGTTTCAGCACGACTGCGCTGGCGTGCCCGTTCTTGTCGAGGGCACGGAAGGCGATGCTGTGCAGGCCAGGGGCAAGGCTGGAGAAGTCTATGTCCATGTCTACGATGCCTTGTTCATCGAATGCTCCGGACACACGTCCCGCGAAGTCCTTGTCGATCCAGTACTCATACTTGTCGAGCGTGTTCTCCTGCACGGATTCCGCCTGTGGGATGAGGAAGTGCTTCATCACAACAGCGCTCCATCGCCCGTCGTCTGTGCCGGCGCGTATCGCCAGACGGTGTAGACCGGGCGAAAGGCTGGACAGATCCAACTGGGTATCCCAAGAACCCTCCGTCAGGTCTGTTATGGTTTGTCGACTGTCAAACCGCTGGTCAAGCCAGTATTCATACTTTGTGACGGGTTCACTCGCCGTCGCAAGGATGCAACAGAGCAATGCCAGCAAGGACAGTCCTATGTGTTTTGATCTGTTCATTGTCTGTCTCTGTTAAGTGGTTACTCGGTTACTGGTCTCGCTTCAGCCTTGACGGTCACGTGCAGCTTGCCGCCGACTGTCTTGTTGGCGATCTTGCTGCTGATGATGCGTGGCGTGGAAGGAATCTTGTCCCAAGGGTAGTCTCCTCCTGCAGGTCCCACTGCGGTGCCGTCATCACCTATGAAAACATCAGGGTTGGCAATTTCCCATCTTCTTGGTATTGAGGTGCCGTCTAGTGTGTAGTTGAGATTCCCTTGCCCATCGGCAAAGATGGATGCTAAATAGTCAGCCCATTTGGAATAGTCGGTGTAGCAGTTGACCAATGTGTTTTGGTTGTCGTTGGATAGCCCTCTTTGATATCCGACGCAGTTGACGGCGGTCGCTCCTAAATCAAGCCAGTTGTTAATGATGGAATTTTTAAAGAGATATGGTCCATGGCTATAGTCGTCATAAGACAATACGCAATGATCGACCAAAACTGCACTTTTGGTGTCAAACTTATATACTCGATGTGATACATAGCAATTTTGGATTATAAAACCTGTTGCTATGGAATTGTATCCATCAATGTATCCGTTTATGTAACACTGTCGGAAAATGGTCGCATCCGAGTTGCTTCTCATGTAGATTGTTCCCATGCGGCACTTGACGAATTTGGTGCCTTGGATAAGCGTGTCGGTCTCCAATTTGTTGATGTTCACCTCTCCGTTGATCCAAACTCCCTCCATGTAGAAGTAGTCCGGATGTTGTCCCTCCAAACCATTCATTGTGACTCCTCCTGCTAAGAAGGTGCGGGCAACTCCTGTCAGCGTGTCGTCCTCATAGCCTGCTCCGTAGATCCTGACGGACTTGTTGAAGTTGGCCGGTGTGCTGAATGTTCCTGAGGAGAGGGTGATGATGTTCCCGTCTTCGGCGTCATCCAACGCCTGTTTCAAGGCATCCGTGCCGTAATAGACAGTGGTGGATTCTCCTCTTTGAAGCGTGGCGGATATCGCCTCACTTACTACCTGTGCAAAACTTGTTGCAGTCATGAACAATGCGACTGCCATTGAGAATAAATGTTTCATGGTCGTAGAATTTAGGTTAATATTATTGTTTCTTAATTCACTTACGTTTTAATATGGCTACTCCTGGATTTCTTATGACATACCGTACACATCATACACTCCATACATACCATACACACCATCACATAATTGACATACTTCTTTTCGTTTAGTTCCTTTCATCTAATGGTCAGCCTATTAACACTGCTCTTCTCTGCTGGTAGAACTATTTGCAAACGAATTCATTCCGTATCACCCCGAAGGGTTATATTACAAGTATAATGATTTATTTTTGAAAACGCAAGGGAATGGTTCTTAATTATATTGACGAGCGTCAAGTACGGATTTCGGACTGGTGTCCATGCGATATTTTTCTTTATAGTAAGGTATATATATTCAGACACGGATCATCCCGACCCGCATCTGAACATTGGAAATATTTCTTGCTTATTGTGTGTTTGTTATCGCTCTTTCCGGTATCGGTAGACGATGTTGTTCCCTTCGCCCACCTGTTCGAAAAGTTTGCCTGTGCGTTCTGGGGCTGCTGTCCCTTCCTTGAGTTGGAGCCCCGCCACGACTTCCACATGCATCTCGTCCCATAGTCCGCTTTCGATGAATGAATGCAGGGTGGCGCTTCCTCCCTCGACGATGAGGGATTGCAGGTTCCTCTCGTATAGTTCGTGCAGTAGGGTAGGAACGTGCAGTTTGCCTTCCTCAAATGATGTGTTGACGAATTCCGTGTTCGGTGCGCTGAAGGTTGGTTCCGTTTCCGTGAAGACGAGGGTCGGCGCTTCTCCGTCGTATAGGTGGTAGTCGTTTGGCACGCTTAATCTCCTGTCTATGAGGATGCGGGTCGGGTTGTTGCCAATGACGTGGCGAACCGTCAGCGAGGGGTTGTCCAGCAGTGCGGTGCGTGTCCCTACAAGGATGGCGGCTTCGTTCGCCCTCAGTTGATGCGAGATCCGTTGCGTCGTTTCGTTGGAGAATCGGTAGGCGGCCTGCCCGTTTCCTCTGGGCTGGTCCATGAAGCCGTCTTCGCTCTGCGCCCATTTCAGGATGACGAACGGACGTTTCTGCTCGTGGAAGGTGAAGAAGCGGCGGTTGACTAGCCAACCTTCCTCTTCCAGCAGACCTGTGCGTACTTTCACGCCTCCCTCCTGCAGCATCCGTATTCCTCTGCCGCTCACTTCAGGGAAGGGGTCCTTGTTCGATACGACAACTTCCGGTATGCCTTTCTCTAGAATGAGTTTGGCGCATGGCGGAGTCTTCCCGTAGTGGGAACAGGGCTCCAGGCTTACGTAAATGGTGGACTCTTTCAGAAGAGTGGGGTCTTGTACCGATGCGATCGCATTCACTTCTGCGTGCGGACCGCCCCATTTCATGTGATATCCCTCTCCGATGATCTTCCCTTGGTGGACGATGACTGCCCCCACCATCGGGTTGGGCGCCACGTTTCCGATGCCTTTCTGCGCCAACTCAAAGCACCTGCGCATATATAGTTCGTCTTCCATGCTCTATTTTTTTGTAAAGATACTTCTTTTTGAAACTATATCTATGGTAAAAAATAGTAAATAGTAAATCACCAAATCGTAAATATCTAAATGGCAAATTACCTAAACGGAAAAAAATAAATCGTAAATAGCTAAATAGTAAATCGTCCAAATGCCTAAATAGTAAATCGTAAATAGTTCAATAGTAAATTACCCAAACGGTAAATAGTAAATTGTAAATAGCTAAATAGTAAATTACCCAAACGGTAAATAGTAAATCGTAAATAGCTAAATAGTAAATTATCCAAACGGTAAATAGTAAATTGTAAATTGTAAATTGTAAATAGCTAAATAGTAAATATTATAGTTTTTTATTTGTGAATTTTGTGTATTTTTGTCATAAGCATTCAACGCATATGATAGGAGCGATTATAGGGGATATCGTAGGCAGTGTCTATGAGTTCCAAAATACAAGGGATTATAATTTTGAGATGTTTCCGAAGGGTGCGTCTTATACGGACGACTCCATTTGCACGATAGCTGTTGCGGACGCTATCCTTAGGGGAATTCCGTATCGTGACAGTCTGGTAGAATGGTGCAGGAAGTATCCACATCCGAAAGGTGCGTATGGAGGATCTTTCGTGAAGTGGATTCATTCCGAGGACCCCCAGCCGTATGGTTCGTACGGCAATGGTTCGGCGATGCGTGTCGCTGCGGTAGGGTGGGCTTTCGATGAAACCTCCCTTGTGATGGAGGAGGCGAAGAAGTCCGCAGAGTGTAGCCACTCGCATGTGGAGGGCATAAAAGGGGCGCAGGCGATCGCTTTGGCGATTCACCATCTTGCTCATCTTCAGGGAGGAAAGGAAGAAGTGTTGGCTATTTGCAAACGGTTCTATGGGGAGGACTATGAGGCTCGATTGCCGAAGGCGGGGCAGTGGAACGAGACTTGTCAGGGTTGCGTGCCACTTGCGTTGCACCTTTTCCTTCAGTCTGACAGTTTCGAGGATGCGCTGAGAAGAGCGGTGTCGTACGGGGGAGACTCAGACACGATGGGTGCGATCGTAGGCTCCGTGGCGGAAGCTTTTTATGGGATTCCTAAGGATATGTTGGATGTCGCCCTTTCGTATCTTCCGCAGGATTTGCTCGGTGTGGTACGACGCTTTGTGGATTTATATGTGCGCAAGGGGTAGGCGATATTTTTCTGTTCACAGGGAAAAATGAGGCGAGTAACCCATCTTTGAGATGATTCGAGGGCATGTCCGTGGCATTTTTTTTGACCGAAATTTCTGTTTTCGTGCATATTTCTGCAAATAAATGATAAAAATTGGAACCATTTTTCTTAGGAGGAAGGTGTGATTGAATGCTTTTTCCTCCCGAGATGCTATAATGTGTGCTTTTGAATCATAAAAAATTAACTCTGATTTTCAGTTAATTAGAAAATTTTTCGTCTTTTTTGTGAAAAAAGTTGCCAAAATATTTTGTTTGTATTCCGTTTGATACTACTTTTGCACCCGCTTTCGAGGAACAACGATGGCAAACAAAAAGAAGCCAAGAGGGCTTGAAAAAAATATGTTAAAAGTTTTGGAGGATAAAAAGAAAATGTTTTACCTTTGCATCCGCAAAACGAAAAAACGACCCACTGAAGTGATGGGGAACTATAAGAGAGATCTTTGAGGAAATGGCGATAGACGAAAAGGAAAGACAGGAAAAGCATTACAAGTAAGTCAATTTCAACCTACGGATGTCCTAGAGCTAAATAAAAACAATTCATACAACGGAGAGTTTGATCCTGGCTCAGGATGAACGCTAGCGACAGGCCTAACACATGCAAGTCGAGGGGTAACAGGGAGCTTGCTCCGCTGACGACCGGCGCACGGGTGAGTAACGCGTATGCAACCTGCCCGCGGGATCGGGATAGC